>NZ_LMUY01000160.1 GCF_009765685.1 Acidisphaera sp. L21 | reverse complement strand
GATGGGGGATCGCACGGCGGTGCCGCCCTACGACTACCCGGCCATGCGCATTGCCTGCGCCGATCTGGCGCCGCTGGTGCGGGCGTCGTGGTTTCGCGGCGTGTCGGCGCTACCCAACAGCTTCGCCCATGAATGCTTCATCGATGAGTTGGCGATGGAGGCGGGGGTCGATCCCGTCGAATACCGGCTGCGCTATTTGAAGGACGCGCGGGCGGCAGATTTGGTTCGTGCGGTGGCCGCCCGTGTCGGTTGGAAACCGCGCACGGCGCCGCGGAAGGAAGCCGAGGGCGAGATCCTGCGTGGGCAAGGATTCGCCTATGCGGTGTACGTGCATAGTCAATTCCCTGGCTATGGCGCCGCCTGGGCAGCCTGGGCGGCGGAGGTCGAGGTGAACAGCCGCACCGGCGAGGTCGCCGTGACGCGGGTGACGGTGGGGCAGGATTCCGGGGCGATGGTCAACCCGGATGGGGTGCGCCACCAGGTGCATGGCAATGTCCTGCAATCCGTCAGCCGGGTGTTGAAGGAGAAGGTCACCTTCGACAAGAACGCCATGGTCGCCAGCCGGGAATGGGGCGGCTACCCGATCATGACGTTTCGCG
>NZ_LMUY01000023.1 GCF_009765685.1 Acidisphaera sp. L21 | reverse complement strand
TGCGTCGCGCTCCCGCCCGGGGCCGCCCCGGCACTGCCGATCAGCGGGCCGCTGATGCGTCCATTCGATCCATTGGCCAGGCCGCCGCTGGAAGGCGCGCCAGCCGCACTGACGCCGCCACCCGGGGCACCGCCCTGGCCACCGAAGCTGGTGAACGAACTCCCCGATGCCGGGGTAATGCCGGATGCGGCGGAACCCGCGCCGCCACCGCCGCCAACAGGGTCGCTGTTGTAGATGTTGACGCTGGAGGTTTGCCCAGCCTGGCCACCGCCCGTGCCCGCCGCACCCGGGGTTGCCCCGACCGCATTGCCGCCCGCCCCGGTAAAGAACCCGCCGCCGCCGCCGCCGGCCGCGATGGTGGCGCAGGCTGCGTCACCACCATTGCCGCCGGGATAGGCAACAAGATCGTAGGTGACGCTGGTGGTTGGGCCGAAACTGGTGGCCGTGCCGCTGATGCCATGGCCGCCGCCCTGCCCGACGACGATCGGGATCGTGCCGGATGGCAGAGACGCGGCGACGAAATCCGCCTTCACATGGGTGCCGCCGCCGCCGCCGCCGCCGCCCGGCGCCGCCGTGCCCGAGGCGCAGGCGGCCCCGTTGCCACCATTACCGCCGGGGCCCACGGCCTCCACCCGCAGCACCACCGTCTGTGGCTCCAGGGTGAGGGAGTAGGAGCCGGGCGCGGTGTACATTGTCACCAACGGCAGATTACCGCAGCGCTGCACCGCGCCGGGCGCCAGGGTGTAAAGATCCGATACGCCGGGCAGCAATTTTAAGCCGCATGCCTGCACCATGTTGCCCGTGCCGGGATTGATCGCGTAGGGGACGCCGCCGGCGCTGCTCCAATTGTTGAGGCTGCCATTGGCCAAATACAGGGCGTTGCCTGTCCCCAGAAGCTCGACCGCGGATCGGTCGGTGTTCTGGATGTCGTAGCCCTGGACACGGATGAAATTGTTGCTGCCGGTGATTTCGATGCCGGAGCTTCCGGTCAGCCGGCCACCCGGGCCACCATTGGCGGTGCTGATCGCGGAACCGCTGGTCGTGAGGCTGGTGATGATGCCGGTGGTGTTATCGGCCTCCACGAAGATCGGGTAGACGGTGGTGTCCGCGTCCAGCCCAGTGATCTTGAATTTGCTGGTCGATTTGGCGGCGGTACCATTTACGAAATGCACCGCCGAGCGGTGGGCGTAGACGAAGATGTCCGAAAACTCGGGGTTGTCATCGCGCTCGGACAAGATGCCGTCGGCGTTCAGATTGGTGTAGTTGTAGACGTTGTTGTTCTGCTGCCAGTCCGGCCAAAGGTGGACGTTGTGCACGTGCATCACGTCGGCCGCGTTCTTGATGTCGATGGCGAACTGGAAGACCTGGCCGAAGATGCCGTCGATGACCACCTGGCCGCTGTTCAACTGCATGCCCTGCGTGATGTTGTACAGCAGCAGATTGCGGAACGCCGTTTTGGCGTTGGCGGTGTCGGTGGTGAAGATGGGGCCGTATGCCGTAGGCGCCCAGGGCGTGCCGTTGGTCGCGCTGGGGGTCGGCTGGTCTTCGGTGAAGGCAATATCGGCCCAGGTGAACCCGGCATGGCCCAGTGCGAACGGCACGAACCCGATGGCGCCGATATGAAACACCGTGCCGCTGGCAATGTTGTGGTAGTCCCACCCATCGCCGATGACTGGCACACCCGACGCCGGCAACACCACAGCAGACAATATATTGTACGTGCCCGCGGCAAAATGTGCCCGCTGCCCGGCCGCTGTGGCGGCTGCCAGCGTGGCCGCGATGCAGGGGGCTGCGTCTGCCGTGGTGTTTACTACATTGCTGCAGAACGGGCGGCTGTTGACCTCCACAGCAGCGAGGGTAGCCCCATCTGCGACCTGGCCTGGGAGGGCGCCGACGGCATAGGGGCCCAATTGCGCACGGCCGGCTATGGGGATGAGTAGCAGGGACGCGCCATAGGCTAGGCAGCGCCAGCTCATAGGATAGTCCTTTTGGTTGGATGCATCGGTGGCTCCGGAAAGGGCACTTCATCGCGCGTGGCCTGCTTCGCAGCGCCGCGGTGCCGGCGTTCGGCCGGGCTATGTCGCGATATTAGGAAGTGCCTTATTAATAGGCCGCGCGAGACTATCGGTCGGTGGCGAGCATGGTCAAGGATATCGCGGCAGGAGGGGAGCTGGTTTGCCCATTGGCGAGCGCGAGGCCAGGCGCTTGCGCGGGCGGAGCGGCCCGGAGATAGAGAGGGTGGAAAGTACCCGTCCACCAGCCGCTACGTTCATGAGTGCCTGAAGAGGCATGGTGGGTGATGTTGGGTTCGAACCAACGACCCGCTGATTAAGAGTCAGCTGCTCTACCAACTGAGCTAATCACCCGACGGGCGCTGTATAGGCATCCGTGGCGGCAAAGGAAAGCCCCTTTTCACGGTTTGGCGCTTGCATGCCTCCCTTGCACATGGGGCATCGCCCGTGTTTTCTCCGCCTCGGCACTGCCGGACCGTAATGGAGGATGTCCATGCCGCATGATCCTTGGATGGGCCGCCGGGCCATGGTTTTGGCAGGGGGTGCGGCGCTGGTGGCGTTGCCGATACGCCGGGCCTTGGCGGAGGGCGCCACCTGGACCGCCGCCACCGAGTATCCGGCGACCGCCATGCCGGGCGTTGGGCTGGCCAGCCTGGCACGGTTTCTGGCGGCCAGCAGTGGCGGGCGCATCGTGGTGCAACCGGGGTATGACGCGCCGGGCGGATTGCGCTCGGCCACCATTCCGGCGGCGGTGCAGGGCGGGACGCTGGTGGTAGGGGATGCTTTTGCCGGGGCGTTGGATGGGCTGGACCCGGTATTCCAATTGTCTTCCCTGCCCTTCGGCGCCACCAACGCGGCGGAGGCGCGGCGGCTATATGATGCGGCACGGCCCCAATATGCCTCGGTCTTTGCGGCCCGGGGGCAGCGTCTGCTGTATGCGACGCCTTGGCCGCCCAGCGGGATCTGGTGCCGCAATCCGGTTCGCACGGCGGCGGACCTGAAGGGCCTGGCCATTCGCACCTATGATTCCGCCAGCACGTCGGTGTTTGCCGGGGCGGGGGCGGCGCCGGTGCAGCTGTCGTTCGCAGATGCGATGACGCGGTTGAAGGACGGCAGCCTGGCCGCCGTTTTGTCCAGCGGGGATGGCGGCGCCGGGCGGCGGCTTTGGGACGAACTGCCCCACTTCACCGCGATCGGCTACGCCATGCCGCTGTCCTTCACGACGGTGAATACCGCAACCTATCAGGCGCTGCGGCCCGATCTGCAGCAGGCGGTGGACCAGGCGGCAGCGCAGACCGAGGCCGCGCAGTGGGCCTTGCTGGGGGAGCGGGAGGCCGCGAACCAGACCGCCATGCGGGCACACGGGATGACGATCGACATGCCGGACGCCACGCTCGACTCCGATCTGCGCCAGGCGGCGGTCGAGACGGTCGCCGCCTGGGTGAAATTGGCCGGCCCAGACAAGGCGGCCGTATTGAAGCATTAGCTGGCAAGGCGATTGCTTGCCTCGGGCCTGATCTACGAAGGACATGCGCATGCGCCGTTGGCTTTTCCTGGCTGCCCTGTTGCTGCCGACCGCCGGGCACGCCGCCGGTACGTTGCGGTTTGGGCTGGATTTCGACCCCGATTTCCTCGATCCGGCCCGTAGCACCTCGTATATCGAGCGGGTGGTCGCGACCTCGATGTGCGACCAGCTGCTCGGGCTGAACGCGAAGCTGGAATACGAGCCGCAATTGGCAACGGCGTGGGAGTGGTCGGACGACCATCTGGCGCTGACGGTGCATCTGCGCGCCGGCGTGCAGTTCCAAGATGGCGCGCCGTTCGATGCGGAGGCGGTGAAGGCCAACCTCGAGCGGTATCGCAATGCGCCCTACAGCGCCCGGCGGTCTGAGTTGAAGCCGGTCATCGGGGAGGACGTCATTGATCCACTGACCATCCGCATCCGGCTGTCCGCGCCCTACGCGCCGCTGTTGTCGCTGCTGGCGAACCGGCCGGGGGAGATGCTTTCCCCGCGCATCCTGGTGCTGTCGCCGGACGCGATCGCCGCCCACATCGTCTGCGCCGGGCCGTTCTCGTTCGTGGAGCGGGTGGCGCAGGATCACATCACGCTGCAGCGCTTCCCGGGGTATTGGAACGCCGCCAATGTGAGCCTGGACCGGATCGAGTTTCGGATCATGACCGATTCGACGGTGCGGCTGGTAAATTTGCAGTCCGGCCAGTTGGACATTGCCAATCGCATGGCCCCGACCGACCTGCCCGCCGTGCTGGCCAACAAGCAATTGACGGTGGCGACGCAGCCGTCCATCGGATTCGAGATGTTGTCGTTCAACCTGGCGCGCGGCCCGCAGGCGGACACGCCGTTCGCGCATGACGTGCGGGTGCGTGAGGCGTTTGCCAAGGCGATCGACCGGGAGGGCATCAACCAGGCGGTGTTCGACGGCAAATTCGTGCCCAGCAACCAGACGGAGGCGCCCGGCAGCCATTGGTGGGACACGGCCCACCCGGTGCCGAAGCGCGACCTGGCGGGCGCGAAGGCGCTGCTGGCGGCGGCCGGCGTGCCTCATCCGAAGCTGACGCTGAGCGTGGTGAACAACCCGGTTGAAGTTCAGGTGGGCGAGGTCATCCAGTCCATGGTGAACGAGGCCGGGTTCGAAGTGGAGTTGCGCAAGGGCGAGTCGGTGTCGCAAACCGCGGCGGCGACCAATGGCGACTACCAGGCCAACATGGTGATCTGGAGCGGCCGGCCCGATCCGGATGGCAATATCTCGTCGTGGATGCGCTGCGGCGCGCCGTTGAACTGGACCGGCTGGTGCAGCCCGGCGTTGGATGCGGCGCTGGACAAGGGCGCGGCGGAGTCGACGGATGCCGGGCGGATGGCGGCGTATCACGAGGCGGAAAACCTGTGGATGGCACAGATCGCCTATATGCCACTGTACCATTTCACGTGGTTTTGGGGGCTCAGCAACAAGGTCGCAGGCTTTAACCCGCGGCCGGACGGGCTGTTCCGGCCGATTGGGGTTTCGATCAAGCCGTAGGCGGCGCGGCCAATCCCTCCAGCTCCGCGAATGCCATGAACAGGTGGTAAAGCGAGCTGGCGGGGATCTTGTCGGCGATGTTCTCGCCACCGACGGAGGCGAAGTGTTCCCGCCACATGCCGCGGGGGCTGTGGGCGAGGTGCTGGTCCATCAGGTGGTTCAGCCCGGTTTCGATGCGGGGGCTGGCGTCGGCGCCGTGGCGCAGCATGGCAGCGTGAGCCTTCAGCGCCTCGGTTTGTGGCCATAGGCGGGATGAAGCGTGGCGCACCGTGCCGTCCCGGTGCAGCACGTCCAGCACCGCGGCGCCGGTGGGATCGCGGCCGTAGGTTTCGGCAAAGCGGTAGAGTTGGTCGATCTCGGTTTGCAGCGATACACCGAATAGCTTGGCGTAGCGGTCCAGCAGCCAAGCCCATTCGTATTGATGGCCGGGTTCGACATGGGTGCCGGCCTCGGCTGGGGCGGGTTGCAGCAGGTCGTCGTAGAACTCGCCAAGCGTGCCGCTGGCCGGGTGGTGCAGGTGGCTGCGGAACAGGGCGACCAGTTCGTGCGCCAATTCGGCGAAATAGGAGTCGTGGCTGGCCTCGTATAGGGCGAGGGCGGCCTCCAGCAGGTGCATGTGCGGGTTTTGTTGGCGATGGCCCGGCTCCACGGGCAAGGCATTGTGGTAGCCGCCGCCGGGCACGGCCATGTTTGCGCGGATCCAGGCAATCGTCTGGCGCGCTTCGGCGAAGGGGGTGGGATCGCCAGTGGCGCGGGCGAACCAGGCGAGCGCGAACAGCACGAAGGCCAGGTCGTATAGATCGGCCGCCGGATCCAGCACGCCACCGCGCCGGCCCATGCAGCGCACCCAGGCACCATCCGCTCGTTTGCCGTTCGCGACGATGAAGCGATAGGCATCAGCGGCCAAATCCGCACCGGCGGGGAAGCCTAAAAGATGGGCATGGGAGAAGACGTAGATCTGGCGCGCCTGCACCCGCATGCGCTTGAACGGTACATCGGCCGGGATGCCCGCCAGAGTCATATGCTCGCGAAAGCCTAGGCCGGGCTCGTCGCGCCCGGTGGTAGACCAGACGGGCAGCGCGTCGTCGAACATCCAGGCGCGAAACCGGGCCTGCGCCTTGCGAGCGCCCGGTTGCAGCATCATTCGGGATCGACCTGCATCCGCTGGATCGTGGCGGTGGTGGATTGGCCCGGCACCAGTGTGGCCAGGAACACGCGGCCGCCGGCAGCCTGCACGATGTCGGCGCCAACCGTGGTCGCAATGGTGTAGTCGGCGCCCTTTACCAGCACGTCGGGTAGCAGGGTTTGGATCAGTTCGAACGGCGTCGGCTCGTCGAAGGCGACCACGCAGTCGACATAGACGATGGCAGCCATCACCTGGGCGCGGGAGTTCAGGTCGTTGACCGGGCGCTGCGGACCCTTGAGGCGGCTGACGCTGGGATCGGTGTTGAGGCCGACAACGAGGCGGTCGCACTCGGCGCGAGCAGCCTTTAGCAGGGCGATGTGGCCGGGGTGCAGGATGTCGAAGCAGCCATTGGTGAAGCCGACGCGCAGCCCCTGCCCCTTCCACCGGGCCACCATCGCCTGGGTTGCGGCCAGGGAGTGCAGGCCGAGCAGCGCATCGCTGGTAGCGGCGCTGTCGCTCTCCAACTCGTGCAGCACCTCGTTCACCGTCACGGTGGCGGTGCCCAGTTTGCTGACGACGACGCCGGCCGCCGCGTTGGCGATGTGCATGGACTGGCTGAGCGACATGCCGGAGGCGTGGGCCAGCGTCATGGCGGCGATGACGGTGTCGCCGGCACCGGACACGTCGAACACCTCGCGCGGTCGGGCACGGACGGCATTGGTGGGTCCGCCAGCCTCCACCAGCATCATGCCCCGTTCGGAACGCGTGGCCAGGATGGCGACAGCCTCCGCGTTGGCCAGCACGTGACGGGCTGCAGCCTCCACCGCGGCGTCGCTGTCGACCGGCATCTTGCTGGCGGCGGCCAGTTCTAGCGTGTTGGGGGTGATGCAGGTGGCGCCCCGGTAGCGGCTGAAATCGTCGGTCTTCGGGTCGACGAAAACCGGGATTCTGGCGGCGCGGGCGCGGTCGATGATAAGTTCGATGATCGCCGGGCTCAGCACGCCCTTGCCGTAATCGGACAGGATGACGGCGCTGGATAGGGGCAGCTGCTGCGCCACTACGGCAAGCAGATCCTGCTCCTCGCTGGGTTGCAGCGGCAGGCGGCTTTCCTCGTCGGCCCGGACCACCTGCTGTTGGGAGGCAACGAAGCGGGTCTTGCAGATGGTGGGGCGGAGCGCGGTGGGCACGAAGCAGGGGGTGATGCCGGGGATGTCGGTCGCAAGGCGGTGCATTGTGTCCGCCAGCGGATCGGCGCCGACCAGGCCGACCAGCAGCGCCCGGCCGCCGAGCGTGGCAATATTATGGGCGACGTTGCCGGCGCCGCCCAGCATCTCCTGCGTGCGGGTCAGGTGGATGACGGGGATCGGCGCCTCGGGCGAAATACGTTCGATCCGGCCGTGCTTGAACCGGTCCAGCATCAGGTCGCCGACGCACAGCACGGTGACGTGGCTGAAATTCATGCGGCGGGCCTAGACCCAAAAGGCCAGTCGCCCGCGAACGCGTGCGAACATCAGCCACGCCACGATCACTAGCGCGACGCTGAATACGAGGGCGCTGGTCCAGACCACGCCGCTGGGGGGGGTGCCGTAGAGCGGGCCGCGCACGATCTCCAGAATCACGTAGACGGGGTTGAGCGGCATGAAGCGCGCGCCCTCCCGGATCTGATCGACCTTCCAGACGATCGGGGTGGCGTAGAAGGCGATCTGCATGATGCTGCCGACGATTTGCGGGATATCGCGGAAACGCGCGCAGATGGCGCCGAGCAGCATGCAGGCGGCGACCCCGTCGACCAGCCAGACGAGCAGGCCCGGGATGGCCCATAGCGCATTCCAGCCCGGCCAGGTGTCGTAGATCGCGAAAACGAGCACCACGATGATGAGATTGTGCAGCAACAACAGGAAGTTGCGCGTCATCACTCGCCAGATATGCACACTGAATGGCATCCGCATCGAGCGGATCATGCCCTCCGCCTGGGTGAAGGTGGTGCAGGCGTCGGTTACGACGAGGGACATCGCGGTCCAGAAGACCAGCGATAGCGACAAATATGGCAGGTAGTCGTGCATGTCCTGGTCGAACAGGGTCGAGTAGACCAGGCCGAGCGCCGCCACCATGACGCCCGTCGACATCGTGACCCAGAACGGGCCGAGGATGGAGCCGCGGTAGCGGAGCTTGATATCTAGCCAGCTCAGCGTGGCGATGAGCTTCCACATGGAAGCCGCGCCTGCCATGTCGCGGCGCGCCAGCATCTGCCGGTAGCCGAACGCGGTGGGCGAGCCCAGGTCGCCGACGAGACTCAGATCCGATTCGCTCAGCGGTCTATCCCTTCGAAAGCAGGCCCTGCCGGGTCGGGGATGCCCCCAGGCAGGCTGCAACCCGGCAGGCAGATAGCTCAAGTTTCCGCGAAAGGCCAACCGGCGGTTAGGTTTGCTCCCGCCGGGCGCGCAGCCATAGGTCCAGGAACAGCAGCGCCGCGCTGAGTATCACCAGCAACACCGCGACGGCGGCCAGGGTTGGGTCGAGCTTGTCGTTGATACCGTCCCACATGCGGCGCGGCAGGGTGAAGACCCGGCGGCCGGCAATGAACAGCACGATGACCAGCTCGTCCCAGCTATGGACAAAGGCGAACAAGCCGCCGGACAGCATCGCCGGGCGCAGCAGCGGCAGCAAGACGCGGCGCATGGCGACGATGGGGCCGGCGCCGAGGGAGCGGGCCGCCTGCTCTAGCCTGGCGTCTACGCCGGACAGGCCGGTGGAGACGATGACGACCACATAGGGAATCGCGGTGACGGCATGGGCCAGGATGATGCCCAGCAGCGTGTCGAGCAGCCCGAGCTGGGCGTAGAAGCGATAGAGGCCCAGCGCGTAGACGATGGTGGGCACCACGATGGGGATCAGCATCAGCGCCTGGATCGCCTTGGCCCAGTGATCGCCCATTCGCCAGCAGCCGATGGCGCAAAGCGTGCCCAGGATCACGGCGATCCCCGCCGAGACGCAAGCGACCAGCAGGCTTTGTAGGATCGACGATTGCCAGTCCGCCGAATGCAGCAGGTTGGCGTAGTATTGCAGGCTGAGCGTGTGCAGCGGCAGGGAGAGGTACGGTTGATCGGTGAGCGAGACCGGCAGAACCACGGCCAGGGGCAGCAATAGGAACAGGATCACCGTCCAGGCGGTGCCGCGAATGCCACGGCCCGGTCCTTCCATCAGTAGGGTCCTTCCATCAGTAGGGCCCTTCCATCAGCGTGCGCCGGACAAGGCCCGCAGCCCGACGGCGCGGGACAGCAGGAAGAGCAGCAGGCCGATCGCCGCGATCAAGGCCGTCGCCAGCATCGTGCCGGTGCCCCATTGCAGCAATTCCTGGATCTGTAGGCTGATATACTCGGCCACCATCCGAACCCGGCCGCCGCCCAGCAGAACGGGCGTGACGTAGAAGCCCAGCGAGAAGATCAGCACCAACACGCCGGCCCCGATGACGCCGGGTAGGCTCAGTGGCAGGAAGACCCGGCGGAAGGCTTGGGCACGGCTTGCGCCCATGCCGCGGGCGGCGGCCATCAGCGCGGGGTCGAGGCCGCGCATGTGGCTGGCCATGGGGAGGATGGCGTAGGGCAGCATGGTGTGGATCATGCCGACGGACACGCCGAACTCGTTCCACATCAGCGGTAGGGGTGACTGGATGAGCCCGGCGCCCATCAGCACACTGTTCACCACCCCCTCCCGCCGCAGCAGCGTCACCCAGGCGAAGGAGCGGGCGAGCACGGACACCCATAGCGGCAGCAGCACGCCCACCAGCATCAGCCGCCGCACCGCCGGGCGCGCCTGGGTCATGCAATAGGCGACGACGTAGCCAAGCACGAGCGCGGCGGTCGCGGTGATGACGCAGATGCGCGCCGTGGTCGCCAGCACCCGCGCGATGGAGGGGCTGGTGACGAGCAGCGCGTAGTTCCCCAACCCCAACTCCGGATCGGTGACCGAGATCATCAGCACTTGCGACAGCGGCACCAGATAGGCCAGCACCAACAACAGCAGCGCGGGGATGGGGAACCAGCGGTAGGCGCCGGAGTTCATGCCGGTTGGCCTATGCGGACAGGAAATCCAGGAAGCGCTTGAAGGTCTTGCCGTGATTGTCGTGATACCAATCGGCGTTGATCAGCGACTGGACTGCGGCGTTCGAGGGATAACCCGGGTCGATCGAGCGCAGATCCTCCGGCACCAGCGGCGCGGCCTTCGGGTTGGCGGGGCCGTTGCCCAGCGCGGAGAGCAGCTTCACCTGGTTGGCCGGGTCCTGCATGGAGGCGATGGCCATCATGGCCTGCTTGCCCGCCGGGTTACCCTTCGGCACGACCCACAGGCCGGGTTGCAGCACGCCGCCGGTGAAGTTCCAGTCGATCTTGCTGTTCGGCTCGCGCTTCAGCAGCGTGGCGCGGGTGTGCCATAGCCAGCCCATCGACACCTCGCCGTCGCGTAGCAGGGATTGGCTCTGCGCACCCGTGTCCCAGGTGAGGATCGAGTCTTTGATGGTCTGGAACTTGGCGATCGCCCGATCCACGTCCATCGGATACAGCTTGTCGATGGGGACGCCGTCGGCCACTAGGGCCATTTCGATCATGGCCTGGCTGTCCTTGCGGATCATGCGCTTGCCGGGAATTTTCTTCAGGTCGAAGAAATCCGCCATGGTCGGCGTGCCCTTCACCCGGGTGGTGTCCCAGGCCATGACGCTGCTGAACATGTAGTTGCAGACACCGTATTCGTAGGCGAAAGCGGGCTCGACCTTCGATTTGTCCACGACGGTGTAGTCGATCGGGGCCAGCAGGTTGCGGGTGGCCAATTCGGCCAGCCCGGTGACGCCGCTGTCGCATAGATCCCAGGAGACGTTCTTCGCCTCCACCATCGCGCGGATCTTGCCGTTGGTCGGGCCGCTGCCGTCCAGCACGAGCTTGCCACCGGTGGAGGTTGCGTAGGGGCCGACGAAGGCGTCGTTGAACGCCTTCATCGCGTCGCCGCCCCAGTTGCACATCACCACCTCCGGCACGGCGGCGCGGACCAGGCTGGGGGCGAAGGACGCCGCTGCCACGCCGCCCAGCAGCCCGCGCCGGCCGAGCAGCCGAAGGTCGTCACCGAATTCCTGTGTCATGCCGTGTCCCCTTCACTATCGTCGATGATTACGCTGGCATCGGCGTCCCAGCCGATGCGGATCGCCTCACCCATGTGCGGCGGGGTGCGGCGCCAGGTGGGTAGCATCGCCTGCATGCGGCCCAACCCGTCCACATCCAACTGAACCAGCCAGGAATCGCCGCCATAACTGGCGGTCGCGATGGTGCCGGACACCTGGTTGGCCGGGCCGCCGGCACCCTCCAGCACCATCAGCTTTTCTGGGCGCAGAGACACCAGCACAGCGGGGCCTGGCGGTTTTCCTGCCTGGTGCAGACGGTGCCCACCGGCCATGTAGGTGAACCCGGCAGCATCCTGCGCCGCGACACGGCCCTGCCAGAAATTGCTGCGGCCGAGAAAGCCGGCGACGAAGCGGTTGGCCGGCCGCTCGTAGAGTTCGGCCGGGCTGCCGATTTGCACCAGGCGGCCGCCGCGCATGATGGCGACGTCATCGGACATCGCCAGCGCTTCCCCCTGGTCGTGGGTGACGAAGACGAAGGACAGCCCGACCCGGCCATGCAAGTCGCGCAATTCGTCCTGCATGCTGAGCCGCAGGGTCTTGTCCAAAGCGGAAAGTGGCTCGTCCAGCAGCAGCAGGTTGGGGCGGAACACCAGGGCGCGCGCCAGCGCCACGCGCTGTTGCTGTCCGCCGGAGAGTTGTTTCGGCATGCGGAAGGCCAGGTGGCCGAGTTGCACCAGGTCCAACGCGGCCTTCACCCGTTCGGTCGTTTCGGCCTTGCCGACGCGGCGGATCTGCAGGGGAAAGGCAACGTTCTCGGCCACGGTCAGATGGGGGAACAGGGCGTATCCCTGGAACACCATGCCGAAATTGCGCTTTTCAGGCGCCAAATGCCCAATCGGCGCGCCGTCCAGCGTCAGCGACCCGCTGTCGGGCTGCACGAAGCCGGCAATCGCCATCAGCAGCGTGGTCTTGCCCGACCCGCTCGGGCCTAACAGGGTGACGAAGCGACCGCCGCCGACGCGCAGCGATACGTCGTCCAACGCCGCGACGGTGCCGTAGCGTTTGCACAGACGATCGGCTTCTAATACGTGCGCGGTCATGGGCCGCGAACAAGCAAGCGTGATGCCACTGGTACAAAGCTTGCCTGCCCTGCCCCCGACGACAACAGGATGACACAGGCGCATGCCCAACCGTTTCCATCTCGGCTGGTTCTTCCAGGGCTCCAGCGCCCAGGCCTGGGGGGAGCCGTGGACAGGCGCGATCGGCAGGGACTGGATGGCGCCGGACCTGGTCGTCGACGTCGCGCGCGCGCTGGAACGCGCCTGCCTGGATTACATGTTGATCGAGGACTCGTCCTATGTCGGGGAAAGCTACGGCGCCTCCCGCGACATCTATTTGCGCAATGCGCTGGCGGTGCCACGGCAGGACCCATCGGTGGTCGCCACCATCCTGACGCAGGCGACGTCCCGCATCGGCATCGTGCCGACCTTCGCAACGTTCGCCTATCCGCCCTATCTGCTGGCGCGGCTGATGGCCACGTTGGACCAGGTATCGAATGGGCGAATCGGCTGGAATGCAGTCACCGGGTCATCGGACATAGCGGCACGCAATTTCGGCTTCGACGGGCTGCCGGAGCACGACACCCGGTACGACATGGCGGACGAGTATATGTCGGTCGTGAACGGGCTTTGGGGCTCGTGGGAGCCGGGTGCCATCGTCAATGACGAGGCGAACGGCGTGTTCGTCGACCCGGCCAAGGTGCATAGCATCGATTTCGAAGGGCAGCATTACCGCAGCCGGGGGCCACTGAACTCCGGCCCGGCGCCGCAGGGACGGCCGGTGATCGCGCAGGCGGGCGGATCGCCACGGGGGCGCCAATTCGCGGCGCGGTATGCCGACACCATCGTTGCGGCGGTGCGGGGGCCGGAGGCGATGAAGGCGTATCGCGACGATCTGCGGGCGCGGGCAAAGGCGCAGGGGCGCAACCCCGATGATTGCAAGGTGCTGTTCCTGGTAGCGCCCATCCTCGGCGAGACGGAGGAGGAGGCGCAGTTGAAGAAGCGCTATCGGGCGGAATGGGCGGTGCGCAAGATCGATACGCGGCTGGCGTTCTTCTCCAAGATCACCAACATCGATTTTGGCGCGATGGATCTGGACACGCCGATCGGCGAGTTGACCACCAACGGCCACCAGCAGAGCCTGGACGAGTTCAAGCGCCGGGCTGGCAATCGCACGCTGCGCCAGACGATGTCGGATTTCGAGAGCACGGTGCAGTCGGTGGAACTGGTCGGGACGCCCGATGCGGTGGCAGCGCAGATGGGCGAGGTGATGCAGCATGTGGGTGGCGACGGGTTCCTGTTCTCGCTCCCCAATGTCAGCCGGCGCAGCGTGGCGGAGATCGCGGATGGACTGGTGCCGGCGTTGCAGAAGCGTGGGTTGACGCGCACGGCGTATGCCCACGCGCAGTTCCGCGACAATCTGCTGGAGTTCTGAGCCCGGGCTACGCGACGTCCAGACAGCCGAGCAAGGCATCCCGGAAGACAGGGATGCTTTTGTAGCGGCCAAAATCCTCCGGCAGGGCGCGGATCGCGGCGGCGAGGTCCGCCGCGGCGCCGGGCACGGTGGTGACGCGGGCGATCGGGTAGCTGTGGACGTGGATCGCGAACAGCACGGAGCCGCTCTCGGGCAGGCGGATGAGGGTTTGCCGTTCGACCCGCAGGAACAGCCGCTCGGCCGCGTTGTCGATCGTGATGGATGGGTCGTGGCCGGTGCGGTGCTTGCCGCCGACCTGGAACAACGCCGGGTCGTCGACGACGCTCCAATTCACCCGCTCCGCCAGTTTGCCGGGACGCAGGGCGTTCATGAAGCGGTCGACGGCGGTGGAGAGGCGGTCGGCGTAGAGCGGGACCGGGCCGTGCACATCGGCCAGGGGGCGCCCGATCTTGTCCGCCAGGCGCCAGCGGCTTGGGGCGCAGAGGATGGCGGCGGCCAGCACCGGGGATGGCCCGGCGGTATCGATGATGCACAAATCTTCCTGCACCATGCGGCCGGCGAGTTCCAACGGGTCGACCGCCGGGTGGCCGACATTCCAGGCCTCCCCCGTCAGGTCGTTGTGCAGGGTAGTGCCGTCGCGGGTGAACCAGCTGGGGTAGCGGCGGGGTAGCAGGCTGGCGACGATGGCCAAAACCTCGGCACGGGCGGAGCCGGAGCCGGGTTCGGCGGCGAAAACGTCGGCGTGGCGTGTGGCCAGAAGGTCCCGGCGTTCGGCCATTTCGTCGGGGTAGCGCTCGTCGATCTCCAGCAACTCGTCGGGGTCGCGGCCCTGCAGGCCCATCGCCATGCGGAACGGCCCGGATGAGAACGGCAGGTAGAGATGTTCGGGCGGTAAAGGCGGCAGGTCGTCGGGCACGGGACATCCTGGAGAGCGGCGGCGCCAGTGTCATCCTGGTGGCGCGTCCCCGCAAGGACGGCTATTCTGGCCGAAGCGCCACGACGAGGAGAGATACGCGGAATGGCGGAGGTGCTGGGGTTAACGCCACGCCCGGTCGCGACCGGCGAGGATTCGTTATGGGCGGTGATCGCCTGGCTCGGCTCGCAACGGCGCGTGGCTGAGGTCTTCCCATCCCGCGCCCGCGCGCTTGCCGACCGAGATTGGCGGGAGCGAGAGGTCCAGGCCTACCGCACTGTGTTACTGGGCACGACGCATCCTGTGCCGCGGTATAGCGTGGCGCCGATCCGCCGGTCGGATTTGCCGAAGCGCTGGCGCCCCCTGCCCGCACTGGGATTTCTGCGGGGGCAATTCATCTAATCCATCGCGGCGTGCGCATCCGCCGGCAGCGCGAGCATACGGCTGGGGCGGCGCAGCAGCAGGAGCAGCAGCACAGAGGGCGCGGCGGCCATTAGCATCAGTTTGAAATCGTCGAGGTAGGCGATGATCGCGGCCTGGTGGTTGAGCATGCCATCCAGCATGACGGCGTTGCCGTTTGGCATGTTCAGCACCTGGCTGCTTACCATGCCGCCCGGCACGACGAGGGGCGCGATGCCGGGCGTGGGGTTCAGCATTTGCTGGACCATTCCGCCGCCCTGCAATGCGCGATCGAAGGGAGTGATGCGCCCGGCCAAATCTGCATGCACCGCCTGGATGTTGCGGGCCAGCATGGTGGAAGTAACGGAGACGCCGATGGCGCTGCCGACGTTGCGGAATAGGCTGAGCAAGGCGGTGCCGTCGGTTCGCACCGAACCCGGCAAGGTGGCGAAGGCCACGACCTGCAGCGGGATGAAGACGAAGCCCATGCCAGCGCCCTGGATGATGGTGTTGACCACGACGCTGGTTTGGGAGGCGTCGGGCGTCCACCCGGTCATCGTCCAGAGCGAATAGCAGATCAGCACGATGCCGAACGCCATCAGTTTACGCGGGTCGACGCGGCCGGACAGCCGGCCAGCCACCATCATCGCGCCCATGGTGCCGATGCCACGGGGGGCGAGCAGAAGGCCTGCGGCTTCGACCGGGTAATTGCCCAGCGTCTGCAGCCATGGCGCCAGCAGCGCGGATGTGGCGAGCAGCAACATGCCGACCGAGAACATGATGACGAAGCTGACGGTGAGATTGCGATCGCGAAACACGAGCGGCGAAATGAACGGCCGCTCCGCCGTGGCCATGTGGACCACGAATAGGTACAGCCCCAGCCCGGCGAGCACGCCCTCGATCACCACTTCGCGGGAACTGAACCAGTCCTTCGTCTCGCCACGGTCGAGCATCAGTTGCAAGCCGCCAATGCCGATCGCGAGGACGGCGAACCCGAGCCAGTCGAATTTCATGCCGGATTGCTGCTCGGTTCGCGGGAGGAACAGCGCCATGCCGATGACGGAGAGGACGCCGAATGGCAGGTTGACGTAGAATACCCAACGCCAGTTGTACAGCTCGGTCAGGTAGCCACCGAGGGTTGGGCCGAGGATGGGGCCGACCATGACGCCCATGCCCCAGATCGCCATGGCGGAGCCACGTTGCGCCGGGGGGTAGATGTCCAGCATGGTGGATTGCGACAGCGGGACCAAAGCTGCACCAAACACGCCTTGCAGCAGGCGGAACAGCACCATTTGCTCCAACGATTGCGCCACGCCGCACAGCATCGAGGCGATGGTGAACCCGACCAGGCAGGTCATGAACAGGTTCTTGCGGCCGAACCGCGCCGCCAGCCAGCCTACCGGCGCCGTCATGATCGCGGCGGCGACGATATAGGACGTCAGCACCCAGGTGATCTGGTCCGACGTCGCGGACAGGCTGCCTTGCATATAGGGCAAGGCTACGTTGGCGATGGTGGAATCCAGCGCCTGCATGAGCGTTGCCACCATCGCGCAGATGGTGATGAGCGTGCGGTTACGAACCGGCACATCGACGGCGGCGTCCATCGGAGCGGTTAGAAAAGATCGTGCAGCGTGCGTTTATGCCCGGTGTCGACGTCGACGATCACGCTCATGCCTGCACGCAGCGGCGGATCGCCGGGCTTGCGGTCCACCCGCACGCGCAACGGAATGCGCTGCACGACTTTCACCCAATTGCCCGACGAATTTTGCGCTGGAATAATGGAGAATTGAGAGCCGCTGCCGGCGGAAATGCTGTCGACCGTGCCGGTCCAGACGCGCCCGGGATAGGTGTCGATTGCGACCTGAACCGGATTGCCCGGCTGCACCCAGGTTAAATCGGTTTCCTTCGGATTGGCGTCGACCCAGACATGGTCGGTCGAGATCAACCCGAAGGCGGAAGTGCCGGCTGGAAGAAACATGCCGGGCTGCAAGGTGGAGACTTGGGTGACGATACCGTCGAATGGCGCGCGCACCACGGTGTCGGTCAATTGACGCTGCGCCTCATCCAGCTTGGCTTGGCCTTGGCGGTACATCGGCAAGGTGGTGACGTCGACCTGCGCATCGCCGTTCAGCCGGGCAAGCTGCACCTGCGCTGCCAGCGTGCTGGATTCGACGCTGCGTTGATTGGCGGCAAGCTTGTAGCGCGCATCATCGAAATTGGAGCGGGATAGATCGCCCTTCCCGACCAAGGCCGCGTAGCGATCGTAGGTCGCCTGATCCGCCTGCACTTGCGAGGATTTCACGGATGTGTCGCGCACCATTCGCTCGTAGTCGCGCTTCATCGATTCGAGCGTTAGCCGGGTTTGTTCCAGATCAGCCTTCGCGGCCTCCACCGCAATGCGGGTCTGGCGCGGATCCAGCCGGAACAGCACGTCGCCCTTATGAACCTCCTGCCCCTCCCGCACCGGGATGTCCAACACCAGGCCCGACACGTCGGTCGACAGCGCGACTTTGTCGGCGTTGGTGTAGGCGTTGTCGATCGACACGTAGCGGCCGCCTGTCAGCCAGGCGTAGGCTCCACCGATGGCGACGACGCCGACGCCGCCCAGCATCAGCACGATCCTGCTGAGCTTTCGGCGGCTGGTGCGGTGACGGATGGCGTTGCCAGCCTGCTCCCTGGGCAGGCTGGTGGGGATGGACGATGCTTGGGACATCAGGCGACCTCTTTCGTGTCGGCGCGCCGTTCGGCGCTTAGGATCGATTTCATCGTGAGTAGGGTGTCGACGAACCTTGCCTGGGACGCCGCCGGCATTCCCTGCGTAAGTGCAGCGGACATCGCGGCGCAATTGGATTGAATGTCGTGCAGCACCGGGGTCGTGGCCGGCGTGAGGTGCAGGCGCCAGATCCGCCGGTCATTGCCGTCGGCCCGGCGCTCGACCATGCCGCGCGCCTCCAACCGGTCGACCAGCCGGGCGACGGTGATCGGCTCGACTTCCAGGATCTCAGCAAGCTCGCGTTGCGAGAGGCCGGGCTCGCGCGCGAGCCACAGCAGAATACCCCATTGCGCCCTGGTCATCCCATGCACCTTGGCACGACGGTCGGCCTCGATCCTCAGAAGGCGGCCAACGTCGTTGAGAAGAAACAAGAGGTCGCGGCTGTAATCGATCACCGCCGCATTATGATAAGCAGCGTTACGATTAGACAGGCAAAGAGCGCAGGTTACACCTGCGCGCGACGCATGCCGCGGCGCGCGCGATGGCGGACTTGCGTCCGCCGCTTGCTTTGCGTTTAGCGTTTAGTCGTTTTTGCCTTAGTGGTATTCAGCCACCACTTTACGGGCTGCGGCTCCTTGACGCGGGCAGTCGACACACGCGGAGTCTTCGGCTTGGCAACGCGCGGCGTGCGCTTCGGACGTTCCTTTGGCTGTGGCGCTTCCAATAGGTCCGGCACATATGCGGTGGGCTGGAGCACGAGTTGCTCGGAAACGTGCTCGCGCGCATGGAGAGCGGTTTGCAATGCTGTCTCCGCCTGCTCCCGCGCAGTACGCTCGGTCGCCAGCGTTTCCTGCGCCGCTATTTCGATATGCGCGAGTTTGGTTTCCAGCGCGTGGATCTGCGCCAAGCTGGCGTTCACCGACTGATCGGCCCGGGCGCGGGCCGCCTGCTCCGTCTCCAACGCGGATTCCAGCGTGGTGATGCGGGCGCGTAGGGTGGTGGAGCTGTCGCTGTCGCGGTTTCCAGGGCTGAGGTGAATCACTGGCACCTCGCCATCCTGCACGAACCGGTGCCGCTGCTTGTTTGCGGTGGGGGAGGTCGGCTGGGACCGGATTTGGGGGCGTCCACGCCCCGTCAGCCCCAGTGTTTCACGCATATGAAGCTCATCGACATCCAGATTACTGTCGAGGCTGAGTTGTTGATTAGATTGTCCGATTTTCGAGTAGTCCCGGTCTGACACTATGGTGCTCAATCACTATGGAGAGAATAAACAAGCGGCTCGGCACGTGTTAAGAGGGGGCGGCTTGGTAGTAGAGGGTTTACCAACCATCGAGTCTTCGACACTTGCCTTACCTGAAACGCGCTAGGCGTTATTTTCGCGAGAAGTTCTGGCCCATGCCGGATCACATCATTCGCCCATCCTGATTAGCGGCTTGGTTGTTGCAGTGCAAATTGAATTTTTGGGTTTTACCACCGTAGCGCTCTCGAACCACGATGAAACACTGTGACCGAATATTGCTCGAAATCAGGCAGATCCAAACAATGCTCCCGTTTTCACAGTTTTAACCGTAACGAATTGCTTAGTCCCGGGAATGACCCTAGACGAAACTCCCGCTGGCGCAATCCAACACTTGCCAAACGGCCTTATCAAGTCACCGAACAGCAGCCGGAATTTGCCGGGGCTTATTGACACTCCTCATAACTAGCATGCTGATCCGGCAAATCAATGTGTGGCCATGCTACCAGAGTTGAAGAAAATCAGATGAGATGGCGCAGGTGTTATTTCCAGTTGTGAATGATGCTCAGAATTCAACGTAAAAACTCAGATTATATATCGGTTTCCCAAATATGAGCATCCAGTAGACGCACGCACAAAGCGACTCCAATCTCGCGAACGGGCACAAAAGCGCCCGGCTTGTTCCCTTTAAATTGGGGCCCCACTGGCATCTGGGGAGACAAGGGATACAACGGGCGCGACAGGTCGGTTGTCCTATCGGGCACACTGGCCATGAACGGAGAGGTGGATGCAATCAACGTACTGGCGGCGCAATCTGTATGTTTGCCTGTTCGGATCGTTCACGACGCTTGTCAGCATGACGTTACTCCTCCCCTTCCTGCCACTGTATGTTGAACAACTTGGCGTGAGCGACCCGGCGGCCATCGTGCAATGGTCTGGCATCGCCTTCGCCGCGACTTTTCTGACTGCGGCGTCGGTGCAACCGCTTTGGGGCTGGTTGGCCGACCGATATGGTCGCAAGTCGATGCTGATCCGCGCCAGCCTGGGCATGGCGGTCACGATGTCGATGATGGGGTTGGTGCAAAATGTCTGGCAGTTGGTGTTGCTGCGGCTGCTTGTCGGCCTCGCCGGCGGATACTCCTCTGGTTCGATCGTGCTGGTGGCGACGCAGACACCGCGGGAGAAATCGGGCTGGGCCCTGGGTACGCTGTCGATTGGCGTGCTCAGCGGCAGCCTGGTCGGCCCGCTGATCGGCGGCGTGTTGCCAGATCTGATCGGCGTGCGGGAGACCTTCTTTTTCGGCGGTGGGATGATCGCAGTGGCCTTCGTTGCCACCTGCTTGCTGGTGCGCGAGGACCGGGTGGTGCGCAAACCTGGCACCCCGAAGGCCAAGGGCAACGCGTGGCGCCAAATTCCGGATCTGCGTCCGGTCCTGGCGATGTTGCTGACGGCATTTCTGCTGCTGCTCGCCAACATGTCGATCGAGCCGATCATCACCATTTACGTCTCGACCCTGGACCCGGGCAACACGCATGTGGCGCGTACTGCCGGGTTCATCATGGCGGCAGCGGCGCTGGCCAGCATCATCGCAGCCCCCAGGGTCGGCCGGCTTGCCGATCGGTTCGGGCCCTGGACAGTGGTCATGGTGGGACTGGCAGTGGCAGCAGCACTGCTACTACCGCAGGCACTGGTCACCAATGCCTGGCAGTTGATGGGGCTACGGTTTTTGATGGGATTGGCGCTGGCGGGGCTGCTGCCCTCCATCACCTCGATCATCCGGCATAGCGTGCCGGATCATGTCGCGGGGCAGATATTAGGGTATTCCCAGTCGGCGCAATTCGCCGGGCAAGTCATCGGTCCGCTGATGGGTGGATTCGTCGGCGGACATGTTGGCATCCGCTCGGTATTTTACGTGACAAGCGCGCTGATGCTGTGCGGCGCCGGAATTACTTGGCTGGCGCATTCGGGCATTCGGATGCGCGCGTCCCGCGACCGCAGCGAGGCGGATTTACGGTAATTCTGTGGCACTTGCGAGTTTGACGCGAATTCTCGTCGTCGATCAAAATTCGTTTACTAACATCAGTAGTTGTACGGATCACAACAATCGCGATTGCGGAACATATAACCTTTCGAGGCACAATGCTTCAGACACCAAGCGAGGTTGACCATGACCTTCCAGCCGCCGACCGTGTTGCTGCGCGAGCGCATTCAGATCAGGCTTCGTGCGGAGGAATGCGTGCAACTCGCCGACCGCGCGCTGCTCGAGGCTCGCTTGCATGATGCGGAACGGCTGATCGAAATTGCCTATCACCTCTATGATTCTGAGGTTGCCGCCATCGAGGGTTAAAACAAACAAGAAGAGGCAAAAAATGGGCATCGTGATCGAGCAGGTGGGGCCGACACTGGCTGCACGGCTCACCGGACTGGATCTCACCAAGACACTGGCGTCACATGATATTGCCGCGGTCGATTCGGGGATGGACCGATACGCCGTTCTGGTCTTTCCGGCACAGGCATTGACCGACGAACAACAGATGGCGTTCGCGAGTCACTTCGGCCAGCTCGAGGGCAATGCAGGCGGCAACATCACCAAGCCAGGTGAGCACCGCCTGCCCCCTGGTATGAACGACGTGTCGAATCTGGGCCAGGATGGCAAGCCATTGGCGCGGGATGACCGCCGGCGGATGTTCAATTTGGGCAATCAGCTTTGGCATTCGGACAGTTCGTTCCGCAGCACGCCGGCCAAATACTCCATCCTATCGGGCCGCATCGTGTCGGAAACGGGCGGCAACACGGAATTCGCAGATATGCGCGCCGCCTACGACGCCTTGGACGAGCGCACGAAGCTGGAGGTCGAGGACCTTGTTTGCGACCATTCGCTGATTTATTCGCGCGGCACGCTCGGCTTCGATGACCTGACCGAGGAGGAGCGTGCGGCGTTTCGCCCGGTAAAGCAACGATTGGTGCGCACCCATCCCGTGACCGGGCGCAAATCGCTGTTCCTATCGTCCCATGCGGGGGCGATCGAGGGTTGGCCGGTGCCAGAAGCACGCGCCTTCCTCCGCGATCTGGTCGAACACGCCACCCAGCCGCAATTCGTCTACGTGCATCGTTGGCGGCAATACGACCTGGTTATGTGGGATAACAGGCAAACCATGCATCGCGTTCGCCGGTTCGACGCCGATACCGTGCGCGACATGCGGCGCACGACGGTGGCCGGGGACGGACCAACCTATCAGGAGGCGAACGCCGCCTGATATCCCGGCCCTGGCCAATCGGCCAGGAGATGCCTTATGTTATGGTATGCCCACCTGGCGTCGAACTCCGTCGTCTCGTTCGGTGCAGTGGCTGCAGGCTGCGGCGTTGCGTTGCGGGATCGGCGCGCTCCGTCTGCTGGGGCCGGTTCGATCGTCCAATCTTGGTGGCTGGATCGCCCGGCAGGTGGGACCTCGGCTGCGGGTGACGCGCGTGGCGGACGGCAATCTGCGCCGGGCCATGCCGGAACTGAACGAGGCGGACCGGACGCGCATCATTCGCGCCGTGTGGGACAATCTGGGCCGCACCTCCGCCGAACTGCCGCATCTTGCCGGGTTCGACCGCACGTTGGCCGGGCCGGGATGGGAGATCGAGGGAGAGCGGCACATCGAGGCGCTGAAGCGCGACAAGACCCCCGTGCTGTTCTTCTCCGGCCATTTCGGCAATTGGGAGATGATCCTGCCGATTGCCACCATGCTGGGGCTGACGGTGTCCGGCTTCTACCGCGCCGCATCGAATGCGGAGGTCGACGCAGTGATCCAGGGCATGCGCCAGGCCGCGCTAGGGCCAAACGTGTCGATGTTCGCAAAGGGCGCGACGGGGGCGCGGGCGGCGTTGGCGCATCTGGGGCGCGGTGGCTCGCTGGGGTTGCTGATCGACCAGAAGATGAATGACGGCATCGCGGTGCCGTTCTTTGGCCGCACGGCGATGACGGCACCCGCGCTGGCACAATTCGCCCTGCGGTTCGGCATCCCGATCGTGCCCGTCCACGTCGTGCGCCTTGGCCCGGCGAGGTTTCGCATGGTGTGCGAGGCGCCAATGCAGGTGCCGCTCACCGGGCAGCGGGCGAGCGACACCTATGCGATCTCCCTGGCGATGAACGCCACCGTGGAGCGGTGGGTTCGCGCTGAGCCGTCCTCCTGGCTTTGGCTGCACAAAAGATGGCCGAAGGATGCTCCGGCGATCTAGTCGTCGGGCAGCAGGTTGATGGGGCTTCCTGCCATCCATGCCTCGATGGCGCCAAGCACTTGGGGGAAATAGCTCTCGTAGCTCTCGCGGGTGGCGTAACCGAGATGCGGGGTCAGAATCGTGTTGGGCGCGGCGCGAATCGGCGCGTCCTTCGGCAGAGGTTCCTGGTCGAACACGTCCAATCCGGCGCCAGCGATGCGCCCCTCGGTCAACGCGGCGATCATTGCCGGCTCGTCCACCAGGGCGGAGCGGGAGGTGTTGATCAGGTAGCCCCCGGGCTTCATCACGGCGAACTCGGCCGCGCCGACGATGCCGCGGGTGCGCGGGCTGGATACGACGTGCAGGCTGACGAAATCGGCCTGGCGGAACAGATCCGCCTTGTCCACGCGGCGGCAACCGAGGGAGGCGGCGTGCTCATCGGTCAGATTCTGGCTCCAGGCGATGACGCTCATGCCGAAGGCTTGGGCGAAGTGGGCCATTTCGGCGCCCAGTTTGCCCAGGCCGAGCAGGCCGAGCACCCTGCCCTTCAACATGAAGCCGATTGTCGGCGTCTCCCATTGCCCGGCGCGGAGGGCGCGATCCTCGGCGACGATGTTGCGGGCCAGCGCCAGCATCAGCCCGAACGCGAGTTCCGCGGTGGGGGAGCCGCCGCCTTTCGTGCCGCACACGGGAATGCCGCGGTCGCGGCAGGCGGCCAGGTCGATGCCGCGGTTGCGCATGCCGGTCGTGGCGAGCAGGCGAAGGTTCGGCAATTGTTCGATCAGGCTGCGCGAAAACGCCGTGCGTTCGCGGATTGCCACGAGCACGTCATAGGGCAGTAGGCGCTGCAGTAGCGCATCGTCACGCAAGTTGTCGGTGAAGAATGTCACCTCCGCCTTTCCATTCAGGCGGCTCCAATCGGCCATGGGCCGCGCTGCGTTCTGGAAATCGTCCAGCACGGCAATCTTCAAGGGTGCGGTCATGCAGGGTCTCCTCCGGCGGCGTGCGGCGGATCAGCGTTTCGTCCGGCGTCACGCGCGCTTGCAGACCAACACCGCATCCGCGAGTTTCGCAATGGGCGTGGGCGCCCAGCCGGAGCAAGCGTGGAAAAAAGCTTGAACGGCGTTCAAGAGTAGATATTGTGAACATGGTTCACGAAAGGCTGGTCCATGTCCCTGCTCCGTTCCCGACGCCTTGCGCCGCTGCTGGTTACCCAGACGCTGGGCGCGATCAACGACAATTTGTTCAAGAACGCGCTGGTGGTGCTGGTGCTGTTCCAGGTCGCCCAAGGTGGGGCGGCGATGGTGGCCGCGGCGGGGGGCGTGTTCATTTTCCCCTACGTGCTGCTGTCGGCGACCGCCGGACAGATCGCTGATCGGTTCGAGAAGCAGCGCACGATCTTCTGGGTCAAGGTGGCGGAGCTGGGGCTGATGGTGCTGGCTGCCATCGGATTCTGGCTCGGCAGCTTGCCAGTGCTGTTCGCGGTGCTGTTCGGCCTGGGGGTGCAGGCGACGTTCTTTAGCCCGCTGAAATATTCGATCCTACCGAACCACTTGGCCGAGTCGGAATTGGTTGCGGGCAATGGGTTGGTGGAGGCCGGAACCTTCCTGGGCATCCTGATCGGCACCATCGCTGGCGGGGCGCTGTATGCGCTGGATGATGGGCCGGCCATCGTGTCGATGGTGGGGCTGGCAATTGCGGTGGGCGGGATCGCGAGCGCGTGGTTCATCCCGGTGGCGCCATCTGATGCTGCCGGGTTACGGGTCGGTTGGAACCTGGCGCGGGAGACCGGGGTGTTGCTGCGAACGGCCCGGGCGAACCGGCCGGTGTGGCTGTGCCTGCTGGGGCTGAGCTGGTTTTGGGTGGTAGGCGCCACGCTACTGGCCGAGTTGCCGACACTGGTGCGCGACGACATGGGGGCCGACGCGCATGTCGTGACGCTGATGCTGACCTTCTTCTCGATCGGCGTGGGCGCCGGGTCGCTGCTGTGCGCGCGCATCCTGAAGGGTGAGGTCACGGCCCGGCATGTGCCGTTTGCGGCGATCGGGCTGTCGATCTTCATCTGGGATTTCGCCCATGCGGTAACTCATGCGCATGGGCTGTCGGACGTGCATGCGGTGCTGACGACGGTGCCGGGCTGGCGCATGCTGGCGGACCTGCTGCTGCTGTCGATGTGTGGCGGGCTGTATTCGGTGCCGTTGTACGCGACAATCCAGGAACGCTCTGCCCCGGCGGCGCGCGCGCGGATGATTGCGGCGAACAACGTGGTGAACGCGGTGGCGATGGCTGGCGCCGCCGTGGTGACGGCGCTGCTGGCGCTGGCGGGCGTGGCGCCCGTCACCATTCTGCTGCTGACGGCGGTGGCCAATCTGGCCGTGGCGATCTGGATCATGCGGCTGCTACCGCAGGAGACGTTGCGCGCCCTGTTCCAGCGGTATTTCGAGACGTTCCATGGCGTGGATCTGGTGGGGCTGGGGAATGTGCCGCCGGCGGGCCAGCGGGCGATTTTCGTGGTGAACCATCAAAGCTTCCTCGATGGCTGCTTTCTGGCGGCGTTTCTGCCTGGAAGCCCGATGTTCGCGGTGGACATCAACACGGCGCGGCTGTGGTGGGTTCGCCCGTTCATGGCGGCGATCCGGCATTTCGACGTCGACCCGGCCAATGCGTTCAGCACCAAGGCGATGGTGGAGGCGGTGCGCCATGGCGAGCGGTTGGTGATCTTCCCCGAGGGACGCATCACCCGCACCGGCGCGCTGATGAAGGTATACGACGGCGCCGGGCTAGTGGCCGACAAGGCGGATGCGGTGATCGTTCCAGTGCGGATCGACGGGCTGCAATTCTCCCGCCTGTCACGGATGGATGGGCGCGTTCCGCTGCGCTGGTTCCCGCGGCTGGCGATGACGGTGCTTCCGCCGGTGTCGCTGAACCTGGGCGACGATTTGCATGGCCATCCGCGGCGGGATGCCGCGGGGGCGGTCCTGCAGGGGATCATGGAACAATCGAGCTTTGGCACGACGCGGACCG
Organism: Acidisphaera sp. L21; assembly: GCF_009765685.1. GTDB lineage: Bacteria > Pseudomonadota > Alphaproteobacteria > Acetobacterales > Acetobacteraceae > LMUY01. The sequence continues at coordinate 31,765 of NZ_LMUY01000023.1, read as the reverse complement.
ACCGCTCGCTGTTCGGCGCGCTACTGCACGCCCAGGCCCGGTTTGGCGCCAGCATGCCGATCATCGAGGATATCGACCGCAAGCCACTGGCGTATAAGCGGGTGGTGCTTGGGGCGGCCGTGCTGGGCCGGGCGCTGACGAAGCTGGCGCCGCAGGGTGGTGCGATCGGGGTGATGCTGCCGAATGCGAACGGCGCCACCGTCACCTTCATGGCGCTGCAGGCATTCGGCCGGGTGCCGGCGATGCTGAACTTCACCGCCGGGGCGGAAGGCATGCTTGCGGCCTGCACCGCGGCGGGTGTGCAGATCGTGCTGTCGTCGCGCGCGTTCGTTGAGAAGGCTAAGCTGGAGGCGGTGGTCGAGCGGATGAGCGAGACAGTGCGCTTCGTCTGGCTGGATGATGTGCGGGCCAGCCTGGGGCTACGTGCGAAGTTGCGCGGCATTTGGGATGCCCGGCGCGCTCACCGCCTGCCCGGCGCCACCATCGATACCAACCAGCCGGCCGTAATCCTGTTTACCAGCGGATCGGAGGGGCTGCCGAAGGGCGTTGTGCTTAGCCACCACAACATTCTGGCCAATATCGCCCAGGCGGCCGCAGTGGTGGATTTCCACTCCGCCGACCGGCTGTTCAACGCGATGCCGATGTTCCACAGCTTCGGACTGACCGGGGGGACGCTGCTACCGCTGTTGTCGGGGGTGCGGGCGTTCTATTACCCGTCCCCGCTGCACTATCGCATCGTGCCGGAGCTGATTTACGGCACCGACAGCACCATCGTGTTCGGTACCGATACATTCCTGACAGGCTGGGCAAAGTTTGCGCATCCGTACGATTTCTACTCGGTGCGATACATTTTCTCCGGCGCGGAAAAGCTACGGGAGGAGACGCGGCGGAATTACGCCGAGCGATTCGGGGTGCGGGTGCTGGAAGGATATGGCGTGACGGAGACGGCGCCGATCCTGGCGCTGAACACACCGATGCATTGCCGCCCCGGCACGGCGGGCCGGCTGGTGCCGGGCATGGAGTACCGGTTGGACCCGGTGGAGGGAATCGACGAAGGCGGCCGATTGGTGGTGCGCGGGCCGAACGTGATGCTGGGCTATTTGCGGACCGAGGCGCCCGGCGTGCTGGAACAGTTGGAGGATGGTTGGTACGACACGGGCGATATCTGCACTGTGGACGAGAATCGCTTCATCACCATTCGCGGCCGGGCGAAGCGGTTCGCGAAGATCGCTGGCGAAATGGTGTCGATGCCCGCGGCGGAGGCGCTGGCCGCCGGGTTGTGGCCCGACGCGATGCATGCGGTGGTGGCGGTGCCGGATGGGCGCAAGGGTGAGGCGCTGATCCTGCTAACCACGCAGCGCGATGCCACCACTGGGGCGTTGCAGGTGCATGCCCGCGGCCGCGGTGTGGCGGAGATTGCGGTGCCGCGCAGTTTGCGGGTGGTGGAAGTGCTGCCGCTGCTGGGGACCGGGAAAATCGACTATCCGAGCGCCACTCGACTGGCGATGGAGGAGCGGGTGGCAGCGTAGGGGCCGCGGCGATGATACGGATCGGCCCAGAAACACCCGATCAAAACGCTGTCCGCGTTCTGCTGGACGAGGCGGAACGTCGCACCGCATCGTTGTATCCGGCCGAAAGTCAGCATGGGCTGACGATCGACAAACTGATTGCGCACAGCGTCCGGTTTTTCGTCGCGCGGTTGGACGGTGATGCGATCGGGTGTGGTGGATACATCGTCGCTGCCAAAGACACAGCTGAAGTCAAACGCATGTTCGTCGCCGAACGGGCCAGAGGCAAGGGCGTTGGCCGATTGCTTCTGCAAACTGTCGAGGATTTCGCCCGTGCAGAAGGGATAGAATTTCTGCAACTCGAGACTGGCGTGAAATCGGCGGAAGCGCTCGGCCTCTATCGGCGTTTTGGATATCAGGACCGTGGGCCGTTCGGCAGCTATCAACCCGACCCGCTGTCGGTGTTTATGGAAAAGATCTTGCCGCAGGTGCCGGTTCAGGGTTTGACGCCATCCGACACATGACCGCCCGCAGCCAATGGTCCGAAAGCAACCGAGAACGGGAGGCCGGTATCAGACAAGTTAGGAAGACGGCAAAACTGCAGCTTCGTCCACTCTGCCCTTAGGCGCATCCGATTGCCGTGCCGGATCAACGCTCGGCACGGCAGCCAGATTTGGATTTGGTTTCTCCTGGGTGAATGCGTCGACCCTCAGACGGTGGTATCGAGTAGCGCGGACGAGGATGATGCCGGCGTGGTCGTGGCGCCTTGCGACGTGTTCGCGGCTGCTGGTGGCGCTGCGTCGCCGCCACCGTGATGGTGATGGTGCGCCTTGCCGGCCTTCTGTGTCGGGTCGGCGCTACCATCTGCTGCTGTTGCGGTGGTGGACGCGCCCGCCTGGGTTTGGGCCTGGTTTTGGGCCTGCCAAGCGGCTGCTGCCGAAGACGATGACGATACGCTGCTGATGCTCATAGTCAGGTTCCTCAATCACTGTTTAACGGTGTCGAGTTTGGATTTGGCAGGTTTACGACGCCTTAAGGGTTTGTCACTGCTTTGTAAGCAAAAGTGACGGTATTATTCAAAGCCATATGCCAGATTTTGTTACACGACGCGGATGGCATCCGTAACGTTACTTCCTAAACTCGATGTTAGCTGACAGGCCGAGCGTCCTTCCGTTAACCATGGCTCGTCCAAACTCGGCTTACCATCGCGTGACGCGCGCATGCGGGCGCTGGAGGTCTATGCGACATGCCAACGTATCGGGATGACCGAACTGCCGGGGCATTGGCGCCCGATACGGACGGAACGGATATGTTCGACGCATGCATCCAGCCGGGCAGCTTCGGTGTGGGCGGTCTGTTTCCAACCCCGTTGGTCAACGCGGAACTGGTGGGGCACGAGACGATCAATGCCACACTGGCGCCCTTGATCCTGGCACGCCAAACCATCGAGCGTGGTGTGACCGTCAGCAACGTCGATGGCTGGCATTCGGTTGAGTTCCAATCGTGGTGTGGACCCGCCGGTGAGGCCGTGTTGCAGGCCGCGCGCCAGATCGTCGACCGCATGACCCTGATCGAAATGGGCGACGAACTTCTGCCGGCCGATATTACCTGGCGCCTCTCGGCATGGGCCAACGTGAGCATCGCGGGTGAGGGAAACCGTCCGCATGGCCATCCTGGCGCGTTCTGGTCCGGCATCTATTGGGTCGATGATGGCGGTGTTGCCGAAAACCCGGCGGCGGGTGGTTTGCTGGAACTGGCCGATCCGCGCGGTGTCATGCCGGAGATGCACGCGCCGCATTTACGGTTTGCCGTGAAAGACTGCCTCAGCGCCGGGCGGGGCGAGGTCATCACCCCGCAGGCCGGCCGGATGATCATGTTTCCGTCGTGGCTGATCCACTCGGTCACCCGTTTTCATGGCGGCCGGCCGCGAATTTCGATCGCGTTCAACTTTTCGGCGTAGCAGCCGATTCAATCAGCCCGCGCGCCATCGCGGATACGACAGTCGCGACCTGATCCTGCAACACCGGCAGCGGCATGGCGGCCACCTTCTCGTCCAGGCCGAGTGCGACCATGCCGTGCACCGCCGCGAACAGGCTGCGGGCCAGCAACGCGCAAGGCTGTGGCGCCAAATCGGGGCATAGACGCGCAAGCGGCGCCTCGATGTGGGAGAAGGCGGCCTCCTGCTGGCGCGCATACCAATCCGGCGCGCTGCACCCGTTGGCCATGGTGTGTTGGAACAGCGCGGCCCAGCGCGACCGGTGCCCGGCGGCGTATGCCAGATAGGCGTGGGCCAGGTGCACCAACTGGCTTGCCGGATCCGATACCTCGTTCGCGCCGGACAAAGCGGTGTCGATATCGGTGAGGGTTCGGGCGTTCACGGCCAGGATGATGCCGTCGAGATCAGGAAAGATCGTGTAGATCGCGCCGACGGAACACCCTACCTGGTCGGCCAAGGCGCGCGCGCGCAGGGCGCTCAGACCCTGCATCGCGATCACCTGCTCGGCCGCATCGAGCAGCGCGGTTTGCAGTTTTTCATGGCGGCTGGCGGTGGCGGGGCGGGCCATCGGACGGGCCGTGGTTACAGAGCTGTCTTCTTGTCCTGGTGAACCGTCAGCGTGCCGATCGAGTTGCCGCCATCGACCGCGATGGAGGTGCCGGTGATGTAAGAGGCTGCGGGCGAGCACAGGAACAGCACGGCGTTGGCCGCATCCTCCGCGTTGGAGGCACGGCCCAGTGGGATGCCTGCGACGGTGGCCTTCACATGCGCCTCGGTCAGCGGGCTGGAGGTACTTCCGGCGGCGAAGCCGGGTTCGACGGCGTTCACGCGGATGCCGTATTCGGCCAGTTCCAGCGCGTAGCCCTTGGTCAGGCGGTCCAGGGCGGTCTTGGACAGGCAGTATGGCACGACCGAGCGGCGCATTTTGCGCGCCGCGCCGGAGGAGATGTTGATCACGACGCCGGGTCGCTGCTGGGCGATCATCAGCTTGGCGATTTGCTGCGTCAGTAGAAACGGCGTGCGGACGTTAAGGTCCATGATGCGGTCCCACTCCGCCGCATCGATGTCCAGCAGGAAGCCGCTGGGATAGACACCGGCATTGTTCACCAGAATGTCCGGCGCCCCCCATTCCTCACCCAGCCGGGCGGACAGAGCGGCGAGATCGGCATCCGTGGTGAGGTCGCCGGGAACGGTGAAGCTGCCGGGGGCTGGAGAGAGTTCGGCCAGGGTCGCCTTCAACGCCGCCGGGTCCCGGTCGGCGAGGCAGAGGCGGGCGCCGGCATGGGCGAAGGCGGCGGCAATCCAGGTGCCGTAGATCCCGCAGGCGCCCGTGATCACCACGCCCTGCCCGGCGAACGAGTCGGTTTTCATCGAAGGCTCCTGTCTGGTCGGGCGTCGCCTCAGCCGCCGAGTTCGCGAACCGCGGTCAGCAATTGGGACATGGCGAAGGGTTTCAACAACGCACGCTCCCGCTCACCAAGGGTGCGACGGCGGACGGCGATATGTGTGCCGGAAATGTAGATGACCCGCAATTCGGGGAACCGCTCCAACGCCTCGGACGCGAGTTGGAAGCCGTTCGGCCCTTCGGCATCGACGGCGCGGTCGGCGACCAGAATGGTCAGCCCCTCGGTCGCGGCCAGGGCGGCCTGCGCCTTTGCTCCGGTTGCGGCTTCAACGACGGTATAACGCGCATCCCGCAGGCCATCGGCCAGGAGGTCGCGGAAGACGGCGTCATCTTCCATCAAGATGATGGTGGCGTTCGGGTCTGTCACCAGGACAGCATAGTCGGCCCAGGTAATTCCCGCTAGTTCACGTTCCCCGGCAAGCCGAGCAGGCGGCGGGAGGGGGTCAAACTACCCCTCCCCTACCCGGGACTGCGATGGACTACTTGAACAGGCTGAGGAGCGACTGCGGCGATTGGTTGGCAATGCCGAGCGCCTGAGTGCCGAGCTGCTGTTTGATCTGCAACGACTGCAGAACCGCCGATTCCTTGGACAGATCGGCGTCAACCAGGGCGCCGAGACCGGAGTTCAAGCTGTCGATCTTGTTGCTGTTGAAGGTGATCTGGGAGTCCAGGTAGTCGGAGTCTGCACCGGCCTGGTTCAGCTGGTTGTTCACCCCCGTCTGGGCGGTATCGAACCCGGCTCCGACTTGCAGCGAGGCCAGGGCTGCTGTCTGCGCATCACTGGCCGAAGCCGGATCGGTCACCGTGTCCACACCGGCACTGCTGCGGCTGAAGGTGGCACCGATCAACGCGGCCAGCTGATTGGGCAGTTGGCTGACGTCTTCCGCGTTCAGCGTGGCCGTGGCGCCGGCCTCGTTGTTGATGACCGCCTTGCTGGTGGCGGCCACCGTGCCGGACGCCGAGCCAAGCAGTGTCTGGCCGTTATAGGTGGAGTTGTCGACGCTGTCGGCGACCGACTTCACCAGCGACAGGTAGGAGGTGACGTACTGGTCGCGCTGGTCGGCGGAGATGCTCTGGTCGCCGATCTTGACCAGCAGCGCCTTGGCCGAGGTCACCGTGTTGGAGATGCTGGTGAGCGAGGAGAGAGCGGTGGTGACCAGCCCCTTTGCCGTGCCGAGCTGCTGGTTGACGCTGGTGAGCGCTCCAACGTCGGACCGAACCTTCTGCGCTACGGCGAAGGCGCCCCCATCATCGGTCGCATCGGCGACGCGGTAACCGGTCGAAATCTGCTTCTGCGTGGCCTGCAGGGCCGAGCTGGTGTTATTGAGAGACTGCAGCGCAACATAGGCAGCATTGTTGGTGTTAACTGATCCAACGCTCATGGTATTTTACCTGTTCAGTCGACCGCCATTCTGCGGACAACCAAACCTTATCGCTGATTTATGAACGCTCGCTTAACGAACACATTCACTGCGACAAGCTCACTCTCCGCTGATAGAACCGCCGCAGTTTCAACGAAGGAGCCTGTCGTGACAGACGCCAATACCCGCCAATCCGACCACCCGATCGATAAGCTGTTCCTGGAACGCTGGTCGCCGCGCGCCTTCACCGGCGAGGAAATCAGCGAGGCGGATCTGATGACTTTGTTCGAGGCCGCACGGTGGGCGCCGTCATCCTACAACTCACAACCTTGGCGCTTTATCTACGCGCGCAAGGGCACGCCGAATTTCGAGAAGTTTCTGAACCTGCTGATCCCATTTAACCAGAGCTGGGCGAAGAACGCGTCCGCGCTGGTGGTGCTGGCATCCAGCTCGCTGATGAAGGTGCCGGGCAAGGATGCCCCGGTGCCGTCGCATAGCCATTCCATGGATGCTGGCGCCGCGTGGGGCTTCCTGACGCTACAGGCTACGCTGTCTGGCTGGCATACCCACGGCATGGTCGGCTTCGATATCGAGAAGGCGTTCGCCGAACTCGGCCTGCCGGAGGGTTACCGGGTGGAACAGTGCTTCGCGATTGGCAAGATTGCCGACAAGTCGACATTGCCCGAGGCGATGGCGGCGCGTGAAGCGCCGAGTCCGCGCAATCCGCTATCATCCATCGCGATGGAAGGCTCGTTCAAGGCGGGCTGAGCTATTTGGCCCCCGCTCGCACTCGCGGGCGGGGGTTATCCAGCGGGCTAGATCTTGCCGTAGGCGCCGGCCTTATACACGAGGTTGGGCACGTCGCGGGCCACGGCGGCGACGATGGCGCCGATGAAGATCGTGTGCGTGCCGGCCGTGATCGTCTGCACGATCTTGCAGTCGAAGGCCACGGCGGCGTCCTTCAGCAGCGGCACGCCGGATTCCAGTTCCACCCAATCGCCATGGTCGAACCGGTTGTCCAGCGAGGCGGAGAAGGCGTTCGCGACGGCTTCCTGCTCGTGCGACAGATAGCTGACGCCGAAGCGGCCTGCGGCGACGATCACCGCTTCGGCACTGCTGGAGCGATTGACACAAACCAGCATCTGCGGCGGCTCGGCACTGACGGAGCAGACGGCGGTTGCAGTGAGGCCGCCCCGCGTGCCCTCGTGCACTGTCGTAATAACGGTGACCGCCCCCGGCACCTGGCGCATGCAGGCGCGGAAGGTGGCGAGGTCGATCATACTCTCGGGCAAGGCGATGCCCACCCCTGACTCAGCTTGCGTGTCCATACCCCCGCTCTAGCACGAGGGGGGGTATGCTGGGCAATGCGCCTTTAGTGTGAAATGGCCGCCCTGTTTTTCACCATGCGGTCGTGCAGGCGGCGAATGGTTTGCGACCCGGTGGTGGTGAACATGAACGGCAGCACCGCGTGCACGGCGCACGCCAGGCCACCGGCGATCATTGCGACGGAGAAGCTCATCGCGACGCCAAAATGCTCGGTGTAGGTCTCGCCGACATCTTTGGGGTGCGAGGTGAACGAAACGGCCATGGGAGCCTCCTGATCTGATGGGTGCATCTTGCCAGGGGCGCCGGGCGAAATGGTTGCGTCTTGGCGGCGATCTTGGGTGTGCGAAGAAACATGGTTGCGCGTCGAGGCCGATAGTTGGAATGAGATGCCATGGATGAGATTGATCGCCGCATTCTGTATTGGCTACAGCGCGATGCTGCGATGCCTGTTGCCGACCTGGCGGACAAGGTGGGCATTTCCGCCTCGCCATGTTGGCGAAGGGTGCAGAAGCTGCAGGCGGATGGAATCATCGCCGCGCGCGTGGCGCTGCTGGACCCGAAGCGGGTGAATGTCGGCGTCAACGTGTTCGTCAGCGTGCGCACCAACCAGCATCGCAAGGAATGGGCGGACCAATTCTATCGCTGCGTGATGAATTTGCCGGAAGTGGTCGGCTTCTACCGGATGGCAGGACAGGTGGATTACCTGTTGCACATCGTCGTGCCGAGCATCGATGCGTATGACGCCGTCTACACGCGCCTGATCGCGCAGATCGACCTGTATGACGTGAGCGCCGCCTTCGCGATGGAGGTGCTGAAATCCACCACCGCGCTGCCCCTGGATTACGTGGGACCGTAGGCGACGCAATCCGGCCCTGCGAGGTTGGGGATGCGTTGTGCGCAGTCGGTGCTATACTGCCGCGCCCGGCTGCACTGCGAGTCGGCCTTTTTGGGCAGAATTGCCTGCGTCATCCGGGATTAACAGCTATATGCCGACGCCTTACTCCGCCGAAGACCTTCGCGCCCTGTTCGAGCCACGGGCCCTGACGCGCGGCCGCACCTTGGTGCTGCTGGGTGCTGTGGACGTTGCCATCGACGGTGAGTCGATCTCTGCGAAGGTGTCCGATGCCGGGGAGCGCCGGACCGCGACACTGACCCCGCTGCCGCGTGGCAGCCGGATCGGGTTCGGCACACGCTGCACGTGCCGCCAATCGGCCTGCGCGCATGTTGCGGCCGCCGGGCTGGCGGCGTTGGACCGGTTTCCGGTGTTGCGCCGGGCGGCGACGGTAGCGACGCTGGATACGCCCGGCCCGGCCAGCCAGGCGCCACGCCGGCTGCTGTTCGACGTATCGCCCGCCAGCCCGCCGCTGGCCTGCATCGTGTCGGCCACGTTGTTGGACGAGTCGAATGGCCGGACGGAGGGGACGACACCTGCGCGGATCGCGGCGGATGACGGCGCCTCCGCCGACGCGAAAGCCGTCGCGGCGCTGCTAGAAGGTGCGCGGACCGAGGTGGCGCCCGAGCGATTGGGTGCCCTGGTGGGGGCGCTGCTGCAGTCCGGCCAGGCGCGTTGGGTTGCGACAAGGCGGCTGATGCGACCGGGGCCGCCACGGTCGTTCGACGCGGCACTACCGCCGGCGCTGCCGCCGCGCTCTGCCGTGCTGCTGGGAACGGATGGGAATTGGTACGTGGATGCCAGCACTGGCGCCACCGGCCAGGCTCGCTTCGTCGCCGCGGCCAAGCCGGCCGGTAAGCCGGCGCGGGGTCGTCGCCGAGCGCCGATTCCGTTGCCGGCGCTGCAGAGCGACCATGTGATCGTCGAGACCAAGGCCACGCCGGTGCTGCGCATGCGCAAGCGTTATGGCCCGGCGGAAGATGGCACACTCACCCTGCTGGACACGCTGACACTCGATTTCGACTATGCCGGCGAGAACGGCGGCAGCGGCCTGGCGGAAAGCGATGACGAACGGCAGTTCGTGCGCGTGGCCGGCGGCAAGGGCTCCGAATTCGTTCGGCGTGACCCGGTGGAGGAAGAGAAGCAGGCGCAGACGCTGGCCGATTACGGCTTCGTCCAGCTTCGCGTGGCGGATGGCAGTACCGGCAAAGGTCGCCGCGTCCACGTGCTACGTGGCGCTGATGCGGCGGAGCAGTGGCACCGGTTTCTCCTGGAACGGGTTCCGGCACTGCAGGAACAAGGCTGGACGGTGATCGTGGAGGCCGGGTTCGGTCCGCGCGTGGCCAAGTCGGTCGGCGGCTTCGATGCCCGCGTCAGCGATGCAGAACGCGGCAGCTTCTCGCTGGATCTGGGGATCGAGGTGGACGGCGTGCGTGTGCCGCTGCTGCCGATCCTGGTGCGGCTGATGGAGCGTGGGCCGGAAGCCATGCGCACCATGGGCGACGAATTGGTGACCAGCCTGGAGGACGGCCGCGTGGTGCGCCTGCCGGCGGAGCGGGTGCGCAAGCTGCTGGCGGTGGTGGGCGATTTGGTGGAGGCGGCGGCCAATCGAACCGATTCTGCCCTGGTGCTGCCGGATGGCGAGGCCGCCGCCGTGCTGGACCTGGAGGAATTGCTGACCACGCGCTGGCAGGACGCCGCGGACGTGGCAGCAACGGTGGAGCGGTTCCGCGATCTGCCGGAGATGGTGGACACGCCGCTGCCCGCCAGATTTACCGCCACGTTGCGCCCCTATCAGCAGCACGGCCTGAATTGGCTGCAGCATTTGCGCCTGCACGGGTTGGGCGGGTTCCTGGCCGACGAGATGGGCCTGGGCAAGACCGCGCAGACCATCGCGCACATCGCCGCCGAGCATGAGGCGGGGCGGTTGGATCGGCCGGTGTTGGTGGTGTTGCCGACCAGCCTGGTGGCGAACTGGCAGGCCGAGTTGGCCCGGTTCGCACCGCATTTGAGCGTGGAGGTGCTGCACGGCCAGGGCCGCGAAGCACGCCGGGCCAAATTGCTGGGCACGCATGTGGTGCTGACGACCTACGCCGTGCTGGCCCGCGATGCAGAAGCGATGAAGGAAATCGCCTGGCACATGATCGTGCTGGACGAGGCCCAGGCGATCAAAAGCCCGGAGGCGAAGGCCACACGCGCAGTTTGCCAGCTGGAGGCGCGTCACCGGGTGTGCCTGTCCGGCACGCCGATCGAGAACAATCTAGACGAGTTGTGGTCCCAGTTCGCATTCCTGCAACCAGGGCTGCTGGGGGATCGCAAATCGTTTGGCAAGCGCTTCCGCTCACCGATCGAGAAGGAGGGCGATCCGCTGCGCCGTAGCCAGCTCGCCCGGCGCATCCGCCCCTTCATCCTTCGCCGCACGAAGGCGGAAGTGGCCGCAGATTTGCCGCCGAAGGAGACGATCCTGCGGCACATCACGCTGGGGTCGGAACAGCGCGAGTTCTACGACACCATTCGCGCCACCCTGCACGACAGCGTGCGCGATCAGTTGGCGGAGTTGGGGCCGAACCAGGGCCGCTTCGTGGTGCTGAACGCGCTGCTGAAACTGCGCCAGGCCTGCTGCGACCCGCGCCTGGTGAAGCTGACCACGGGGCCGAGCGAAGCCGGGTCGGCGAAGTTGGACACGCTGATGGAGATGATCGACGGCATGTTGCCGGAGGGCCGGCGCATCCTGCTGTTCAGCCAGTTCACCTCGATGCTGGATCTGATCAAGCCGCGGTTGGTAGAGGCCGGGCACAAATTCGTCGAATTGCGCGGCGACACGCGAGATCGGGCGGAACCGGTGCGGTCGTTCCAAGCGGGCGAAGTGCCGCTATTCCTCATCAGCCTCAAGGCCGGCGGCCGCGGGTTGAACCTGACGAGCGCCGACACCGTCATCCACTACGACCCGTGGTGGAATCCGGCGGTGGAAGACCAGGCGTCCGACCGTGCGCACCGGATCGGGCAGACCAAGTCGGTATTCGTCTACAAGCTGATCGCCGCCGATACGGTGGAGGAGCGGATCATCCAGTTGCAGGAGCGAAAGGCCGAACTGGCAAACCTGGCGTTCGATGCCGAGGTGGATGCGGCTGGGCTCGATTCGGACGATCTGGAATTCCTGCTGGCGTCGGAAACGCAGCGCCGGGCAGCGTGATGTAAAGGCGCGGCCTACTCCCCGGAGAGGTCGCGCCGCAGCCGGTCCAATTCTTCGGTGTAGCGGCGCAGGGCATATTGCTCGGTCAGCAGGCCGATCACCTTGCGGGTGTCGACGCCGTCGACCACGGCCAGCGCGTCCGATTCCGTCGATTCGAACATCTGTACCGCTTCCTTGATGGTCATCTGCGGCAGCAGCACGTTCTTGGCGTAATGCAGGATTTCCGACAGGCGGATGACGGTTTCGTCGGTGCCGTGCGCCTCCGGCGTCAGTACCACGCCGGCGTAGCGGCCGGCCTCGTCCAACACGATGACCCGGTCGGCGGAGCCCAGCGGCACCTGGCGGCGGAAGGCGCTGATGGTGGTGTCGGACCGGATGGTGCGCATGTCGCGTCGCATCATGCGGCCGACCGTCAGATTACGGACCCAGCCGATATCCACGGCGGACCGGATCGCCTCCCCTCGCAGATGGAAGCGCCAGGTGGCGAAGGAGTAGCCGAAGGTGCGGCGCACGGTGATCGCCGACACGACGGAGGCGGCGAGCACGGCAACGGTCATCGGCAAGCTGCCGGTGCTCTCCAGCGCCAGGAATGCCATGGTCAGCGGGCCGCCGACGACGGCCACCGCCATGGCGCTCATGCCGACCAGCGCGCAGACAACCGGGGGCAAGGCCTGGGTGGCGGTGATCGTCGCGAGCCCGGCGGCGAATAATTTTCCCGTGAGTGCGCCGAGGAAGAGCGAGGCGAAGAACAAGCCACCGCGAAACCCCGAACCGATCGACACGGCGGAGGCGATGGATTTCGCCAGGATCAGCAGGGCGATGTGGGTCGCGGTATAGGGTGAGTCGAGGCCGAGCCGCAGTGCCTCGTGGCCGGAGGACAGCACTTGCGGGGACCATAGCGCCAAGCCGCCCACCACCGCGCCGCCAAGCACCGGGCGCAGCCACACGGGAACGCCGCTGCGGCGGAACCAGGATTCCACCAGCGTCACGCCGCGCATGATGAGGATGCCGCCGAGGGCGCAGATCATGCCGAGGGCGAGCACGGGCAGGTAATCCACCGCCTCCAGCGCCGAGGGCACGCGGATGTCGAAGCCGGCGGTATCGGTGCTCAGCACATGGGTGACGAAGACCGCGACGATGGCGGACACCACCACCGGCGCCAGCGTTGCCAGTGAGTACGTGCCGATCACCAATTCGAAGGCATAGAACGAGCCGGTCAGCGGCGCCTGGAAGGCCGCGGCGATGGCCCCTGCCGCGCCGCAGCCGACCAGCAGCCGCAAATCGTTGCGTCGTACGCGGAAGGATCGGCCGAGCCGGGACGCCAGGGCGGAACTGATCTGGGTGTAACCGGCCTCCAGTCCGACAGATGCGCCGACGCCGTTGGACAGAACGGTTTGCAACGTGACGAGAAGGCTGTCGCTGAGCGACATGCGGCCGCCATGCAGCGCATTCGCCTCGATCGGGTCGACGGTGCGGCGGTTCCACCAGCGCGTAATGGCCCAGCCGGCCAGGCCCACCAGCGCCCCGCCAAGCGTGGGCACGAGTACGGTGCGGATGCGGTCGACGTCCACAGTGCCGGACACCCGATCGCCGCGCTGCAGGTTGAACAGTATTTCGTGGCTCGCCTGGGTGGCGATGGTCATCAAGTGGACGCATAGCCCGGCGCCGACGCCAACTAGAGCGGCCAACACCACCAGCCACAATTCATCCGCGCGAACCAGGGCACGGAAGGTATGCGGTGCGTGCAACACCCACTCACCAAGGCCGCGGCGGACACCTTGCGCGCGACGCTCACCGTCTGGGGGCGCCGCGGTCGGGCTGGAGGGCACGTTGCTCCCTGCCGCATTCGCCGTTGCGGCATTCTGGGATGGCGCTTGGATCGTGGCGGCACCGGCACCCGCAGATCGCAAGGACATCGGGCTGGCCCGCTCCTTCCTCAGAAATAGTTTCGGTCCGGCAATTATCCGGACAAGCTGTGCCTTCATGGAACCATCGGCCTGTCCACACAATGCGCCATCGAAAAATCTTTATTTAATTCGATGAAATGTCTCCGCCGCGGCGAACCAGGTAGAGCCTTCTCGGCTAAGACTATGGTCGAATTGGGGAGCGCGCCGGTTGGCTGACCAGAAAATTGCCGTCATTACCGGGGCGACGGCCGGGCTGGGTCGTTGGGTTGCATTGGGTTTGGCGCGCGCCGGGTATCACACGGTCATCGTCGCGCGCGACGCCGCACGGGGCGAGGACACGCGGCGCTGGATCGCCAGCCAGGCTCGCGGTGCAGTGACGGAGCTGATGCTGGCCGACCTGTCGTCGCTGAAACAAACGCGCGAGGTGGGCCAGGCGATCGCGGCGGCGCATCCGCGGATCGACGTGCTGGTGAACAATGCCGGGCTGATCACGCCGAAGCGACAGGTGACGATGGAGGGACGGGAGATGATCCTGGCGGTCAATCACCTGGCGCCATTCGTGCTGACAGACGCGCTGCTGCCGGCGCTGCGGGCGGGGGCGCCATCGCGGGTGGTGAATGTCGGCTCCACCGCGTCCGACCGGGCGAACCTGAAGGTGGACGATCTGGAGGGGGAGCGGTCGTGGTACGCGATGTCCGCGTATTGCCGGTCGAAACTGGCGCTGATGATGGCGACGTTCGAGCGGGCGCGGCGGCTGGAGGGCACGGGCGTTGCAGTGAACGTGGTGCATCCCGGGGTGGTGGCGACCACGCTGGGCACGGTGCCGGGCCCGGTCGGCTGGGGCTGGGCGGCGCTGAGGCCGTTCATGATCACGCCTGAGCAAGGGGCACGCACGCCGCTGCATCTGGCGCTGTCGCCGCTGGTGGAGGGGGCGACCGGGCGATATTGGAAGCGCAGCCGCCCTGCCCGGCCCAACCGGCAGGCGCTGGATTACACGCTGGTTCGGCAGCTTTGGCGCGAGACCGAACGGCTGATTGGTTGACGCGGACCACTAGGCTGCCGAGATAACGGCAAAGGAAACCGGAGCCCGCCATGACCCTGCCCCAGACCATGCGATTCATCGAGGTGGCGGAACCGGGCGGCCCGGAGTCGATGACGGTGTCGCAGGGACCGTTGCCTACACTGCGCGAGGGCGAGGTTCTGATCCACGTCGCTGCCGCCGGGGTGAACCGGCCGGACGTGCAGCAGCGTAAGGGATTGTATCCGCCGCCGCCCGGCGCCAGCCCGCATCTGGGACTGGAGGTTGCTGGCGAGGTGGTGGCCGTTGGACCGGGCGTGACGACGCCGATCGGGGAGAAGGTTTGCGCCCTGGCCAATGGCGGCGGCTATGCCGAGTATTGCGCCGTGCCGGCCACGCAATGCTTGCCCTGGCCGAAGGGCTACGATGCGGTGCGTGCCGCGGCGCTGCCGGAGAATTTCTTCACCGTCTGGGCCAATATGTTCGACATCGGCAGATTGTCGGCCGGCGAATCCGTGCTGATCCATGGCGGCAGCAGCGGCATCGGCACGACGGCGATCCAATTGGCCAAGGCGTTCGGCGCCCGCGTCTATGTCACCGCTGGGTCGGCGGAGAAATGCGCGGCTTGCGTGAAATTGGGGGCGGATGCGGCGATCAATTACACAGAGGCTGATTTCGCCGTCAGCATCAAGGAACTGACGAGCGGGGCGGGCGTCGACGTCGTGCTGGACCTGGTCGGCGGCCCCTATGCGCAGCAGAATTTGCGATGCCTGGCCATGGATGGGCGACTGGTGCTCATCGCGTTTTTGGGCGGGCCGAAGGTCGACAAATTCGACCTGACCACGGTGATGACCCGGCGGCTGACGATCACCGGTTCCACGATGCGGCCGCGCACTGCTGCGCAGAAGGGCGCCATCGCGCAGGAACTGCTGACAAAGGCATGGCCGAAGCTGGAGGATGGCAGCGTTGCACCGGTGATCCACGCGACGTTCCCGTTGGCGGAGGCTCCGGCGGCGCATGCCCTGATGGAAAGCAGTGCGCATATCGGCAAAATCATGCTCACGGTTTGATCGGATGCTGCTTGCCACCCGCGATGCCGGGCAGGGTAGCCCGGTGGTTCTGCTGCACGGTTTGTTCGGATCCGCCCGCAATTTGGGCTTCATTGCCCGCGGACTGATCGATCGGCACCACGTCATCTCCATGGACATGCGCAACCACGGCGACAGCCTGCACGCACCGGGCATGAGCTACGAGGCGATGGCAGAGGACGTGGCGGAGACGATGGACTCGCTGGGGCTGTCGTCCGCGGCGGTGCTGGGGCATTCGATGGGGGGCAAGGTGGCGATGCGCCTTGCCCTGTCCGCGCCGGAACGCGTGACGCGGCTGGTGGTGGCGGATATCGCGCCGGTGTCCTACCCGTCGCATTTCGGCGCCTTCGCGCGGGCGATGATGGGCGTGCCAGCAGCGGCGTCGCGCAGCGCGGCGGACGCGCAATTGGCGCCGGATGTGCCGGATCCGGCGATCCGCTCGTTCCTGCTGCACAACTTCAAGCCAGGCGTCGGATGGCGTGTGGGGCTGGCGGAAATCGTCGAATCGCTGCCACGGATCGAAAGTTGGGGTGACGAGACGAGCAGCTATGCCGGGCCGACGTTGTTCGTCACTGGCGCACGGTCGGATTACGTGCAGCCAGAGCAGCATCCGCGCATCCGCGCGCTGTTTCCAGCAGTGCGGTTCGTGGCCATCAAAGATGCCGGGCATTGGCTGCATGCGGAACAACCGGCGGCGTTCAATGCGACGGTGGGGCCGTTCCTCGACGCGGCATAAGGGCAATGCTGGTGTCTTGACGGCGTAGCGATTGGCATGTGCAGCTTCGTTGCATGACAATTGCAAGGCTCGCGGCATGACACGAAGCGCAATCCTCCTTCTCACCGCCGTGGCCTCCATCGGCACCGCCTCCGCCGCACCGTTTGCCTGCCCCAAGAAGGGCGGCACGATGGTGTTTGGGCAGGAGGCGAACCTCAACAGCCTGGACCAGCAGGCGTCGAACACCATTTCCACCCGCAACGTGGCGATGAATATTTTCGAGGCGCTGCTGACCCGCAGCGAGGACAACCAGACTATCGGCGACCTGGCCGATAGCTGGACCGAGTCGCCGGACAAGCTGACCTACACGTTCAAGCTGCGCAGCGGCGTGCATTTCCACAACGGCAAGCTGCTGACCTCGGCCGACGTGGTCGCCTCGTTCGATCGCTACAGCAAGGTCGGGTTGGAGCGGTCCAACCTCGCGAACGTCGACAAATGGGATGCGCCGGACGCGGACACGTTCGTGATCCACATGAAGCAGGCGCAGCCGACGTTCCTGGAAAGCATGTCGTCGTTCAGCGTGCCGATCGTGATCTTCCCGGCGGAGTTCAAGGACGATCCGGCGCTGCGCCTGCATACGATCGGCACCGGGCCGTTCATGCTGGACGAGTTCGTGCCCGGCGGTTTCGTGCGGCTGAAGCGGTTCGATGCCTATTCCCCCAACACGCATTACGAGCAGCGCAGCGGCTTCGGCGGCTACAAGGTCGCGTGCCTGGACACCGTGACGGTGCGGATCGTGACGGAGCCGGGTGCGCGCGTTGCCGGGCTGCAAACGGGCGAATTGCAGGCGGTGGAGGATGTGCCTGCCACGAACCTCGCCGATCTGAAGAAGAACAAGGACATCACCCTGCTGCCGCTGGCGAATTGGTGGATCCAGATCACGCTGCCGAACGTGCAGAAGCCGCCGACCGATAACGTCTATTTCCGCCAGGCCGTGCAGGCCGCGCTGAATATGGACGAGATCATGGATGCCGCGACCGACGGCAATTACAAGCTGAACGTCGGCTTCCAATTCCCGGGCCGCCCCGGCTACACCGATGCCGGCAAGGAAACCTACAACCAGCACGACCCGGCAAAGGCCAAGGCGCTGCTGGCGAAGGCTGGCTACAAGGGTGAGCCGGTCACGATCCTGACGAACAAAGACTATACCTCCATGTACAACGCCGCCGTGGTGCAGGCGGAGGAGATGAAGGCCGTCGGGATCAACGCCGAGATCAAGGTGGTGGACTGGCCGACATCGATCCAGATGTATCTGCGGGGCGATACGGGCTGGAATTACTTCCACACCGGTTGGGGCACGCAGCCCGCACTGGGCGCGCTGTCCACCATGGCATTCTTCGCGCCGCCGAACGCCAGCTACCGCCCCGATGCAGGGAAGGATGATCCGGATGTGGTGAAACTGTGGAACGACATGAACAATCTGCCGGACGAAGCCGGGCGGCAGGATGCGTTCGTGAAGCTTCAGGCGCTGGTGCTGGAACGCGCCTATGCCGTGCCCTTCGGCAGCCTCACCAAGGTGCAGGCAGTCCGCTCCAACGTGAAGGGTTTCGTGCCGTTCCGCATTCCGCGCTTCGCCAACGTATGGGTCGAGTGATCGCGGCGTGATCGGTGTCGTCGTCGCCCGGCTATTGGGCGCGATCCCGACCTTGCTGTTGGTGAGCCTGATCACGTTCGCAATCCTGCACCTGATCCCGGGTGATCCTGCGGTGGTAATGGCGGGGTTGTCCGCCACACCGCAGGACGTGGCGCAGATCCGCAGCGATCTGGGGCTGGACCAGCCGCTATTGGGGCAGTTGGTGCATTGGTATGCGGGGCTGCTGCACGGCAATCTCGGGCGCTCACTGCTGCTGGGTCAGGACGTGCTGGAGGCGATTTTGCAGCGTCTGCCGGTCACGTTGTCGCTGTCGCTGTATGGGCTGGTGCTGACGCTGCTGATCGGGGTTGCGGGCGGGGTATTGGCGGCACTGAAGCAGAATACCATCGTGGACCAGGCGGCGATGATCGGGGCGATGATCGGCATCTCCATGCCGTCGTTCTTTTTCGCACCACTGATGGTGCTGGTGTTCGCGGTGCATTTCGGTTGGCTGCCGAGTGGCGGCTACGTGAACTTCATCGACAGCCCGCTTGGCTGGCTGCGTGCCGCGACGCTGCCGGCCGTGTCGCTGGCGCTGTTGCAGGTGGGGCTGCTGGCGCGGATCACGCGGTCCACCATGCTGGAGGTGCTGCGGCAGGATTACGTGCGTACGGCGCGCGCGAAGGGGCTGTCGGGCATGAGCGTGGTGGGCAAGCATGCGCTGGCGAATGCGATGATCCCGATTACGACGGTGGTGGGCATTGCGATCAGTCTGCTGCTGTCCGGCTCGGTGGTGATCGAGACAATCTTTTCGGTGCCGGGGATCGGGCAGTTGCTGACGCAGGCGGTGCTGAACCGGGATTATCCCCTGGTGCAAGGCGGGTTGTTGGTGCTGACGACGGTGCTGGTGCTGGTGAATATCGCAGTCGACGTCGCATATGCCGCGATGGATCCGCGGGTGCGGTTGGGTGGCTAGCGTGAGCACGATCGAAGATGATGACGAAGCGCCGTCCCGTCCCTGGCGCGACACGCTGGTGCGGCTGATGCATCACCGGCTGTTCGTGACGGGTCTGGTGTTATTTGGGATCGTGCTGATCGCTGGGCTGGCGGCGCCATGGGCGGCCGGGGTGGATCCGTCGAAGATCGGGATGCGGACGCGGTTCAAACCGCCCTCGGCGGATTTCCTGTTCGGCACCGATAATCTGGGCCGGTCGCTGTGGTCACGCACGCTGTGGGGCGCGCAGCTTTCCATGATCATCGGCGTGTCGGTGGTGGCGTTGAATGCGGTGTTCGGCACGATCATCGGGGCGCTGGCTGGGTATGTGCGATTGCTGGACAAACTCATCATGGGGTTGAACGACGCCATGATGGCGTTCCCCGCGGTGCTGCTGGCGATCGGGATTACCGCCGCGCTCGGGTCCAGCGTGCTGAACGTGATCATCGCGCTGTCGATCGTCTATATTCCGCGGACCGCGCGGATCGTGCGGGCCAGCGTGATCGTGCTGCGGGAGATGGAGTATGTGCAGGCGGCGGTGGCGGCGGGCGCCGGGCATTGGCGAATCCTATCCCGCCACATCATGCCGAACGCTCTGGCGCCGCTGATCGTTCAGCTGTCATTCCTGTTCGCCTACGCGGTGCTGACGGAGGCGACCTTGTCCTTTCTTGGGCTGGGTGCCGTGCCACCGACGCCGACCTGGGGCAACATCATGGCCGATGGCCGCCAGTATCTGACCGACGCGCCCTGGATCATCACCATACCCGGCGTCGCGTTGATGCTGACGGTGCTGGGGCTGAACCTGCTGGGGGATGGGCTGCGCGACGTGCTGGACCCGAGGCTGCGCATCCAACCATGAGCCTGTTATCCGTCGAAGGGCTGACCGTTGCGTTCGCGACGGGGCGCGGCCCGATCAATGCCGTGGAGTCGATCGATCTCTCGATCGCGCCGGGTGAAATCCTGGGGATCGTGGGCGAGAGCGGCAGTGGAAAGAGCGTCACCGCGTTGGCGATCATGGGGCTGCTGCCGCGGCCGCCGGCGAGGGTGGTGGCCGGGCGGATCGTGTTCGAGGGCGTGGATCTGCTGACCCGATCGGAACGGCAATTGCGCCGGCTGCGTGGCCCGGGGATCGGGATGGTGTTTCAGGAGCCGATGTCCTCGCTGAACCCAGTGTTCACCATTGGCGACCAGATCAGCGAGATGATCCGCGCGCACGAGCGATTGGGCCCGGCGGCACGACGCGCCCGGGCGATTGCATTGTTGGACCGGGTCGGCATTCCCTCCGCCGCGCGCCGGCTGCACGATTATCCACACCAGATGAGCGGCGGGCAGCGGCAACGGGTGATGATCGCGATCGCGCTGGCCTGCAACCCGCGCCTGCTGATCGCGGACGAGCCGACGACGGCGCTGGACGTGACCATCCAGGCGCAGATCCTGGATCTGCTGCTGGAATTGCGGGCGGAGCGTGGGATGGGCGTCATGCTGATCACCCACAATATGGGCGTGGTGGCGGAAACCGCGGACCGGGTGCTGGTGATGTATTCCGGCCGGGTGGTGGAGCAATCGGCCGCGACCACGCTGTTCGATGGGCCGGCGCATCCGTATACGCGCGGGTTGCTAGCCTGCGTGCCCTCGCTGGATGAGGATTTACATCGGCTCAAGGCGATCCCGGGCTCCCTGCCCGATCCGGCGCGGCGGCCGCCCGGGTGCCGGTTTGCGCCGCGTTGCGAGTTGCGTCTTCCACGCTGCGAGGCCGCCATTCCGCCGTTGTTGCCAATCGGCGCCGGGCACGAGGCTGCTTGCATCCGCGTGGGAGAGACCGCGTGAGCACGCCTTTGGTCGAAGCCCGCATGCTGTCGCGCCATTATGCGGTGCGGACGGGCGGGATCTTGCGGCGGAAGTTCACCCCGTTACGGGCGGTGGACGAGGTGAATTTGTCCGTCGCGTCCGGCGAAACGCTGGGATTGGTGGGCGAGTCTGGCTGCGGCAAGTCTACGCTCGGGCGGATGCTGGTGAAGCTGAACCCGCCGACCTCGGGCGATTTGCTGTTCGAGGGGCAGGATGTCACGGCGATGCGCGGCGCCGATCTGCTGCGGTTGCGGCGGTCGATGCAGATCGTGTTCCAGGACCCGTTCGGCTCGCTAAACCCGCGCATGAGCGTGGAGAGCATCGTGATGGAGCCGCTGCTGATCCATGGCGCCAAGGCAGACGCGGCAGCGCGGGCGAAGGTGGCGGCGATGCTGGAACAGGTGGGGCTGCCCGCCAGGGCCGCTCGACGCTTTCCGCACGAATTCAGCGGCGGCCAGCGGCAGCGCGTCGGCATTGCCCGGGCGCTGATCCTGAAGCCGCGTTTCCTGGTGTTGGACGAACCGGTGTCGGCGCTGGACGTGTCGGTGCAGGCGGGGATCGTGAACCTGCTGCAGGATCTGCAGGCGGAACTGGGGCTGACTTACCTGTTCATCGCGCATGACCTGGCGGTGGTGAAGCACATCTCCGACCGGGTGGCGGTGATGTATCTGGGCCGGGTGGTGGAAGTGGCGGACAAGCGGGCGATCTACGCCAACGCGCTGCACCCCTATACCGAGGCACTGATCGCCGCTGCCCCGGCGGTGCGACCCGGCCGGGTGCGGCCGCCGCGGGCGCCGGGGGACGTGCCGTCCGCGCTCGCTATGCCGGCCGGCTGCCGGTTTCATCCGCGCTGCCGGCACGTCATGGAGGTCTGCCGGGCGGTGGAGCCGACGCTGACCCAGCCGCAACCGGGTCACTTCGTGGCGTGCCACCTGACCGGGGTGGGTGGCTAAAGCAGCTCGAGGACCGATTCGGCGCGGCTGACGTCGAAATCGCCCGGCGCCTCGATGGAAAGATGGGTGACTTTCTTGTCGTCGACCACCAGGGCGAAGCGTTGGCTGCGAACGCCGAGGCCGCGGGCGGTGAGGTCCAGTTCCAGGCCCATCGCCTTGGTGAGCGCGGCGGAGCCGTCGGCGAGCATCACCAGCTTGCCATCGACGCCCTGGTCCTTGGCCCAGGCACCCATGACGAATGGATCGTTAACGGCCATGCAGACGATCGAGTCGACGCCCTTGGCCGTGAAATCCTGCACGCGCTGGATGAACCCGGGGAGGTGCTTGGCGCTGCAGGTCGGGGTGAAAGCGCCGGGTACGGCGAACAACACGACCTTTTTGCCGCCAAAGAGGGAGGCGGTGCTTTCCTCCTTCGGGCCGTCCGGGCCGGCGGTCATCAGCTTCATTTCCGGCAACGTGTCGCCTACCTTGATTGTCATTATCCGGCCCTCGTCATGATGGGCGGACGCTACTGCCATGGCTCGCCCGTGTCACCGGGGAGGTTAACGTGGCAATTCAGCGCTGAACTGGCTCGTGGGTCATTGCAGCGGGCGAAAACCGCGCCAAGATGTCATCCATGTCCCAGATTGCGCCCAAAACGCCTCACGTGCCGGATGACGCCCGGCTCACCGGTCAGTTGCTGATTGCCATGCCGGCGATGGAGGATCCGCGCTTCGCCCATAGCGTGATCTACCTGTGTGCGCACACCGAGGATGGGGCGATGGGCCTGGTGGTGAACCGTCCACTGGCCAGCCCGACGTTCGAGGATCTGCTGAAGCAGTTGGACGTCGTCCCTACTCCGCCGGCGCGGCAGATCGCGCTGTGCGATGGCGGCCCGGTGGATGGCGCGCGCGGCTTCGTGCTGCACACGGCGGACTGGACGGGCGATGGCAGCCTGCAAGTGGACGAAGCGGTGGCGTTGACCGCGAGTCTCGACGTGCTCAAGGCGATTGCGGCCGGGGAAGGCCCGCGAGAGGGGTTGCTGGCGCTGGGTTATGCCAGTTGGGGCGCCGGGCAGTTGGACGAGGAGATCCAGCAAAACGCTTGGCTGTCCGCCCCGGCCTCGCTGGATCTGATGTTCGACGACGACCACCCGACGAAATGGCGCCGCGCCTTCGCGATGCTGCGGATCGACCCGGCGCTGCTATCGGGCGTCGCCGGGCACGCCTGATTCTACCAGACGAAGCGGGGGACGATTGCCACGGGGCTGAGCCCAGCGGCGTGCGCCTCCGCTTGGGCGGCGCCATGGTCATCGCCGAGCGCCTCACCATGGATGCCGCCGAGCACCCAACAGGAATCGATGCCGGCCGCGGCGGCACCGGCGATGTCGGTGCGAAGTGAGTCGCCGACGGCAATCGTGCGGTGCTTTGGCGTGCCGAGCATTTCCATCACCGGGCCGTAGATTACCGGGTCCGGCTTGCCGATGGAGCGAACGGTGCCGCCCATCTGCTGATACCGCTCCCCCAGCGCGCCGGCACAGATGACGCGCACGCCACCGCGGATCACTTCCAGATCGGGGTTGGCGCAGATCATCGGCAGACTGTGACGGGCGCAGTCCTGCAGCAATTCCTCGAACGGTTCGACGCTGGTGGGGCCGCGATGGTCATCCGGGCCGGTGTTCAGCACGAAATCCGCCTCGGCGGGGGTGGCGACCTGTTCCAGGTCCAGGCCTTCGATCACGTTGCGATCCCGCTCCGGCCCCAGGTGCCAGACGCGGCGGCCTAGGCCGGCGAACCATGGGTCGGTGCGGCGTTGCAGTTCCAGGTGCACTGCCTCCCCCGAGGTAAGCACGCCGGTGTAAAGATCGCCCTCCAACCCCATGCGGCGTAACATTTTTTCGGCGGCGAAGTTGCGGCGTGGGGCGTTGGAGAGGAGCACGCAGCGCTTGCCGGCATCGCGCAGCTGGGCCAGGCAATCGGCCGCGCCAGGGTATGGGTTCACGCCATCATGGATGACGCCCCACAGGTCGAGAATGAAGCCATCATAGCGATCGGCCAGCGTCGCCATGCCCGGATATGACGTCATGCCCCTGTCCCCACTGCTTCGGCCACGCTCTTGAACCCTTCGCGACGCAGTGCCGCGGCGAGTTCGGTTTTGATCCGCGGCAACAACGCCGGGCCATGTACCGCAAAGGCGGCGTAGATCTGCACCAACTGCGCCCCGGCGCGCAATTTGGCCAGCGCGTCGGCCCCGGTGGTGACGCCCCCGGCGCCGATTAGGACTAGGCGGCCAGCGGCCAAGCGGTAGGCCTGGGCCAGCATCGCTGTGGACAGCGCCAACAATGGGGGTCCGGACAGTCCGCCAGCCTCACCGATGTGGGGACCGCCGAGGCCGGGCGGGCGGGATAGCGTGGTGTTGGAGATGATGAGGCCCTCAACCCCCGTCGATACGGCGACGGCGACGATGTCCTCCAGCGCGCCGGGTGCGAGGTCTGGCGCGATCTTGACGAAGATCGGGGGGCGGTCTGGCAGCGCCATGACGCCCTGCAGGATGGATCGCAGCCGCGCCTCGTCCTGCAAGCCGCGAAGGCCCGGGGTGTTGGGGGAACTGACGTTGAGGGTCACGTAGGCAGCGTGGGGGGCGACGGCGGCGACCAGGGCGGGGTAGTCGCGCTCGGGGTCGGCACCGTCCTTGTTGATGCCGACATTGGCGGCGATCAGCGTGCCGGTGGGGCGGGTCGCGCGAGAAATGTTCCGCAAAAACAATTTGATACCAGCGTTGTTGAAGCCCATGCGGTTGATGACGGCCCCGTCTTCCAGGCGGAAGACCCTGGGGCGTGGGTTACCGATCTGCGGGCGTGGGGTGACGGTGCCGACCTCCACCGCGCCGAAGCCCAGGCGCAGCAGCCCAGTGGGCGCGGTCGCGTCCTTATCGAACCCGGCGGCGAGGCCGATCGGGTTTGTTAGAGGATGGGCCAGCAGGGTAGTGGCGAGGATTGGATCATCTGGACGGGCGTTGCGGCCGACCAAGCCCCAGGCCAGCGCCTTCAGCGCCAGGCGATGCGCCTGCTCCGGATCCAGGCGGCGCAGGGCGGGCAGGAAGGCAGAGGCGATGGCGGGGGTCATGGAGAGCGCTTTTAAGGGTCCACCCGGGGACGGCAAGTGGGGTTGCCATGCCGGGGCGTTTGGCCACATTGCTGCGCGCATGTGGGACGAACCGTATCTCGAGACTTGCTGCCGGTCTGCGTTGCATCGGTTGCTGCTGGTTGGGCAATCCGGCCGACCGGGTGGATTGAAGGACGGGCCGTGCCTGGCGCGGTTGCAGGGGCTGGGGTTTGCGCAAGAGCGACCCGACTCCCGCTTCGTCGCGACGGAGGCCGGGCTGGCGCGCCATGCGGTGGAGATCGCCCCCACAGCGATGGAAAAACGGGCGCGCCGCCGGGCGTAAAGCGAGGTTAGGCCAGGGCGGCGGCGATGACCCTGCCGTCCTGCTTGGCGATGCAGAGCACGCGGCCGCCTTCGGGTGCCGAGACCAGCACCATGTCGCCGCCGGCCAACATGTCTGCGGCATCGTCGAAGAAGCCGGGGCGCGACATGTTGGACAGCGTGTCGCCGTCGCCCTTGTAGTGCCAGAGGGTGAAGCCGTTGGCGTAGGCGAGGACGGACAGGCTGCGGATGGCGAAGTTCATGGTTGGTCTCCTTGTGGTAGGTTTTCGGTCCTAGGCGCAGGCATGGTTCAGCGGACGATGCCGCGGGCGCGCAAGGTCCATTCGAGTTGACCGAGCGCCTGGTGCCATAACCGCCAGTCGGATAGCTGGCCGGGGCGGTTGGCGTGGGGGCGGGATTGGCGTTCGCCCCAGATCCGCAGGATCCGGACGTGCAGTAACTCGATGCTCCGCTGGCGATACAGCGTGTCCAGGCTGCGTAGAATGTCGTCCGGGTCGCATGGGCGCTGCGGACCTTCGGGGCGCCATGATACGCCGGCGCCGTCGCGCCGGGCCATGAGGGCGGCCATGGTCCATAGCCACGCCTCCTCGGCGGACCGGAATGGCTGTGGCGCAGCATCGCGCCCGCGGATGGGTGCCGACAGGGAAAGGGCGTGCATGGGCGGGTCTCGCGCTTGAGGAGCGTCCTGAGATGAGAACAGAACAGGAACATAAACCCACACAACGCGCCTGGCCGCAACCAGAAGCGGCGTTAATTCCTATCGTGCTCGGCGTTAATTCCCATTAGACTTGCTGGCAGCGTAGAATCGCGCACGAGTTCATGGAGATTGGGCGGGTGAAGCACGAGGATATTTGGCGTGCGCTGGATACGTTGGCGGCCGAGAACGGATTGTCGGTTTCGGGCCTGGCACGCGCTGCCGGGCTGGATCCAACCACGTTCAACCCATCCAAGCGGTCGATGCCGGATGGCCGCGCGCGCTGGCCCAGTACGGAGAGCCTGGCGAAGGTGCTGAATGCCACTGGGGCGACGCTCGAGGCATTCAGCACGCTGGTGTCTGGGGCGCGGGCGCTATCGTCCAATCCGCGGATGCAATCGCAGCGGCGCATCCCGCTGATCGGGCTGGCGCAGGCCGGGTCGGACGGGTTTTTCGACGATGGCGGCTACCCGGTCGGTGGTAGTTGGGACGAGGTGAGCCTGCCGGAGATCGGCGACCTGAACGCCTATGCGCTGGAGATCTCCGGCACGTCGATGGAGCCGGTATTTCGGGACGGCGATGTGGTGATCGTCTCCCCCGCCGCGCCGATCCGCCGGGGCGACCGGGTGGTGGTTCGCACCGTGAGCGGGGAGGTCCTGGCCAAGCAATTGGCCCGCCGGTCGGCCCGGCGGGTGGAATTGAGAAGCCTGAACCCGGCGCATAAGGATCACAGCTTCGACTTGAAAGACGTCGCCTGGGTGCATCGCATCGTTTGGGCTAGCCATTGAGCCGGGGTGGGCGCAACAATCTGGGAGACCGCGCGTTCTTGCTGCACTGAATGTTCATGAAGGTGCGCAGTTATGAAGACCATTACCCGCCGTATCGTTGGCGGTTTCGTCCTGGCAGCCAGTGTGGCTGCCGCGGCCCCGGCGTTTGCGCAGCGTGACCCGGCAGCCCCGGGCCCGGTGGTCGGCCGTGTTACCATCACCGCGAAGGCTGCGGCGGTGGGCGTTGGCTATACCTGGGGCAATGGCGTGCTCACCTACGCCGGGCATCGCTATCGCTTTACCGTCAAGGGCGTGACGGTCGCCGATGTCGGGTTCAGCACGATAGTTGGACACGGCCGAGTGTATAATCTGCACCGGCTGAGCGACTTTAGCGGCACATACGCCGCCGCCACCGGGGAGGCGACGTTGGGCAACGGGCTCGGCGGCCAGTTTCTGAAGAACGGCCAGGGCGTCGAATTGCGGATTGATGACGTGACCAAGGGTGCGCGACTGTCCGGGTCGGCAGACGGCATCCAACTCGAAATCGTTCGATAAGGCGGCGGGCCGGGATGCGCTACTCCATCCTGGCCGTCTGCTTCACGCTTGCCGCCGCCAGCGCGCCGCGCGCGGCCACGGCTCCGGTGGATGTGGCCCTGGTGCTGGTGACGGACGTATCCCGCTCCATCGACGACTCCGAATTCCAGCTTGAGAAGACGGGCTACTCCACCGCCTTCAGCGATCCGCATGTGATCGCGGCGATCCAGGGTGGGCCGAATGGGCGCATCGCCGTCGCCTATGTCGAATTTTCGAGCACCGAGCAGGTTCAGGCGCTGACGGGTTGGACCGTCATTTCCGACGCGGCGTCTGCCAAGGCGTTCGCCGGCACGCTGATGGCGTTGCCGCGCAGTTCGTATGGCCGCACGTCGATCAGCAGCGGCATCGATGTGGCGGCGAAGATGCTGATCGACGGCAAGTTCGGCGATGCCCGCAAGGTGATCGACGTCGCCGGGGATGGCACCAACAATGCTGGCCGGCCGTCATCGGATGCGCGGGACGATGCCGTTGCGTCCGACATCACCATCAACGGGCTGACGATCATCAACGACCACCCGGTGTCCTATACCTTCGCCCATGTGCAGCCGCCGGGCGGGCTGACGAATTGGTATCGGGAAAATGTCACGGGCGGGATGGGCAGCTTCGTGGTGGAGGTGCATGATTTCGCGACGTTTGGCGAGGCGATGTCGCGCAAGCTGTTGAACGAGATCGCCAGCCTCCCTCTCCACCGCGGCTAAAGGATCTTCCTCATGGACTACCGCACCCTGGGCCGCTCCGGCCTGCAGGTCTCGACGATTGGGCTGGGCTGCAACAATTTCGGCGGACGCATCGATTTGGAGGCGTCGCGGGCGGTGGTGCATGCCGCGTTTGACGTGGGCATCACCCTGTTCGACACGGCGGACGTTTATGGCGCGGTGGGGATTGCAGGCGCGCATAAGGGCGCGTCGGAGGAAATCCTGGGGCAGATCATCGGGCCGAAGCGCAAGGACATCGTGCTGGCGACCAAGTTCGCCATGCCGATGGACGAGGCGGAGACGTTGAAGGGGGCTTCCCGCCGCTACATCGTGCGTGCGGTGGAGGACAGCCTGACCCGGTTGAAGACCGATTATATCGACCTCTATCAGCAGCATCGCTACGACACGAAGACGCCGCTGGAGGAGTCGATGAGCGCCCTGGACGACCTCGTGCGCTCCGGCAAGGTGCGATATGTGGGTTGTTCGAACTTCGCGTCGTGGCAGGTGGCCGATGCGATGTGGACGGCCGATGACCGGCATCTGACTCCGTTCGTGTCGTGCCAGGACGAGCTGTCGTTGCTGGTGCGCGATGCCGACAAGGAATTGCTGCCCGCGATGGACCGGTTCGGGCTGGGGCTGCTGCCGTATTTCCCGTTGGCGAGCGGGATGCTGACGGGCAAGTACCAGCGCAATGCCGTCATGCCGGAGGGTGCGCGGCTGACCAATACGGCCCGGCTGGCAGACCGCTATCTGACCGATGGGAATTGGCCGAAAGTGGAGAAGCTGGCCGATTTCGCCAAGGCCCGCGGCCGGACGATGGTCGAGTTGGCGTTCAGCTGGCTGCTGTGCCGCAGCCCAGTCGCCAGCGTCATCGCCGGGGCGACGAAGATCGACCAAGTGGCGGAGAACGCAAAGTCCGGCGGCTGGAAGCTGACCGCGGAGGAAATGGCGGAGATCGACACGCTTACGGCCTAGGTACCGCCTGAACGCGTCGCATGGGTGGAGGCTAGTCCTCCACTTTGCGATACCGGGCGCGGGTACCGCGTTCGATGGCGGCGGCGACGAGCGGGTCGATGTTGAGTTCGGTCAGCACGAATTCCAGCATCTGCAGCGTGGCCTGGGCGGCGAAGCCGTCGCCGGCGATAACTTCACAGGCCAAGGCATAGGCGGTTTCGCGCAGGCGAACGGGCAAAGCCTCGCGAATTAGGCGGCCGGCATGGGCCAGGCCTTCATCCTCGCGCAGCAGGTTGATCGCGGCCTCGGTCGCGGAGTCCAGCTGGTCGGTGGAGAAGCCGTTGAAGGCCGGAAGCGTTTGCACGAGGGCGGACATGACGCCGATCTCGCGGTCGGTGATCCCGCCATCCGTCGCGGCGACCAGCACCATCGTGCAGACCAGCGCCTCCTGCGGATCAAGACCCAACCGTGCCAGCATCGTCACTCCCCAAAATCAGCCGCTAAACCGCTTGTCGAACTGGGCGGGACCCTGATCGAACCCGGCGTCGAGATCAAGGGGGCTGCCGAACAATTCAAGAACGCGCGTGTGTGTGCAGCGACTTCGGACAGGCCCAGGCGCTGCACCGCGACCCCCGGCGGCAGCGCGGATAGTAGGCGGCTTGGAGCACGGCGGTCCAGCAGAACGAAAACGCCCTGGTCACCGGCGGCGCGGATCAGGCGGCCAAAGGCCTGGCGCAGGCGCAGGCGGGCCACTGCGTCGTCGAATGCGCGGGGTGCGCCGGCGGAGAGATGGATGCGGCGTTCGCGGTGCAGGATGTCGGGGCGTGGCCAGGGCACACGCTCGAACACCACCAGGCGCAAGGCCCGGCCGGGGACGTCGACGCCGTCGCGCATCGCGTCGGTGCCCAGCAGGCAGGAGTCGATTTCGGTGCGGAAGACGTCCACCAGGGTGGAGTTGTCCATGGCGTCCACGTGCTGGGCCAGCAGGGGGATGCCGGCTTGCTCCAGCGCTGGGGCGATGCGGGTGTGGACGGCTTGCAGTCGGCTGATGGCGGTGAACAGGCCCAACCCGCCACCGCCGGCTGCCAGGAACAGGGTGCGGAAGGCTGTGGCCAATGCCGGGATGTCGGCTGCCACGTCCGTTACCACGAAGGCCCGGGTTTGGCGGGCGTAGTCGAACGGGCTGGCGACGGCAGCGCGGATCGCGGGCGATGGCAGGTGGGGCGCCCCCACGCGGGCCTCGGCGGCGGCCCAGGCGGCTTCCGGTTCCTCCTCGCCACCGTCACGCAGGGTGGCACTGGTGATCAGCAGGCCGTGGGCGGAGGCGGCGAGCGTGGCGGCGAAGGGCACGGTCGGGTCTAGCCAGTGGCGATGGATTCCGGCGTCGCGGTCCCCTGCCTCCCGCCGGTCGAGCTGGAAGAAGGTGACGTGGGTTGGGCGTTGGCCTGGTTCGGCGGGCGGGTTGGCGAGTTCGCCCAGCATGGCCTGCCAGGCGGACAGACGATCGATGGCGCGGTGTTTCAGCACGCGGGCAGCGGCTTCGATCCGGGCGCGGGTGGCGGCTTCCAACTCCTCCGCCTCGGTGTCCAAGCGGTCGTTGAGGCGGGTCACCAGGGTGCGCAATGGCTCGGCGATGCGGCCCAGGGCGCGGTCCAGGCGGGTGGCGGCCTCGGTGAAGCCGTCCACGAGTGGTTGCAGGTCGCAATCCAGCAGGGCGCGGCGGCCCTCGCTGGCCTCCACGTTGGGGGCGCGGGCCAGCACCTGGTGGCGGACCAGGTGCAGCAATGCCTCCGACACGTTGGTCTGCCCGGCCTCCAGCCCGCCCACATCGGGCAGTTCCTCGGACAGACGCATCGACCAGCCGGGGGCGGGCAAGGCACGGCTGGCTTGCAGGGCGGCTTCTAGCGGGGCTTCCAGTTCCGGGCGGCCGCCGACCAGTTCCTCCAGGCGGCGGCGGAGGCCACGGGCGCGGGAAGCACCGCCCTCTGCGCCCAGCAGCCAGCGACGCAGTTCGGCGCCCTCGATGCCGCTGAACACGGCGGCGAAGGCGCTGTCGGCGGCGTCGAACAGGTGGTGGCCTTCGTCGAAGACGTAGCGGGTGGGGACCGCGCCGCCATCGATGCCGCCATTGCTGGAGCCGTCGGAGAAGCCGTGGGCGGCCTGGATCATCACCAGGGCGTGGTTGGCGACCACCAGCTCGGCAGTGCGGGCGCGGCGGATGGTGTGTTCGACGAAGCAGCGGCGGTAGTGGGGACAGGCGCCGTGAATGCACTCGCCCCGGCGGTCGGCCAGGCCCAGCAGCGCCGCCGGGCCGAAGAGTTCGCTGAACCAGCCGGGTAGGTCGCCGCCGGCAATGTCGCCATCTGCCGTCGCCAGCACCCAGCGTGCGATCAGGCCCAACGGGATGACTCCGGCCGAGCCGTGGGCGCCGGCCAGGCCGTTCACGCGGTCCTCCAAATTCAGCAGGCACAAATAGTTTTCGCGACCTTTGCGGACGACGACGCGACGGCGGCGCTGCACCGGATCGGGATGCAACCGGGCCAGCTCGCCCTCTACCTGGCGCTGCAGGTGCCTCGTATAGGTGCTGATCCAGACGGGGGCGCCGTTGCGCTCGGCCCACAGGCTGGCGGGGGCGACGTAGCCGAGCGTCTTGCCGGTGCCGGTGCCGGCCTCGGCCAGCACGGTCGCCGGGTCGCCACGGGTCTCGCGCGGTTCGAAGGCGGCGGCGGCGGCGGAGGCGTAGTCGCCCTGCCCCGGCCGCTGTTCTGCGCCCGGGCCCAGGATCGCGGCGAGGCGGCG
>NZ_LMUY01000134.1:5558-21789 GCF_009765685.1 Acidisphaera sp. L21 | reverse complement strand
CGTCGCGATTGCGCTGACGGGGCTATGCCGCGAGAAAGACAAGGTGCAGCTCAACACGGGTGCGGCCTCGTCCGACATCATTGGCAAGTACTGCACGCCAAATTTGATTCACTGGACCTTTGATTCATGGCAGACAGGGCATGCCATTTGCGTACCCGTCGTTAAGGAGGGTGGCACGAGCTGGTTCTTCATCACCGCTGATTACACCTTCGGCCACAATACCGAGCGCGACGCCACCAACTTCATCAAGTCGGCGGGTGGCACCGTCGCGGGGTCGGCGGCCTACCCATTTCCTGGCACAAGCGATTTTTCGTCATTCCTTCTGCAGGCGCAGGCAAGCGGTGCCAAAGTGCTCGGGCTTGCGACGTCTGGGGCCGATACGATCAACCTCGTCAAGCAAGCCGCTGAGTTCGGCTTGACGAAAAGCGGTATGCGGATCGCCGGAATGGGGATGTATATCAATGACGTCTATGGCGTCGGAGTGGAGACGGCGCAGGGCGTGGTTCTCAGCGAGATGTTCTATTGGGACCGAGATGAGCGCACGAGGGCCTTTACCGCCCGTGTTCGCTCAGCGATGAAGGGTGTCGCGCCGAACCAGGAGCAGGCGGGAGGTTATTCAGGCGTGTTGAATTACCTCAAGGCGGTCAGCAAGCTCAGCGATCCCGATGCGAAGTCGGGCAGGGCGGTTGTCGAGGCCTTGAAGCGTTCAGATTTGGACGACGACGCGCTAGGCCGCGGAAGCATTCGCGCGGACGGGCAAGCGCTGCACCCGGCCTTCCTGTTTCAGGTCAAGACCCCCGCGCAGAGCACCGGGCCATGGGACCTATTCAATACTCTCGCAACGGTGCCGGCAAGCGAGGCTTTCAGGCCAATGAACGAGGAACCGGAGTGTTCGCTCGCACGGTGAAGGCGATGCAGTGTGCCCGCGTCGTCCTCAGCTGCCTCGTCTCATGCTTTGCACCAGCACACGCTTGGCGAATCGCCATCCAGATCCGGTGAGCACGAATTCGTCTTGGTAATCCCCTACCATGCTGACGGTTGGTACCTGGTCCACTGGCCGGATCACCGTGTAATACGACCGCGCCTGCGCCCGATCAACACCTTGCAATGTAATGACAATACTGGTGTTCAAGTGGCGCTGCACTGCTCCGGCGGCGGGATTCGGTGCCACTTTGCGGAGCAAAGCTTCAATCTCCGCCGGCCCCGTGGCTGTCGCGGTTTGTGTTTGCCAAACACCGTCGACGGTAAATAGTGCGGCTAGATCTGCTAGCGCGTAATCATCCAACGCGAAGCAGTAACGCGCCATCAACTCGCTAATATCATCCTTGGCATGGCTCATGGCTCAATCTCCCTTCAGGTTAATTCACCGCCATCGCTAGCGAGTCGGGGGCCCCGCGGTGCAACTGTTGATGCATCTATCGGCACCTTTGGAAAGCCCGATGACTGAGCCGACCGCACCATCCATATCATGACCGTAGCGCACGCCGGATACATTGGGGAAATACCTTCCGTGCTTGCCCGGCTGTCGGCAATCGAGTCGAGGCCCATCGTCAGCCGGGCAATCGAAAGCACCCCTTACGAACGGCACTCCGAGTGGGACCATTGGCGAACGGGCTGAGGATGTCCGGATTGCCGGAGATATGCCTGACCGATCAGGCACCTAGGAGACGACTTCAACGTCAACGTCGGCCGACCGCGTTACTAACAGCTCCGACCGGCGGCAAAGTCGGCAAGAGCTTGGGAACTGCGTAGCCTCGCAGCTTTGTTCGTATTACGGGGGCTCCCAGGACAGCACAGCAGGCCACACGGCCCCGTGATATCAACAAATGTAACCTCTTACTGTCTTTCGACATTGGGACAGCAGAAGGTAGGTAGATCGACTGATGGCATCCAACGAGTTTGAGACTAAGCTGATCGCCCTCCTCCCAAAGCTTCGGGTGCAAGCGCTTGCCCTGACCCACCATCGCCAGACGGCCGAGGACTTGGTTCAGGATGCCGTTGCCAGTGCGTTAAAGGCGTCTCATACGTTTCAAGAAGACACGAACTTCAGTGCCTGGATGCACCGCATCGTCCGCAATCGCTTCATTTCCAATCTCCGGAAGCGCCACGAGACGACTGACATCGCAGACTTGCCGGAAGGCATGTTTGCCACCTTCGCTGCACACGAGGACTGTATTGCCCTGAAAGAGCTGGGATCAGCGATGGGTCGCCTTCCGGGTGAGCAGCGTGAGGCTTTGGTCATGGTCGTGATTCACGGCTTGAGCTACGAGGAATTAGCAAAACAGCAGGATTGCGCTGTCGGGACGGCGAAAAGCCGCGTTTTCAGGGCGCGCAAGCAGCTCCAGGCATGGCTCCTCGGTGACCAGGAGGCCGTCGGCCACGCCGGGCAGAAGATCAACCACATCCAACTACTTTCCCAGGGGCATGCCAGCACCTGACGGCGGCGAACGCCTTGAGATTAAACCTTGTTGTGCGGCTGAACCCGACCAACGGGATGAATGACTGACGAGTCGGCATGCCAATCGAGGAGCAGTAAGTTGAAGACGCCTAAGAAGCCGTTAGCGACCGCCCATCCTACCCCCGTCCTCACTGCAATGGTTGGTGCCGGTGGTGAGGTCCAGCAGCAAGCGGGCGGAGCGCACCCGCCACTCACCACAAACCAGGGCACGACTGTCGCCGACAATCAGAACTCCCTCCGCGCCGGAAGACGGGGGCCAACGCTCATTGAGGACTTCATTCTTCGCGAGAAGATCACCCATTTCGATCACGAGCGAATTCCCGAACGCGTCGTGCACGCCCGAGGATCGGCGGCCCACGGTTATTTCGAGCTGACCGAGTCGGTGGCAGACCTGACGACCGCCGACATATTCCAGCACGTTGGGCGAAAGACCCCTCTATTCGCCCGCTTCTCTACCGTTGCGGGGAACAAGGGGTCGACCGACATGGCCCGCGACGTACGCGGTTTTGCGGTTAAGTTCTACACGCAGCAGGGTAACTGGGATCTCGTTGGTAACAACATCCCAGTGTTCTTCATCCAGGATGCCATCAAGTTTCCTGACCTGATCCATGCAGCCAAGCAGGACCCGGATCGGGGTTTTCCGCAGGCGCAGACCGCGCACGACACGTTCTGGGACTTCATTTCCCTGACGCCAGAGTCCATGCACATGATCATGTGGATCATGTCGGACCGCACAATTCCGAGATCGCTTCGGATGATTGAAGGCTTCGGCATTCATAGCTTTCGGATGATCAATGCCGAGGGTAAGTCGAGCTACGTCAAGTTCCACTGGCGGCCTAACCTCGGCATGCAATCGGTGGTCTGGGACGAGGCGTTGAAGATTAGCGGGGCAGATCCGGATTTCCACCGGCGCGATATGTGGGACGCGATCGTCTCCGGCGACTTCCCCGAGTGGGAGCTCGGTCTCCAGGTGTTCGATGACGCGTTCCTTGAAAGCTTCGACTTCGATCTGCTGGACTCGACCAAGCTGCTTCCCGAGGAGGTCGTGCCGCTGAGGATTGTCGGCAAAATGGTGCTCGACCGAAATCCGACCAATTTCCATGCGGAGACCGAACAGGTCGCTTTCTGCACCGCCAACATCGTGCCCGGGCTGGATTTCAGTAATGACCCACTCCTTCAGGGGCGCAACCATTCTTATCTGGATACCCAGTTGAAGCGGCTCGGTGGCCCCAACTTCCACCAGATACCCATCAATCGCTCCGTAGTGGAGGTTACGAACTTCCAGCGAGACGGCCATATGCAGATGGGGGTTCCGAAGGGACAGGTGGATTACGAGCCCAGCCTGCTCGAGGCGGATGGCCCGAGGGCGGACATAAAGTCAGGCTTCAGTAGCTTCCCCGCACCTATCAATGGCAGCAGCGGACGGGTCAGATCCGACACGTTCAAGGATCACTTCAGCCAGGCCAGGCAGTTTTTCATGAGCCAGACCGCTTCGGAACAGGACCATATCGTGGCCTCCCTGATCTTCGAGCTCAGCAAGTGCGAGGTGAAGGCGGTCCGGGAGCGGATGCTAGGTGTTTGGTCCCGGGGTATCGTGGTACAGTTGATCACCATACTGCAAGGGACGAGCTATGGGTCAGGTTCTCCACGGATGCGCCCGCACGACGCAGGCAGTTCGTCGCGCGATCCAGCTACAGCAAGAGAGCGTAAGGACTCTGGCCCGGCGCTTCGGTGTCAGTCCCACCACCATCCAAAAGTGGCGCAAGCGCACCACCACCGCGGATGCCGCCATGGGCCCCAAGGAACCCCGATCAACCGTCCTGACGGTCGAGCAGGAGGCCATTGTGGTCGCGTTTCGCAGGCACACGCTGCTACCCCTGGATGACTGCCTCTACGCCCTTCAGCCCAGCATCCCTCACCTGACGCGCTCGACCCTGCACCGCTGCCTGGAACGACACGGCATCTCCCGACTGCCCGATGTCGAAGGCGACAAGCCAGGCAAGAAGAAGTTCAAAAGCTATCCGATTGGCTATGTCCACGTCGACATTGCCGAACTCAGGACCGAAGAAGGAAAGCTGCGGCTCTTTGTTGCCATCGACCGCACCAGCAAATTCGTTTTCGTCCGACTGGTTGAGAGCGCCGGCAAAATGGAAGCAGCGCAGTTCCTGCGCGACTTCATCGCGGCCGTGCCCTACCGCATCCATACAGTTCTGACGGACAACGGTGTCCAGTTCACCGCCCGTAAGCAGGACATCTGGGACAGCCAGCACATCTTCGATCGTGTCTGCGACGAGAACGACATCGAGCACCGACTCACCAAGGTGAACCACCCTTGGACCAACGGCCAGGTCGAACGCATGAACCGCACGATCAAGCACGCGACCGTCAAGCGATACCACTACGACACCCACGACCAACTCCGGGCGCACCTGCAACTCTTCGTGGATGCTTACAACTACGCACGGCGGCTCAAAACACTGCGCGGCCTCACGCCTGCTGAATTCATCCATCAAACCTGGACGAAAGAACCAAAACGCTTCAGGATCGACTTGTTACATCTCACCCCGGGACCATACAGCTAGGTCAGCTCGCGAACATCGACGGAGCAATGGTGAAGCGTGTTGCCGCCGGGCTTGGGATCAAGTCAGAGGTCACACCCGCTCCCGCGGCGGCCCCTACACGGCAGGATCTCGAGCCCTCGCCCGCCCTCAGCATTCTCGCCAAGGCGACACCCAGCTTCCATGGCCGGGTCGTGGGTTGTCTGGTTTCCGACGGCATTGATGCTGCATTGGTGCACGCCTTGGTGCACGATGTGCAGGCGGAAAAGGGCAAGGTGAAGATTATCGCCCCCACGGTCGGCGGGGTTACCGCTTCTGACGGGTCGACGATCGAGGCCGATTTTCAGTTGGCTGGTGGGTCATCGGTTCTCTTCGATGCCGTGGCTCTGATTGTGTCCACGCCTGGCGCCGCCGAGATGGCTCAGGACTCTGCGGCGGTGGCTTTCGTTCACGACGCATTTGCACACCTGAAAACAATCGGACATACGCCCGAAGCGGCGGCATTACTGAAGAAGGCGAGCGTCAAAGCCGACAAGGCCGTTGTTCCACTCGCTGCCGGGCGCCTCGACACCTTCCTTGCCGCGATCAAAGCGGGAAAACTGTTCGCCCGTGAGCCAACGGTGCGCAAGGTATTTTGACAACGCCAAGATTGCTTTTTAAGAGACCATCTCCAGGAACCGATACAGACAGCGAGCGTCCCTACGCAGAAGTTGTCAACAAGACATCGGCGGATGGCAGCGAGACGCAGACTGCCGCATAGGTGCGTAGGGCCGTGACTAGCCCTACAGAGCAGCTATCAGATTCGACCTATCCAGCCCCCCAGGATTACAAGCTTATGAAGAAGACGGCCGCCGCCACGGTGATGCCGGTTGCCCGGGCTTCCAACCTGAACAGCTTACGCCACGCCAAGATGGCGGAGTCAGCGCACGCCTACGTCCGGGGCAGCACCGGCAAATTTTATGAGTGGCTCGGCAATACGCCGCGTGCCAACGTGCCGGAAGGCCCTCCTGTGTGGATCTGCGGCGATTGCCACGTCGGCAACCTAGGCCCAATCGCGGGCTTGGACGGATCGCTGAACATCGCGATCCGGGATCTCGACCAGACGGTTATCGGTAACCCGGCGCACGACATGATGCGGTTGAGCTTGTCGCTCGCAATGGCGGCCCGTGGGTCGGATCTGCCCGGCGTCACGACTGCGCACATGCTCGAATACATGATGGACGGTTACCTCGCCGGACTGGCGGATCCCGAAACGGACGTCGAAGTTTGCTATCCAGATATCTTAGGCGTCGCCTTGCGTCGTGCGGCAGGTCGGTCATGGAAGCACGTGGCGGACGAGCACATCGAAGGTGTCGCGCCAACCATCCCACTCGGAAAGCGCTTCTGGCTTCTCGCCGACGACGAACGAAACGCAATCTCGGTGGCGTTCGAACGCAATGAAGTGCGCGCGCTCGTAATCTCTTTGCGACCCGTGACAGCGACGCATCGGTTCGAGTCGTGGATGCCGCGTATTGGCGCAAGGGATGCAGCTCGTTGGGAAAGCTGCGCTATGCCGTACTCGTTGCAGTCGGCAAAGGCCGAAACGAGCGCCATTGCCTGATCGACGTAAAAGAGGCGGTCGCGCCGGACGTGCCGACAAGATCGGAGGAGATGCCGTCCAACAATGGCGAGCGCGTCACCACCGGGGCACGCAGCCTGTCACCCGGCCTGGGAGACCGGATGCTGGCATTGCCCTTCATGGAACGGGCAGTCACCGTGCGCGAATTGCTGCCGCAGGACCTCAAGCTCGAGATCGAACACCTTCCGCGTGAACAGGCAAGCAGGTGGCAGAATACCTGTCTGCTGTCGTCGCCCGCTCTCATGGCCGCCAGATGGAGGCGGCCGCCCGAAAGGATTGGGCTGACGAACTCAAGCGGAGCCATACCAGGACGCTTGACGCGCCAACGTGGCTGTGGTCGGGCACGGTCGACCTGGTGGCGGTGCATGAAGCCGCGTATCTCGAACATTGCCGACGCTACGCACTTCATCCGGAGGGTGAAAGCCAGGGGACCATCCTAGTGGGTAGTCAGATGTAGTCAGTGCGGCTCAGGGGCATTTACGGTCTAACTTTTGCTGCATTGGCCTCGCTCGCCAAGTCTGAGATCGCCGCAGATTCAAGCCTGAGTGCGCAGGACGTGAGTTCAGCCCCGTAGCGTGGCGACCGTGGTAGGCACGGCGAACACGCCGCGACGTCAAGTCGCCCTGTCTCCCCGCCGGAGCATGCCATCGTCAATCTGCCGGAGCAGGATTGAGAACTCTATCGGCTGGGCATGGTCGTCGTCGCACCCGGCCGCCAGCGACTTTTCTGGTTCCCGGTCATCGCGTGTGCCGTCAAGGCAATGATCAGCGTGAGATTCTTGTCTACACGCAGCATGCGGGTCACCGTCCACCCATCGAGCACCGGCAAGTTCATGTCTAAGAGGGTAGGATCGGGAATTTCCGCCGCAATCTGGTCAAGTCCTGCTAACCATCGTATGCGGGACGACTTCGAAACCGCGCCTGCGAAAGCGTCGTGAAGTCTCCTTGTGGGCTTCGACGAGCAGCGATATGGTCATGTGAGGCTCCAATGCCGCGCAATTCTGACACCGACCACCGCGCGACACGCCTGAGGTGGCTTGGCGCAGTGAAAATAGGCGCCCAACAGGCGTCGATCTCCTTGGCAACCTAACTCTGTTGCGTGAACCCTCCACTTTATGGGTCAAATCTCGGACATTATCTGCTGGGCACGCTATCGCTGTCCGAGAGGTCCTAGCCGCACGGTTCCGGACCAAACCGATC
The DNA here is from genome assembly GCF_009765685.1 of Acidisphaera sp. L21. GTDB lineage: Bacteria > Pseudomonadota > Alphaproteobacteria > Acetobacterales > Acetobacteraceae > LMUY01. Next base: position 13,956 of record NZ_LMUY01000134.1, on the reverse strand, counting down.
GGACAAGCGGTCCTGGTAGCCATCCGACCAAACGTTCTGAACAAGCCGCCATTGCATGGAACGCCAGCCTCCTTTCTAGCGTTCTCGGCGGCTATACCTCCGGGGCCGGCGACATCTGCGGCTTGCCGACGCCCCGGCAGTGCGAAGGTATTCGACTTAATTGCTCGCCGGGCGTGTGCCGGGTGGCGTCCATCGAAAGGGTTTTGCTATGTCCATTATTGCCTGGATCATCCTCGGGCTTATCGCCGGGTTTATTGCCAGTAAATTGGTCAACAGATCCGGCGAAGGTGTGATGCTCGACATCGTCTTAGGGATCGTTGGTGCTATCGTCGGCGGATTCCTGTTTACGACGTTTGGCGCTGCGCCGGTGACGGGCCTCAACATTTACAGCATCGTTGTTGCCGTCGTCGGGGCTGTTGTCGTGCTCGTCATCTACCACGCAGTGATTGGTCGCCGACGCATCCAAGCCCGCTGACAAACCTATAGCTGGGCGGCCGGAGTTGGTCGGGTGCCCGGCTATGGCATTGGCCTGCCCCTACCGCCTTTAGCCAGGATCCCGGTCATGCCAGAACAACCGCCTGCCACGGCCATCAAGCCTATACCGAAGCTTGTCTCGCAAGCAGGCGCGCCCGATGCATCGAAGGCCATGACTTTGTTCGTCATGATCGTGGCAACCCTATATTTCGGCCGGGATGTCTTGGTCCCCGTGACGCTGGCACTGCTGCTAGCGTTCATTTTGGCCCCTCTGGTGGACCTGCTGCGTCGCCTTCACCTCGGCCGGGTGCCTTCCGTTCTCCTGGGCGTCATTGTCGCATTGAGCATCGTGCTGGCGATCGGAGGAGTCATCGGGACACAAATCGCCCAGCTCACTACCGATGTCCCAAAGTATGCTGCGACCGTCGAGACCAAGATCGCTTCGGTGAAAGCCTATACTGTTGGGCGACTCTCCGGGATGGCCAACAACCTTGGTGCCCAGCGGACGCAAGCGCCTGCGCAACCTGGATCTCCCGCAGCACCGCGGATAGCGCCGACGGCCTCAAATCCTGCACCTGTTCCTGAAGCGGCAGCACAGCCGACTACCTCGTCGCCGATGGAATTGGCCGAGCGGTACTTGACGCCGGTGCTATCGCCGCTTGCGACCTTCGGCATCGTCTTCGTCGTGACAGTCTTCGCATTGCTTCAGCGAGAAGACCTGCGCGATCGCCTGATTCGGCTCGTCGGCTCCGATGACCTGCACCGAACCACATTGGCCATCGACGACGGCGGCCGGAGGTTGAGCAAGTTCTTCTTGTTCCAACTCGGCCTGAACACGGGCTTTGGGATAGTTGTAGGTATCGGTTTGTATTTCATTGGCGTGCCTAACCCGGTGCTCTGGGGTATCCTGTCGACACTGCTTCGGTTCGTTCCCTATGTCGGGTCGGCAATCGCTGCCCTTCTGCCGATGGCGCTGGCGGCCGCGGTCGAGCCGGGCTGGACTATGCTGATCTGGACAGCTGTACTTTACGTGGGACTCGAAGGCATCACAGGCCAGGTGCTGGAGCCGCTGCTTTACGGTCACAGCACCGGGCTGTCGCCATTCTCGGTAGTCGTTGCGGCGATCTTCTGGTCCTGGCTATGGGGACCGATCGGCCTGATTCTTTCTACGCCGCTGACTTTATGCCTGGTGGTCATGGGTCGTCACATCAAAAGGTTGCAGTTCCTGGACGTGCTGCTGGGTGACCGTCCGGCTCTGACGCCGGTGGAAAGCCTCTACCAACGGATTTTGGCCGACGATGCCGATGAGGCTCAGGACCACGCCGAACTCATCCTGAAAGAGCGGTCGCTTTCAACCTACTACGACGAGGTCGCATTGAAGGGTTTGCAATTGGCGGCGAATGACGCGGCCCGCGGTGTATTGGATGAAGACCAGCTCGACCGCGTTAAAGCTACTATCAAGGTTCTAGTGGAGGGCCTTAAAAGTCATCACGACGTGCATCCGGCACCCACCAAGTCGGACAACGAAGCTGTGGCGCCCCCACAGGATGAACGGGAGCTACCCAATAACGCCGACCCGGAGGGGCTTGAGCCGGGAGAAGTTGTCCCGCATCCCTGGAGCGATCCTTCGTCGATCCTCTGCATTGCCGGGCGCGGTCCACTCGACGAGGCGGCCGCCGCGATGCTCGTCCAGCTGCTTGGTAAACATGGACTCGGAGGACGCTTGGTCGGCTACGGTGAAGTGTCCCGGGAAACCATCGGGGAAGTCGACATGACGGGTGTGGCAATGGCATGCGTATCGTATCTCGATATCAGCGGCAGCCCGGCGCACCTGCGTTATCTGATGCAGCGCCTCCGGCAGCGACTGCCATCTGGGGCGCCCATACTCGTAGGACTCTGGCCCGCTGAAGATTCGACGCTGTCGGACAAGGCTATCCAGCAGTCCATCGGTGCCGACATTTTCGCAACCTCACTCGCTGGAACCGTCACCTCCTGCGTCGAAGCCGCCCGCGAAGCGGCCGGGCACTCACCCGAACCAATCACCGGTCCGGGGACCAAGGCCATAGACTGATGGCTGATCTCGCTTGCTGGCTTCACACCTCGACGTCGGGCTTCAGGATCTCCCCTACGGCTGGTTCCGCTTCTTCCGGCAGGGCGGCAGCGGGCGCTTCCATCGGAACTTCGCTCTCCTTGATAGCATCGAGCACCGCCTGGGGGTCGGCCGCAATAGACATTGCGGCCGCTTCTTCTTCGACGCGGTCGGATAGCGTCGGGCTGTCCTGGCGCATTTCCTCGAGAAGCGAGATGATCTTCGCGGACTTTTGCTCGCCCAGGATTGCTAGTTCCGACGTGAGCTGCTCGCGATAGCCCGCAAGTTGGTCCTCACGCCGTTGTGTCGTCAAGATCAGGAGGGTAACATAGAGTGCAAGTAACCCGAGCACACCCTGAAGCCAAGCGAAGGGCGGAGCGTCCCCTACGGAGTAGCCAGCGAAACTGCCGGAGAGGTTTCCACCAATCCACAACACAATCAGGATCCCGAGTCCGGCCAGGAACCGCGGGCGCCCTATCCAGGCGGTGGAGTGTTCGACGACGCGCTGGAGGGCACCGGCCTCCTGCCGATGGTCGGCGTGCAGTCGGGCAATGGCTTGGATTGTGTCTTCGATGTGCGCTGGAAGGATCGGCGTAGGGACAGATGCGGCACTGGTCTCGGACATGCGGGCAACTCCGGCGAAAGCTCCGGGCGGCATACACTGGAAAGACTGCATGGTATCAGGTCTTAACGGAACTCAGCGTAACAAATGACGTTAATTCAGCCATCCCGTGGTTGGAATAAGCGGGCAGGCATCTCCCTCCTAGCCTAGGCGCGCGTTCCCGGTGAGATCAGTCATCTCAGCTTCGGTTAGCCTTATCGCGTGGCGGTAATCAGGTAGGCCAACGATCCTATTGACCCTGCTGCGGTCGACGGAGATGGACATACATATTCGAGCGGGCTTTACGATTGCCTACGATTGCCCCCAGCCAGTCCCTATGACCCTGGTCTTGAGCCTGCATCCAAAGCACAACGCGGAGTTGCTGACTTCGCAGACCATCAGGTTCAACCCGCCAATCCCGGCAAAGCCTTACTTCGATATCTTCGGCAACCAGTGCCACCAGATCCTGGCACCCGGCGGGCTGCTCACGATGTCGGCGGACTTCGAGATCCTCGTTTCTGGCGACCACGATGTCGTCGAACCCACTGCTGGTCAATTTCGCGTCGACGAGCTGCCACCCGAAACCCTAACGTTTCTTCTCGGAAGCCGTTTTTGTGAGACCGACCGTCTGTCGAATATTGCATGGTCACTATTTGGCGCGAACAAGCCCGGATGGGAGCGCGTGCAGGCAATCTGCGATTTCGTGCACAACCACATTCAATTCGGGTACGAGTACGCCCGGCCGGACAAGACCGCTTTTGACGCTTTCAGCGAAAAGAACGGGGTTTGCCGGGACTTCACTCATCTGGCGGTGGCGCTTTGCCGCTGCATGAACATCCCAGCCCGGTATTGCGCCGGGTATCTCGGCGATATCGGCATTCCGAAGCCGGACGCACCGATGGACTTCCTGGGTTACCTCGAAGTCTATCTGAATGGGCCGCAGGGTGGTCGTTGGTATGTGGCTGATCCGAGGAGCAATAGTCCCCGAATTGGACGCCTGCTGATGGCTTATGGTCGGGACGCTGCGGATGTCGCGATTTCGACAATTTTCGGTGCTGCTTACCTGGCCAAGTTCGAGGTCGTCACTGACGAAATCCCGGGCTGAGGCTACCCTGTGCCGCCGTGATCGGCAGCTTTGGTGGGCGCGCCAAACAACGTCTGGGCACTTGGCACTCCGCCTTTTGTCTCAATACCACAACATCCGGCAAAATTTTCATCTGATTCTGTGGGCTCTCTGTTCGTGGACGGTTCTAGGCTCTAGGAGGTGATCAGCGGGGCAAGCGATAGGCTCAGACTGGAGGGCGGGTTCGTGTTCAGATGAACCTATTTGCCTGGCGCTGGCTTACCGCGGTTACCCTGAGTGTCCCATGCTTGTCGAAGGCGCGGGAACCGCCGGCCTGATACGTCACTCCTCCGGCACAGGCGAAGCGTGATGCAGAAGCTCAGGACTGTGAGTTCTTGGGTCGCCCTCGCGCTTAACACGTCTGGCGTGTGATTGATCCCCGTCCTCCGGTTGGCCGCACGGCATCCTCAGGGTGAGTCAGACCGCCCGCCAAGCCACCAAGCTCACTCGGCTGCGGCTTGGGCCGTCACCGCGCTATCGATGACGCGGCCCGTACGTAGACTGAGGGCCAGGACTGCCGAGGCCGTAGTGAACACCCCCAGGATCGTCAGCGCGCCGGTGAAGCTGCCAGAGCCGCCTTCGACCAGCCCGATTAACCAAGGCCCGACGATCCCGCCGATTTGGGCCACCGTGTTTACCAGCGCGATGGAAATGGCCGCCGCCGCGCCAGTCATGATCGACGAGTTCAGGCTCCAGAACAACGAGTTGCCCGAGTTCACCCCCACGCTCGCCACGCACAGCAAGACATAGGCCCAGACCGGCGCGCCCGTGTACGCGCAGGCGATCAATCCGAACGCACCCATCCCGTAAAGTCCGGCCAAATGCCACTTCCGGTCGCCGGTGCGGTCCGAACTCATGCTGATGAGGATCGTCGTGGCGATGCACAGGATGGCAGGAACGCTGGATAGCAGACCGATTTGCAGGTCGGTGAGTTTTCCGAACGACTTGATGATCTGTGGCTGCCAGAAATGCATACCGTCGATGGTGACGAGCGCACAACCGAACAGGGCCGCCAGCCGCCACACACGCCCATCCCGCAGGACCGTCATCAGGTGGCCGTGTCCGGCTCGCACAGTGTCCGCGACCGACTCCCGCGCCAACCGGTTCACCAACCAGTCCCGCTGCTCCTCGGACAGCCAGGTTGCGTGCTGCGGCCGATCGGTAAGGGTGCTGAACACCACGACGCCGAGCAGCACGGCTGGAAGGCCTTCCGTGATGAACATCCACTGCCAGCCGTACAGGGTCAGTGCGCCATTCGTGTAGGTCATGACCGCAGTCGACAACGGCCCGGCGATGACCGATGCGAGTTGCGCCGCAATCATGTAACCTGCCACCGCCCGGGCGCGGTATCCGGCTGGGAACCAGTAGGTGGCGTAGAGCGCCAGCCCCGGCAGCAAGCCCGCCTCCGCCACACCCAGCACGAAGCGCAGCGTGTAGAAAATCCATGCCCCGTTCACCAGCGCCATGGCCGTTGCCACGGCACCCCAGGTCAGCAAGATGCGTGCGATCCAGACCCTGGCGCCAAGCCGGTAAAGCAAGACATTGCTTGGCACCTCCGTAACCATGTAGCCGACGAAGAAGATGCTGGCGCCGAGCCCGAACACGGCGGAGGTAAAGCCCAGATCGTGGTTCATTCGCAGCGCGGCAAAGCCGATGTTGATACGATCCAGGTAGTTCAACAGTACGGCGACAAAAAGCACCGGTATGAGCCGCCAATAGACCCGGCGCATCGTACTGCGTTCGATCTCTTCCATCGGTTCACTCCCTTGGTCGGCCTCTGACGGACCGATCCTCTTGATGTCAGGCTGCTTTGTGAGCGAGGTCTCCCATAGCCGTCATCGGCGCCTCACTACCGAACAGCAGTCCGGCCATCACCTTGGGCACCGTCTCCGCCACGTTGGTGATCGGCAGGCCGTGCGTGGGCGCGACCGCCTGAACGTCCAGCCGCTTTACCAGCGCATTCAGCCGGTCGATATACGGGTTCATATCGACGAATTTGGTCCAGAACAGCGCCTTCTCCGCAAACACGGCCGACACGTCGCCGAGGTCGAGCGTGCGCGCCTCCTCGGCCACCATGCCGCAATGGCAGTCCTCGTGGTAATGGCTGTAGGCGAAGCCGTCGCCGGGAAACAGCACCCCAGCCCCCGTATCGAAGCCCCACCACGTGGTGCGCAGATCGCGGATAACTGGCTCCACCGCGACAAACTGGCGGTCGCCCAGATCCACCATGTCGCCCTCCTGCATCCAGTGCAGCCGATCGGCGAATTGAGGAAAGGCAAGGTGGTAGTCGCTGAGGTCGCCATGCACAGTGACGTCCGGATACGTCTCCAGCACTCGGCCGAGGCCGCCTGAATGCGGCGTCTCCTCATGCGTCAGGAACAGATGGCGCAGCGGCGCGCGGTTTCCTGTGCCCAGAATCCCGCGTAGCTGCGCCTCGATGGTCAGGAAGTCCTTTGGGTGCCCGGTCTCCACCAGTAACGACGCCTTCGATCCCACCACAAGAAATGCCGCATTATACGAGTGGTAGACCTTGCCCCGCGCACGCTGTTCCAGGCATTCGCCCAGCCAGAACACGCCGGGTGCGATTTCGCGTGGAAGGGGGTTGGGACGATCGAGTGTGCTTGGCATAATCAGAACTCCTCATCCCGGCTGACATAACGCTGCGGCATTCGGCTGCGGTCCAGCCGTCGCAGCACCTCGTCCAACAATGCGAATTGGCGGGCGATCACGGCGCTGCCTTTGAAGATCTTGCCGTAGCCTGGCGCCAGAATCTCGACGTCGCCGCACTTGGCGTAAAGTTCCCCCAGGCCACGTCGCAACGCATCGGTCTTGGCGCCGCGCAGCCACCAATAGCGGGTGTTGAGCATGAACGCCTCCATCTCTGCGGCCGTCATGTCGTCGTTCGTCTCGTCCACGATCCACGGGCCGCCGGGGTCAGCACCCCAGGTGCCGGTGAACATGTCGGAGGTGAACAAGGCACGGGCCGCCGGGTCATGGACCCAGCGTGTTGCGATCAACCGCACCGGGGACTGAAATAGTTTGATGGGGCGGCCATCGCCAGGCCCTACGTTCAGCCACTCGTTGCCGGCGACGAGGTGTGTCCTTAGCCTACCAGCCGCGTCGGCTATATCGTTCGGCAGGATCGATTCCAGGTCCACGTGATAGGCTGCGTCCTTCAGCACGGAGATGCAGCCATCGACCGGAAAGCGCTGGGCCAGCGCCATGGTGTTGGACAGCGACATAAGCTCGTTCAGCCGCAGCGGGAACAAGGTCAGGGGTTTGTCGCGGCCGATGATCTGTTCCACGCCGTCCAGGATCGCCGACCGGTGGACGGTAAAGCCGGTATCCAGCATCAAAGCGGCGTCAGGTTCGGTCAGGAGGTAGCAATTGACCGTCGCGTAACCGCGTGCGGACGCCGGGTAGGCCGCGACCCGCCCATCCAAAGACATGGTATTTTGCAAGGCATAGAGGCGCCCTGGCACCAGCGGCAGCAGCATCTGGTCCGGAGCGATCGGCCGAGTCTTCTCCACCACTGCTTGCATTGCTTTCCCCTCTGTTGATCGAAAGGTGGCAGGATCGCGAGCAATCCACCAATATCACCTTCCTATTCGATCCATAGCTGGAAGGTATCGACATGTTCGACCTGCGGACGTTGCGCTATTTCGTTCAGGTTTCCGAACTGCGCAGCGTCAGCCAGGCCGCACGTCGGCTGCATTTGGCGCAGCCCTCGCTCACCCGGCAGATCCACAAGCTGGAGGCCGATCTCGGCACGCCGCTATTCCTCCGCCTCACCCGTGGCGTGGCTCTGACGCAGGCGGGTGAAATCCTGTTGGACCACGCGCGGCGCCTGTTGCGGGATGCGGAGCGCGCCCACGCCGCGGTTCGCGGGCATGGCGCGGATCCCGGTGGGCAAGTTCTGCTCGGCCTGCCACCGACGCTAGGCCCCGTTTTGCTGCCCCAGCTGATCACTCGACTGCGGGCGCAGTATCCGCGCGTGCTCCTGGACGTGGTGCCCAGCCGCAACATTACCATCACCGAATGGCTGCTGGAGGGGCGGGTGGACGTCGCGGTCATTGCTCAGGCGACGCCAGAGCCGGACCTTCTGCTGGCG
>NZ_LMUY01000134.1:4390-5434 GCF_009765685.1 Acidisphaera sp. L21 | reverse complement strand
CCCTGCTCGCCATTGCCGGGGACTTGCTGCGCCGGCGCGGCATCCATCTTGCGGTCGAAATGGTGGTCAATAATCTGGACGCTGTGCGCGAGATGGTGCGGCAGTCCCTGTGCTGCAGCGTATTCCCCTATGCCTTCGTCCGGGCAGACCACCAGGCCGGCTTGGTCGATGGCCACCGTATCACCCGGGAGGGGCTGCACCGGCGCCTGGCTATCGCCACCTCCATCCGCCGACCGCAGACGGCAGCGATGCAGGTGGTGGTAGAACTATGCCGCGCTATCATGACGACGGCGGAGCAGGAGGCCGGTTTTAGGCTGTCCGGCCAACTATCGCCACGCCGCTGATGGAGGAGATCCTGTCCGTCCAAAAGGAAACGCGCTGCTGAAGACTGGTCTTTGGGCCAAAATGGCGTGCGGGGGCTAGTTCTACTTTCTTGCGGACGGAAGCATGGGCGATGGCGTGCCCACCTTTACCGAAGCCCACGCTGGCGTAAGCCTTAAGGTTTGCCTGAATTTGGATGTGTCTCGGACCTGCTCGAGAGGAGTTGGGTAGGGATCTCGGAAACAGCGTATGGAATTGTAATTAAATCAGCGCTGCGACCGGATAGCACCGCCATTCCGGCTCGGCGTGGCGCCGGCCGTGGATGAATAGAAACCTGAGCACCGCTTTCGGGTCGGACAGCTGCGCCGGATGCGCGGCTTTCCATTCGTCGAACGTGTGCCGCAGCGCCGGCTCGTCGGCCAGCATTCGCAAGGCCGTGTCCTCAAAGACATAGGCTGCGATGGAGGTCTGCTTCTTCTCCAGTACACTGTTGAAGAACCCCCAGCGGAAGAAGCTGTCGTGCGCTTCGGGCTCCAGGGTCTCTACCGCGTAGCGGGCCTGGGGCTGGTCGAGAGGCACCAGCACATCACCCGCGCGCGCCTGAATAGCCTCGAAGTGCCTGCTTAGCAGCACCCGATCATGGAACATGTGGCCTTCGTAGGCGGTCGGGCAGATAGCGTCCGTGCTGGTGGTGGAATTTTGTTGACTGAAACGGTGTAGGCT
>NZ_LMUY01000134.1:2945-4196 GCF_009765685.1 Acidisphaera sp. L21 | reverse complement strand
GGCCGAGCGGGCGACCTATCGCAACGGCTATCGCGACCGGACCTAAGCTTGGCTTTGGCCATTCAAGCCGCGTAGCAAGCCGCTCCAATTAGGGCGTTGATTGCTGTGCGAGGTATTTCGATGGTTTCTGGTCCGTTTGCAGAAGTGTCTAAACCCGGTCTGGTCCAAAGTTCGCGACGAACAAGAGCAATTGCATCGCTGAAACTCGGCAGCGGTTTGGCATACCAAGCCGCTGCGCGGGGCATCATTGGCTGTTTGGCGTGGAGCTCATGCGCCCAGAGTGTCACGAGCGAGAACAAGCCGAGCAGAGCTGGCGTTGTGCGTGCGATGGCTGGATCGGACCACTGGCGTTGACTTTCGACGCCCAGGTGGCGCCGAACTTCGGCAAACGTCACCTCAATAGACCAGCGCCGGACAAACCAACGGAGGATATTGATTGGATCGGCTTTGACATCGGTGCACAGGAATGCCTGCGGCCGGAGTTCGCCAGCAAGATCGCGGACCAAGACATAGCGGATCGGCACAAAGCGCCCGGGATGATGCCACAGAGCAGTGCCAGAGATGATCTCGACAATCCGCTCGCCCCGTCCATACCAGCCGGTTACCTTGACGCGTCGCCAGCGGGTCTTCGGATCGGTTAGGCGTTCGGCAAGATTGGTCTGGCGCGTTCCAACGACGCGAGGCCGTCCAATAGTGCCTCGATGGCGCCGAGCCGGCGGATCGAACAAGCGTGCATCCAGGCGAAGGCGGGTGATCATACAGACCCGGCTGCGCACTGCATTCAGCAAGTCAATTGAGGCGTAGCTGCTATCGGCAACGCCAATGATTTGGCGGTTTGGAAGCCATCTTGCCACCTGCAGTAACAACTGGCGGCCCCAGTCGGTGAGTTTCTTATGCCGCCGCCGGCGCTGGGTCGAATATCGCTCCGATGGTGCCAATGCGGTCAGGAACGGCAGTCCCCAGACCCGTCTCGCAAAAGCGATCTCGGGCAGGATCATGACCGAGAGCCAACGTAAGCCGCTGGCTTTGACGAAATGACCGTGCGAGGAGCGGGTTAGATCACGATAGATCCCCCGTGCAGCGATCTTGGCACCCCACCGTCGCTCCAGTGTGTCGTCCAGGCCGATGATGACAGGCCCACTTGGAACGAAGGTGGAGACCAACCGGCGGAACAGGCATCGTGCCACCCGTCGGCTGGACCAACGGCAACGGTTCAGAACACGGTGGTAGTTGGTAAAATGTGGATCCTGG
>NZ_LMUY01000134.1:1710-2852 GCF_009765685.1 Acidisphaera sp. L21 | reverse complement strand
CATCCAACCGGATAACTTCACATGCGCCGCTTCGAACGACCAGTCATCCGGCATCTCGACCCCAAACCGATGTTCAGGGTAGACTCGCAGTCGCAGATTCTGCCGTGAATCCTCGGATGCATCACGTTCGATTCATCGGCGACTTCAGCTAAAAATGGCCAAAGCCAAGCTAAGTGTCAGTCCAAGATCAACTCGAATCCTGTGAGCAGGTTGTGATTCCCTTATGGCAGTCCCGATTCGCAGGAGGCTGCCGATGTGGACTGTTGAAAATCGCGGGCGGTATGACCGCAGCATGCTGCGCTATCCGACTATTATGGTCGAAGCATTGCCGAATTTACCCATGGGCGCGCTGTCGACGCATGAAGCTGACATTTCGGTTCAACTGAGATCGTTTGAGCAACCGATCTCGTTGTCCGCAAAATTGGCCATATGGGTTTTTGTCTTTACGGTAGTCTTGCCTACCTCGCCCGATGCGGGGAGCCAGACGTGACAACTGGCTGCTTAGGGGCATCCGCTTATCACATTCCTAGATGATCAACATCTGTCAGCTCAGGCAGCATGGCTCGCTGATCACGCCGGACGTGCGCGGCTCGTCATGCGCAGCGACAGCTATGAAATGCAGCACTGGGCTGTCCTTGCGGGGGGCGCTGTCGCTCTGCTGCCGCGATTCCGAGGCGACGCGGAACCCACCTTGCGCCGTGTGCATGCCCCCGTCGCCATTCCTGGCACAAATATCAGGCTGGCTGTACATCGAGATAATCGTCAAACGCCGTGTATTCGTGTTGTGCTTGATTGCGTGACTGATGCCCTCCGCAATCGCGCCCCGTCGCTCAACCCGGCCTTTCCAGACCCCATGGAACTTGGGTAAGTCGCGTCGACGGTTTTGCAGAGGAACGGCGGGGCTACAAGCCGATCAGGAGGTCCACATGGTCAAGCCAATACCGGTACGATCCTACAGTATTGAGATCACTGTCACCGACGCTAACGGGGTTGGTCAGGGGTATGGTGCCACCATCAATCTGCTGCACGAAACTCCTGCTCAGGTGCTCGCCATGCTGGAGGAGGCTATTGAAGGCGCGACCGTATTACCCGGGCGTGGGGACCGTCAACTGCCCTAGCTAGGTGGGTGTTGCGACGCCCTT
>NZ_LMUY01000134.1:0-1647 GCF_009765685.1 Acidisphaera sp. L21 | reverse complement strand
ATCCGCCAAAAAGTCTGCCGCCCGAACCAACGCCGATGCAGACGTGACTAGGGGGTGACGTGTGCGGCCGCATTGCCTCCGGTCGATCTGATCTACCACCAGACTCCGGCGGTGCATGGGAATCACGCCAGGATCTTAACCGCCGCCTCAGTGAGCCGAACTCGCCACTGCCCGTCACCGTCGTCAGGCATATGATCCTCCTCAATCAGCACTGTGCCGTCATCAAGCATCTCGGCAATAATAGTTGCATACGGCCCGGTCGCCGGCATCCATGATCTGTCGCCCGGTAGCCAGACCAGTAGCTCCTGCACAGGTGACCTTCCCCCGTAGAAGTGGGCCACCGGATATGAGAATTCCGGAGGGATTGCGGAGGTTGAGAGGATGGGACGTAAGCATCACAAGCCAGAAGAGATCGTGGGCAAGTTGCGGCAGATCGAGGTGCTGACCGCGCAGGGCAAGGGGGTGGCTGAGGCGGTTCGGTCGATTGGGGTGACGGAGGCCACCTACTATCGGTGGCGCGCCGAATATGGCGGCTTGAAGTTGGATCAGGTCAAGCGGTTGAAGCTGCTAGAGCAAGAGAACGGCCGGCTGCGCAAGGCGGTGGCGGATCTGACGCTCGAGAAGCTGGTGCTGAAGGAAGCTGCGTCGGGAAACTACTAAGCGCTGCCCGTCGCCGCACGTGCGTCCAGCACGTGACGGCTCGGCTGAACGTGTCGGAACGCTTTGCCTGCCGGGTGCTGGGCCAGCATCGCTCGACGCAGCGCAAGGCATTGAAGACAGCCGATGACGAAGCAGCGCTGACAGCGGCGATCATTGATCTGGCGAAGCAATACGGGCGCTACGGCTACCGACGGATTACGGCGCTGCTACGGGCCGAGGGCTGGCACACCAACCATAAGCGTGTAGAGCGAATTTGGCGTGCTGAGGGCCTGAAGGTGCCACCGCGACAGCCAAAGCGGAGTCGCCTTTGGCTGAACGATGGCTCCTGTGTTCGGCTACGGCGCGACCGACCGAACCACGTCTGGGCGTATGACTTTGTGGAGGACCGGACCCGGGACGGCCGCAAATTCCGCACGCTGAACGTGGTCGACGAATTCACCCGTGAGGCTTTGGCGATCCGTGTGGCGCGTCAGTTGAAGGCAACGGACGTGATCGACGTGCTTGCGGACCTGTTCATCGCGCGCGGCATTCCGATGCACATTCGGTCGGACAATGGGCCGGAGTTTGCGGCGATCGCGGTGAAGGGCTGGATCACAGGTGTGGGTGCCAAGACCGCCTATATCGAGCCCGGCAGTCCGTGGGAGAACGGTTATGTTGAAAGCTTCAACGGCAAGTTCCGTGACGAGCTATTGTCGTGTGAGGTTTTCAACACGCTGGCGGAGGCGAAGGTGCTGATCGAGCAATGGCGTATGTATTACAATACCGCCCGCCCGCACTCTTCCTTGGGCTACCGACCGCCAGCACCAGAAACGGTGATCTCGGGAATCAGAAAGCCAACCACCCCGGGCCAAGCCGGACCAGCCCCAGCCATCAGCATCGCCATGCACTAATATTTTGATCGGACCACTCCATGGGGGCTGGTCATGCAAGCCAAGGTTGCCAGTGTCAACGCCGGTCGAAAACTGAGCCACCGATGGTGTGGGTCAC
>NZ_LMUY01000098.1 GCF_009765685.1 Acidisphaera sp. L21 | reverse complement strand
CCCATTAAGCCCTAACCTCAAGAAAGTACATAACACCCTCTAAGCCTGGACACGGCGTGGGCGCCTTGCGTACTGCGGTGCTGTTGCCCATCACCGTGTCGATTGCGCTCACCTCGGTCATGTGGAACTTGCTGTTGGACCCGGGCGTCGGTCCGGTGAACGGCCTGCTGCGTAGCCTGGGGCTCGCTGCCCAACCATTTTTCCGCAGCGAGGGGCAGGCACTCCCCAGCTTGATCGCGATCTGTACCTGGCGCGGTGTCGGCTATTGGATGTTCTTCATGCTGGGAGGCCTTTCGGCCATTCCGCCGGAGGTGAATGAAGCAGCGGCGATCGATGGCGCGGGTGCGTGGCGCAGGTTGTGGCACATCACTCTTCCCTTGATGCGGCGCTCGTTTGGCTTTGTGCTAATTGCCGACACCGCGGCGAACTTCCTGCTCTTCGCACCGGTTTATGTCATTACTGCAGGAGGACCAAACGGAAGCACCTCACTGCTGATGTTCGAGGCGTATCGCGCTGCCTTCACCCTGCTGGATAATGGCCGCTCGTTGGCGATCTCGACCGTGATCCTGGTAATCGTTGGCGCCGTCGCCATGCTCGAGCTGCGCTTCTTTCGGGCGGAGGACGCTGCATGAAACGACGCAGAATTCTGCGCTATGTAGCCATGTTAGCCGTTGCGGTGCTCGCCCTGCTGCCGCTCTACTGGCTGCTGATCTCGTCGATCAGACCGGCAAGTGACATCTTCCGCTATGGTGGCCGGTTCTCGTGGCACACTTTAATCCCGAGCCAATTGACGCTTGAAAATTATACCGAACTTACCCGTGGCGATTTCCCCTTGGCCATCGGCAACTCGGTGTTCGTTTCCGTCGTGACGGTGGTGGTGGCGTTATTTGTGAATTCAATGGCTGGATTTGGGTTTGCAGCTTTTCAGTTCCGGGGCCGGGCGACCCTCTTCGTTTTAGTGCTAGCCAGTTTTATGATGCCGTTCGAGTCAATTGTGATGCCCCTCTACACGTTGATCCGGTTCTTGGGTTGGACGGATAGCTACCAAGCGCTGATCCTGCCCGAGGTGGCAAGCGGGCTGTCTATCTTCCTGTTCAGCCAGTTCTTCGCCGCCGTCCCGCGGGAGTTGTACGAGGCAGGGCGGATCGACGGTGCGAGTTGGTGGCAGATCTATTGGCGGTTGGTTCTGCCGCTATCGGGGCCGACTATCGCCACGGCGGCGTTGATGCAATTTATCCAGCAATGGGACGCCTTCTTCTGGCCGATTGTCGCCGCCAGCTCACCCGACAAAGTGATGATACAGGTTGCCATTGCCCGGCACGCGAACATGGAAACGGCGAACTGGGGCGGTCTGTTCGCCTCGGCCTCGGTGTCTGTGCTGGTGGCGGCGCTGCCGTTTTTGGCGCTGCAGCGCTATTACATACGCACGATGATGCATTCGGGTGGCAAGTAGCACTAGGGGTTGAGCGAGGAGCATCTCCGTCAAGAGATGCGGCTCGTAGAGCTGTCGCGCTCGCCTATCTTCGTCTGGGATTTCGACGGGGGCATTCTGAAATGGAACAGAGGCAGCGAGGATCTTTATGGGTTTGGCCGCGATGAGGCGATCGGACAGTCAAAAGAGGCGCTTTTGCATCCCATCGTCCCGGGATCAACCTTCCAGGCACTGCGGGAATCCTTGCTGAGCCGGGTTCAATGGAAAGGCGAGGTGCATCACCGGACGAAAAGCGGCAAGATCATCCAGGTCGAGAGCGAAATTGAACTCGTGCTCGTCAACGGACGTCGTCTTGTACTAGAGAGCACACGAGACATCACAGAGCGGAAACGTTGGGAAGAGCAGCAGAAGCTTCTCCTCGACGAGTTAAGCCATCGCGTGCGCAACACACTCACCGGTGTCCAATCGATGGCGCGTCAAACCCTCCGTAATACACAATCTGGTGCCGATTTCGTCGAGAGATTCGAAGGACGACTCTCGTCCCTGGCCCGCGCTCACAAGATCTTGGTCGATTCCGAATGGAAGGGTGCCGAGTTGACGGCGTTGATTGAATCCAAACTCCAGGTTCACACAAGCGATGCTTCGGGACGTATCCAGGTGGATGGCGAGCCGCTCACACTGCCTCCCGACTTGGCCACTCCATTCGGCCTGATTCTGCATGAGCTTGCAACCAACGCGACCAAGTATGGTTCACTCTCCTCTGAGACAGGGACGGTCCTGGTGCGATGGAGCGTGAGACCAGATGGAACTGAGAGCATTTTGAATTTTCTATGGCACGAAGCCGGGGGACCTCCGGTAGAGATCCCCAGTCGTAGGGGCTTCGGTAGCAGTTTGATCGAAAGAGGACTGACCGGCGCGGCTGTTCATAGAGACTTTCTGCCAACGGGCTTCGTCTGCACGATTGACGTTCCTCTAGCCAAAAGCCTCGCCTGATGGAGCTATCATCGCATTCTCAATCAGGTGCGCGCCTTGACGGCGTTCGCGTTCTTGTCGTCGACGATGAGATTCTGATTGCGCTCGACATTGAAGCCACTCTGACTGAAGCAGGCGCCCACGTCGTCTCCCTGTGTATCACACTAGCCGAGGCATTGTCAGGCGCAACCCTACCGAACATTTCCGCTGCCACTCTTGATATTCGACTTGGTCGCGATACAAGCGAAGCTGTGGCTATGCTGTTAAGCGAGCGTGGCATTCCATTCCTATTCTACAGTGGCCAGCGCCTGCCCGACGAAATAAGGCACCAATGGCCTTTCGGTTCACTGGTTGTTAAGCCGGCCGAACCACGCCAATTGGTCGATGCTGTTGCTGCTCTGCTGCGCTAATCCGTCCGCATGGTTTGGAAGGATCGCCATTCCAGCTGATCTATCAAGAATGGCCATTGGGTTCCAGCTGACGCGCATGAGGCATTGCCGAGGCCCCGGCCGAGTGCCAGAACAGCCAGTAGCTGCCCGCTGCGCTAGCCTAGCTCGACTTGGTTCGACCTGCTGGGTAGGGTTCGATGCAAAAGGATAGCAATGGCGGCAACTCCTCAAGTCTGGTCACGTAAGTGGATCGCGGCGGGTTTCAGCTACCGCATCGTGGACGTTTCCTCCCGAAACTTCGACGGCATCGAAGGTGCCGTTGCTTCTTCGGCGGGATAGCCCTCGCCCCCGCAGCGCCGAAAAGACAACGTCTCTTAACCGGAATAAATGCCTGGCTATCGTCTCGCACAAGCGGCAGACATATTCAGGCCGGATATGCTGGATCACTTTGAGCTTGGCAGGGATTTTTTCCAGCGTCTCGGTAACGGTTTCGCCCAGTTTGCTCAACCGAGCCAGGTCACAGCTACCGCAACTGCAAGCAATCTATGGGGCGTTACCCACGATCTCCCGGGGCAAGTGCGCCGGCAAAGGTTTGCGTCCCGTCGGTCTGCAGGGCGATGGGACCTGGGGCTTGGTTCGTCTGCTTCACATCTCTGGCCCTGACAGCGATGTCGACGAAAAGCGGCTGAAGGAGCAATGGCAAACCGATATCGTCCATCCAATGGACAGCCGAGGAGTTAAAGCGCCAAAGCTTTGTCTTGCTTCCAACGTTTTACCGAGAAATGCATGAGCCTTTTCAGAGCTTATTGTCGAACTAGATGATGAGACGCCCGGTCGATCGGTTGCAGTGATGATCCCGGAAGTTGTCAAGCGCCGCTGGTGGAGAACATCCTCCACACGAACCTTGGTGCACGTCTTCGAAAGATGCCTCTCCGGCCGGAAATGCGCGCGTGTGCCATGGCGAGATAAATGACAAAGGAAAGACTTCGTACTTGGGGATTTGTGGAGCCTCACAAATTTAGGTCGGCTACGATCCGGGCTATGACTGTCTCCCAATCGCCTGGGCTTGGCTGCCGGTACAAGCGCATCGAAGGATACCAAGGTGAATCTGACCTATCCATCATCCACCGCCAGTCGCTGTCATGCTTCACCAGAAGCCACGTTGGAACATTGAGTGCGCCAGCGAGGTGGGCGATCATTGTGTCGACTGTGATGACCAAGCGAAGCGACTTGAGCAGACGCGCCGTGTCGATAATAGCGGCGGGACACCCCAATGGATTCAGCACGCGGAGGTCGGTCGGACCCGGGCAAAGCGACACGCAAGAATGCTGTGTTAGCGGGACAAGAAGGGAGGCTGGCATTGAACGCTCGGAGTTCCATCCGCCCGCCTTCCAACACAGCCCAATCGCGTCCTCGTAGTTAGGCGGACCTGGTGAGATTTGCAGGTATGGCGGCGGCAGAAGCGCCGGCTCCATCCGCAACGCAGCCCCGAGTTCCATGATTTCAATATCGCATCCGGCAGGTTTGGCTGGACTTAGCGGATCAAACCCAACCAGTCGATCAATGCCAGACATAGTCTCTAAGAGCGGGATCAGCTCCGGCTGTGTCTCCACTGTGAGCGACGCGACCTGGTGACCAAGAGCGGGAAGATACCGGGCAAATTGAAGCGTATCACCCAGCCCATGATAGCAGCGGACCAGAACATGCAGCCCCACTAGCGGACGACCATCCCAAACCCATCGTAGATGGTATGGAAGCCGGGGATCGTCGCGCGTTGTCGGGTCGCTGTCCGCCCGCACCCTATCGCTTAGCCGCCAGGCGGTTTGATAGTCCCCGCGCTTCATCGCCGCCACCCATGCAGTCCCTGAGTCGTCTGTCACCGAAACGCTGTCCACCTGAGCAACGCGTTGCTGTTTCGATCATGCACGGGGGGCAGAGAGGTAGGCTTCGAGTTCAGTGGCCCTGCGCCCCGCATCGTGCTCAGCCAACACGCGGCGACGCCCGGCCGTCCCCAATGCCACGCGTTTGTCCTCCGGCAGTTCAAGCAGCGCAGCGAGAACATCATCCGCCCCACAGGCCAGAAGAATTTCGGATCCAGGTTCGAGTAACGTGCCCAATCCCTCCCAAACATCTGATATGATGGGCGTCCCGCACGCCGCAGCCTCGAAGAGACGCACGCTGGGACTCCACCCGGCGGCGATCATGTCAGCGCGTGTGACATTGAGCGTGAAGCGGCTGGCGGCGTAGAACCCTGCATGCTCCGCGGGTGGTAAATGTTCGATGCGCTCCACGTTGCTCGGCCAAGCAATATTGGCAGGGTATTGTGGTCCAGCAACCACGAAACGCAAATGAGGGTTACGGCGCGCGGGTTCAAGCAGAAGACACTCCAGCGGGGGTTGTCTGTCGGGACTATATGTGCCCAGGTAACTCAGATCCCACCGCGCCGGCAAGCCGAGGGGCCGGTAAGCACTAGTATCCACTGTGCAATACAGCGGCCGCGCCGCAGGTGATCCATAGTGCTGCTCCAGCCGCTTCAGCGTAGGGCCGCCCGTGAAGGACAGATACAGGTCGAACTCAGGGATTGAGGCAAGAGAGAGATAGTCCTCATCGCCTGCAGCAAGCTTGGCAAGCGTCACCGGCGTGTCAATGTCGTAAAACGCAACGACACCATGAGCGACAGCGCGAACGAACCGTGCCACTTCGACTCCTTGCGGCGTATAGGAGCCGACAATCACCGCATCCGCGTGCGCAATGTCGCTACGCCAGGTCTCCAACTCCGCTAAACTGTCGTAGAAGGCTAGACGGCACCAGCTAGGATTGGGCAAATCCCGGCGATCACCCGCGTACCACGGTGCGTCACGCTCTAGAAAAAGCACGGTGTGCCCACGCTCGACGAACGCGCTTAGAAGCGACCTGTAGGTGGTAGCATGGCCGTTGCCCCATGAAGACGATAGCGTCAATCCAAGGACGACCAGTCTCATGCTACTTCCTGCTTAGTCGCTGAGAGGATCCTTAGCAAATTATCTACCTCGGCCCCTCGAAGGGCGTATGTGTGCTCCGCCAGCACGCGCCGCCGCGCAGACTCTCCAATCCTATGGGCACGCTGCGGGGTAAGGGCCGTCAAATGGTCGGCCACATCTTGCCCATCGCGGGCCACAAGCACTTCGGAATTGGGCTGTAAAAACTGCTCGATGCCCTCCCAAGCATCGGTGATCAGGCAGGCGCCAGCGCCCGCAGCCTCAAACACGCGCGTCGCCGGTGAATATCCAACAGCCGCCATAGAGTCACGAGCCACATTCAACACAGCCAATGGCGAGGTGTTGAATGCATTGTGATCGGCCGTGCCAACATGGCCTATTCGAGTCACATTGGCACTCATCGCCTTATCCTCCCAGCCGGAGCCACCGATTAGGAAGCAACGGCTGGGTAGCCGCGAAGCGGCTTGCAAGAAAAAAGACTCAACCCGAGCTTCCCGATCCGGCAGGCGATTGGCGAGGAATCCAAGATCGCCCGAGAAACGTAGTTCGGCAGGAACGGGGTAGTGAGTTGTCGGGTCTAACGCATTGTAAA
>NZ_LMUY01000153.1:630-2730 GCF_009765685.1 Acidisphaera sp. L21 | reverse complement strand
GACGCCACCTGATCGACGGAAAAGGGTCTCAGAGCAGCGCTTACGGTCTAGGTGGCCTCTGCCTTCGCCTGCTGCGCCAAACGCGCAATGAGGGAGAGCCCTATGCTCTTGGAGCGCTTGCTTGACGGCATACCAGGGCCATTGTCGCAGATCCGAATTGTCCCACGATTGTCACTACCTTCAACCAAGAGGGTGAGGCTTCCCGGCCGACCATCCGCGAAAGCATGCTTGATCGCATTGGTGAGTATCTCGTTCAGGATCAACCCAAGAGCTGATGCATGCGCCGAATTTACGAATAACGGCTGTGCCTTAATGGCCAGCGTGATGTCAGTTCGACCGCTTAACCCCACCACGTCCCGGGCAAGACCATCACCAAAGCTACCGATGTCAAAACGTGCAATGTCGGAGGATTGGTAAAGCTGACGATGAACTACGGCGAGTGCATCCACACGCTCCAACATCGAAGTAAGTTTCGCGGTAATTACTGGATCGTCGATCGTGCGAGCCTGGAGCCGCAGCAACGAACCAGTCATCGTGAGGTTGTTCTTCACGCGGTGATCAACTTCGTGTAGAAGGATCGTCTTAGCATCAAGGGCGGCACGCAAGTCCGCAGTGCGCCGCTCCACTTCTAGCTCGACTAGCGCTTTCTGCTCATTGATAATGCTTTGCGCTTTTACCCGATCGGTCACATCAAGCTGTGAAGCGAAAAAGAAACGGATCACACCTGCCTTATCCCTTACGGGAGACAAGTACAGTGCGTTCCAGAATATGGTTCCATCCTTGCGGTAGTTGAGAAGGTCCACATCTATCGCGCGGCCACCTCTGATCGCATCTCGGATCTTTGCTACTGTCGCAGGGTCAGTGTCAGGCCCCTGTAGAAATCGACAGTTCTTGCCGATGATCTCCTCGCGGGAGTAGCCAGCCAGCTTTTGAAAAGCCACATTGCAGAAGACGATTGGATTATCGCTTTGCGCAGGGTCAGTAATGACCATGGGCATTCGCGTAGCGCGCACTGCGGCTGCGAAAGGATCGCCCCGACCATGCTCGTAGTCTAACTCGTCGGTAAGGTGCCAGTCATCGCGTTGTTGCAAACTACCCTCCAGCGAGTGCCAAAGGGCGTCGCGCAAGCTGAATAACGATCATTGGCATTGCCGAGTTCGTAGATGCCTACGGATATGTGACCACTGGAGTGCTGTCGACGTGGCGGCCGGCCCACTGGAATTTAGATCCGAAGATGCGATAGGGCGCGTTTGCAGTTTCTAGTTATCGGTCGCGGCTAAAATTTCGACTTCACGTCCTCAGCGCCATGTGTGACGGCGGACCCAGTAGCTTTTAGATCTTGGCCTGCGCCGGCCGTCGTATTGCAACCGCTAAGCATCAATCCCGCTGCCATGACAACGACCAGTGCGAGAGGCCCAAGTCCTGTGCGGGCGGAGGGGTGAGTTGGAGAAGGCGTGGACATTGGTTCTTGCCTTGCGATGTGCAGCGGCAACGTCGCGCCCAGAGCCTTGGTTGCTTGCGACTAGAGTTAGCTTTGTCATGTGGCTTTATTAGTCGCCGGCGGCCCCTCGGATTGCGCCGACCGATGCACCACCCATAGCAGCTGAGGCATGGTTGACTGGTTGGGATAAAGCAGCGAGCGAGCGCTAGATGCCAAACACCATGATGGCACTAAACGCCAACGCCATCGTACCAAAAAACGTGAGGCCAATAACCACCGCCATGGTCCGTACGGTGTTTGGGCGGTTCACTGCCAAATTTCTTGGGCTCATTCTCGCCCCTCCCCTAGATGTGGCGGCGACTGCGCGTGCCCCCTGCCGCTAGCGCCATAGAGCCTGCCAACGATGGGTGACTGTGGCGCCATGTCTTAATATGATAAAATGACATGGCCGTGTCCCAGCCAAACCGTGCGGATCGTCACCTCCGATCCAACGTCGCGAATCTGGCGCTCCACCCGCTCGATCATTGCCAACACGCGCAATTCCGACCCCTCATCGGGCAAGTAATTGGTGCGCAATTCCGCGCGTGCGTCGTGCGGGATGAGGTCAATCGCACGGCGATGGGGTGGGGAATAGATTTCGGGTCCGGTCATCGTCGTCC
>NZ_LMUY01000153.1:0-620 GCF_009765685.1 Acidisphaera sp. L21 | reverse complement strand
CCAAATCTTCGTCTAGCGCATCACTCTCGTGCCAGCCATCGATCCAAGCCTCGTGATCGCCGCTTCCAGTGGGATTGTCGCCGCGGGTGGATGCCTGCGGCATGATCAAGGGGGATAGGTCCGACGTTGCGCCGCTCAAAACCCGCGGCGCCCGAATGCTACGGCCGCAAGAAGTGCCGCGTGATCCGATTGCCGTTTAAAGTCATTGGCCAAGTCTAGCATTGCGTCGCGAAGATGCTGCTCAGCAACGAGATTAGCCAGCCGCCGGCACTCATCTGACTTTTCCTTGAACCATGGCGCATCCCAGTGGCTTTCAAAACCCGCAGGCGGACATTCAGTATCTGGCATGCATCCTCCAGTATATCGCTTGTGGAACGGCTGCTACATCGATCGGGCAGACGGCTACCCAACTTCGCTTAAGCGTTTGGTATATCGGGTCCAGCATCAAGGATCCTTCGGCTGGCCGCGCTCCATAGCCCGCGGCTTTGGGTTAGCCGCACCGTGGATTGGTAATGGTATGTCTTCAAGTTGTTGGAGGTGAATTCCGCCAACGCTCCAACGCCGGGTCGAAATGACGCGGATTGCTGGCCTGGATAATGTCAACGATCCGGTCAACCTCT
>NZ_LMUY01000117.1:17560-21677 GCF_009765685.1 Acidisphaera sp. L21 | reverse complement strand
GCACAGCCATGTCGGATACCGCGAAGTCGCCAGCCGCCAGCCGGTCGAAGGCGAGCACTTTGCTGCTGTAGATCGTCGGCTTGTGAGCAGCCAATTTCTTGACGAACGCTTCGCCGTAGCGATCCTTGTACTCCGTCATGAACATGTACCAGTAGGTGTAGGTGCTGCCGCCCGCGGCTGGTGTGGTCGTGGCGTAGCGGCCATTCCAGCGCGGATCGGTCAGCGCGTCCCAACCGCCAGCGGTCAGCGCCTTCACCTCGTCCTCGGTGGTCTCCTTGGTGTTGTAGACGATGCCCATGAAGTCGATGTTCAGGGCGTACCACTGCCCCTCCACCTTCAGCGCATCGGGGATTGCCGCACCGGCGGCGGGGGTAAAGTCGGCGATGAACCCCTCCTTCTTCGCCGGTGCGAATACGGTCGGGTCCGAGATCTGGATCACGTCGGCAATGTGCCGGCCGACCCGTTCCTCGTTCATCCAGCGATCGAACAGCGGATAACTGGGGCCGCGAATGTTCTTCACGGCGATGCCGTACTTGCGGGTGAACGCCGCCGTCCATTTCGCCGTCAGACCCAAATCGGAGGTGTGGTAGTAGGTGAGCGCCCCTTCCGCCTTGGCGGCCTTTATCAGCGCGTCGGTAATGCCCGCCGCAGTCTGCGCTTGGCCACGGGCCGGCAATGCCAACCCGGCGCCCAACGCCGCAGCACCCCCCAATACGCCACGCCGACCTATCGTGTTGTGCAAGAACTTCACCATGTCCGTTCCCCCCATTACCGCCCGCGGTCGTTGCCGCGGCGGTTCGTCTTGTTCAGCCGATCACACCCTCTGCCGCCAACGCGTCTCGTTCCGCCTGCCCTAGGCCAAGCAGTTCGCCCAAGACGTAGTCGTTGCTGTCACCAAGCCCGGGTGCCGGGTCCAAGCGGCCGCGCCAGCCAGTGGAATCCTGCCAGGGCAGCGCCACGGTGCGGCGACCATCCGGCATCACCGGGAACAAGCCGCGTGCGGCGAGTTGTTCGTCCTCCATCACCCCGGCGAAGGATCGGGTTCGCGCAGCGGGCACGCCGGCCTCCAGCAGCCAGTGCTCCGCCGCCTCGGCATTCTGCGTGTCGGCCCAATCCGCGACCAAGGCATCCAGTGCCTGTCGTGCCTCATGGCGGGATGCCGCGGTGGGATGGGCGGCGACGAGGTCGGGCCGTTTCATGACGGCACACAGCCCCGCCCACTCCGCATCGGTGCGGACGGCGATGGCAAGCCAGGAATCCGGCCCATCGCAGCGGAAACACCCGCCGGGCGCCGACTCGCCGTCATCATTCCCGCCCGGCCCGTTACCGCCGATGTCCAGGGAGTGGCGCAGCAATGCCTCTGGCAATAGGGCCACCGTGCCCTCCAGCATCGACAGGTCCAGATAGGCGCCGTCCCCGGTCTGCCGGCGGTGATGCACGGCGGCCAGGATGGCCAGCGCCTCCCACATCGCCGTCACCGGATCGGTCCAGATCGGCAGGATGCCCATCGCCTCCAGCTTCAGGTTCGGCGCCCCGATCAGCCCCGCCCGCCCGCTATACGCCTGCAGCAGCGTGCCGTAGGCCAGCGCATCCTTCTGCGGCCCGGTGCGCCCAACACCGGAGGCGGAGACGTAGATCAGGTCCGGCCGGATCTCCCGCAACATCGGATAGCCGAGGCGGTATTTGGTCAGCACCTTGGCCGAGAAATTCTCCACCACCACATCGCTGATGCGCACCAGCCGATGCAGCAAATCCTGCCCCCCAGGATGCGTGATATCGATGGTGACGCTGCGCTTGTTGTTGTTCAGCAGCGGGTACGATCCGCCCCGCGCCGCGTGCTCCGCCCGCTTGGACGATTCGACCTTGATGATCTCCGCCCCCATGGCGCCCAGCATCTTCGTCGTCAGCGGCCCGGCGATGATCCAACTGAAATCCAACACCCGCAGGCCCGACAGCGGCAGTTGCGCGGCGTGCTGATGGCCCGAGCCGGTCACGATCGTGTCCATCAAACCGGCTCCAAGCTGGGGCTGCGAAGCGTGCGCGCGTGCGGCAGAGCGCCATGGCTTGTCGTCTGTAAATGGATCGGCAGCCCCGGCACCGTCGCCTCCATGCCGGACGGTGACACCAGCCGGTCGAAAAACTGGCGATGCTGCAATTGGGCGTTGCGCAACAGCGCGTCGGGCGTGCTGATGGGAAAGCACGCGACGGACACGGCTTGGGCGCGTCGGGTCACTTCCTCCGCCGATTGGTAGCTGGACCATTCGGTCATGGCCGCCTGCAACTCGAACCAGTTGCGCCGGCGCTCCACCCGGGTGCCGCAAAACGCCGCGTCTGCCGCCCAGGCCGGGTTGCCCAGCAACTCTATCCAGCGATCCCATTGATGCTGCTCCCGTGGGGAGACCATGACCCAACCGGCATCCGCACACGGCAGGATCCAGGTGAGCCCACCGGCAGCCTCCGTGCCCTCGCGCTTGACCCGGCGGCGACTGAAGGCACGCTCGCCGTTGCTCCAATCTGCCAAGCCTTCGAAGGCGATGTGGGCGTAGAAATCGTGGCTGGCCAGGTCGATATGCGGCCCCGCGCCCCCGGCGGCGACCAGCAAGCCCCATACCGCCGCCAGCGCACCGGCAACGCCAACGGCAAGTGGCCCCTCGTGGTCGGCGCCAGCCAACGGGCCACGTGCCTCCGGCTCGTCCACCGGCCGCGCCATATTGTAGGCGAACGCGGCACGATGCTGCAGGGTGAAATCAGTCGCCGGCGCATTCCGCAGCGGGCCGCTGCGGCCGAACGGGGTCAGCGACAGGATGACCAAGGCCGGATAACGAGCCTGCAGCGCCGCGATACTGAGGTTGCGTTGGTCCCAGGTAGCGGCCGGTTGGGATTCCACCAGGATGGCTGCCCCGGACAAGAATTCGGCGAGACGCCCGGGCTCCCGATCTAGGTCGAGCGTGACACTACGCTTTCCGGCATTGACGTAGCCGAACAATGCGCTGGCATCCGCCCCGGTATGGCCGGGCCAGAACGGCCCCTTCTGCCGCAACGGATCACCGCCGGGCCGCTCGATCTTGACGACATCCGCCCCGAGATCAGCGAGCAGCCGTGCCGTGAACGGAGCGGACAAGCCTTCGGCCCACTCGACGACGCGAGTGCCTTTCAGCAGCATAGAATTGGCCTGGTGCAGTGCACGCAGACGTCGCTGCCTATTACGATCGGCATGACACCCCTCTCCTTCTCCGCTGCTTTCAGCATTGTCGTGTTGGGGGGATGCTCGGCGTGGTTCGCCCTGCCGTCCAATATTCAATGTGCGGGTGGTGATAACCGGGCGATATCGCTTTGGTGCAGGCGCGAACGCCTGTTAGCATCGCGCCAGGGACGGAGCGGCGAATGCCGAACGACATCGAGAAAGCCGCAACAATAGCGGCGAGCCGGGGGTCGCACCTGAACGTGCGCCACCTGGAAGTGTTCTGGGCGGTTATGCGCAGCGGCAACCAGCACGAGGCCGCGAGGCTGCTTGGCTTGTCGCAACCTGCGATCAGCAAAGTGCTGCGTTACACCGAGGATCGGATCGGCGTGCCGCTTTTCCGCCGGATCAAAGGCCGGTTACAGCCAACGCACGAAGGCGAGGTATTCTTCCGCGCGGTGGACGACATCTTCAGCCGGCTAGACGCGGCCGAGCGCCTGGCGCGGGACCTGCACCGGCGGCTGACGGGTCAGGTGACGCTCACCACCATCGCCGCGTTCAACGCTGCCCTGGTGCCGGCTGCGCTGGGCGCGTTCCTGCGATCGCAGCCGCTGGTCCGCGCCGGGGTGAAAGTGCTGACCCCGGCGGAGGTCGTGGACCGGGTGGCCAACAGCCAGTCCGACTTAGGACTAACCTTCGGCCTGGTCGACCCGACGCTGGTCGATTCGCATACCCTGTGTATCGTTCCAGTCGTGTGCGCAATGGCGCCGGACCACCCATTCGCCGGCCGGCCATTCCTCACCGCCGGAGATATGGCGGGCGAACGACTAATCTCGGCATCCGAGCGGCCGATCTGGGGCAAGATGATCGAGGACGCATTTGCCGCCGCGGGGGTCCGGCCCTTGATGGCGGTGGAGTGCACCCAGCCGGACCTGG
>NZ_LMUY01000117.1:8544-17492 GCF_009765685.1 Acidisphaera sp. L21 | reverse complement strand
AGAGGCAGGTGCGGGCATCGCGATCGTGCCGTCCATCCCCGTGCGCAACGATACGACGATGGCCCTTCACGTATGCAGGTTTAACCCGGCGCTGTTCGTCCCCATCGTCGCAGTAACCCACGCTGGCCGCCCGGTGTCGCAGTCCATCGAGCTCCTCATCCACCAACTGCGGCTAACCACACGGGATATGCGCTGGCCGGAGCACCAATCGCCGCTTGTTTGCAGCCATTGAGAGAGCGGCGTTTGCTGCAAACGCTGGGGGCTACTTCTTGCCAGCGCTGTGCTTGCGATACTCCTCTGCCAAGCCCGCCATCCGCTTCCATACGAAATCGGCCAATCCATCGCCGCGCCCGGCGGCGAAAGTGAACATTTCCGATCGCCCCCCTGCCCGGCGTGAGACCAAGACGTTGCCCGCCGGGTCGCAGATCTGCATCGGCGCCTCCGCATCGTCCCGCGGACGACCTAGAAGCTGCGCCATCCGTGTCGGAAACACTGCCGATCCACCCTCCGACACAAGCTCGGACGCCGCCGCCAACATCGCCGCCTTTCGGTCGGGATCCTGCAACTGCTTGAACAGCGCATTGGCGTCGCGGAAGGTGCATTTGCGCCAGTCACCCAGCGCCTCCAACACCAAATCCGGAATCTCCGCAAACGAGGTGAGGTTGCTGACATGGGGGCGCGAGACGTGCAGCGCGTCGGCTAACGCTTGCTTGGTTGGAAACACGCCACGCTCGATGTAGCGGGACAGGGCACGCGCCTGCTCCAAAATCGACACGCCTTCCCGCTGGGTATTCTCGCTGAACGCCGCACCGGCCATTTGCGCCTCGTTGAGGTCCCGCACGACCGCCCGCAAAGGCCGCCCGATCTGCTTGCACGCCAGCGCCCGGCGATGGCCGAAACAGATCTCGAACCGCCCGCTCTCACTCGGGTGGCGACGCAGCAAGGCTGGCGATTGCTGGCCCTGGCGGCGCACATCCTCCACGAACTCGGCGAAACTGCGATCTTCCAAAAAGCGCTGATCGCGATCCCAGTAGGGCGAGGCGTCGGTCAAATCCGGGTCGATCTCCTCGACCACCAACCCGTCGGCCCGGCGCTCCTCGATCGCTCGCTCCAACGCCTTCAGCTCGGCCATGGCGTTGCGGTGCTGGGTCTCGATCGCCTTGGCGATCGGCACCATGCTGGAGCGCGCGGCCGCCGGACGCGCTACGCCGTCCTCGGGCAAGGTTGGCAGCGAGGCGGTAATCGCCGTCAGGTCGAACGGCTTGCGCATGTCACACTCCCGCTGCGGTGTTGGCGGCACGGCTCGTGTCCTGACGGCCCCACGTCTTCAGCATCACGCCCTCGATCTCCGCATTCACGGCATTGAGGAAGCTGAGCCCGCGGAGGTAACTCTGCCGCGTCCCCACCTGGTCGTCGATCTCGTAATACGTGCGCTTGCGAAGCCCGGCGGCGTCCAGTGCGGTGGTCACCGCCATCGGGTTCTGCAGCAGCATGTCACCGAAATTGGCGGCCATGAGGTGGATGATCTGCTTCTGGTTCTGGTCCGTCACCGAATGCTTGGCGATCAGGATCTTGAAGAAATCGATGTCCTTGCCGTTTGGATCGATCTCCTCCACCTGGTCCAAAACCTGCGAGCACATGCGAAAGAACTGCCCGGTGCTGGCGAAGTCGATCATCGAGGGAGGCACCGGAACGATGATCCCCGTGGCAGCGAAAATCGCGTTGATCGACATGAAGCCGAGGGAAGGGGGGCAGTCCAGCACGACCACGTCGTAGCCCTCGGCCGAGTTCTCGATCGCCTCCCGCAGCACCAACCAGAATGCGAAGTTCTTCTCCCGCTGCGCCCGCACCGGCATCTCGAACTCCGCTTGGCCCAGGCTCAGATTGGCCGGCACCAGGTCCAGCCGGGGCCAATATGTGGTGCGGATGCAGCCTTTCAGATCGCTCGCCTCGCCACGAAACACCGGGTAGAGCGTTTCCTCCGGCCCAACATCAGTGTCCGGCTGCAACCCGAACAGGCTGGTGAGCGAGGCCTGGCTATCCAGGTCGACCAGCAGCACGCGATAGCCCCGCAGCGCCAGATATTGCCCAAGATGCACTGCCGTCGTCGTCTTGGCGGCGCCGCCCTTGAAGTTGGCAACCGCTAGGACCTGCAGTTTCTCCCCATCATTGCGCCGCCGTCGATACCGCTCGTCACCGGTCTTCTCGTGCAGCCCGGCAAGCACCCAATGCAGCTCTTTCAGCGAGAAGGTACGGCGATAATTGTTGCCCGCAACCGTGCCGCAGGTGAACTCCGCACCATCCTTCGTGATCTGGCGCAGATAACTCTCGGACACGCCCAGCAGCGAGGCTGCCTCTGTCGTGGGGAACTGCCGCAGCCGCTTGCGGTCGTCCGGCACGTTCTCCAGTTCGACGATACGCTGCTGCGTGATCTGGCAAACGTCGGCGCCGTGCTGCAGTCGCTCCTTGAGCCGGGACAGCCTCATGCAGCCAGACCGCCAGAGCACCGATCAGCGAATTTGAGCCGGTTATCGCCAGACATCGCGGAAACATCCCATCATCGATGTTTCCGCGATATCACCTCAAAAACCGATGGTCAAAGCTTTTGCGAGGCCGGGGGCGTTTGCTGCAAACGAAGCGCGGCAAACGCATTACCCGCCCTATAGCGTTACGACTCCGGGATAATCCGCACCGCGCCCTTGCTGGCGCTCGTAATGAACGCGGCGTAGGAGCGCAGGGCAGGGGTCACCTTGCGAGGCCGTGTTGCGGCCGGCTTCCAATCTCCATGCGCCGCCCGGCGGTGCGCCAGTTCCTCATCCGGCACCGCCAGATGGATGCTGCGGGCGACGATATCGATCTCCAGCATGTCGCCATCATGCACCAGGCCGATCGTCCCACCCTCCGCCGCTTCGGGCGACACATGGCCGATCGAAAGCCCCGACGACCCGCCGCTGAACCGGCCATCCGTCACCAGGGCGCAAACCTTGCCCAGCTTCTTCGACTTCAGGTAGCTGGTGGGATACAGCATCTCCTGCATGCCCGGGCCGCCCTTGGGTCCTTCGTAGCGGATCAACACCACATCGCCGGGCTTGATGCGGTCGGCCAGAATGCTCTCGACCGCTGCATCCTGGCTCTCGAACACCCGGCACTGGCCGGAAAATTTCAGGATCGACGCATCGACGCCTGCCGTTTTCACGATGCAACCGTCTTCCGCCAGGTTGCCATACAGCACGGCCAACCCGCCATCCTTGGAAAACGCCGTCGCCGCCTCGCGGATCACACCGCCCTCGCGGTCGACATCCAACTCGTCCCAGCGCGAGGATTGGCTGAACGCCACCTGGGTCGGCACGCCGCCAGGTGCCGCGCGGAAGAACGTGCGCACGCTGTCTGAGGGGGTGCGCGCCACGTCCCACCGGTCCAACGCATCCCCCATGGTGGGCGCGTGCACCGTCGCGGTGGTGCGGTCGATCAGCCCGGCACGGTCCAGCGAGCCCAGGATCGCCATCACGCCACCAGCGCGGTGAACATCCTCCACATGCACGTTCGCCACCGCCGGTGCGACCTTGCACAGCACCGGCACCCGGCGGGACAGCCGGTCGATATCGGCCATCTTGAAATCGACCTCAGCCTCGTGCGCGGCAGCCAGCAGATGCAACACGGTGTTGGTCGACCCGCCCATGGCGATGTCCAACGTCATCGCATTCTCGAACGCGGCGAAGGTGGCGATGCCGCGGGGCAGGGCGGTCGGGTCTTCCTGCTCATACCAACGCTGCGCCAGGTCCACGACCGTCCGCCCAGCTTCCTCGAACAGGCGGCGGCGATCGGCGTGCGTCGCCAGCACGGTCCCATTGCCCGGCAGCGACAGGCCCAAGGCCTCCGTCAGACAGTTCATCGAATTGGCGGTGAACATGCCGGAGCAGCTGCCGCAGGTGGGGCAGGCCGAGCGTTCGATCACCTCGACATCGGCATCGGACACGCTGCCATCGGCCGCCGCCACCATGGCGTCGATCAGGTCGATCGAGTGCGTGATGCCAGACAAGTTCACCTTGCCGGCCTCCATCGGGCCGCCCGACACGAACACGGTCGGGATGTTCAGCCGCATTGCCGCCATCAGCATGCCCGGCGTGATTTTGTCGCAGTTGGAAATGCATACCATCGCGTCGGCGCAATGCGCGTTCACCATGTATTCGACGCTGTCGGCGATCAGTTCGCGGGACGGCAGGCTGTACAGCATCCCGTCATGGCCCATGGCGATGCCGTCATCGACCGCGATGGTGTTGAACTCCTTCGCCACGCCGCCGGCCGCCTCGATCTCGCGCGCCACCAACTGGCCCAGGTCCTTCAGATGGACATGCCCCGGAACGAACTGCGTGAACGAATTCACCACGGCGACGATCGGCTTACCGAAATCCCCGTCCTTCATGCCGGTGGCCCGCCACAGGCCACGCGCGCCGGCCATGTTTCGGCCGTGAGTTGTTGTGCGGGAACGCAATGCCGGCATAGGACAGATCCTCCAAGGTCCGGCAGTCTAGAACCCTAGCAAGGGTCCGGTCCATCGCAAGACCCAATGCCTGGGCGCAAGGGCGGGCTGCAGCCACGGCGCGGCGCGCTAGTTGGCGGCCGTTGTGTCCGGCGCTGGCTGATGGTGCGGCTGAACCGGGTAGGGGCTGTCCTCCAGCATCAGCCGGATCAACTCCAGCATCTCAGCCACCGCATCGGTTGCCGCCGTCTGACCGGGATCGTCATTGTCGTTCATCATGCCGCGCAATGTAGCAGCGAATTATTTCGCGATATTTAACTGCATAGATTGCAAATTGTTTAGAACACCCACCCGACCCCATCATTCTATACTTTTACAAACTGGGGCCCGTCAGGCCCGCCTCTTAACCAGGCTGAGCCACTCGCAATTTCCCTGTGAACACGCCGCATCGCCGTGCCATGCTCTGCGGGTATCCACATGCACAGGGAGACGGCCATGCGCCGACGCAGTCTGTTGGGGGGCGCCGCTGCCCTCGCCGCTGGTACCAGCCTTTATCGCCCCGCCATTGCCCAGCCAGCCAAAACACTGCGTTTCGTTCCCCAGGCCAACCTCGCCAACCCCGACCCGATCTGGACTACTGCCACCGTCGCCACCAACCACGGCTACATGGTGTGGGACACGCTATACGGCACCGACGACTCACTGGCCCCGCAGCCGCAAATGTGCGCCGGGCAAACCGTGTCCGATGATGGCCTCACCTGGGACTTCACCCTGCGCGACGGGCTGAAATTCCACGACGGCGCGCCCGTGCGCGGCATCGACTGCACCACCTCGATCGACCGCTGGGCGCATCGCAACGCATTCGGCTCCCAATTGCTCAGCCAGCTCAACGACATGACGGCGACCGGCGACAAAACCTTCCGCATCCGCCTGAAAACCCCATTCCGCCAGATGCTCTACGCGCTGGGCGCCACCGGCTGCTTCATCATGCCGGAACACGTTGCCAGGACCTCGCCCAACACCATGGTGACGGACTACACCGGCAGCGGCCCCTTCCGCTTCCTGCCCAACGAGTGGGATGCCGGCAACCACGCCGCCTACGCCAAGTTCGACGGCTACGTCCCCCGGCAGGAACCACCGCAATGGTTCGCCGGTGGCAAGGTGGCCAAGTTCGACCGCGTCGAGTGGATCGTGCAGCCCGACCCGGCCACCGCCGCAGCCGCCCTGCAGAAGAACGAGGTCGATTGGGTCGAACAACCACTCATCGACCTCGTCGGCAGCCTCAAGAAGATGCCCGGCGTCGAAGTCGCCACCTACGACAAGCTGGGCGTGCTGGCGATGGTGGTCATCAACCACCTGCACCCACCGTTCAACAACCCGGCACTGATGCGCGCCATTCTCGCCGCCACCAACCAGCAGGATTGTGTGCAGGCCGTCGTCGGCGACCAAAGCGAACTCGGCGTGGCGCCCGTCGGGTTCTTCATCGACGGCTCCCCATTGGCCACCAGGGCCGGCTTGGACAAATTAGGGCCTGCCAAGGATCTGAAGGCCGCCCAGGCCGCCATCAAGGCCGCCGGCTACAATGGCGAGAAAATCACCTTCATGGCCGCGTCCGACATGCCAGCGCTAATGGCGATCGCGCAGGTGACGCAGGCGCTATGGACCCAATTGGGCATGAACGTTGATTTCCAGGTGATGGACTGGGGCACGCTGGTATCCCGCCGGGTGAAACAGGACCCCCCCAGCCAAGGCGGCTGGAATGCGTTCTGCACCACTTGGGCAGGGCTCTCCGTCTCCAATCCCGGCGGCTCGTTCCCGCTGCAGGCGGTCGGCCGCACCGGCTGGCTCGGCTGGTACGACAACCCGAAGATGACCGCGCTGCGGGAGCAGTGGCTCGCCACCGGAGACCTCGCCGGGCAGCAGGCGGTCTGCCGCGACATGCAGTTGGAGGCCGTAGGTAACCCGCCCTTCATCCCGCTCGGCCAGTGGAAGCAGCCTTGGGCGTTCCGCACCTCGCTGAAGAACTTCGTGCGCTGTGGCAACGTCCTGTTTTGGGGTGTCGAGCGAGCCTAGAGCATCATCCGACGGCTAAAGATGCGCGCCAAAACACAGGGCCAAAACACAGGGCTAGAGCAACGCCGGCAGCGTATCAAGCAGCAGCGCCAGGCTGGGGTTGCTGCTGGCGGGCAGCCAGGCGGCCAGCGCCTCGAACATCAGCTCCGCCCCGATCCCGGCGATACGCTTGAACACGACGTCCCGGTGGCGCACCGCGCTCATATCCATCGGCAGCATCGCAACGGCCGCGCCGGAGGCGACGACGCCGATGGCGCTCGGCAAATGGCGCACCTCGTAGTCGAAGCTCGGCTCGAACCCGGCCTCGCGACAGGCGGCTAGCAGCATGCCATGCATCGGCGCCGGGCCAGTGGGGGAGAACAGGACGAACTTGTCACCCGCCAACTCCGCCAGGCTCACGCGGGTTTGGGCGGCCAATGCGTGGCTGCGTGGCATCGCGATCGCCATGCGCTCCCGCGACACGCTGCGCAGGGATAGATCCCCCGCCTCCGCCCCCGCCGCGCGGATGATGCCGAAATCCAGCCGACCCGTCCGCAACGCCTCTACCTGCGCCACGGACGTGTCTTCGGTCATGGACAGCCGCACCTCGGGATGCACCTGATGAAACTGGCGCACGATGCGGGGCAGCAGTGTATGGCCAACGGAACCGACGAAGCCGATCGACAAACGATGGCTACCGCCCTGATGCGCCCAATGGGCCCGACGCACCGCTTGCTCCTGCTGCAACAGGATCGACCGCGCTTCTGCCAGGAACACACGCCCGGCGCCCGTCAGCACAACACCCCTGCGGTCCCGCGTCAGTAACGGCACGCCCACTCGATCCTCCAGTGTCTGGATCGCCTGGCTCAGCGGCGACTGCGCCATCGCCAGCCGTGCCGCCGCTCGGCCGAAATGCAGTTCCTCCGCAACGGCGACGAATTGCTGCAACTGCCTGCCCGAGAACATCGAGATGATTTTCCTCTCACAGCGCCGCCAAGTCATGTTGGACGTCTCGATCGCCGCGTGTCTAGCTGGCCTGTGCCAACAAACAAGAACACCGGGGGCGGGGGATGACTGCGATGGAGACGGAAACGGCCATGGAGGCGGCGGTCACGCGCAAGCTGATGCTGCGCATCGTGCCACTGCTGACGCTGGGATACTTCCTGGCCTATATCGACCGGGTGAACGCCGGGTTCGCGGCGTTGCAGATGAACCAGGACGTGCATCTGTCGTCGTCGCAATACGGGCTCGGCGCTGGCATTTTCTTCCTGTCCTACGTCGTGTTCGAAATCCCCTCCAACCTGCTGCAGGCCCGTTTCGGCGCTCGCATCTGGATCGCGCGCATCATGATCAGTTGGGGTCTCATATCGGGCCTCATGGTGTTCATCACCGGGCCATGGTCGTTCTACGGCGTGCGACTGGCGCTCGGCGCAGCCGAGGCAGGGTTCTTCCCTGGCGTCGTGCTCTACCTGACCCAGTTCTTCCCCGCCCGGCAGCGCGCGCAAATTATCGCCATGTTCGCGGTCGCCATCCCCGTCTCCAGCCTGGTCGGCTCCCCCATCTCCGCCGCCTTGCTCGGCATCGATGGCAGCGCCGGGCTGCGCGGCTGGCAATGGATGTTCATCATGGAAGCGGTGCCCTCCGTCCTGCTCGGCATCGTGTTGCTATTCGCCCTGCCGGAAACGCCCGAAACGACGCGGTGGCTATCGGCCGACCAGCGCGCCTGGCTGGTGCGCAAACTGGCCAGCGAACGCGGCGGCGCGCGCGTGGGCCACGCCTCGGTCTGGCAGATCATGATCAATCCGTACGTGCTCGTGCTCGCCTTGGCCCTCGGCGGCAGCGCCGGCGTCAGCCAGGCCTTGGCGCTATGGCAGCCGCAGATCATCAAGGCGTTCGGCCTCACCAATATGGAAGTCGGCCTGCTGAACGGCATTCCCTTCGCCATCGCCTCCGTCGCGATGGTCTGGTGGGGCCGCCGATCGGACCAGCGGGGGGAGCGCATGTGGCACACCGTGGCGCCGCTGGCCCTGTCCGGCTTCGCATTGCTGGCTGCCGGGTTCGTGCATAACCTGGCGCCATTCATCTTCGTGCTGTGCATCGTGCTGATCGGAACCTACGCGATGAAGGGCCCGTTCTGGGGCCTGTCCGCCGAGTGGCTGGCCGGCCCGGCCGCCGTTGTTGGGCTGGCGCAGGTGAATTCGATGGGCAATGTCGGCACCTTCATCACCAGCACGGCCATCGGCGTCATCCGCGACGCGACCGGCAGCTTCGCGCTGGCCCTACTGCCCCTGGTGGCGGTAGCGGCGCTGGGATGCGTGGGCCTGCTGGTGGTGGCAAGCGGCGACGCCGGCAAGCGCCGGGCAAAGCTGGTCCAGGCGACCGGCGAACTTTAGGGAAGGGCAGGGACCATGAGCGC
>NZ_LMUY01000117.1:313-8418 GCF_009765685.1 Acidisphaera sp. L21 | reverse complement strand
ACCCGTTCTATCGCACCCCGTTCAAGGTCGGCGAAACCGTCGCCGCCGTGCTGACGGGGATTGGCGTCGCCGCCAACGACATCTGGCAGCTCCGCACCGGGCAGCGCCAAACCGTATCGATCGACGTCGCCATGGCCGCCGCCACCATCCGCACCGGCGATTACACGCGGGCGCAGGATGCCTCTGGCGCGTTCCACCACGTGCCGACGCCCACCAATTTCGCCCACATGCTCACCGTCACCCAGCCCTGGCGCACGAAGGACGACCGCTACGTCCTGCCCCACTTGAACCTACCGCACCTCAGCGCCCGAGTGCTGGGCGTCCTTAACTGTGAAAGCACGCCGGAGGCCGTCGGCGGCGCCGTCGCGCAATGGAACGCGGACGATCTGGAGGAAGCGATCGCCACCGCCCGCGCTTGTGGCGGCAAGGTCCGCACGCAGGCCGAATGGCTCGCCCACCCGCAGGGCCGCTTCCTCGCCAACCTACCCCTGGTTGGCATCGAACGCACCACGCCGGGCAACCCCGAGCCGTTCAAACCCGGTGACCGCCCCCTGGCCGGCGTGCGCGTGTTGGACCTGACGCGCATCCTGGCCGGCCCGCTCGCCGGCCGCGCTTTGGCCGAACAGGGTGCCGACGTGCTGATGGTCACTGCCGAACACCTGCCGCAAACCGCCGAGCACGTCCGCGACACCAGCCACGGCAAGCGAAGCTGCTTCATCGACCTCAAGACCCCGGACGGCAAAGCCGCCCTAGAAGCGCTGGTGCGGGAGGCGGACGTCTTCCTCAGCGGCTATCGACCCGGCGAACTCGCCAAACTTGGTTTCGGCCTGGACGACCTGCAACGCCTACGACCCGGCATCGTCGTCACCACCGTGTCCTGCTTCGGCCCCGGTGGCCCATTGGCAGGGCGCGCCGGGTGGGAGCAGGTCGCCCAATGCGTCACCGGAATCGCCGAAGCGAATGGCCGCCTGGCCGGAACCGGCGCACCGAAACTCGTCTTCGCGCCCGTCTGCGACTACACCACCGGCTATCTGGCCGCCTACGGCACGCTGCTAGCGCTCGCCCGTCGCGCCCGCGAAGGCGGCAGCTTCCATGTGCAGGCCTCGCTCTGCCAGGCCGGCATGTTCCTGCAGCGCCAGGGCCTGCTGGACGATTTCCAGGACGCCCCGGAACGCCTCACCGAGGAAGCCCTCGCCACCGCCGCCGTCGAAGCCGACACCTGCTACGGCCGGCTACGCACACTAGGCCCGGTGCTGCGCATGTCCGCCACTCCGCCGCGCTGGGAACGCACGACGCCAAAACTGGGCGGCGACACGCCCGCCTGGCTACCGCGCTGAATGCAATGCGGCCGGCATTCGCTACGCTGGCCGCACGTTCCACGGATACGGAGCCACGCCCTGCAACACCCCGGTGATGCTGTTGCGATAGGCCGTTTTGGTGAAGTTGATGCCCAGCGGCACGGTCGCCACCTCGGTCATCGCCAACCGCGCAATCTCGGAGGCCACGCGCTTCTGCCCGGCGGCGTCGGGCGCCGCCAGCCAATCCTGCGTCAGCTCCTCCGCCTTGTCGCTCGTCCACCAACCGAACCAACCGGCCTTGCCCTGGCCACGCACCAGGGTGGAGGTCGCCGGAGACGAATAGCCGCCGGACGAGCCGAAGGTGTGGAAGACGCTCCAGCCACCCTTGTCCACGCCTTCCATGTTGGCCCGGCGCTGGATCACCGTGCCCCAATCCATCGATTGGAAATCCACGTTGAAGCCCATTTTCTGCATCAAATCCGCCGTCACCTGGCACAGCGGCGCGATGGCCGGGAAATCGCTGGGGCTCAGCAGAACCACACGCTGTCCGGCGTAACTGCTGGCCTTCAGCGCTGCCGTCGCCGCTTTCAAATCGCCCTTCATCAGCGTGCCATCATCCAGCGTTTCATACGCGGTGCCGCACGGGAACTCGCTGCGGCAGGTCCGCCACAGCGATTGGTCGTCACCGAACGTGGCCCGCATGTAGTCTTCCTGGTTCACCCCCATCAGCACCGCGCGCCGGATCGCCACGTCGTTGAACGGCGCCTGCAGGCAGTTCATCCGCATCAGCGATTCATTGCCCTGCGGGTTGGACACCATCAGGCTGATCGACTTGTCCCGCGCCAGCGACGGCAGCAGGTCGTTGATCGGCTGTTCCCACCAATCGATCTCGCCATTGCGCAGCGCGGCCGCGGCGGTGGCCGGGTCGGGAATGATGTTCCACTCGACCCGCTGGAAATGCGCGATCTTGGCGCCCGTGCCCCAATCCGGTGCCTCGGTGCGCGGTACGTAGCCATCGAACTTCTCATACGCCATGTGGCTGCCGGAATTGTATTCCTTCGCCAGGAACTTGTACGGGCCGGAGCCGACCATCTCGGTGATCTGCGCGTTCGCATCCGTCTTTGCCAGGCGTTCCGGCATCATAAACGCGGCGGAACTATCGGGCTTGCCCAACCCGGTCGCCAGCAGCGGGAAGGGCCGGGTCAGCTTCAGTTCGATCGTGCGATCATCCGGGGCGCCCCAGGTATCGACCACCTTGGCAATCAACTGGCCGAAGCCATCCCGCTTCGCCCAGCGCTGGATGCTGGCCACGCAGTCGGCCGCCCGCACCGGCGTGTTGTCGTGGAACTTCAACCCCTCGCGCAGCCGAATGCGCCACACCCGCCCGTCGGCAGAAACCTCGTGCCCCTCCGCCATTTGCGGCCGCGGCTGGCCGTCCATCGGGTTGGAATACAGCGTGTCGAACACGTAGTTGGCGTGGTTGCCGGTAACGATGGCGGTGGTGAAGATCGGATCCAGCGCCGTCAGATTCGCTTGCGGCACGAAACGCAACGTCGGAATCTTTGCCGGCTGCGCAATGGCTGGCGCAGCAAGGACCGACGCGGCAGCCGTCTTCAACAGAGTGCGGCGCAGCATGACATTCTCTCCCGTATTGCAGTGCGCCTTCCTGAACCGGGCACACCAGATCATCACCCGCCCTGTCCGGAACCGTCAACCCGGCCCGGTTCCGAAACAGGTGCGGCCTAAGCGCGGCTCAGGCCTTCAGCACAGAGGGCAGCAGGGTCGAGCGGGAGGGCCGGGTCATCGCATCCAATTGCAGCAAGTCTTTCAACTGCGCCTCCGTCAGCAATCCTTCCTCCAGCACCAGATCCGACACCCGGCGCTTCTCCGCCAACGCCCGCTTGGCAATGCGCGAGCACGCCTCGTACCCCAGCGTCGGCCCCAGCGCCGTCACCAACCCGATGCTGTTCTCCACCAGTTCCAGGCAATGCTCCCGATCCGCCTCGATCCCCACCACGCAGCGCTTGGTCAGCGTATTGATCGCCGCCGTCAAAATCCGCAGCGAGGTCAGCACGCAATACCCAATCGTCGGCTCGAACGCGTTCAGCTGCAATTGCCCGCCCTCGGCGCACATCGTCACCGTGAGATCGTGCCCGATCACCAGGTACGCCACCTGGTTCACCACCTCGGGGATCACCGGGTTCACCTTGCCCGGCATGATCGACGACCCCGCCTGCACCGCCGGCAGCCGGATCTCACCGAACCCGGCGCGCGGGCCGCTGGATAGCAGGCGCAGATCGTTGCAGATCTTCGACAGCTTCACGGCCACCCGCTTCAACACGCCGGAGAACAGCACGAACGCGCCCATGTCGGACGTCGCTTCGATCAGGTTGGACGCAAGCACCATCGGCTGATGCGCGACCCGGGCCAATTCCTCCACCACCAGCGAGGCATAGCGCGGATCGGCATTGATCCCGGTCCCGATCGCCGTAGCCCCCAAATTCACCTCGCGAAAGAACGCGGCCGATTCCCGAAGGCGGGACACATCCTCCTTGATGGTGGCGTGGTAGCCGTCGAACTCCTGCCCCAGCGTCATCGGCACCGCGTCCTGCAACTGGGTGCGGCCGATCTTCATTACGTCGGCGAACTCCACCGCCTTGCCCTTGAACGCAAAGGCTAGTTCGTCCAGCGCCTCCATCAGCGGTTCGGTCGCCAGGATCACGCCCAGCCGCAGCGCCGTCGGGTATGCGTCGTTGGTCGACTGCGCCATGTTGACGTCGTCATTGGGGTGCAGCGCGGCGTAGTGCCCACGGGGATGGCCCAGGATCTCCAGCGCGACGTTGGCCACCACCTCGTTCGTGTTCATGTTGGTCGACGTGCCGGCGCCGCCCTGCACCGCGTCCACCACGAACTGGTCGTGGAAATCCCGCCCGGCGGCGATGCGGATGCAGGCCTTGTCGATCGCCTCGGCCTTGGCCGCCGGCAGATGGCCCAGCCGCTTGTTGGCCCGCGCCGCCGCCTGCTTCACCATCACCAGGGCGCGCACGAACTCCGGGAAATGCCCCACCGGCACACCGGTGATGGGGAAGTTCTCCACCGCCCGCATGGTATGGATGCCCCAATACGCATCGGCCGGGATGTCGGCCTCGCCCAGCAGATCGTGCTCGCGCCGCGTCGTCACCTCGCTCAGCGCGATCGTCTGGGTGCGCGCAAGCTCGATCGTGTCGGCCCGCTCGTCGGTCGGCGTTGGGACGGGATCGCTCATGCCGGGCACTACCTTGTTCTGTTTTTGCCTCCACACTCTGCGGCCCGCGATCGGACGGTGTCGAGATGGCTGATCATCGGCGGCCGGGGTTGTCGCGATGGGGGGCTTCCTGTCTGCTGCCCGCAATGAGACGCCAAGCGCCAACCCTGGCCCCCGCCGCCGACGCACCCAATCTCTTGGCGCAGGCAACGCCGCTGCTATTCGTGGTCATCTGGGCGACCGGCTTCGTCGTAGCCCGGCTGGTGGCGCCGCATATCGAGCCGCTGACCTTCCTGACCTTCCGGTTCACCCTCACCGCTATTGCCTTCGCCGCCCTCTGCACCGCCACGCGCGCGAAGTGGTCGGCCACATGGCAGGGCTGGGCCTTCGCCCTCGGCACCGGGGTGCTGATGCAGGGCATCTACCTGGGCGGCATCTTCTGGGCGACGCATCGCGGCCTGCCGGCATCGGTCGCCGCACTCATCACCGGCCTACAACCATTGGCAACCGCCCTTTTGGCGTTCCCGCTGTTGGGGGAGCAGGTTTCGCGCCGCCGTTGGCTCGGCATCGTCACCGGGTTCGTGGGCGCGATACTGGTGATCGCGCCAACCCTGGCGCAGGGTGCCGCGTCGCGATTGGGGCTGGGGCCAATCTTGATGTGCCTGGCCTCGATGCTGGCGATCACCGCCGCCACGCTGGTGCAGAAGCGGCTTCCCGCCACCACCGATTTGCGCACCCACGCCTGCGGCCAGTTCATCGGCGGCACCGCCTTCGTGGCACCACTCGCCTGGTTCACCGAACGCGGCGTGTTCGACAATGACTGGCAGCTTTGGGTGGGGTTGGCCTGGGGCGTGCTCGCCCTCTCGGTCGGCGCCTCGCTGTTGCTGCTGACGCCGATCCGCCGCCGCGCAGTGTCCGGCGTCGCCTCGCTCTTCTACCTGGTACCGCCAGTGGTTGCCCTCATGGCGCTGGTCCTGTTCGGCGACGAACTCGGCACCGTGCAAATCGTCGGCATGGTCGTCGCCGCGATCGGCGTGTCCGTGGCAAGCCGCGGCTGAGCAGGAGCCAAGCCGGCCCCGTCTCCCCGGTCACCAGCGCGCCCAACACGCTCTGGCCCGGCATCTAACCGAACATTAAGCACCGCGACGCAGTTTTGACGTTGCGAACGCTTCTCAGTATCGTTATCAACACCGTGCCCCCGGATGGAGCGCCCGGTTTGTACATCTGCCACTGCAACGCCCTGACAGACACCGACATTCAGCAGGCCGCCGCACAGGGCGCGTGCCGCCCTCGGGAAGTCTACGACGCCTGCGGCTGCACCGCACAATGCGGCAGTTGCACGCGACGGATCCTGGCGCTCCTGCAGGAAGCCCGGATCGAGCAGGCCGCCGAACCCGCGCTGGTTGCCGCCATGGACTAGTAGTGGCAGTCTCCACTTGATCGATCGCGCGCACCAGGAGACTTGCCTTGAAAGCTGACCCAAAAGTCATCGAGTATCTCAATACTCAGCTCACCAACGAGCTGACGGCGATCAATCAATACTTCCTGCATGCACGAACATTGCGTCACTGGGGCGTGACTCTGCTCGGCAAGCACGAATACGCCGAGTCGATCGAAGAAATGAAGCATGCCGACGATCTGATCGAACGCATCCTCTTCCTGGGAGGCCTGCCCAACGTACAGCGCCTCAACCAGATCATGGTCGGGCAGACCGTCGAGGAAATCCTCCGGGCCGACCTCGCCATCGAGGAGAAGGCCTGCGGTGACCTGCGCGACGGCATCGCCCATTGCGAAACCGTGCGGGACTATGTGTCCCGCGACCTGCTGCGCCGGATCCTGGACAATGAGGAGGAGCACCTGGACTTCCTCGACCGCCAGTTCGACCTGATCAAGCTGATCGGGATCGAGCGCTATATCCAACTCAACTCCGCCCCGGCGCCCGACCAGCACTAGGCCGCTCTCAGGCCGGGGCAGGAACCATCCCGCCCCGGCCTATCGGTCGCTAGACCAGCTTCGCGTCCAAGCTGATCTCGGCCTTCAGCAGCTTCGACACCGGGCAGCCAGCTTTGGCCTTGCCGGTCAGCTCGGCGAAAACCTCCGGCGTGATGCCGGGGATCTTAGCCTCCAGCGCCAGCGCGACGGCGGTGATGGAAAACCCGTCCCCGACCTTCTCCAGCGTCACGGTCGCCTTGGTCTGCATGGACTCGGCGGTGAACCCGGCCTCCCCCAAGATCAACGACAGGGCCATCGTGAAGCACGCCGAATGGGCCGCCCCGATGAGTTCTTCCGGGTTGCTGCCAGGCTGGCCCTCGAACCGGCTGGCGAACCCATACGGGTAATCGGACAGCGCGCCGCTTTTCGTCGAAATCGCGCCCTTGCCGTCCTTGATGCCACCCTGCCAATGGGCTGAACCATACGTATTCATGCTGTGTCCTTTAATGAAGCCGGAAGCCGGTCACTGTAACCCGCAACCCGGCGACCGTCTTGGAAATTTCAGCGACTAATTCGCCAGCGGCTCCATCACCAGCCCGGCGGCCGCGATCGTGCGCGGGCGGGGCTTGAACACCACCAGCACCGCCTCGTTCGGAGTGCGCTTGGCGCCCTTGGTCCCTTTCATGCCCGCCGCCTCCATTGCCTTGGCGGTGGGGGAGGCGTGGTCGTTCACCAGGAACAACTGGTAGTCGGGCAGGCGATCCAGCTCGGCCAGTTCCTTCAAATCGAATTTGAAGCGGCGCAGATTGCGCTGCATCGTGCCGCATTTCTTCGCCAGCAGCAGCAGCGACACCTTCCACTCCGCCTGCCGCCCGACATGCTTGCGCGCAATCTCATACAGCCGCCGCTCCAGCCCGCCGGTCAGGTCGAAATACGCCGGGTTGATCGCCAGCACCCGCCGATCCTTCACCAGGGCGCGGAACGTCCAGTCATTCAGGGTGATCTCCAGCCCTTGCATGACCCGGTTCCCCGCCTTGTTCTCCTTCGTCAGGATGCGAAAGCTGTCGATCCAACCGAACCCCCGCGTCTCCCGCTCCCCGCCCGACTGGATGTCGGTCGTGATGGTGGTGGAGCGCAGCCGGAACAGCGCGTCGTAGATCTCCTGGTAGCCATTCTTGCCGGTGTGCCGCCGGGTCACCCGGAGCAGATCATACGCGGCGATGCGGACGGTCCGGCTGACCTCCTCGCCACGCTCGATCTTGGAGTTGATCAGGCTGGACAGGTAGATCAGTACGTCCTTGTCCCAGATCGTCGCAATCCCCCGCTCCCCTGGCGAAATCCGGATCGCGACATTGCCGTCCTGGTAGATGATCGGCGTCAGCAACGGGCGCTTCTGCAGGGCGAAGAACGGGAACTCCATCGTGGCGCGATCGTCGCGCAACGGGGCCGACACCAGGCTTTCGACGAACATGTCGATCTGCCGGTCCGGGGGCATGACCTCCGACGCCTCCAACTCTTCCAGCAGCCCGGCCATGCAATCCCCTTCCGCACACAGAATGGCGATGGAGGGGGTGGGAAGGGAAGCGTCCATCCGTTCCCGATTCCCCGAGTTTAGCCCCTCAAAGCGTTCC
>NZ_LMUY01000117.1:0-206 GCF_009765685.1 Acidisphaera sp. L21 | reverse complement strand
CCCAGGCCACCAAGCGAGGCCGATGCGATAGGGTCAAGGGGTTAGCCCACGTTTCCAATCCGGTTTGCCAAGCCGGACCGCGCGCCCGACACGGGGAATCGGGAACGGCAAAGCGGCGATGGAACCGGTCTCGCCAGGAAGAACCGTGGTCGTTCAAGGCACTAGGTGTAGCTTGGGCTGTCTCCGCCATTGCGCAGGGTAGCCCG
>NZ_LMUY01000141.1 GCF_009765685.1 Acidisphaera sp. L21 | reverse complement strand
CCTTGCGTTCGAGCCAGCGCGCAACCCGTGGAATACCGGGCACTTCACCGGCGGCTCGTCCACCGGCGCCGGGGCTGCGGTGGCGGCGGGGACGGCGATGTTCGCGCTGGGGACGGATACTGGCGGCTCGGTTCGTTTGCCGGCGGCGGCGTGCGGGGTGCAGGGGATCAAGCCAACCTACGGCCTGGTCAGCCGCGCCGGCATCCTGCCGAATTGCTGGTCGCTGGACACGCCGGGTCCGCTGGCCTGGACGGTGATGGACGCTGCCATCGTGCTGCGCGCCATCGCTGGGTATGACGCGGCCGACCCGTCCAGCGCCGCCGGGCCGGCGGCGGATTACGTCGCCGGGTTGCAGGCAGGCGTGCGCGGGCTGCGCATCGGCAAGATCATGGAGTTCGGTCCCGGCGCGCCCACCATGGACCCGGCCAACATCGCCGGGATCGAGGCCGCGGCCGAAACGCTCGCCGGGCTGGGGGCGGAGATCATCCCGACCGTGCTGCCGGCGCCGCTGTCGCAGTACGAGAGCGCGACCTCGGTCATCAACTGGTCCGAATCCTTCTCCATCCACGAACGTGAGTTCATGGAGCGTGGGATGGAGATGGGCCAGGCGTTGCGGGACAAGATGATGAGCGGCTTCAACGTCCGCGCGGTGGACTATCTGGCGGCGCAACGGCAGCGTCGCGCCCTGTCGCAGGCAACGGACGGGCTGATGCGCAGCTTCGACGCCGTGCTGCTGCCCTGCGCCATGCACACCGCGCCCGCCTATGCCAACCCCGAATCGGTGACCGATTTCACTCGGCACAAGCTGACCGCCGTGTTCAGCCTCACCAGCCACCCGGCGATGTCCGTCTGCACCGGGTTCGACGCCGCCGGGCTGCCGACCAATGCGCAGATCGCCGGGCGTTATTTCGATGAGGCTATGGTCCTGCGCGTCGCCCACGC
Organism: Acidisphaera sp. L21; assembly: GCF_009765685.1. Taxonomy (GTDB): domain Bacteria; phylum Pseudomonadota; class Alphaproteobacteria; order Acetobacterales; family Acetobacteraceae; genus LMUY01. The sequence continues at coordinate 6,446 of NZ_LMUY01000141.1, read as the reverse complement.
TTATGAATCTGCAACCCCGTGGCGAAACCGACGCCCGGCGCTGGAGGGATAATGTCCGACTTCGTGACGACTGCGCTTTCCGAGGAAGACATGCGCGCCTACGCCGCCCGGCATGGTTTGACGAATTTGCCGCCCGACCAGATTGCCCGCATGCGCGGCCTGGCGGTTCGGGTCGCCCAGACCGGCGGCAACCTTGCGCGCATGCCCGAGAAATCGGACGAGCCGGCCTTCACCTTCGCCCCGCCTCGCCTCTGACGACTCGTCGCACGCCGCAACCGGCCGGGCGTCCGCTGTACGCCCGGATCGCCGACGCGTTGCTGGACGATATTGCCAGCGGGAAGCGCGCGGTCGGCACGCTATTGCCGACCGAGCACGAGTTGTGCGCGCTATACAGCGTCAGCCGCGCCACGGTGCGGCAGGCATTGCTATCGTTGCAGGATCAGGGGCTGGTGGAGCGCAGCCAGGGCATCGGCACGCGCGTCCTGGCCACCAGCCGGCGCACCGAATACATCCTGGCCGCCCAGTCCGCCAACGAGACGATGGGCTATGTCGAGGAAACGCGCTTCGTCACCAAGCAGCGCCGCATGATTCGGGTCAATGCCGCCCTCGCCCGCACGCTGGGCGTGACAGAGGGCAGCGAGTGGCTGCATGTCAGCGGCATGCGCGTGGTGTTACAGCAGCCGGCGCCGCCTTTGGCGATCAGCAACGTCTACGTGGTCGCCGCCCATGCCGACTTGCTGGACCCGGCGCAGCACGCGGCCACCCCGGTGTTCCGCATGATGGAGCGGGCGGGGCGCGAGCATATCACCGAGATCGGCCAGGACGTGACGGCGGTGCAGTTGACGCCTGGGCAGGCACGAACGCTTCGGGCGCCGCCCGGTAGCAGCGCGCTGCATGTGCTGCGGCGGTATCTGGGCAAGGACAACCTGCCGGTGCAGGTGACCAGCAATCTGCACCCGGCGGACCGGTTCACCTTCTCCCTACGCCTGCACCCGAGCTGACGGCGTCGTATGGTTGCGAACCGCGAGGGTGAGGAACAGCACCAGCGCGACCCCGCCGAGCGGTAGATGCTGTTGTGCACCGGCCATGATCGCCGGGAATATCACTGCCAGCAGCAAGACGATTAGCTCGAGCGGGGCGAACGCCCGGTGCTCGTTCAACCTCTGGCTGACCAGGAGCGCCACCGCCGCCGTCAGCAGCGGGAGGTCGTAGACGAAGGCGTGGGGGGTGGCGAGGCAGGTGGCGATCAGCAAGACCGCGATGGCCGTGTCCTGCGGCCCATGGCGCCAGCAGACCCAAACCGCCACTGCGGCTGCGAGGGCGAACACGCCCTGGATCGCCTGCGCTATCGCAGGGGGCGCACCCAGCCATTGGAGATCTGCTAGGATCGTGGGCATCAGCCGGTTGGCATGCATCGTCTGATCGAACAGTGCCTGATAGCCGGCCAGGCTTTCGACCCAGTCCAACCAGGAGGCCGGGCCCATCAGCGCACTGGTCGCGACGAATAGCAGCGCGATCGTGGCGCAAGTCCAGGCGACGCAACGCCAGTTTCGCGCGGCGATCAGCCCCACCGGGGCCAGGATGCCCAATTGCGGCTTGTAGGTGAGGAGACCGAGCAGCACCCCGGCGAGTGCCGGGCGGCGGTCTGCGAGGCGGAGCCCGCCGACGAGCAGCGCGGCCGAGAGGAACCCGTTCTGGCCGGCCACCACCGTGATCGCGGTCGTTGGTGCCAACGCCACGATGAGTGCCGGCACCAGGGCGCGTCTGCGCCAGCCGAAGCTTGCCGCCGCATACAAGCCGAAGGTCACCCCCAGCCAGGCCGCCAGCGCCGCGGTGTAGGAAAGCGGCGCCAGGGGCAGCAGAACCATCAGCCCGGTCGGTGGATACGGGAACGGGTTCTGGTCCGCAGGGTCCATGCCGAGCGCAACCTGCGCGGCGTGCAGCGTCGCCGGGTCGTATAGGCTGGCGATCGGGTGGCTGGCGCCGATCTGCGCGTAGGACCAAAGCGCGAAGAAGTCGCCGAACGGGAAAGCGGCGTCGCGCTGCAGGGTGATGCTCAGATACCCGGCGAAGTAGCAGGCGCCCAACCCGGCGAGCAGGCCATACAGCAGCACCACGGGGCGCACTGCCGGGGTTCGCGTCTCGGCGAGGGTGATCACAGCCGACACGCAAGCGACCTCCGGATGCTGCACCAATTTGTTACGACCTAGCAGGGCCGCATCACTGCTTTATTAAGAGCCACTTGCAGGGTGGTGACACTCCCCCCGCCTTGATACGGTCCCTGCTGTAGTCCACGCGCGGGAGAGACCCAAGAATGACGCCGCTAAAAGGCCTGAAGGTGATCGAGATCGGCCAGGCGTTGGCCGGTCCGCTGGCCGGCGTGATCCTGGCAGATATGGGCGCCGACGTGATCAAGGTGGAGAAGCCGGATGGCGGCGACGATGCCCGTGGCTGGGGGCCGCCCTATGATGGCGGTGGCGAGACCTCGCTGTATTTCCACAGCCAGAACCGCAGCAAGCGCTCCGTCACGCTGGACATCAAAACGCCGGAGGGCATTGCGGCCATTCATCGCTTGGTGGAAGACGCCGACATCCTGATCCAGAACTTGCGGCCCGGCGTGGTGGAAGATGCCGGGATTGGACCGGAGGCGATGCTCGCGCGGCATCCCCGGCTGATCTACTGCTCGATCTGGGCGTTCGGTTATACCGGGCCGATGCGGATGAAGCCGGGGTTCGATCCGCTGCTGCAGGCGTATGGCGGCATGATGTCGGTCACCGGGCAGGCGGACGGGCCGCCGACGTTCTGCGGCGCATCGATCAACGACAAGGCGACCGGAATGTTCTGCGTGATCGGCGCGCTGGCGGCGCTGCGGCAGCGGGACCAGACGGGGTTGGGCTGCCTGGTCGATACCTCCCTATTTGAAACGGCAACCTTCTGGGTGGAGGGGCAGGTGAACCATTACCTGCAGGACGGCACAGTGACCCGGCGGCACGGCACCGCCTCCAACGTCATAACGCCATACCAAGTGTTCGACACGGCGGACGCGCCGTTCTGCCTGGCGGCGGGGAATGACCGGTTGTGGGTGCGCGCTGCCAAGGTTATGGGGCATCCGGAATGGGGGGACGATCCGCGCTTCTGCACCGGGCGGCTGCGCAACAAGCACCGGCCGGAGTTGGTGGGACTGATCGCCGACGTGCTGCGCACCCGCAGCCGGGCGGAATGGCTGGCTGGGTTCGAGGCCGCAGGCGTCCCCGTCTCGCCCGTCAACGATATCGGTGAGTTGGCCCGGTCGGAGCAGATGGCAGCCGTCGACCTGCTGCGCACCCTGCCAGATAACGGGCTGACGATGGTGGGGCTGCCGATTTCTTTCGATCGGGAGCGCCCGCATTTCACGCGAGGCGCCCCGGGGTTGGGCGAACACAATGCGGAAATCCTCGGCACGGAGTAGGCCACGCCTATTCGATCTGCCGCTTTTCCAGTTTGCGCGCCAGGGTGCGGCGGTGCAGGCCCAGGCGGCGGGCGGATTCGGCGATGTTGAAATCCGTCTCCACCAGGGTTTGATGAATCCGCTCCCACTCCAGCGTCTTGATCGAGGTCGGGCGGTGCGTCAGCGGGATCTCGGCATTGCCCGCCGCCTTGCCGAAGGCGGCGATGATGTCGTCGGTGTTGGACGGCTTGGCCAGGTATTGGCAGGCGCCGAGCTTGATCGCCTCGACCGCCGTGGCGATACTAGCGAACCCGGTGAGCACCACGATCGGCATGTCCGGGTCATGCGCGTGCAGCGCCTGGACGCAGGATAGGCCGGACACGCCGACCAGCTTCAGATCCACCACCGCGACGTCGGGCGTCCAGCCAGGCAGCAGGCAGGCGACCTCCTCCAGCCCGGTGGCAACTACTACCTCGTAGTCGCGCCGTTCGAACGACCGGCGCAAGGTTTTGGAGAAGCTGGTGTCGTCCTCGACGATCAGCAGGCGGCCTTCAGACGACATCGCCCGCCCCCTCCGCAAGTGCAAGTGCGGCCAGCGGCAGGGTCAACGTCACCATGGCGCCGCCCTCCGGCCGATTGCCGGCGGCGACGGTGCCGCCGAGTTTGCGCACCACGTTCACCACCAGGAACAGGCCCAGCCCGCCGCCCAGCCGCCCCTTGGTGGAGCGGTAGGGGTTGCCGAATTGGGCCAGCATCTCGGCCGGGAAACCCGGGCCGTCATCACGCACGGATAGCACCAGTTCCTCCCCTTCCCGCTCGGCACGCAGGCGGATCAGCGTGGCCCCGGCCTCGTGCGCATTGTCCAACAGGTTGGACAGGATCTGCTTCAACGCCGGGTCGGCGATGATGGGGCGGTCTTTGCCGAAATTATTCTCGAAGATCAGCAGATTGCCGGGGCGATTGGTGTCCCAGGCGTGCACCAGATCGTCCAGGAAAGTGCCGACGGTGGTGATGGTGGGCGCCTCGCCCCTCGCCTCCCCGGCGGAGAGCAGGATGCCGGTGATGATGGATTTGCATCGGGCGACCGCGGCCTGCATCTCGTCGATCTCCTCCGCCAGGTCGGGCAGCGCTTGCAGGGCGGGCATTTGGCGCCAATCGCCCAGGATCACCGACACGGTCGAGAGCGGCGTGCCCAGTTCGTGCGCCGCACCGGAGGCGAGCAGACCCATGCGGACCACGTGCTCCTCCTCGATCGCGTGTTGGCGCATCAGCGCCAGGCGGGCGTCGCGGGCGCGCAGATTGCCGCTGATGCGGGTGATGAACACCACCAGCAGCATCGCATCCAGCACGAAGCAGATCATCAGTCCTTGCAGGTTCAAGCGGAACGGATCGGAGTTGAGCGAGACCGGCAGCACCAGCGGGCGGTAAGCCATCGACAGCCCCAGAAAGCAGGCGCAGGTGATGCCGACCATCGCCCAGGCCCACCATACCTCCAGCAACACCGCGGCCAGGGTGACCTGCAGCAGGTAAAGCGAGATGAATGGGTTCGCGAGGCCGCCGCTGAGGTACAGCAGCACCGTCAGCGCTAGCACATCGGCGGCAAGGGCCACGAACAGGGTGGGGCTGCCCACGATCGGGCGCAGGCGCAGCCACACCAGGCTGAGCCAATTGAGCGCCACCAGCATCGCGATGACCGCGGCCATCGGCAACAGCGGCAGCGCGATCCCAAGGCCGAAATGCACGAACCCGACGGTGACGACCTGGCCGAGCACCGCGACCCAGCGCAGTTCGATCAGTTGCAGCATGTTCTTGCTGCCGGCGGCCTCGGCGGGGAGGGCTTCGGCGGTGGTGGCGGGATCGGCGCGTCCCAGAATTACGCCGCCCAGTCCGCGCGTCAGCGGACCGGCAACCGCCGCCAACCGCGCCGAGGCCATCTCACCACTCCTATGCTACCCTGCTTCTCCAGCACGGCGCCGCGACCATTCCTCCTGCCCGAGATAGGCAGTGGCAGCAGCCAGCATCAGGGCCAGCCCATACCATGTGATGGCATACACCAGGTGATTATTGGGGAATGCGATCACGGTGAGGCCGCCGAGGGGCAGGCCGCCCGGGTTCGCGGTGGCGTCGGCGTCGATGAAGTAGGGCGCCGCGTCGGCAACCGCCCGGGCGGTGGCGATGGCGGCGACGTCGCGGGAATACCAGCGATTGCCCGCCGGGTCGTTCGAGCGGAGGAAGCCGCCCTTCGGCTCGGTCAGGCGCAGCAGGCCGGTGACCTGCACCGGGCCGGCGGGTTGCCCGGCAGCGCGGTTGGCCGGGTCGCGCCGGTCGCTGGGGACGAAGCCGCGATTGATCAGCACGGTGAAGCCATCGGTGGTGCGTAGCGGGGTGAGCACCCAGTCGCCGGCGCCCAGTTCGGTGACCGCCTGGACCAGGGTTTCGCGGTCGTTAAGGAAGGTGCCGCTGGCGGTGACGCGGCGGTATTCGTCGGTTGCCGGCGCGACGCCGGACCAGGCGGCGGGGCCTGGCGCGACGACGGGGGTAGCGTGCACCCGGGCGTCGACCCGGGCGATCAGATCCAGCTTCCAACTGCGCCGGGCGACCTGCCAGGTGCCCAGTGCCAGCAACCCGGCGATCACCAGCAGCACCAGGCCGCCGAGTAGAACCAGCCGGGTTGGTGACCGGGGGCCGGCTTCTGCCACCGGTCGCACCGCCGTCTCCATGTCAGCCTAGGGCTTGGTGCTCATGCCAGACATACCGGACATATCGTGCGGCCCCGGCATGTCCTGCATGCCGGGCATTCCCTGCATCCCCGGCAGGCCATCTGGCGACGGCATCATGTTCTCGTTCAGGTTGAACATTACCCAGACGGAGCCGGTGAGCGTGATGCCGACCAGCACCAGCGTGAAAATCAGCGCCAGGATGGTCCAGCCACCCTCCGCCTTGGTGTTCATGTGCAGAAAGTAGATCATGTGGACCACGACCTGCACCGCGCCAAACGCCATCACGACCAGCGCCGCGA
>NZ_LMUY01000114.1:161948-175723 GCF_009765685.1 Acidisphaera sp. L21 | reverse complement strand
CGCAATGGCCCGTATGTAGTCACCCGACGGGTCCAGCGGGTAGGCGGCATTCGTATCCACGTAAAAGGCGACATCGGTGCCGACCGCCTTGGTGATCTCGCGCAACGCCCTGAGATCGGTGTCGATGCCCTGGCCGCCCTTAACCTTCAACGCGCGAAACCCGAAGCGATCCACCATACGAGCCGCCTCCGCCGCCATGGCCGGTGGCGCCTGTCGTGTGACACACCAGCTAAGGTCAACGCTCCGCGAACCGCCCGCAAGCTGCCAGGCGGGTTTGCCGGTGGCTGCCGACCGCAGCGTATGGCACGCGTTTGCGATGAGTGTCTTCGCAAGCGTATTCTCTGGAAAACGACCCATGCTCTGACTGACAGCGGCTGCATCCGTGATGTCGGTGGCTTGCAGGGCGGGCAGCAAAAGATCCTCCAGAACGGCGACCACCGACCGCACCGACGTGCCGGACCACGTCGGTTTGATGGTTGCTTCGCCAACGCCGACGCTGCCATCGTCCCCAACCAGCCGCAGCAAGACGAAATTCGCCCCGGCCTCGGACGAGTTGAACCAATGCACCGGGCGATCATACGGCAAATGATAGTGGTGAATGGAGCTTTCGGCTAATCGCATGGCACCCTCAAACTATTGGCACCGATAGCGACGTACGGCGCGGTTGCCGGCCCGCCGTTTCGCATCAGTACCCGATGGGCTCGGCGACAGCCTGGACCCATTTTCCGTCCTTCACCTGCGTGAGGAACATGCTGGTGGTGCCGTGGTGATTGCCGGCGCTGAAGGTCATCGGGGGTGAGCCGAAGATATCGTGGAAGTCCTTGATCTGTTCCAGGCCCTTGATGAAGCTATCGGTCGTGAGATCGCGACCGGCATTCTGCAAACCCAGGATCGTCATCTGGGCTGCCGAGTAACCAACCTCGGCGGAGGACGTGGGATCGGCGCCATACCGCTTCTTATAGTCGGCAGCAAATGCGTGAACGGCGGGACGCGGGTCATCGGGATACGCGAAGATGAACGGATTGACCGAAAAATACCCATCATTGGCGTTGCCCGGCACCTGCGCGACCGCATTATCGGAGGATGAGCTTACGCCGACGATATCGACCTTCCAGCCAAGTTGGTGCGTGGCGGCGAGGATCAAGTTCGTGTCCTTCACGACCGTTCCCATCAAGATCACGTCGCATTTGGCATCGTAGAGTTTGGCGACAGTGGCGCTGAAATCGGTGTCGGTCGGCTTGTCCGCGGCCGAAGCGGTCAACGTCAGCTTCAGCGCGGCAAGCTCGTCGTTGATCCCCTCCAATACCTCGTGACCAAGATCGTTGTCGTTGTAGAGCGCGCAGAGCATCTTGCGGCCCTGCATGTGAAAGTAGTTCGCCATGGTCCGCCCTTGGTCGTAGAACGACGGGTATTGAGCAAAATTCAATCGGCTATACGGCTGATAGAGTATCCGGGCCGCCGTGAAGGGGAAGACGGCGGGCGTCTCCTTGTCCTTCAGGATCGCCAGCATCGCCAAGACCATTGGTGTTCCGCCATTCCCAACCGTTGCAAACACCTGGTCGCTATTCAGCAATTTATTCGTCGCCTGCACGGCTTTGGGGACCTGATATTGGTGGTCCTCCACGATGTAGCGGATCTTGCGGCCGTTGATGCCACCCTTGGCGTTCTGCTCCTCGAACGCCATTCGCCAGCCATTGACGTTGGTGGTGCCGAGTACAGCGGCAACACCCGAAAGGTCCGTTACCGTGCCGATCTTGATGTCGGTATCGCTCACGCCGCGGGTCATGTCCGCGGCAACGCCTGGTTGCGCCGACAGCACTGCAACCGCACTGGCCAAAGCAAGATATTTCATTGGTTCCCCCCATTGATTGATGTCAATTGGCACAAGCCGGTCACGCAGTAGCGTGCATCCCCTCGATAAGGTCGCGATACACCTCATGCATGACGGGCCGGCGCAGCATCCACAATGCCGTCATCTCGCGATCCTCCCCGGCAATCTTGTGGGCGATGATACGGAATTGCCGGATTGCACTGGCATTTGGCATGCGCGCGATCTCACTGGCGACCAACATCTGAACGGCCGGATCACCAGCCAGACTGGCAAATCCGGTATAGGCGATGCCGTGCTGTTGCGCCCATCGCTCGGTACTCGCATGCTCGATCAGCACGAGGCAAACAACCCGCCCCGCTACGTCCGTCGCGACGAGCGCGCTGGCGATGTAAGGACTGAACCGCAGCTCCGCCTCCAACTCAGCGGCCAGCATCGTCGTTCCATCCGGCAATGCGATCACCGCGGACCGGCGGCCCGCGATCCGCAACGTGCAGCCGGTCATCCGGCCGATATCGCCGGTATGAAGCCAACCGTCCTGCCAGCGTGCTCGCGTTTGTTCGGGCGCATTCCAGTGGCCGGCAAAGACGCTGTTTCCCCGTAAAAGGATCTCGCCATCGTTGGCAACGCGGATTTCGACCCGCGCGGTTGGTTTGCCGATCTCGGCGGGATTGGTGCAAACGAACCCGGATGACTCCGCCGGACCATAGATCTCGACCAGGTCGATCCCCAGCGCTCGATACCAGAGCCGGAGTTCCGGGGCGATCCGGTCGCCGCCGACATATCCGATGCGCAGGTGATCGAAGCCGAGATACTGCCTCACGCGACGCAAAACCAAAAGCCTGCCGAGCCCCGCGACGCAGCGGCGTAGGACGGTCACCCGCTGGCCTCCATCCCGGGTTGCTGCGCAATGACGGCCCGCTTTCAATGCCCAGCGATATGCCAGGCGCTGCAGCGCCGTGGTCGCCGCCGCGGCAAGAGTCACGTTCGCATAGTGCTGTTCCCAGAAGCGTGGTGGCGCGACGAGGACGCTGGGTCGTACCTCCCGCAGATCCTCCTGTACCGTCCCATCGTTTTCAACATAATTGCCAACCACGCCATATGACAGGCCATAATACAGGCCAAGAATGCGCTCCATAGTGTGGGCCATTGGCAAAAATGCCAGTCTATCCTGGCCTTCCATATGGTGCGGGAATATCGAAGGTTGTTCTAGCACGGCGAGAATGTTGGCGTGGGTCAGCAACACTGTTTTTGCGTCACCATCGGTGCCCGGCGTTTGCAGGATCATGGCTGGGGCCTCCGGCGCTATCGCGACGACGTCTGCCTCCCACACGCCGGGATGCGTCTCGTCATACCGGGCGCCGCGGCCGAGAAATGCTGCGAAACTTTCGTAAGCGGGATCTACCAACCCGTGTAAGCCCTGCATGTCGAAAATGACGACCCGTCGGAGTGCCGCGCTGCCCAGGCAAGTCTTCGGAACCTTGGCATACTGCTCCGCGTCCTGGACGAAGATGAAGCGCGCTGCCGTGTGTTCCAGCATGGCCGCGACGTGAGCGGCAGTATCACCGAGATAAAACCCAAAGGAAATGCCACCGGCACCAAGGATCCCGAGATCGGCAAATACCCAGTCCGGACCCGTGTGGGCCAGTATGGCGACCACGTCACCGGCCACCATGCCAAGCGCCCTCAATCCCATTGCGACAAGGCGCGTCTTGGCTACCAACGCATCGAGGCAGACATCCTTCCAGATCCCTCGATATTTGTGCCGCAGCGCAGTCGCCTTCGGCCGCGCCGCAGCACGGTCGAGCAGCATAACAGGAAGGTTGCGGAACGACGCCATCGTCACCGGACGGTGCGGGGCCACGATCGCATCAACGATCTCTAATGCCATGATGCCTTGCGCTTCCAACGCTGCGCTGCTCGCGCGCTGGTTCCGCGTTGCCCAAGGTAGAATTCCTTGATGTCCTCCCTCTGCAGCAACTCTGCACTGTCGCCGCTGATCACGACCCGTCCAACCTCCAGGACATAGCCGAAATCGGCGGTCTGCAATGCGATGTTGGCGTTCTGTTCAACGAGCAGGATGGACATGCCGTGGTCTCGGTTGATCCGCCGAATAATCTCGAAGATCTGCAGAATCAGCAGCGGGGAGAGGCCGAGCGAAGGTTCATCGAGGAGCAGAAGTTTGGGCCGGCCCATCAGCGCTCGGCTAATCACCAGCATCTGCTGTTCCCCACCGGAAAGTAGGCCCGCCCGTTGCGTGGCACGCGTCTTCAGGATCGGAAAATAATCGAAGCAGGTTTGTATATCCCGTTCGATGGCATCCTTGTCGGTCCGCGTGTAGGCGCCCATGCGGAGGTTCTCATCCACCGTCAGAAAGGGAAATACCTCCCGGCCTTCCGGCACGTGGCAGATCCCGGCCCGCATCACTTGGTCGGGTGAGAGTTTGCCAATGTTTCGTCCCGCGAATTGAACCTGCCCACGCTCCGGAGTGATCACGCCGGAGATCGTACGAAGCACCGTCGTCTTGCCCGCACCATTGGCACCCAACACCGTGACGATGCGTCCGCACGGCACCTCGAGGCTAATGCCGTGAAGGGCTTGGATGGGCCCATAATAGGTTTCGAGGTTGTGGACGCGCAAGATTGGCACGCCATCCGCCGTCATGGTGCATTACCGATGTAAGCCCGGATGACCTCCGGATCGGCCTGAACATCCGCGGCCGTGCCCAATGCGAGCACCTTGCCAAAATTCAACGCCATCACCCGGTCGGAAACCGATCGCACAAGGTTCATGTCGTGTTCGACCATGATAATGGTGACTCCAAGGTCTCGCCGGATATCGTCAATCCAGAAGCCCATCTCCTCCGTTTCCGGAACATTCAGCCCGGACGATGGCTCGTCTAACAGCAGCAGACGCGGTTCCGTACAAAGTGCACGGCCAAGCTCGACGATTTTCCGTACACCATAGGGCAAATTTGCAATCAGCGATTGGCGGTATCGCTGGAGGTTGAGAAACGCAATCACCTCCTCGGCCTTCTCCCGATGCCGTATTTCTTCGCGTCGAGTACGGGGCAGGAAGCACAATTGAGAGATCAGACCGGTACCGCTACGGCAGTGGCAGCCGATGAGCAGATTTTGTAACAGCGTCGCCTCAGTGAATAACTCGATATTCTGGAACGTTCGTGCAATTCCAAGCCCGGCAATGCGATGCGGCGGGATGGTCGTGATATCCTGGCCGCCGAATGCCAATCGGCCGGAAGTCGGCTGGTAAATGCGGCTGATGAGGTTGAAGATTGTCGTTTTACCAGCCCCGTTCGGGCCGATAATGGAAAACACCTCACCGGTCTGAACATCGAAGCTGACACCATCGACTGCGCGTATGCCGCCGAAGCTGATCGAGATATCGTCGGCGCTGAACAAAGCAGCAGTCACCGAAGCCGCTCCGACCGGGTGAAACTTCGCTGCCGGGTGGACGTCGAACGGCGGGACAGGGGAAAAGCCGCCAAGTAGCGCGCGATCTTTTGCCACCGTCCGTAAACGCCGCCTGGTTCGACCAGAATCACCAGAACCAGCACCAGGCCGAACAATCCTGGTTCAAGACCCGGCATTCGGCCAAGCCCGAACGGAAGATCATCGCGTAGGAGAGCGATCGCCTGCGGTAGCAAGCGCACGAACACGGCTCCGATGATAGCGCCGTGTAGTGAGCCAAGACCACCCACGAAAATGATGGTGATGAACTGGATCGATATGAGGAGATCGAATGCATCTGGCGTTAGGGCGCGAACATATTGCGCGTAGAACGCACCGGCGAGGCCAGCCATTCCGGCGCTGATCGCGAATGCCGTGACCTTACTGCGGCTCAAATGGATCCCCATGCTCTGCGCGGAAATCTCACTGTCGCGAATCGCGATCATGGCGCGGCCAATGGGCGACCGCAGGATGTTCAAGGACATCCAGAGCACGAACAACAGGGCGGCGAGCGACATGTAGTACAGCCATACGGGACCACCGAGAGCGTGACCAAGCACGACAGGAGTGGGAACGATGAAGCCGCTCCAGCCGCCAGTGACACGATCCCATTTCGCCAGCACGGTTGCGATGATCGAGCCGAAGGAGAGTGTGGCGATCGCGAGATAAAGCCCGCTCATTCGCAAGGTCGGTAATCCGATGAGGGTGCCGGCAAGCCCGGCAACGACGGCCGCGGCGACGATCGTGAGCAAAAATGGCACGCCCATTGCCAGTAGGATTGCCGCCGTGTAGGCGCCGAGTCCGAGAAAAGCAGCATGACAGAGGCTGATCAGGCCGGTGTAGCCCGTGAGTAGCATTTGGGCTATGCCGACCACGGCGAAGATGAACACAGCGCCCAATTCACCGACATAGAACTCGCCGGCGAAGACCGGGATCACCAGCAGGACCAGCAGGAATACGACGTACCGCAACCGGTCGGCACCTCCTGCGGCAAGTGCAATCTCTTGCTCGTATGAAGTTCTGAGCCGTGCACGCATCACGTCAGACCCGCTTGCGGGTGAGGGTTCCGAACAAGCCCTGCGGATAGATGATCAGCACCGCGAGCAGGACCAGATTGGCACTCGTTTCCTGGAAGCCCGCGGGCAGAAAATACCCAGCCATCTGTTCGACGACGCCGACCACGACGCCGCCGATCACTGCGCCTGGAATGGAGCCGAAGCCCCCCAGCACAGCGCCCGCGAAGGCATTCATCCCGATGAGGCCCATATTGACGTCCACCATCGCCACCGGTGCCAGCAACACGGCTGCGATCGCGGCAATGCCGGCGCTGATGGCCCAAACGAGCGAAAACACCGTCTTCACGGGGACACCCATGTAATACGCGGCCAACTGGTTTTGCGACGCTGCCTGCATCGCCAGACCCATGCGGGTCCGGGCGAAGAACAGATAGAGCGCGGTGCAGAGCAGAACCGTGCCGACGATGATCGACATGCTCGTCTCGCTCAGCACGATGCCGCCCACGCGCACGACTTTGTTGGTGAATGGCGTAACGAATCCGACGGGATCGTAGCCCCAGCCCATTCCCGCCACGGCGCGAAAGATGGATGCAAGGCCGAAGGTCAACATAACGACCGAGAACTGCTTTTGGCCGATCAGGCGACGCAGCACGAGAAGATCAAGCAGGAATCCGAACGCGGCGATAATCACGACCGTCAGTCCAGCCCCGAGCCAGTAGTTCAACCCGGCCTTCGCAATCAGCGTATAGGCCGTGAAGCCACCCAGCATCATGATCTCGCCCTGCGCGAAATTCACCATCTCGGTCGCCTTGTAGACCAGCACGAAGCCGAGCGCGATCAACCCGTATATACAGCCGGACGACGCACCGCTGACCGTCAATTGTACAAGACGAGCCGGATCAACCAATCGCGGATTCCCCAAGCCGGCGGTCTCTGTTTCGGATCGCCTTGGCCGGAACGTATAACGGTGTTACCCATTCTTGCAAGTCGGAAATCGGGAGGCGCGATCGTGGAACGTTTGCAGACCGGAAGCCTGATTCCGGATCGTGTTCGGCACGTCGAAACACCAGACGGTATCACCCTCGCCGTGCAGGAATGGGGCGATCCGGCTGGGCCCGAGGTACTGTTGATTCACGGCGTCGGCCAAAGCCATCTTTGCTTCGACCGACAATTCAATGACGCCCGGCTGCGGCGGTGCCATCTTGTCAGCTACGACGTCCGTGGCCATGGCGGATCGGCAAAGCCAACCGATCCGCGCCTCTATCATGATCCCGCGCGCTGGGCGGAGGAGGTTCAGGCCGTGATGGATGTAACAGGCCTGCACCGCCCGTTGCTGCTAGGCTGGTCGCTGGGCGGCCGAATTATCACGCAGTATCTGCTCACAAAAGGGGACGCGCAGATCGCCGGCGTGAACTTCGTCAGCGCACGCGCCATCGCCGACCCGGCATTCTCCGGGCCAGGCATGCGCGACCTGCCTCAGGCCCGCGCACATGATATCGGGAGCCTGATTCATGCCAATTCCGCGTTTCTGCGGGCCTGCTTCTACCGGCAGATGAGTGAGTCCGAATTCACCGTCGCGCTTGCGTACAACATGATAGTACCGCCCGCCGTACGCGCCGCGATCCGGGATTGGCCGCCCGATCTCGATCGCACTCGGGCGGCGCTACGCCGTGTCACTATACCTGTGCTTGTGACGCATGGATTACAGGACAGCGTGGTCTTGCCGGCCAGCGGTCAACACACGGCAAGCCTGATCCCCCACGCCCAGGTCTCTTGGTTCGAAGATTGCGGCCACTCCCCATTCTTCGAGAACGCCGAGCGCTTCAACCAGGAGTTTCTCACGTTCGTCGAAGATAATTGGCGGCCCGGTCGTTGAGGGTGACCCGGCAGCCGCCTCCATGCAGGACCGAGCGCGAGCCGGATTAGATGCGCGCGCAGCAGGACAGCGTCGACAGGTAAGGCGGCCCCTAATTCCGGCAGGCTTGACGTCCGGCTGGTTTGAGGTAACGTCGTTACAAGTGCAAGAAGACGACGGGAGTAAACTCGATGGGTGGCAAACGGTTGCTGATGGCACTTGCGATTTGCGGTAGCCACGCGGCATGGGCCGCCGGGCCGCCGATCGAACTCGGGATGATCTCATCGCTCAGCGGTCCCATCGGCGACCAGGGTAGCGAATATGCGAACGGGGCCAAATTGGCTGCCGAGGCGATCAACCGGGATGGCGGTATTGCCGCGCTGGACCATCGGCCAGTGCATCTGAATGTGGTGGATGACACGTCCATCCCCAGTGTGACCCGAACCCTGGCAATCAAGCTCATTTCCAGCGACAAGGTGCCGGTCATCCTGGGCCCATTCGCCTCCGGCCCCTGCATGGCTGCCGCGCCGGTTGGCGAGCAGCAACAGCGCGCTCTGATCTGCAGCGCCGCGTCGGACCAGGTGACGCAGCAGGGCTATCGCTATGTCTTCAACCGCGCGACGCTCGCCGGCACGTTCACCTATGCCGGGTTCCGCGTGTTGGACGGGTTGAGCAAATCCTCCGGCCTGGATCTGAAGAAGGTGGCGGTGATTTACGAAGATGGCGCCTATGGCACTAGCGGCAACGCGCAGGCGACCAAGGCCGCGGCCGATGCCGGCGTCACGATCACCGATCGTATCGCATTCCACACCAACACCGCCGATCTGTCCCCCGTCGTCAATCGCGCTGTAGCGTCCGGCGCAAAGGCGCTGCTGCTGATGGTCTATACCGGCGACGGCGTGAATATTGTGCGCGCCGTGCGTACCGCAAAGGCGCCGGTGCTGATCCTAGGGTCCGGCGCCTGGGACTCGACCATGGTGAAGATGGGGCCGCCGGCCGACGGAATGGTCGCCTTGTCCGACTGGAACGAGGATGTGGCGAAGCCCGCTGTCGCCGGCTATCGCGAGGCCTATAAGAAGGCCTATGGCGACTATCCCGGCCCTTCCGCGGCCTGGGGATGGAGCGACATGTATTTCCTGAAGGCCGCGCTGGAGGAAGCCAAGTCGCTGGACCCAAAGACCATCCGCGACACGCTTGCCAAGTTGAAAACCAAGGACGACCCGGGCCTGGCCGTGGAACCATTCAACAGCTACGGCTTCGACGATGACGGCCTGGCG
Organism: Acidisphaera sp. L21; assembly: GCF_009765685.1. GTDB lineage: Bacteria > Pseudomonadota > Alphaproteobacteria > Acetobacterales > Acetobacteraceae > LMUY01. Next base: position 166,280 of record NZ_LMUY01000114.1, on the reverse strand, counting down.
ATCGGCCAGGTCGACCGGGTCATCGCGACGCAACTGCAGAACGGCAAGTTCGTCACCATCTGGCCGGAGGCCGTCGCCACCGCGAAGCTGGACACGAGCACCCTGAAATAGGCCCGCATTCATGCTGGTCGCGATTCTGCAGGGGCTGATCAGCGGCGCGCTGGTGGGCGGCATGTATGCCACCGTCGGCATCGGGTTGACGCTGGTGTTCGGCGTCGTCCGCATCGTGAACTTCGCGCACGGGTCGTTCCTGATGGCCGCCGCTTATGCCAGTTGGCTGATGTACGAGCGATACGGCATCGACCCATATCTCAGCGGGCTCATACTGGTGCCGAGCTTCTTCGTCTTGGGCGTGGCCTACTACTGGGGTCTCATGCGCCCGATGGTCGGCAAGTCGCTGCTGGCGCAATCATTGCTGACCATTGCTGTCGGCTACGTCATAGACAACACGGCGCTCGGCCTCTTCAGCAGCCAGATGCGGGTTGTCGCGGTGCCTTACGCGGTGGCGAGCCTGTCGATCGGGCCGATCGCACTTCCCGTGACCCGGCTGATCGCCGGCGGCGTTGGCCTTTGTGCGACGACGATCATGTATCTGCTGCTTTGGCGCACCGGCATGGGCATTGCCGTGCGCGCCGCCGCCGCCGATCGGCCGATCGCGGAGGCGATGGGCATCAACACCCATTCCGCGCAGGCGGTCGTGACTGGCATCGGCATCGCCTGCGCGGCGTTGGGTGGGGTGGTGCTATTACCGATCTTTGCCGCCTCGCCATCGATGGGCGCCGACTTCACCTTCCTGTCCTTCCTCATCATCGTGCTCGGCGGAATGGGCAGCTTTTTCGGGGCGCTCGTTGGCGGCGTCATCCTGGGTATCACCGAAAACTTGGGCGCAACCTTTTTCGACGGATCCACCGGCCATATGCTGACCTTCGTGCTCTTCGTGGTGCTGCTGGTGTTTCGCCCCTACGGCGTGCTGGTCCGGCGGCGATGATCCGCTCGCTCGCTGGCCTGGTCGCCGCAACATTGGTGTTCGCAGCAATCCCGCTGCTGACGGACAACTCGTATGTTATTTCAATCCTCACTTCGATCTTCCTTTGGGCTTATCTGGCGTCATGCTGGAACATCGTGGGTGGCATGACGGGGCAGCTTTCATTCGGGCATGCCGTGTTCTTCGGGATTGGCGCCTATACCTCGGCCGTCTTGTTCGTTCGCTTCGGCTGGCATCCGCTACTCGGGGGCTGCATCGGGGTCGTGCTAGCCAGCGTGCTGGCACTGACCATCGGCTATGTCAGCGCACGCTACAATCTGGTGCATCTGCATTTCGCCCTCGTGACGACCGCGGTTGGCCAAATTGCGCTGTTCCTGGCGATGGGCTGGCAGTTCATCGGCGGCTCCACCGGCTTGACGGTGCCCTACAAGGCGACGGCCGGCCAACTCTTCTTTCGCGACCCGGCAATATACTATTGGATCATTCTCGCGATGACCCTTGGCGTCATTGCATTGACGATGCTCATTCGCCAGCGCCGCATGGGGCTCTATTTCCTGTGCATCCGCGAGAGTGAACCGGCAGCAGCAGGCGCCGGCATCGACATCATGCGGCAGAAACTCACTGCCATCGTGATCAGCGCGGCACTCACGGCAGCGGGCGGAGTGATCTACGCGCATTACATCCGCTTCCTGGATCCAGACAGCATCTTCGGCTGGCAGGTTTCGCTTCAAATGGTGATCCCGGCGATGCTGGGTGGCACCCAGTTGATCCTGGGGCCGGTGATCGGCGCGGCCATTTTCGTCACCCTGCAGGAGACGACGCGGACGCTGCTGGATTTCGCCGGCGCGCCGCTGATCATCGTCGGGTTGGTCCTCATCCCCGTCGTGCTGTTCCTGCCATCCGGCGTCGTGCCGTCCTTGGTCGGGGCATGGCGTCGGCATCGTGGACCGATCCGGCTGGCGCCGGTGGCCCAAATATTGGCGTTATCCGTGCCGTCCCGGGCCGCCACACTCGACACGGACATATTGCTGCGCGTCGACGGCGTGGGCCGCCGCTTTGGCGGCGTGCAGGCGGTCAACAATGTCAGCTTCACCTGCCGCCGTGGCGAGCGACTGGCCGTCATCGGGCCAAATGGTGCCGGCAAAAGCACGCTGTTCGCGCTGCTCGGCGGCTTCATTGTGCCGAATGCCGGGCAAATCACGTTCGACGGCCAACGCATCGACGGTCTGTCTGCCGACGCCGTCTGCCGGTTGGGGCTCGCTCGTACCTTCCAAACCGCACAGCCATTCCGCGAATTGACGGTGTTCGAGAACATCCTCGCCTCGGCCTATTTGCACGCGCCGTCCCACACGGCGGCGCTGGCCGATGCCTGGGCGGTGCTGGCGCTGTTCGACCTGTCGTCGCGCGCGGCGGAGCGATCGGCCGACCTCAACATCATCGATCAAAAACGGCTGGAGGTCGCGCGCGCCTGGGCCACAAGGCCGAAACTGATCTTGCTGGACGAGGTAGGCGCCGGGCTAACGGCGCTGGAACTGCAACAACTCGTGGACATGCTGATGCGGCTGAATGCCACCCATGGCACCACCATCCTCTTCATCGAACACATGATGTCCATGGTGGCGCGCCTGGCCGACCGAGTGATCGTTCTGCACCATGGAGAGGTGTTGGCCGAGGGGTCGATGGCGGAGGTCTGCGCCAACCCTGTCGTGGTCGAGGCCTATCTGGGGGAGAGCACCCTTGCTGCTTGAGGTCCGCGACTTGCGCACCGGATACGGCGCGGTCGAGGTCGTGCACGGCATCTCGTTCGAGCTGGCCGCGGGTTCGATGGTGGGCTTGATCGGCGCGAACGGCGCTGGGAAAAGCGGGGCGATGCACGCGATATGCGGCCTGCTGCGCCATACCGGGGCAGTGCTGCTGGATGGCCAGGACCTGGCCCGCATGTCGGCGCATGACCGCGCACGCGCCGGGTTGATCATGGTGCCGGAGGGGCGGCGCGTCTTCCCTGGCATGTCGGTGCGCGACAATCTGCTCAGCGCGTCCCTGCACCGCCGCGTGCGTGGCAGAGCGCAGCAGACGCTGGACACGGTTTTCCACACCTTCCCCCGCCTGCAGGAGCGGCTGAACCAGGCTGCGGAAACACTGTCCGGCGGCGAGCAGCAGATGCTGGCAATCGGCCGCACGATGATGGGCCAACCCCGGGTCATGGTGCTGGACGAGCCATCGCTTGGCCTGTCGCCGCTGTTCGTGCAGGAGGTATTTCGCGTTATCGGGGCGCTGCGCGAAACAGGGCTGACCATCCTGCTGGTGGAACAGAACGTCCATCACTGTCTGGAGCTCAGCGACTATGCCTACGTGCTGGAACAGGGCCACATTGTGCTGCAAGGCGCAGCGTCCGACCTGTTGGTGGATCCGCGGGTGCGCGCGGCTTATCTCGGCACGTCCAACCAACCGTCCGAGGCAGAGGAGGTAAGGCAATGAGCACGATGCCGGTTCTGGTTCCCGTGGGCACCATTGGCCAAAAACTGGATAATGACGACCCGAACTACGTCTTCGCACCCGATCTCTACATGAGCTTGGGCTTGGCCTATGATTCACTCGCAGCCCCTACCGTCACCCTCGGCGCAGATGGTGTGTTCATCCCCAATTACGAAACGATGCAACCGCGCCTGGCCACCGGGTGGGAAGAGCAGCCGAACGGCGACTGGATCGTACGGTTGCGACCCGGCGTGCAGAGCCACGGTGGGCACGAATGGTCGGCCGATGACATCGCCTGGGTATACGACAAGATCAGCGCGCAAGGCGTCATGGCTGCGTGGCGATGGCGCGAAGTGATCGGGCTGCAGCGGGTGGAGGTGATCGATAACCACTCGTTGCGATATCATTTGCGGGCACCCTATCCGACCTTCCCGAATTGGCTGCTCTCCGTCTCGCCGAACATGGTAGATTCCCGCACTATCCAAACGCACGCGACCGACGCGGACCCATGGGGGATCGCCTGGCTGAACCAGCATGTCGCCGGGTATGGCGCATATGACTTGGCTGCGATGCGACCGGACCAATTGCGCTTTGAGCCACGCGCCGGGCATTGGAGCCAACCTGCAGCCAATGCGGTGCACGTGCAACGCGTCGGCTCCCGGGCTGAGGTGATGGCAATGCTGCACGAAGGCCGCCCCGTCGTATTGACAGGGTTGAGCCCGGACGAATCGGTGGCACTGCAGGCGGCCGACGACGTGACAGTCTTGCGCACCTGGGCGGGCCATAGCTCGGTCGAGATTGATTTCACAATCGCCCCATTCGACGACATCCGGGTGCGCCACGCTCTGGCCTACGCAACACCGACCGACCGC
>NZ_LMUY01000114.1:161119-161867 GCF_009765685.1 Acidisphaera sp. L21 | reverse complement strand
CCGGTGAAGGGCATCAGCCAATGGTATTCGGGCCAGGATTGGCAATACGACTACAACATCGACCGCGCCCGCAAATTACTGGCACAGGCCGGTTACGCTTCGGGGCTGAAGAGCGATTTCTACCTGGCCCAACGGCCGGACTGTCTTCGCATTGCCGACATCATCGCCGAGGCATGGCGCGAAATTGGCGTCGAGTTGGTGATGCGCGACATTGCCGGCACGCCTGAGGGTTGGCTGCCGCCACTCTTCCTGCGCACGGAATGCGCGCACAACCTGTCGGAGCCGATCTACGACCTTGCGCATGACTATGCCGCCATGAACCCAATCTTCCCGCTACCCGGCGGCCCTCCGCACGTCGGCAACTGGGCACCGCGTTGGAAGAAGAATGACGGCGCCACCAAGCGCTTTGCCGCCCTGCTCTGCGAATGCGACCGCCCGGCGAAGCGGCAGCGCTTCAACGAACTGCAGCGTTGGCTGACCGATTTCAGCTCCTCCATCTTCATTGCGGAGGGGCATCAGGTGATGGCCGCCAACCGGCACGTTCCGCCAGAACTCATTGCACCGGGAAACCGGTTCTTCCAGGCGCTGAACCATCAGAACTGCACCACGAACTACCTGCCGCGCTGAAGCCGGTTGAGATGCCTGTAGACGACTGGCAGCAGCGGAGCCGCAGACCGGTCCCGATGCGATCATCCAACGTAATGTTCGGCCTGAGCCGCGGAATGTCACACCGGCTGCAGCCGAAAAT
>NZ_LMUY01000114.1:149846-161057 GCF_009765685.1 Acidisphaera sp. L21 | reverse complement strand
CACAGTAGCCACTCAGAAATCGGTTCCGACTCGCCTTGGACTGCACCCCGTCAAAATCCCCCCGCATCGAGAGCTCCGGGTATCGAAGCTGAAGCGGTGAGTGGAACAGATCACCGGTCACGACAGCTTCGGTCCGATGACGTCCAAGCTGCACAACAAAATGGTCGATCGTGTGACCAGGCGTCGGCTCCAGCCGGACATAGTCGTCCAGCACATGGTCGCTGGACACCGCTTCGACCATTCCAGCAGCGACCACAGGTAGCACACTATCGACTATCCAAGGCAGTGGCTCAACCGTGCTCTTCGCCTCCCAGAACCCGAGTTCCTTTGCCGAAAAAACATATCGCGCGTTGGGAAACGTCGGCACCCAGCGGCCGTCGAGCAACCGCGTATTCCAGCCGACATGATCGACGTGGAGGTGGGTGCATAGAACGTAGTCGATATCCTCAAAGCCGACGCCAGCAGTCGCCAGAGCCCGCACGTAGGCATCGGTCTTCAACTGGTGCCAGAAGGGCCATTTCGTCCGCTCCTTGTCATTGCCGACACACGTGTCGATCAGAATAGTATGATGCGGCGTTCGGACGAGGTAGGACTGCAAGGCCAAGACCAGTTTGCCGGAGACTGGATCGATGGCGGTTTCATAAAGCCAGTCCTTGTTGGCCTCCACCATGGCGGGCGTAAGTGTGGGAAAGAACGTGAAGGGATCGAACAGCGGCTCTGTGCTCTCGATGACTTGGTCTACACGCATATCCGTCAAATGAATCGGCATGGCTGGCTCCTACTTGGGGCGCTGCACGGTCTCTAGGGTCATGCGGCATCCGCCCATATCATGCCGCCCCCCAGCCGGTCCGACAACGCACGTGCGGCTTGTAGGAGTGGCGCCGCCATCTTGGTGCTATTGTCCTCTCCGAACCTCGTGATCGGCCCGGACAAACTCAAGGCGCCCGCCAGCCTGGGTCCTGCAGCAAAGACTGGCACCGCCATCGCCGCCGTCTCGGCATCGCGCTCCCCAAAGGAGCGTTCCGGCAGCGCGGACAGCGCCATCCTAAGTCCACCCGGATCCCCGAGTATTTGCTCGAACCGCTGCAGGACGTGACCCGCCGCGCCCTTCTGTAGGCTCAGCAAGTCGCCCTCGTGAATATGGTCACGGATTCCATGCAGTGAATCCTCGCGGAACAAGCACACCCTCTGATGTCCGGCTTTGGCGAAGAATGATGAGCTCTCGCCGGTTTGGCGCAGCAATGTCTTCAGCACCGGGCGGACATGGCCCTCCAGCCGGAACGAGCGCGCATAAAGGCTGCCCAGCCGCATCAACTCAGCGCCAAGGCCGTACGTCTTATCCGATTGCCGCACCAGATACCCAGCCTGCTCCAACGACGCGGCAAGGCGAAGAACCGTACTTTTGTAGAGACCTGTCAGCTCCGAAAGTCGCGTCAGGCTGACGCTGGTCTCTCCCTCGTTGAAACAGGTGAGGAGGGACAACGCACGATTGACAGCGTCGACGCCGCTGGCCCGTGGCTTCGGATCACAAACTGACACGACAGGATCTCCAATGGCGGAGCTTGCGTAACGGTCTTGACAGCCCCGTACCTGACAGAGTGATATTCTGAAACCGAGTTCTGCACAACAGAACTGGTGGAGTGTCCGGGATGAAACAATATCAGCTTGGCGCTGGAACTCGGGGGCAAACCTCCAGCATTGTCTTGGACGACGCCGACATCGATCAGGCTGTGAAGGGTGCGATCTCCGGCATAGTCGGTGCTTGCGGGCAGACCTGCATGGCCGGCTCCCGTTTGTTATTGCACGAGGCCATTCACGACGCTTTCGTCGGAAGGCTCCGATCAACCAGCTTCACGACCCTATTTGGGGGTTACAAGAACAGCGCGATCGGGCGTGAGGGTGGAACCGACGCGATCAAGGAATACCTGCAGACCAAGAGCGTTTGGATCACGACCCGCCCAAATCGCGCCAATCCCGTCGTGCTCGGCTAATCGTCGATGCACTCGACGCTGCAATCACAGCAGAGCCCTTGTCGCTTCAACGCCCACGCAGCCCGGCGCAAATGAGCGCATCTGCTGCCATGCCATTGGCCGGCATCAAGGTGTTAGATTTCGGCCCCACTGTCATGGGCCCGTCATGCGGACTCATTCTAGCGGATCTGGGCGCCGACGTGCTGCGGATCGAGCCATCGCCCCACGGCGACCCCATGCGCCCGCTGCGCGCAACCGGCTTCTTGCTGCCCACCAAACTGCCGGGGCCAATGACGGCGATGCTGCCATGACTGCCCATTCGCATCGGTGCGCAAAGCACGACGCTGCGAAGCGATCCACCTGCGATCGGACAGGATACACGTGCCGTGTTGGAGAGCTTGGGGCTGGATGCTGCCGCTATTCAAACCTTGGTCGATCGAGGCATCGTCGTCACGCCAGGCTAATCTTCAAACGAATAGGCTAGGGAGGGCCATAAAAGAGTGAGCAAGACCCAAACGGATAGCGACCTCGTCATCGTTGGCTGCGGCATCGCCGGGCTCAGCGCTGCGGTATCCGCGCTGCAAGCCGGTCTATCGGTGACCCTTCTGGAGCGTGCGCCGGAGCCCGATTTTGGCGGCAACACGCGCTGGACCGAAGCCTATTGCCGAATGAAGAACGAGAGCGAGATTTCTGACGATTTCGAGGAACATTTTGCCGCCAATGCCGGCTGGAATGTCGATCCCAACGTGCTGGCCGCCGTCAGCGAGCCCTACGAGAATTGGCCGGGCTACGTAAAGGCACACCCGTTCCCAGACCCCGAGGTGATTGCAACCTTCGCCGATCGCGTCCCGTCCACCGTGGCTTGGTTGAACACCTTCGGGCTGCGCTTCGAACCCCAGCCGATTTACCTGCTGACGCAGAACACCACGCGGATTGCCGCGAAGGGCGGCGGCCTCGCGCTGATCGAGCGTCTGATGCAGGAGGCCAAGTCGCTCGGGGCGACGGTGTTGTTCGAGGTCACGGCCATCGACCTGCTGCGCGACGATACCGATCGCATCGCTGGCATATTGGCCGTCGAGAAGGACGGTGGCCGCCGCCGTATCTGGGCCCGGTCCGTCGTACTGGCATCCGGCGGCTACGAGGGCAACCAGGAGATGCTGACCCATTATCTTGGCGCACGCGCCCGGCATATCCGGCCCGTCGCCCGCGGCGGCTACTACAACAAGGGGGAGGGCATTCGCATGGCCCTTGCAGCGGGCGCTGCCCCAGCCGGCGAATATGGATCCTATCATGCCGAGCCAGTGGACCCACGCTCTCGCATGGCGGAGGCGGTGGTGTTCATCTGGCCCTATGGCATGCTGGTCAACAAGCACTGTCAGCGCTTCATCGACGAGGCGTCGGCGACCGTGGATGCAATCTACGACAACGTCACCCGCAGCATCGCCGATCAGCCGGACGGCATGTCGTGGGTGATCTTCGACTCCAAAGTGGAGGAAATTCCCCGCTGGAAAACGAGCATCCGGTCGGACCAGCCTGCGATCGAGGCGCCGACGCTGGAGGCGCTTGCCCACTCGCTGGGCCTGCCGCCTGACGCACTGGCCCGCACCGTGGCAAACTTCAACGCAGCATGTCCGCCTGAGGACGGGGAGTTCACGCCGTTCGGCATCGACGGTCGCGCCACCACCGGGCTAACCCCGCCCAAGTCGAACTGGTGCCGCCCGATCGATAAGGCACCATTCCGCGCCTACCCGATCATGTCGGCCAATTGCTTCACTTTCGGCGGCTTAAAGGTCAACAATGACGCCCAGGTGCTGGATACAGATGGGCGCGTCATCCCCGGCCTGTATGCGGCTGGCGAGACGGTCGGGATCTATCACCAGGTCTATACCGGCTCCACATCGGTGCTGCGCGGGGCGGTATTTGGCCGCCTCGCCGGCCAACATGCTGCGATGACGATGCAGGCGCGGGTCTAGGGCGGGCTCCGTGGCCGCCACCGACTGGACGCGCCAAGTCCACACCTCTGCGGGCACGCGCCGGGTCGTCGATATGGCGCGCGTTGCAATGCACTTGCCGGGGCTCGCCTCCGCACCACCGACGACCGTGCTGTTCGCCGAGAGCATCCTTCGCCATGGCGGTGACATTGCGGCCGTGGCAGCCCTTCTGGCGGCGGAGGGAGAAATTATCTTCCGGCCCGGCCGTGTGGTCATGCAGGATTACGCCGGGCTACCAGCACTGTTGGACCTTGCCGCCTCGCGCAACCTCGCCGCGGCACAAGGCCGTGACCCGGCGCATGTGCAGCCGGCCTGCCCGGTCGACCTCGTCGTCGATCATTCGATCCGGGCCACCGCCACCGGCCCCGGTGCGGCCCTGAAGAACCTGATGGAGGAGCATGCCACCAACGCGGAGCGCTTCAGCTTCCTCCGCTGGGCAGAGGCAAACATCCAAGGGCCTCCGCGTGGTGCCACCCGGCAACGGTATCGTTCACCAGGTCAACCTGGAGTCACTCGCCCAACTGGTGCTCGACCGGGACGGGTGGATGTTTCCCGATACGCTGATCGGGACCGGCGGCCGACCGTATCCGGGCCAAAACTGCCCCATCACCAACACGGCCAATCCGGCTGCCATGGTGGCCGCAGGCCCGCGGGCCCGCAACGCACTCGCGCACGGGCTACGCGGTGGCCCACGGATCAAGGCATCGCTCTCCCCGGGCTCGCTGGCAGTCAACGGTTATTCGGATGCGCTGGGTCTGCTCACCTCGTTACAGGAGGTTGGGTTCTGGTTGGCCGGGGGCATGTTGCCCTCGGCTGCTGCCGCAGGCGTGCGTGAAGCAAAAATAAAAGGGGAACCGTTATCATGTTGACGAGACGAACTGCATTAGTCGCTGCGGCGGGGTTGGCAATGACGGCCCCCAACGGCGGCGCAAGGGCACAATCCACGAAACTCAAACTGGGGGTGCTCAACGACCAGTCCGGCGCCTATCGTGGCAATGGCGGTCCGGTATCGGTCGCCTGCGCCCAACAAGCGGTGAAGGAGTTCGCCGCAGCCAGCGGTCTGAACGTCGAGATTGTTGTGGCTGATCATCAGGGCAAGGCCGACGTGGCACTGGGTATCGCTCGGCAATGGTTCGACCGCGACGGCGTCGACGTCGCAATGGATTTTCAGAATTCCGCCATCGCCTTGGCCGTCGCCGGGCTGGCGAAGGAGAAAGACAAAGTCGCGCTGGTGTGTAACTCGGGCACGACCGACCTCACGGGCAAGCAGTGCTCGCCCAACACGCTGCATTGGGCATACGACACCTACATGCTCGCCAAGGTGACCGGCGGCGCGTTGACGAAATCGGGCGGTGATACATGGTTCTTCATCACCGCAGACTACGCCTTCGGTCATGCGCTGGAGAGCGATACGGCAAAATTCGTGCAGCAGGCCGGTGGCAAGATCCTCGGCAACGTCAATATGCCGTTTCCAAGTGCCGACTTCTCCTCGGCGCTGCTGCAGGCTCAATCTTCCGGCACGAAGGTTGTCGGCTTCGCCAATGCTGGCACCGATACCGTCAACTGCATCAAACAGGCAGCGGAGTTCGGGCTTGTGGCTAACGGCATCAAAATGGCCGGCCTACTGCTCCAAATCAACGATATCGGCGCGTTGGGGTTACAGGCCGCTCAGGGCCTCTCACTTGCGGAGACATTCTATTGGGACTTGAACGAGCGAACTCGCGCTTTCTCCAGCCGGGTTTCACCCGCGACATCTGGCGTCATGCCGAATGCGTCCCAAGCCGCATGCTACTCCGCAGTCGTACATTACATGAAGGCTGCTGCGGCCATGGGACCCGGGGAGGCAAAGAAGTCCGGCGCGGCGATGGTTGCCAAAATGAAGGCGATGCCGGTGGACGATGATGCGACCGGCACGTGTACAATCCGTCAGGATGGGCGGGTGATGAATGACGCCTATTTGTTCGAGGTAAAGAGCCCGGCTGCTAGCAAGAAGCCGTGGGATTACTACAAATTAGTCGCCACCGTGCCGGCGGCAGACGCATTTCGATCGCTAGCGGACGGTGGGTGCGCATTCATCAAAAGCTGACGCCCAAGCAATCAGATGACGGCCTCGAACGATGGCTCGATTGCGATGGCTGCGAGGTCTCGACGCTTATTGGGACCTCGCCACGTCTCAACAGAAATCATCGGATAGGCCACCGGCAATCACCGCGCCACGGGACCTATCCAGCGATCGCAGCGTGCCCGACCCGCGGCCCGAGACGATCGGCACGTTCCCCCAGCGACGCGCCGAGTGCCACGGATATGTCATGCGCGGCTTTAACGACGGCAGGGGCATGGGCCTTTATGTGCTTCGGCCGAAGCCGGCTCGCGGGTCCCGAAATCCCGACCGCGGCGATGATGGTCCCGGACCTGTCGGCAATGGGCGCGCCAATCCCAAAGACATCAGCCCGCCATTCGCCGCGATTGACCGCATAGCCGCGCGCTCGGATCCGGCCGCATTCCTGGATGAGGCCTTCCACAGTCGCAATCGTGGTCTCGGTAAACGGCGTCAGGGACGGCCCAAGCGATGCCAGACTCGCGGAAGGAAGATGCGCCAGCAGGGCCTTGCCGGTGGCGACACTCCAAGCCGGCGCCCGGCCGCCCACACGAGAATAAGCACGTACCGCGTGCAAGCTCTCGATCTTGCTGATGTAAATGACCTCCGCCCCATCGAGGATTGAAAGGTGGACAGTCTCGCCGGTGGAGGCCGCCAGTTCGCTCATTGGTCCGCTCGCGACCTTCGACAGGTCCAACCGGGCAACGACGAGCGAGCCCAATTCCCACAAGCGCGTCGTCAGAGTGTAGGTGCTATCGCTTGGATTTTGGGCGACGAGTTGGTGCACCTGCAAGGTGCCGAGCAATCGATGCACATTGCTCTTCGTGAGGCCGAGTTCTGTCGCCAACCCGGTAATTCCTCTCGAGGATTCGCTACGGGCCAGGGCTTCGATCACCTGAAGACCCTTCGTGAACGCCTTGTCCATCGTTCTGCAGTTTCCAGAGTTTCAGCCAATCCAGAATGGCATTCTAAATTAGACACCGGTTCGCCCCACAGGTGTCAAGCCTGCAGCAGGCCGAAGCGGCGACCAGCTTGTCATCCTCCTGTCCGGCTGCTTTCATAGAATGCTATTCTAAATCCAAGAAGAAAACACGATGCCGGTGGTTGAAGTCAGGGCGCAGAACGAGACGTTGGTTGCCAGCATCGGCCGTCCCCTGCGAGGCAACGCCCTGGATCATGCAACGGTGGAGGCCTTGCATGCTGTTTTCGACCGGGTCGACGCGCACGAATGCCGGGTGCTCGTCTTGCAGGGCGAGGGACGTCATTTTTGCACTGGGTTCGATCTCGGCGGTCTGGAAGAGGCCAGCGACGCCGACTTGCTGCATCGATTCATCCGGATCGAACTCCTGTTGCAGCGTTGCTTCCGCGCGCCCGTGCCCACCATTGCCGTTGCACAGGGGAAGGTCCTCGGCGCCGGTGCCGACCTGTTCACCGCCTGCGATCATCGCTGGGCTCTGCCCGACGCGACTTTCGCATTCCCCGGAAGCGGCTTCGGCCTCGTTCTGGGCACCGCGCGGTTAGTCTGGCGCATCGGTGCGGATGCTGCACGTGACCTGATATGGTCCGGCCAGCCGATCGATGCGTCTCGGGCGCTGCAGTTGAACTTGGCATCGAGGATCGTGGATCCCGCTGCCCTCGATGCTGCTCTGCAAAACCCTGTCGGTAGATTACCAGACCGACCGACATTCATGTCGATGCGCCCAATCGTCAGTGCGTCTGATGACGATGCGTCCCTGGCCCATCTCGTGCGTTCCGCAGCGCGCCCGGGATTGCGGCAGCGCATCATCGATTATCGCCAGCAAGTGCGCGCGGAGCGCGTGGCTACGGTTGACACTCCACTGCCCGAGTAGCTAGGACTCTCGCCAGAGAACAGCGTTCCATAATATAGAATAACTGGGAATGCCCATGATTATTGGCGTCAGCCGTGCGGCGGAGCCCGCATCGCCGCGTATCGCATCCGCCGCGACGATACGCACACTCGTGTCACCTGCATCGATTGCCGTCATCGGCGCGTCGGACGACAAGACGAAGTTCGGTGGCCGCGTGATGCATTACCTCTTGAAACACGGCTTCGCCGGGCGCTTGCTGCCGATCAATCCGAACCGCGAGACGGTGCTGGGGCTGCCCGCCTATAAATCGGTTTCAGCGGCGCCGGAGCCACCGGATGTCGCCATCATCGCCGTCCCAGCAGGCGCGTTGCTGGCGCAGGTCGAGGATTGTGCGGCCGCTGGGGTGGGCGGCTGCATCGTCATCACCGGCAAGTTGGGCGAGGCCGATGCTGCCGGGGCGGCCCTGGAAGCCAGTCTCGTCCGTGCCGCGGCGAAGACCGGTATGCGTCTCGTCGGGCCCAATTGCCTTGGCATCATCAACCCGATCGATGGGGTGGCGCTGACATCGTCGCTCGCCATGGAAGTCGACCGATTGACGCCGGGCACCGTTGGGATTGTGAGCCAGAGCGGCGCATTGATGGGTACGCTGGTGTCGCGAGCGCTGGATTATGGCACGGGATTCAGCCGTTGCATCTCGGTGGGCAACCAGGCGGATCTCGAACTATGCGATTTCCTCGAATATCTCGTTGATGATGACGCGACGCAGGTGATCTGCCTGTATGTCGAGGGGCTGAAGACGCCGGACCGCTTCTTTGCCGCCGCCCGGCGTGCTTGGGCGGCGGCCAAGCCGATCCTGGTGGTCAAGGCCGGGCGGACCGAGGAGGGCGCCCGCAACGCACAATCCCACACGGCCAGTTTGGCGGGGTCGTACAAAGGGTTTTTGACCGCATGTGACGCGGCGGGGGTCGTGGTGATGAACGACCCGATATCCATGGTCTTCGCAGCGGACGCCCTGGCACGGTTGCCACGCCCATCCGCGCCAGGGCTGGGCATCGCCGCCATCGCGTCATCCGGGGGCAGCACCGCGAATTTCGCCGACCAACTCGCCGGCACGCGGCTGCGGCTGGCCACCATGTCACCAGAGACCCGCTTCGCAATCGAAGCCTGGGCGCCGGCTGCGCATGTCCATATCTCGATGGATACTGGTTCGTTCGCCAAAGGCACCTCCGCCGAGGGAATTCAGGCGGTGATCCGCGCGTTCATGGCCGACCCGGCGATCGGTGCGATCGTCTATCCGATGACGACCTCGCCGCGGATGGCGGAATATGCCGCCCTGTTGCCAGCGCTGTCGCGAGAAGGGGGCAAGCCGATCCTTTTTACGATGCTGGCGGGTCAGGTGGGTGACGATGCCCGGGCCCAGCTGAAGGATATGAACTTTCCTTACTTCGATCGTGTCGCCGACGTCCTCACCACGTTGCAGGCGATGGACGATTATGCTCAGACACGGGTGAAGGGCCTGGCTCCCCCGGCAACGCGGCCGCCGGGCGCCGGCCCGGCGCCGCAGGCGCCGTTCGTGCAGGGCACGCTGACGGAAACCGAAACCAAACGCCTGGTGGCCGCCTACGGCATTCCGGTCACGCGCGAAGCACCGGCACGAAATGCCGAAGCGGCGGTGCAGGCGGCAGAGGCGATCGGCTACCCCGTGGTTGTCAAGGGCGTGGCCCGGGCGATTAGCCACAAGAGCGACGCCGGGCTTGTGCAGGTGGGGTTGCCCGACGCAGCGGCCTTGCGGGCGGCTAGCATGCAGATTTTCGCGATCTTGGACCGCATGGCGCCGGGCACGCACGAAGGCATTGTCGTGCAGGAGATGGTCCATGGCGTGGCGGAACTGATCGTCGGCACCAAATACGATCCAGATTACGGCCCCATGGTGCTGGTCGGTTTCGGTGGAATCCTCGTGGAGGTGCTGCAGGACGTCCAGTTGGCCGTCGCGCCGGTTTCACCCCAGTCGGCATTGGCAATGTTGCAGCGATTGAAGTTTTGGCCGGCGCTGCAAGGCGTTCGCGGCAAACCCTCCGCGGACGTCGCAGCTGCGGTCGATGCGCTATGCCGCCTTTCGTGGCTCGCGGCGGATATGGGACCGCGGCTGCTGGAACTCGACATCAATCCATTGATCCTTCGGGCCGCAGGGCAGGGCGCGATTGCTGCGGACGGCCGCGCCACTGTCAGCGGAGATGGATCCGCCTAGCGCGGCCGATGCGTCCTGAAACCACGGTCGAATATAAGATCCCACTCCGGGATTGACGTTCCAAGACAAGACGATGCTTGACACTGCCAGGCGCAAGGTGTGTCCTTGATACTATAGAACACCGTATCGTTGCTTGGAACCGGCCGAACGATCAAGGTGACCGACGAACGTTGGGGAGACAAGCTGGACGCAAGATCCGGCTGTGATGACATGCATGGGCAAAACGTCGAAGTTCCCAAGTCCAGGTCTCATCGTATTGCCCGTGGGCGGTTCTGCCGCGGCTGACAATTCACACATGATCGCTCTCGGCTACGACGCAGCACCATGTGCTGCCGGCGCGACACGGGCGTTCCCAATGTGTGACGGTAACACCCATGGCGCTTGAAATCGCAATGCACCAGGCGACCAAGACGTTCATCACCGATGGGGATGAAGAGGTTCGTGCGTTGGAGCCAGTTAGCCTAACGGTGAAAGCCGGCGAATTCCTAAGCTTGGTCGGCCCTAGCGGCTGCGGCAAGACGACGTTGTTGCGCATGGTGGCAGGGTTGCTGCCGATCACAGCGGGGCAGATCAGGGTTGGTAACCGCGTGGTCATCCAACCCGATCGCAGGGTCAGCCTGGTGTTTCAGAAGCCGACTCTGCTCCCGTGGCGAACGATTCTGGAGAATTGTCTGCTGCCAAACCAGATCATGCATAATCGCAGCACGGCGGATGTGCGCGCCGACGCGGATCATCTTCTCGCCCTCACCGGCTTGAGCGGGTTTCGGCACCGCTATCCGAGCGAACTGTCCGGCGGCATGCAGCAGCGCGCCGCCATCGTGCGGGCGCTGATTTCCGAGCCTGAAGTGCTGCTGATGGACGAACCCTTCAGCGCCTTGGATGAATTCACCCGCGAGAACCTGAACGAAGAACTGAGTCGTATTCAGGCCCGGACGCGCACGACGGTCATCTTCGTCACCCACAACATCAGCGAGGCTGTCTTCCTATCGCACCGCGTCGGCGTGATGGCCCCCCGCCCCGGGCGGTTGGGCACAGTCATCGACGTGCCGGATTACCCCGATGAGCGGCCGGGTTG
>NZ_LMUY01000114.1:136526-149824 GCF_009765685.1 Acidisphaera sp. L21 | reverse complement strand
TTTGAAGGGCTGCTGCAGTGAGCCAGATCGAGTTGGAACTGGCACCGGACACGGTATCGCGGCGGCCTGCAGAGGGCAATACGGTGAAGCGCCGCCGGCGGTTGGGCAAAAGATTCGGCAAAGTCTTCCCCTCCTCGGCGTCGTTGACGGTCTTCGTCGCAGCGTTGGCTCTGGTCCTCGGCACTTGGTTCCTCCTGGTCCGCTTCAGCCATGTTTCGCGGCTGATCCTGCCGACGCCGGGTGAGGTGGCGCAGGCTTTCGGCCACGGTGTGTTCCGGGGCGAATGGCTGGTCGACATCGCGACGACACTTGAGGAAACCGTGATCGGCTTCCGCGTCGGGGGCTTGTTTGCCGTGACAATCGGTGCACTGCTCGCCTATCTCGCCGCGCTGCGCGGGGGTTTGTATCCACTCATCCTGGCATTCCAGACGTTTCCCAAAATTGCTGTTGCGCCGCTGCTTCTGGCTTGGCTGGGCTATGGGCTGGCGCCGAAGGTCATCATCGCGGCGATGCTGGCTTTCTTCCCCGTCTTCTCCAACACGCTGGCGGGGTTCCTCGCCGTCGATGCAGCGTTGGTGGACCTATTCCGGTCCATGCGCGCGTCCGCGTGGCAGGAATTGCGGCTGCTGCGCGCTCCAAACGCCATGGCCTTCATACTTCCATCCTTCGACGTAGCGCTGGTGCTGGCACTGCTTGGCGCCATTGCGGCGGAGCTGGCGGGTGCGTCTGCCGGATTGGGCAATGTCATCCAGCAGCGGACCTTCCTGGGCGATACGCCCGCGGTGTACGCGGTGCTGCTGCTCCTGGCGCTTCTCGGGTTGGCGATGAAAGGACTGATGGGACTTCTCACCACTCGATTGCGTCGCCGGGCCTGACGCCCAGGATTGCAACCGTAGCGAGGCAAAGAAAGCAGGCGAATGCGGACTGTCAAACGACCATGCGGCGCCGCCCTCACGATCTGGAGCTGTTTCGCCGCATCGACAAGGTACGCCCAACCCAAGCAGGTGATCTTCGCTTCGGGCGATCCTTCGGTGAGTGTGGCAACCGCGCCGTACACCTCGCTGCAACAGGCAAGCGGGCTGGCGGAGCGTTACGCCGGGGTCAAGGTGAAGGTTCAACCCACGGCGGGTGCAACCGTCGCGGCGCAGGCGGTCAGTGCCGGGAATGCCATCTACACATGGGGCGGCATTACGTCGGAAATCCCGGCGACCATGCTGGATCCCAGCCTCGTCATCGTGGCGTTCGATGCCGGCAACTCGCACCGAATGACCCAGGCCGGCACGGTAGAAAATTAATCAGGGACGAAAGCAATGAGCGTTGTTCAGGTCGAAACCCGCGGTCCGATATCGATTATTCGGCTCAATCAGCCCGGCAAAATGAACGCGATCAGCGCCCGTGTTGCGGTCGAGTTGCAGGAGGCATTTCAGGCATTCGACCGATCCGATCAGCGCGTGGCAATTCTCAGCAGCGTCGGCGATCGCGCGTTTTGCTCCGGCGCGGATACGACGGATCTACCGGAGCTATGGCGTTGCGTTCCCGGCGTCGGCTTTCGCACAGACAAGCCGATCATCGCGGCAACGACCGGTTGGTGCGTCGGCGGCGGCATTGTACTGGTCATGATGTGCGATCTGATGGTGTCGACCGAGAGCACCATCTTCTATTATCCGGAGGCCAAGCTGGGCCTGACAGGCGGGATGATCAGCTCGCTGGCGTCGCGCATGCCGCATAAATTGGCGATGGAGATCATGCTGCTGGGGAGTAAGGTCAAGGCGCAACGCGCGTACGACGTCGGCTTCGTCAACCGCGTCGTGCCCGATGGCCAGCACGAGACCGAGGCACTGGCAATGGCGGAGCAATTGCTGGGAGGCGCGCCGCTGGTGCTCTCGACACTGAAGCGGCTGGTCGAAGAGATCATCCCGCCTGGCCCGGTGGAGCGCATGATGCGGACGACGATCGGCCTGGCGGCCGTGCGCAATAGCGACGATCTGAAGGAAGGGCTGGCCGCCAATCGCGAAAAGCGCGCGCCGCGCTTCACGGGGCGCTGAGCGATGGGAATGCTGTCACGCAGTGCCGGCGCCATGGCACTCTTACTGGCGCTTTGCATGACCGCATCCGGTGCGGAACTGCCGACGATCGTCTTCGCCACCTCCGATCCGGCCATCAGCGTTTCCAGTGCGCCGTATACGTCGCTGCAGGAAAGCGCCGGGCTGGTCCGCCGGGACGCGAAGGTGACGCTGAAGGTCCAGGCGACTGCCGGCGCAACTGCGGCGGCGCAGGCGGTCAGTTCGGGGAATGCGTTCTACAACTGGGGCGGCATGTCCTCGCTGATTGTCGCGGCACAGAAGGACCCGAGCCTCGTCATCATCAGCGCCGATCCGACCAATAACTTTCGCGTCTCGGTGCCGGCTGCCAGCGCCATTCATGACGTGAAAGAGCTGAAGGGAAAAACGATCGGCACGCAGAGCTTTGGGTCGGCAGCCTATCTCTACGGCCGGGCGGTGATTGCCAAGGCCGGGCTGGATCCGCAGACGGATGTGAAATGGCTGCCGATCGGCGTGGGTGCGCAGGCCGCCAGCGCACTGCGCAGCGGCGCAGTCCAGGCCTACGCCGGATATGACAGCCCCAATGCCGTGATCGAGATTTTGCTGCATGAAAAGCTGCGTGACCTGGATTCGCCGCTGAACAGCATGGTTGGCATGTCCGGCATCGTGATCCGGCGGGACAGCATGGAAAAGCAACCGGAGCTGGTTGGCGGCCTTTGCCGCGCCTTCTACCAGGCGATCGTGTTCGCCAACGCCAACCCGAAGGCCACCGTGCTAAACCATTGGCGGGTATATCCCGACCAGAAGCCCTCCAACGTCGCAGACGATCAGGCATTGGCGGATGCGATCACGATGCTGAAGAAGCGGCTGTCCGGCCTGGCCATACCTGGCGTCGATGGGGTGTACGGCTATGAGCCGACCGAGGCGCTGCAAACGACCGCGGATCTTCTTTTAGAGGCCGGGCTACTGCAGAAGCGGGCCGATATGGCTTCTTTGACCGATCATCGGTTCAAGGATCAATGCGGTAAATTCGACGGCGCTGCGCTGGAAAATGAAGCCAAAACCTGGGAGCCTCCCCATGGTTGATGCAGCCAGGCCATTCGATGGCGTTCGCATTATGGACTTCACACGCTACATCGCCGGGCCGTTCGGCACCCTGCAACATGCCCTGCTCGGCGCAGACGTCATCAAGATCGAGCCGCTGGAAGGCGAGGATTCGCGATACGGCGGGGCCAACCCACATTGGGCTGCACACAAGCTGGCGCCGGCTTGGCAGGCGATGAATGCCAACAAGCGCAGCCTTGCGTTGGACTTGCGACAGCCCGACGCGATCGAAATCGTGCGTCGTCTGGCGAAAACCGCGGATATCGTTTGGGAGAACTTCCGGCCCGGCGTCATGGACCGTCTGGGTATCGGCTATGACGCATTGCGTGACATCAACCCAACATTGATCTACGTCGCGGTCTCTGGGTTCGGCCAGTCCGGGCCAGAAAGTAAGACGGCCGCGTTCGATGGAAAGATTCAGGCGCTCTCGGGCATCATGTCGATCACCGGCCATCCCGCTAGCGGCCCGACGCGAGCGGGATTTCCGCTGAGCGATATGATCGCCGGCATGACGGCTGCGTTTGCCGTCGCCAGCGCCCTGTATCAGCGGACGCGAACGGGATTGGGCCAATTCGTCGACGTGTCCATGTTGGACGCCAGCGTCGGTTTTCTGGGCCAGCAAGTGTGCGAATATACGCTGGCCGGCGTTCAGCATGGACGAAATGGTAATTTGTCGCCGAGCGGGAAGGTCACGGGCGATCTCTTCCAGGCTGGTCATGGCGCGCTTCTGTTGGCGGTGATGACGGAGCGGCAATACATCGCATTGATGCGGACGCTTGGTTGTGCCGATGCATTAGAGGATCCGCGGTTCCGCGATTGGGCCGCGCGGGCGGCCAATGTCGACGCGCTGCGAGCGACGATCGAGGCGGCGATGGCGAACGAAGAGGCTCATGTGTGGGAGCAGCGTCTGACCGCGGCCGACGTCCCGTGCTCCACGGTCTGGAGCGTCGCGGAAGTGGCCGAGCATCCGCAATTGGCCCATCGGCAGGTGTTGCAATCCGTGGACAGCGCGCACGGGCCGGTGCGCCTTGTCGGCTCGGCATTCCAGCTTGCCCATGGTGGGGGCAAGATTGATCGTGCCCCGCCCGAACTCGGCAGCGACAGCCGAACGATTTTGCATGAAATCGGCTATTCCGAGGCGGACGCCACAGCACTGCAATCTCGGTCGGTCGTTCTGCTATGATGACGGACCCGGCGTTCACGCTGGCCGATCACGTATTCCGCACCGAGTATGCCGACCTGCCGCCGGCCACGATCGCCGCCACCAAAAGCGACATTGCCACGGACGACCTAGGCATCCGCCTCCGGGGCGAGCGCGGACATAAAAGTCCCCCTTGACGCTGTCGGCAACCGGCTAACCCCGGCTCGGGGATCAACCGGATTTGTCAGCGCTCACTGGAATATTCGCTGGTGTCGACCGGGTCTCGTGTCCGCCCTCTGCGGCGATGCCGGTGCTGAGCTGCGAGAAATCGTAGGGGGAACGGTGTACTGGTCGACCAAGTCGTGGAAACACTCACCCCTCACGCGGGCATCCTATTCAAATAGCTTTGGGCTTGTTTGATGAGGTCATCAAGGTCCATCTCGGGGGCTTGCTCGCCAGGCCCGATGCCCCAGCCGCCCGTACACACGAGTTCCGTAATATACGCGCCCAATGCCCGGTAGGCCTCGAACTGAGACTCTGTGAACCACTGGTCGCCGGTGGACTCGTGTGGGAATGTCATGTTGGCAATGGCGTAGCTACGAACATGGGCTGGCTCCTGGCCACGATACCCGGGCTTGATATAAAGCAGCCATCCCGTCTCATCATTGCTCGGATATCGGATCGTGCCGATCGCGCAGTAGAAACCGGGCTCGGGCGGCGTCTTCCTGGGCGGGATGTCGAGTGTCTTGAAGTCGATGCTGACGCCCATGTCGATGTAGATCTTCCGTACGGCGTTTCCAAGATCCTCGAATGCGCTGTCCGGATCGCACCCTGCGTCGCTGACAACGATCATGCGGCAGCCCCTGTTGACCATCTCGTAGAGGCCAAGATTTTCGAAGTGACCACCGTCTGATAAATAGATCCACTTTCCACGATCAGTGGTTTGCCCCGCCAGTTCCTCGAGCGCGGGCCGCAAACCCGGCACGGGTCCATCACGGTCAAATGCGCTTCCGCGAGGATTGCCCAGCCACCAGCCGAGCCTGAGATTGAACAGCGATAGCAGCATGCCCACGAGCGGCGAGGAATGATAACCCGAGTTAGGGCTCACCGCTGCGCCGGATATCGCCATCGCCGTGCCGAGTGTGATCCCCCCATGCGGACCTCCGAAGGATTTCGTGTCCCGATAGCCGACGTTGCTGTTCCCGGCATGAAGCGCCGTCACGGTGAAGGGCTCCGCCTTGCGCTCCTGCCAAGCGAGATTGTCGGTCGCGACCACGTTCAGCGTCATGTTCACAACGTGAAATAACCTCATCCCCTCTGGCCGCCGCGGCGGCAGCGTAGCCGTCATCGGAAGGTTGTCATCTGGATCGAAGCCGCTGAACGGGTCCGGTGCACGGCCTGGATTGGTGCTACTGCGGGCTGAGCCGAGGAAAGCCCGCACGAGCCTGTTGCGGTAGAGCGCATGCAGCGAGAAGCGGTTCACGTTCACGAAATAGGACGCGACAAAGGCCAGGATCGCAAGCAGCCCGAAACCGAGGAATTGCAACAAGGCGGTATGGCGAAGCTCGAAGAAAGCATCCGCATGCCCGGTCGAACGAAACGGGATTATGCCAGCGATCGCGCGGATCAACTCGTCGTCCAACGCCGACAATGCACCCGCCAGGCATGCGGCAAACACCAACGCCGCAGCCGACACCACCGCCGACAACTTGAACGGTTCGGCCGCCTTGCGCGCGGTCGTTGCCGCCGTGAGCGGACTGGGTCCCAGGAGCAGCGTGATCGCCCCGGACACGCCAAGGCTCGCCAGATAGGCGGTGCCTCGGCCCCACGTCCAAAACATTGCGCCCGGCATGTAGAGGTCGATCGCGCAAGCAACGCTCACAGTCGCTCCCAGGGCCAGGAGCCAGCCACCGTAGCGGGCTAGCCACTCCCGATCCCAATCCCCCCGCTCCGCAAAGCTATTCAAACCTACGAAGATCACGTCGGCAAAGGCGAACGAGAGTAGCGCCCAGCCGGGCCCGAACACCAGCAGCGCCGCGGAGCCGGGCAGAAGCAAGGTCCCGACATGCAGCCCCACACCGAAGAGCAGTCCGGCAACGAGGCCAGTTGCCGCAAATGCCAGCAGGTCCGCATACCAGACAACTTTCGGGCGCGTGGCGCTGGCTGGCGGAGCGGCCACGCTCCACCAGGCGAAGCCAATGCCCCAGGCAAGCGCATACCCCCCCGTACCCGCTGCGGCACCGAATGCCGCGGATGACAGAAGCGGGGCAAGAAGCCAGGCGTTCGCCCCAAACGTCGACACGATCGCCGCAATCAGCAATGGAAGTGCGACGCAGGATAGAAAGCGACCATCCTTCAGCCAATCACCCGCACCCTGCAGCCGCCCCCGCACCGCGACCGCCAGTCCGGTGATTGCCGCGACAGCCGCGACGACCAACCAGGGAATCGGGGTGGTGGCACTGCCCGGGCCAAGGAGGGCGAGCATGCTCACGGCGAACTTTGGCACCAACAACACGCTCAGAAATAGCGGGCCAAATACCAGCCAATTCAACACGAGATTGCGCAGTACCAGGGCAACCGCAGCCCAAGTGTCCGCCGACAGCACGCCGAGTTTTGGGGTCAGATAATTGCTGTAGAAGCGGAGGCCCTGCACTTGAGCAACCTCCCTACCGTCCGGGCTTCTGAATCTGTCCAGTCCGGCGAAAACCTGACCATCATTCCCCTGATGGGTTCGCCAGGCCGTCAGCCAACTCCCGATATAACCACCGCCCGAGACGGTTGAGAGGTAATGAAATTTTCCGACCAATTCGAACCTGGCCAATGCTTCTAGCACGCCGAGCGCAAACGTGGCGCTGCGGATGCCGCCGCCTGACAAGCAGAGGGCGGCCAGTGGCTTGGTGGGCGGCTGGCCGGGAAGTAGCAGCTCACGCTCCGCTTCGGACACCTGGGCAAAAGTCAGCGGCTCGCCTGTCACTTCTTCCTTGGCGGCTCCGTTCATGACGGCGTCTTTCCCTTCAGGGTCAATGCTCTGTCGCGGTGTTGCACCAGTCGACGACACGACGGTGCTCACGCAACGGATCGATACCCCTCGGCCTCCATGGAAATGCGAGTTCCAGCGGGCACCTCGTCGTTGCGTGCCAGGAGATCGGCGAGCGTGGCAGTTTTCTCGATCACGTCCATCCCGGCGGGCGTGAACGTACCCGCATGATAGACGGCCGGTGACAACAAAGGGTTCGTCAACGCGTGCGAGAACGCGTCTGCCGCGACCATCCGGCCAATCAACGGCGGCACTGCCGAGCGCGGCGGCAACTCCTCGGAAAACAGGCCGGTGAATAGCTCTACCCGGTCCACATGGGCGTATATCCGGGCAAGCTCGCTCACCACCAGCGGATCGCCGTTGATCTGCTCGAAGCGCGTCACCCTGGGGTACTTCATGAGCACCCGATAGTCGTTATAGCTGGCCAGCCGATTGTCACGGCCTTGCTGGATCGATGCCGCCTCCACCATCTCGAGCATCGGCGCCGTGTTGAACGGGCCAATCCGCCAGGCCCGGGTCTGGCTTGCGCCAGCAAGGGCCGTGACGAGCCCATCCTGCAGGAGCGTCCGATTGTCGAAGCGCAACCCGGCGAGGTCGACGGGTTTGGCGCCCCACATCGCCTCTGTCGGCACCAGACTGTGCCAGCGATAGAGGAGGTTGAATTCGACGGGTATCCAGGTTTCCCGGTTCCACCTTGCGGTGTAGGCCGGGGTCGGGTCGGCCAGCAGTCTCATCCAGTAGGGTGAGATATGGTTGATGTATTCCTCGACAACCAATTTGATGAGCAGAACGATGTTGATGTTACGGGCAGTCTGGAACACCCGCTCGTCCGTCCAGGTCTGGTTATCCCGTTCGAGCATAGTGCACAGGCGGTTGTGCTCACGCAGGAATAGCGTGTTGACCGATGCGGTGAAGGCCGTGGAATTTGCGCGTTCCCCCCCGAACGCGAACAAGGCTGCCCGTTTTTCGATCGGCCAGTTCCCCGGCAGATGGGTTGGCTCGGGCACGAGCGCGAAGGCCGCATCCCGCCTGCCAGCAGCGTCGTACAGTGCCGGTGCCCACTCGCCTGTCGCGGAGATGACGGATTTGAGTTTACCCTTCTCACCCGGCAGTTCACTGCGTCGCCGCAATGCATTGGTGACGCTCTCGTTGAGCCCGTAGAGTTGAGACAGATCGATCTGATGGTTGGTGCGCGTGCGCCGGCGGTCCGTGTCCGTCATCAGAAACCCGTCGGTGAACCACTGCGCGAAGCTCGGAAACAGCAGGGTGGAGCGATCGGATGGCACCGGTGGCCGGTCCGGGCGCAGCTTGAACAGAGTGGCCACGTCCGCCGCCGGCGGCAGTTGGTCCTGCGGGGCGGGTGGCAGATAGCGGCTAAACCATGTCCTGTCGGTCAGCGTGGCCCAGTTTGTGGTAGCCGCTTGAGTACTGAGCGCCAAGGGGCGGCAGGGCGCCTTCAGCACGGCGTTATTGACGATAATCCGGTTGGCAATCCGTGCAATCCACGGCGTCCTGTTGACCAGCGCCCAAAACGGCTCAAACCCGGATAGAACCGCGGCTTCGACTTTGTTGCGAAGTCCATCGCGGCTCGTGTCCCGCGGCTGAAGCGATGCTGGCATCAAGCTGCGCCAAAGCCGAGCTTGAACGATTCTGCGAACGCGCCGCCCTTGGCGTCCACGATGCTCCCGCCCTGTGGCAGCAAATGGACGCCGGGTACGAGCAGGATCTGCCGAATCGTCTCCGGTATGATCTCGTAGGCCACATACTGGCCAAGGCAGATATGCGCGCCAAAGCCCATGTGGAGATAGAGATTGCGCGGGCGGGTTTGGAAATCGTCTGGCCCCGGAAACACCGCCGGGTCGAACATGGCCGACCCTATCGCTGCTGCCACTGCCCGCCCGGCCGGGACCGTAACCTGGTGGTCGGTGCCCGGCGCAATGACCGCCGGCTGCGCCGCCACCCGAACCACGAAGGTGGTCATCGGGGAAAACCGCAGAGCCTCCCACACGATGGCGTCCAGTGCTGCGTTATCGCCTTTCTGCGCGGCCTGTGTGGCCAGTGCCGCTTGCGCCGGGTTCAGCAGGATTTGTTCGGTCGCATTCACGATCGCCTGCGACGTCGTCTCGATCGCGCCAACCAGCAGGCCGCAGATGTTGCTGATGACGCCCTGACGGTCGAGCCCGGAAAGCCCGGATCCGGTCAGCCGTAGCAGGC
This sequence comes from Acidisphaera sp. L21, assembly GCF_009765685.1. Taxonomy (GTDB): domain Bacteria; phylum Pseudomonadota; class Alphaproteobacteria; order Acetobacterales; family Acetobacteraceae; genus LMUY01. The sequence continues at coordinate 140,286 of NZ_LMUY01000114.1, read as the reverse complement.
GCGAAACGGTGTCATCCCCCGTGGCGCCGGCCCAAGGCTGGCGTGAGTCGATGAATTTCGCGACCCAGGCCTGCATCGCCTGTCCGGCCGCGATGTCGGCCTGCAACAACGCGGATACGTTGGTCAGATTATGGAACATGTCGGCCTGTGTGGCGCGCGACCAGGCGAGCATGGTCGCGTCGTCGGGGCCGGAGAAGCCGAGACAGGTTTGCACCGTTTTCAACGGCACGAGCCGCGAGACAGTCGCGACGACATCGAACACACCGCTTACGCCTTGCGTTGCCGCACCCAGCGCGGCGGATGCCGTATTGCCTGCTATGGCGCGGATTGCAGGCAGATCGTCCCAACGCAACAGGGTGCGCATTGCAGCTTTGTCGCGCCAGTTCTGGACTGCGCCATCCCGCGCCAGCATGAACGGGCCGACTGACGGATCCATGTGCGGGGCGTATGGCACCTGGAAGGTCTCGTTGCGGGACAACATATCCACCACATCGGCCCAGCGCGACACGATCGTCATCTGCGGCAAGTCGAGGATGGGTCTTGTCTCGCGGAGTTCGGCAAACAGTGCGCGCCAGTCGGTGCGTAATGCACCAAAGAACTGCGCCGTTTGGGCTGTAGGATCGGTCGTGCTGTCGAACGTATCTAGGAAGCCCATCTCAGCAACCTCCCGACGCACACGCGTCGTCAAAAAGTAGGCATCCTCTTTCCGGGTCAGAAAGATACCAGAAGGCTCAAGCCCTATGCCTAACCTGGCCTCCCGGCGGACGTTTGAGGGTGCGACTGAATCGTCTAGAAGACCGGCTGAGTCGGAGGATGTTCCGGATCTTGCGGATCGATATTCACCTCGTAGTCCAGCGGGCGATTCGTGATAATTTTGAGACGGCCATTTTCGATCTTCATAACCAAAAGACCAGCGCCAACGCCATTTGGCGGGATGCAGGCCGCCGTCTCCCCGACACGTCGCGTGGTGGTATTAACAGTTCTGAAGATACTGTGCATGTAATCGATATTGGTTTTGGTCATGCGCGCCGTGCCCACCGCGGCGCCGAAACCAGCCTCCGAATCTTTGACGCAAGCACCATGATTGCCGACCTTACGCGAGGTCACATCGTCATAGTGGCAGGATCCATCCTGCGACTTGCTCCACATCTTGTGCGCGTAAGAGATGACGCCACCCTCGTCTTTGATGAAAGCGAGGGCAAGGCATTGGTAATGGCCCAAGATCTGACCACTTCTTGCGTCGACGTTTCTGACTTCGCCGTAATAGACCGGCTGACCGGAGTCCTGCGCCCAGAAATGGAGGCGGGACGCAATCTCAGTGGGGTCCGTCACTGTTTGCGCGACAGCCGCTGACGCCATGCATAAGACCATTATCGTGCCAACAATCACGCCCCGCATGGAGTCGTCCCTTCTCAGCCTTTTCGGCCACTCATTGTTCCATGTAGGTTAGGATATCGCAACGAATAAGGAAAGGCGGAAACTCATCGGGTATAGCTCGATTCAGTATCATGAACCGCGCGGGCCTCGTGTTCGATTTGGCTCCATCGAGCCTTTAGCGAGCACACACGAGTCGAATAGGTAGGCAAGGCGCCGGGTGATCATCGCGGCACTGAGTATCGCGCGTTTTTGCGCATAAACGCGATCCAGGACGATGATGGTTGTCGTCTCGAGACTTTTGGAGTTTCAAAAGTCCAGCAAATTCCTCATGCATAATAGGGCGCCTGGACCACCTGCCAGTCGTGGTTTGAAAGTGCCCGCGGCAGGATGGTTGAATACCGAGTCCGGGTCTTCGTCGAGCAATCCGTAGAACACCTCGGCGACGATCCGACCGCCCACCCAGCCAAGCTGAGTCAACGCACCGGGGCCGTTCAGCAACAATGTCTCGTAAAACACGCCGCTCGCATCGCCGGGGATCGCCGCGAGTACTGAGGCCTGCGCTTCCGCAAGCACGTAGAACCACAATGGAGTCTTATGGCTTAGCGACGCCGGAACGGGCGTCCATTGGAAGGCCTGAACGCCGGGTTCGACTGGCACACCTTGCGGAACCGCGTCCGTCGCCACGCGGACGACCATTTGCGCCGGGGTAAGGGTCGCAACCGGCTTCCCAGCCCAGCGCAGGGCCTGGGCGAAATCCTGGCCGGTCGCAAGGCCATAGGCATTGCCCCGCAAAAGATTCAAAAGCGCAAGCGAGGCAAGTGGAGCGAACGGCAAAGGATCAGGCGCTATCGCCGCCGCAGCTTCCGTTGCGGCTGTCGGCTCCGGAACATCAGCGGGCAAGGCAGCCAGCGGGTCTACCAGCGTGGAATCGATCTTATAGGCGTATTGCAGTTCGGCCGGCGACGGCGAACCGCCGCCCGTCACTCGCCCTGTGATACCGGTATCAGCACCCGGTCCCGTCGCAGGGAAAAAGCGTTGCCATGATTCTATGATATGGCTTGTTGGCAGCGGATCGAACCCCAGCAGACTTTCCTGGGGTGCTGTGGGATCTGTCCCCGGGAAGATGTCGAGCGCTTTGGTCGGATTAAGCCGGTAGCCCGTACGTACGCCGGAGTGGCCGTAGCGATACCCAGCACCGACGAACTCGCGCGGCAGGTTTGCCCGCTTGTCAGGCGTATAGAGAATGTAAGCAAATCGCCGCTGGTGCCGGTCTTTTCCTTGGAAGTCGGCCAGCACATCCTTCTGGATGATGCGCGGCAAGAAATCCTGGACGAGAATCAATTGATAAGTCCAGCGAACTTCATTCTGAGCCGACGTGAACAAGTTGTTCGGCGTATTCCAGCTTGCCGGAGGTTCAGCCTTTAGTGCCGCCACCACCTTATTGTGATAGCGGATCATGCCCAGCTGTATTTGGCAAACAATTGAGTTTTCGTCGTTTCTCTTATCGCCGATGATCGCCCGGTTGTTCGGCGCACGAAGCAAGTCGTCCGTGCCTGTCAGCAACGTTGCGCCGTCCGTATCGTACATGAACGGCTGCGCATCTGGTCCGTCGCCATAAACGTTGTCCAGATCGAAGCGCGGCGTGCGCAAGTTCGATGGGATATGGGAGCCTTGCGGCGGCCGGTCGGCCGGGTTCAACGACGATGTGCTGTCGAACGTCAGATCATGGTCCACGAATTGGCCGAAATAGGTGTAGCCCGCCGGTACCCACAGGTTTTCCTCTGGATCTGGACCGTCCGCAGACTGATCTGGCGGGCTTTTCATGAGCTTTGCCAAGGCGAGCAGCTCATGCGGATCAAACGTCGTTGTTCGCTGTGGCAGCAGCTCTGTAAAGGGCTGCAAATGAGAGCCGATGAAACCGTGTGCGCTTGCGCTCATGGCATGATCCCATCCCGTTTTGAAACGACAGGCCTTATCCAGACAAACGTATTCCCTTTGAGGCCCTTTTGCACGATAGGCCGTTTCGAAGTCAACTGGTTTTTGTATCGGAACGACATTGGCCTATGCAGCCGGCGAGGAGAGCCGCCATCGTCGCGGTCGAGCGCTAGGCTTGTTTGTTTTCGTCGTGATCGATGTCACAGGCGCGACCGGCTAATCCCAAATCAACGGAAGTGGACAGAGGCGCGACCGCTGTCCGCCTGGCCTACCTGTGCGGAAGATCCTGATCGACGGCATAGACGAAACTTCAGCCCGGCGGAGCCCGACCCTACAGAAGCCGATCTCGTCAGCAACCATCGTTTCTTGATGGAGGGCGAAGGCAGCCACTTGACCGGCGCCTCCGTGCCACATGTCTTCGACGAGAACTTCTTCAGCTCAGATGGCT
>NZ_LMUY01000114.1:135301-136516 GCF_009765685.1 Acidisphaera sp. L21 | reverse complement strand
CCGCGGTGACGATCCAGGGGTCGTTGGCGCAGGTGAATGCCGCCTTGGCGACGGTGACGGATGCGCAGAGCGCCACCGGAACCGACACGATCAGGCTTGCCGCGCTCGACAGCTTCGGCAATGCGGCAGCCAATGCCAACGTCGGAGTAACGGTGAACGACCTGCCGGTGATCGCCGCCCCGGCGACCGCGGTGGTGGGCGTCGGCAAGGCGGGTGCGATCGCCGGGTTGAGCCTGTCGGAGACGGGCGACACCACGACCGAAACGTTCAAGGTAGTGGTGGCCGACACCAACGGCGTGTTGTCGGCAACCGGCACCGGCGTCACCGGGTCGGGCAGCAAGGCGGTGACGATCCAGGGCACCTTGGCGCAGGTCAACGCCGCCCTGGCGACGGTGACCGATACCGAGAGCGCCACCGGAACCGACACCATCAAGCTCGCTGCCATCGATGGCCTGGGCAATGCGGCGGCGAACAAGGCCGTGGCGTTGACGGTGAACGGCCTGCCGGTGATCGCCGCTCCGTCGAGCGTGGCCATCGGCGCCACTGCCACCGCGATCCCCGGACTTGCCGTGTCGGAAATGGGAACCACGACTGGCGAGACCTTTACGGTGACGCTGGCCGATCCCAACGGCTCGGTCGCGGCAACCGGCACCGGGGTGTCCGGGTCTGGCACGACCAAGGTGACCATCGCCGGCACGCTCGCCCAGGTGAACGCCGCGTTGGGCACCGTGACGGATACGGACGCTGCAGGCACTCCCGATACCCTGACGGTGAATGCCGCCGACAGCTTGGGCAATAACGCTGCGGCTGCATCCGTCGCCATCACGGCCCTAGGACGCACCTATACGCTGACGACGGCGCCCACCACGATCACGGGCACGGCGGGCAATGATACGATCATCGCCACCAATGCGACGTTGATCTCCCGCGATCACATCGATGCCGCCGGCGGGGCGAACAAACTGCAACTCTCCGGCGGCGGATCGTTCGACTTGGGCGCCCCGGCGCAACTCGCCAATATCGGCGTGGTGGTGGCACAGGAGGGTCAGGCAGCGGGTGGCGGCATTGCCGACAGCACGCAGACAATCTACCTGCGCGACGGGCTGGACCTGACGGTCAACGTCACGTCGGGCACGCCGAATGCAGCCGACACGAACCCCGAGACGATCACGATTTACGGCTCGGCTGCCAACAACGTGATCAATCTCGGCACAG
>NZ_LMUY01000114.1:130686-135291 GCF_009765685.1 Acidisphaera sp. L21 | reverse complement strand
TCGGTGGCAGCGACGTGATCGACATCACCAACCTCAACTTCGCCCTCGCCACGCCGCTCGCCTACTCGGGCAACACCACCGCCGGCGCCCTCACCGCCACCGACGGCACCAACTCCGCAACCATCAACTTCACCGGAAACTACACCACCGCAAACTTCAAACTCGCCGACGATACCCATGGCGGCTCACTCATAACCTTCGTGAACCACTGACGCAGGGGCGCCGCTGTCTGTTGAATCGCGTCCGCAACTGGGCTCTCCCGCAAACTTCGTGCTCTTTTTTGTCACGCAACATGCAGAACGCGAGCTCGAAGAAGCGGGAAGCCAGCTCGGCCAAACATGGTGCGCTTCAGCATTTTCAGGAGATTGATTTGGCCCTCCACCGGACTTGTGGACCATGGTAAATCAAGGGCCGCTTGGATTGCTGAGAAGTCACGACGCAGTCTCTCCGCGAAAATCGCTCGAAGGCAGGTGCCGGACAGACCTGAACGACCTTGTGTTTTGACGCGTCAAAGAGTTCGGGCTAGCGTAGATTCTACCAAGGGGAGCCCCGGAGGGGGCTGAGAGGCCATTGTGCGGGACCCCGCGCGCGTGGCGACCCTTAGAACCTGATCCAGGTCATGCTGGCGAAGGGATGGAGGTAGTCGTGCATGTGACGGTAGTAGGCGCAGGTGTCGCCGGGCTGACAACGGCGTTGGCCCTCGCCAAGGGTGGCGCTATTGTGACGGTGGTCGAAGCTGGCACTAGCCTAGGTGTCAACTCGTGTTCGCGCTACGCCGGTGGTATGCTGGCGCCCTGGTGTGAGGCAGAGAGCGCCGAGCCTCTAGTGACACGGTTGGGCCAGGAGGCACTCGCCTATTGGCCTGCTGTCCATACCGCTACAGAGCAGCGCGGCAGCCTCGTTCTCGCGCCTGCACGCGACACCCCCGATCTTGAACGCTTCGCACGCCGAACCACCGAACATGCGCTGTTGGATGCGGACGCGATCGCTGCGCTGGAGCCCGACCTCGCCGGACGCTTCCGAACCGCCCTGTTTTTCTCGAGGGAGGGACATCTTGATCCCCGCGCGGCCCTTATCTCCCTTGCGGCGGCAGTGACCCGGCAGGGGGTTGAGATCCAGTTCGGCACGGCTTTCGAGATGGGGACGCTGGCTGGGGGGACGGTTGTGGACTGCCGAGGCTTCTCCGCGACGGACCGGCTACGCGATCTGCGCGGGGTAAAGGGCGAAATGCTCATTTTACGCTGCCCGGGCGTCTGTCTGTCACGGCCCGTGCGGCTGTTGCACCCGCGCTTTCCGCTCTACATCGTGCCGCGCGGCGATGGCATCTTCATGATCGGCGCCACGATGGTTGAAAGCGGGGAGCGCCACCGGGTCACCGCACGGTCGGTGGTGGAGTTGCTCAACGCGGCATACACTCTGCACCCTGCCTTCGCCGAGGCAGAGATCCTGGAAATGGGCGCTGACGCGCGGCCTGCCTTTCCCGACAATCTTCCCCGGGTCCGCAGCAGCGGCGGAGTCGTATCGGTGAATGGCCTGTTTCGCCACGGCTTCCTGCTGTCCCCCGCACTCGCCCGGCGTGCCGCGGACTACATTCTACATGGCATACAAGATCCGGAGGTGTGGGATGAAAATCCTTGTCAATAGTGAAGAGCGTGACATTGCGGGGCCAACCCTCGCCACGGCTTTAGACGAGCTGGGTTACACCTGCGCCGTCATCGCGACGGCGCTCAATGGCAGATTTGTGCCGGCCCGACGCCGCGCGGAGGTAATATTGCGCGACGGGGACCAGCTGGAACTGCTGGCCCCGATGCAAGGGGGCTGAGCGATGGAGCTTTACGGCGTCACCGTCGGTTCGCGCCTGTTGCTCGGGACCGCGCAATACCCCTCGCCTGCCATCCTCGCTGATGCGGTCCGGCAATCAGGGGCCGAGATCGTGACCGTGTCGTTGCGCCGGGAATCCGGGAACGAGCGCAATGGACAGGGTTTCTGGTCGCTCGTTCGCGATCTTGGCGTGCGGGTCCTCCCGAACACTGCCGGGTGCCACACCGCCCGAGAGGCCATCACCACGGCACAGATGGCACGGGAGGTCTTCGAGACGAATTGGATCAAGCTCGAGGTGATCGGCAACCACGATACGCTGCAGCCGGACGTCTTCGGTCTAGTCGAAGCCGCGCGAAGCCTATCGGCAGACGGGTTCGAGGTTTTCCCCTACACGACCGAGGATCTAGTGGTCGGCGAACGGTTACTGGACGCTGGGTGTCGGGTGCTCATGCCCTGGGGGGCGCCGATCGGCTCCGGCCGCGGCCTCAACAATGTCTATGGCCTGCGGATGATGCGGGCGCATTTCCCCGATGTGCCGCTGGTGGTGGATGCAGGCATCGGTCTCCCCTCCCAGGCAGCGCAAGCGATGGAGCTGGGCTACGACGCCATTCTGCTGAACACCGCCGTGGCCCGGGCGGGGAAGCCCGCCCAGATGGCCCACGCATTCGCACAGGCAATCGCCGCTGGGCGGGAGGCCTATATAGCCGAGCCGATGCCGATGCGTGACATGGCATCGCCGTCGACACCCGTTCTTGGCATGGCAATGCTGTAGTGGGTGCCTTTTAGCAGTCTAGCGACGGTGCCGCGTGTCAGGTGAAGTAGAGCAATTGGGCCTGCGGCAAATGGCGGGCGACACTCGGCTCCAGGCTGGTGCGCAAATCAGCCATCAGCGCTTTGGGGACGACATCGTAGCCGAACCAAACTTGGTGAACTTTCGATTACGCAAAGCTGGATTGAACCTAGTCTTCGAACGTTATGGAAAGTCGCCTATCGCACGAGTTTGAAAGTCCACTATCGTACTGGCGCACTATTAAATGTTATAGATTGCCGCGCGTAGCGAGGCATGGTGACTAGATCCTGAGACCGAGTGTACGATGACCTGTTCGCTGCGCGCGTGCCCGTGTAGGCCTCTTCGCCAAGGTGGACCGGCAGCACATTTGGCGACAGGCCTGCGAACAGGCCAAACACTCCCCAAACGGCGTATCTGTCGCTCTATTACCACCGCCTCGCATAACTGGAGGCCGTGTGGCGCAGGATACCGCGCGCGTGGATTACCACGTCGGATCATATCGGTTCTAGGATTTGGAGGGCCTGCCTGACCGATGCCAAAAGCATCGAGCGATCATATAAATCCGTCAGCGACGCCCACATTAGTGCCCTGGTTCCGATGCAGCCGGCATGGCTCCGAACGCCGGGCTACCGCCACCACGTAGTAAAGTCCTCCCATTCCCTACAGCATGCTCGCAGAGTAGCCATCTGAAAGCGTTGCTTAGGACAGTAGTGCTGCCAAAACGGCATCCGTGGGCAAAAGGGTTTGGGCTGAAAGGCGGGCTCTACTAACTTTGCCGTCGTAAAGCGTGTGCCGGTGTAAGCGCGGCGACAAGGATCGGGCCGTCGGGCGGCCGGAACCGGGGCGAAGCTAAAGTCGGACATGACGGGGACAAACCCATCGTGCGCGCGAATGTAGATCGTCATAGGGGCCGGCAGATAACGATCGCGGGATCGGCAGAGTTTGCGGCCATGCGTCGAACGGCTTGCTTACCGATCGGCTTGCCATCGAGAAAATCCGCCCGGAGAGCCTTCAAGACAACGATAGTGTCACTTCTCGGAGCAAATCGTGCAGAGCGTTGCCAACATTCCAGTCCTAAATGGCCATCTTCAGCACACCGCCGCTCTGCCGTTAAACTCGCGCCAGTGTGCTAACTCGCTAGAACGTTAGTGCACTGTCTAGCTGGTCCGAGTTTTGAACTGATGGACATGCTGGCTTGGATAACAGGGCTGTCACGCATGTTATGTTGACACCCATCCCGGCGAGCGTAACCGTTCGTCACGCCCTCAACCACATGGAACCACAGCATGGGCCCTTCCTTCGCCGGCAACCGCGCGCTGATTGTGGCCGTGCCCTGGCTGTGGCTCTACGCCAGCCTATCCACCCCCAGTTGTTCTTAATCCCGGGATGAGTAATCCTCTTATTGGCCAAGTGGCCGTGGTCACCGGCGCTGGCGGCGGCATCGGCGGTGCCATAGCCCTGGCGTTTGCGAATGCTGGCGCTCGTGTTGCCTGTGTCGATCTGGCCGCGCCAGAAACGATTATAGCCAGCCTGCCGGACACGATGGGCTTGGCACTTGCAGCCGACGTTAGCGTCGAGGCCGACACGTTGCGAGCCGCTGCGGCGGCAATCGCGGTATGGGGCCGCATCGACGTGCTGGTGAATGGCGCTTCGCCAGATGACCCGGATGGCGACGTGCTCGCCCTGGACCCGGCCGACTGGGCCCGCGTATTCGCCGTTCACGTCACGGGAGCTTATCTGATGAGCCGCGCTGTGTTGCCTGCGATGATAGCCGGGGGGGCCGGGTCTATCATTCATATTGCCTCACAAATGGGCCATGTCGGTGCGCCAGGCCGGCCGTCTTATTGCGCGGCCAAAGGTGCTCTCATCCAGTTGGCACGCGCCATGGCGTTGGACCACGCGAAGGACAACGTGCGCGTTAACTCGCTGTCGCCGGGTGCGGTCGAGACGCGGCGGATGGTGCTGCGCCACGGCTCAATGGAGCAGGCACGTGC
>NZ_LMUY01000114.1:121321-130676 GCF_009765685.1 Acidisphaera sp. L21 | reverse complement strand
CGACGATACCCATGGCGGCTCACTCATAACCTTCGTGAACCACTAACGCAGGGGCGCCGCCGTCGTCAGGCCGACGGCGGCCAAAACCCTATTCTTCTATACGAATGATCGGAACGCCACGGATGTTCGCCTCCGGGTAGCGCCAAAACATATCACCTTCGAAGCGCCTGAAGAGTTCCGGTGGCATGACGGTTTGCCGCTCGACCCAATCAACCGTGCGACGAATAGTGTGTAGCCCAGGGGCGCCCAAAGCGAGGTCGAAATCGTCGGCGGCATAATCAACATTGCTAAAATCGTGAGCGAAATACTGCTCGTCGAGCATGCTATACAGTAACTGCATAGTCGAACTTGGGTCTCGTGCCAACGCGTCATACTCAACCAGAATCAAACGAGATCCTTGTTCGCCGAAGAACCCTTCTTTGAGCGCATCAAGTGCATAACCGACCATGCCATCGCTCATGGCGACACGATTGATCCGTGTGTAGACAGTGTTGCCCGGTTCAAACCCGAACATTCCAGACAACTCAAATGCGTTCTTGCGCACCAAACGCTCAATCGAGTCCATGATCCAGCCGATGCTACGTACGCAGCATATGACGCGGGAATTCGGGAACAACTGCATCAGTGCTGGCAGCTTCGCACACCACACGCGATTTGTGTCGAAGACTAGCTTTTCACCTTCGATTGCCTGGTAGTAGCTGGTGAAGATCCCTCGCAGCACGTCGCGACGCTGCGTGTCATTGATGAAGACGGCGGTTTCGTTACGTCGGCTCATTGCGGATTCGAGTGCCATATACATCGAACCGATCGGGCTCGTCATGGCGGCATGGAATCGCGGGTTCTGCCGTAAGATCGCCGCCAACAGCGTGGAGCCCGAGCGTGGCAGCCCAGAAATGAAATGAATTCCGGTTTTCATGACGTCCTCAAAGAACCAGGGCAGTGATCGTGGCAGCATCATGCAGGCATCGTTGCTTTACAACCCTAGAGACCGAGTCTTTTGAGGCGTAGAGCCGAGATCTAAAAAATGCCGATCGTCTGGGTCCCGACAGTCACTGTCGCCGTGCTCAAGCTTGTACGTTGTGAAACATGGGCATGCCACGAAGGACCCCTGTCAGCCCGCGGCGATAAGCCGTTGGCTGTCGCCAGCGCCCACCGGGAATGTAGGGGACGCTTTGAAGCGCCTGGCTCTGAATATCCGCTGCAATCTTCTGCCGGCTGGCGTTGGATTCAGCAGCGAACCACTCTGCGCGTAGGGATTCCAACTTGGCATCCGTTGGCCACCCGGAGAACCCGTCGCGGCCCGTCGCACGTAACTCTATATGCGTTCCAGGATCCCATAGATCCATGCCCGGTAGAAATAGGGTGACGCAGTTCCAACCGCCTTTGTCGGGCGGCTGCATGCTGTTGCTCCTGGTTTGCCAAACCCCGAAGTCAACGGGCAAGAGGTCGACATTCACGCCGGCCCTGCGGACTTCGTCGGCCACCACTTGCATCAGCGAGTTCATTGCCTGGTTGTTGCCGGGTGTCAGGAAAACTGCCTTCTCCCCCCTATACCCTGCTGCCGCGAGATCTGCCCTGGCCTTGGCGTAATCTCGCGGTGCGGTCAGAACATCGAGGCCCGCATTGGAGGCCATCGGTGATTCTGGGCAGAAAACGCCGATCTTATCATCCCATAGCGATCGATCCGATCCCGCAGTGACCGTCATCAACTCCTGCTGGTCGATAGCGCCTAGCAGTGCCCGTCGCACGCCTGGATTGTCAAAGGGTGGATATAAATGGTTGAACCGGATGATCGACATGAAACCAGTTCGATCGATCACATCGATCACCACTTTGCGCTCGGCACGCAGCGACGGCAGGAGGTCGATGATAGGGCGCTCCCACCAATCCACCTCACCGGTGATGAGGGCGTTTGCCGCGATCGAATCGTCTGGGATGATCTGCCACTCGACCCGGTCGAAATGGGCGATTTTCGGGCCCGAGGTAAATTGCGTCTCCCCTTCGGACCGAGGCACGTAGCCTGCAAAGCGCTCGTAAACCGTACGTACACCGACGACCCGCTCGTTGGGCAGGTATTTGAACGGCCCGCTCCCGACCATTTCCGTCAACGGTTTGACTGCGCCCGCCAATGCTAGCCGCGCCGGCATGATGACGGGAGGATAGGGCGTGGTTCTGCCGAGCGCTTCCGGCAACATTGGAAAACGCGTGTTGAGCTTGAACCGGATCTCCCGGCCAGACGCGGGGGTCATCGCCTCGGTTGCGGCCATCAATCGCTGGCCGAAGCTATTGACGGCGCCCCAGCGTCTCAGGCTCGCAATGACGTCGCGGGCCAGCACGGGTTCGCCATCGTGGAACGTCAGCCCGTCCCGCAGGATCAACCGCCAGGTCAATCCGTCATCTTCAATCTGGTGCCCAGCCAACATCTGTGGATGAACGTTGAAGTTGTCGTCCTGCCCATAGAGCGTGTCGAATACCATGAGGGCATGGAGTCGCGTGACATAGGCGACGCTGACCAGTGGATCGAGCCCGGGTAAATCCGAATCCGGAACAAATCTGAGAAGCTTGCTTCGGGTGCTTTGCGCCAGTGCGGGGGTTGCGAGTGCAGCGGCGCCGGCAACGGACGCTCTCAACAGGTCACGTCTTCGCACGAACGCTACTCCTTGGGCCAAGTCCGTTCGGCGGACGCGGAACGTTGTCCGGAACAGTAGAACATGACGTAACCGCCGGGTAAAACTTGCACGATCCTGTTGCAACGCTTGCATTTGTGGCGGCTCCGGCGGCGCCGTTACGGAGCGCGGCGGGTTTTGCGCTGGCTAGTGCCCGCATTTCGAAGACCGGCCCGGCTGGACCATAGGCGTGGCGAGCGGCCGACGGATCTGGGAGCCAGCAAATCGCATGGAGGCAAACGCCAACAATCCATTACCTTGCTTTACACAATACGCCTTATTCCGCTCATCGGCGAATCGTGACCAAGGGGAGGTTTTACCCAGCGCGGCAGTCCGCGACTGAAACTCCCGAGCTAACGCGGGGTTAACACCCAAAGGGGCCTTCCCATGACAGACGAGACGGCACCGGTCATCGGTGATAACAAACCACCGCCCGAGCCCGCCCTGCCCAACCGGGTGCTCAAGCAAGAGTGCCTCGATCCGCACGCCATGAGGCCATCCTAGCTGTACGGTCAACTGGGCCTGCCACCGGACGAGCGTCTGACCGGCGACGAACCTTCCAGGTCAGAAGCTTTGACCATACGGGGTCAAGACCCTTGGCATTCAACATGAACAGGAATTCGGCTCCATGGAGCATGATAATGCTACCCCAGCCAAGATGAGCATGAGCCGCACGGCCTTGCCATCCAGCATCATCAGCGACCCGGCTAATCTGCCTTTCGTGACGGACCCTGGAGAGCGTCGAGGCGACATGCTGTATCGCCGCTTCGGCCGCACGGCGGAGATGATCTCCGCCATCGGAATGGGTGGCTTCCACCTCGGCAAGAAGGCAGTCACCGATGCTGAGGCAACACGCCTCATTCACGAGGGTGTCGATCGCGGCATCAACTTCATGGACAATTGCTGGGATTACAACCAGGGCCGGTCGGAGCTGCGGATGGGGGTTGCTCTGGATCAAAGCGGCTACCGCGACCGCGTGTTCCTGATGTCCAAGATGGACGGTCGCACCAAGAAGGAGGCCGCGGATCAGATCGACATGTCCCTGAAGCGGCTGCGAACGGATCGGATCGACCTAGTCCAGCATCACGAAATTTTGCGGTATGATGACCCCGACCGCGTCTTTGCCGAAGGCGGCGCGATGGAGGCCTTTGTCGAGGCCAAGCAGGCCGGGAAGTTGCGATATGTTGGGTTCACCGGGCATAAGGATCCGCGTATTCACCTGCAAATGCTGTCGGTCGCCGCCGAGCGCGGCTTTCAATTCGACTCCGTGCAGATGCCGCTGAACGTTATGGACGCGCATTTCCGTAGCTTTGCCCATTTGGTGCTGCCCTATTTGGTGGAACAGGGCATTGCGGTGCTCGGGATGAAGACGTTTGCAGACAGCGTGCTGCTGAAAAGTCAGGCACCTATCCAGCCATTGGAATATCTGCACTACTCGCTCAATTTGCAGACCTCCGTCGTGATCACTGGCATTCAGAACCAACAAGATCTGGACCAAGCGTTCGAGGCGACACGGACGTTCAAGCCGATGGCAAAGGCGGAGGTGGCCGAGTTGCTGTCACGAAGCCGGCCTTACGCTGTGGAAGGCAAATACGAGCTGTTCAAGACGAGTTCCACGTTCGACGGAACGGCCAAGAACGCGAACTGGCTTGGTGAGGACGTGGAGTCCGTTCAGAAGCTCGCCCCGACGATGGAATAGGCCCGTATCTGTCATCGTGGTAAGTCGCGACGGCACCAATCCCCCTGCGAAAGAGGCGTTATGCGGCACATCCATCTTCACCCACTGGGTGGTGCGGCGGGCGACATGTTCGTTGCATGCATGCTCGACGCATTCCCCGAGCACCGGGATGCAGTGATCCAAGCTGCCGAAGCGGTGGCGGGAACCTCATGCCAGTTGTTGGCGCATGGGGATGGTATCCTGACCGGCGCGCGCTTCATGGTGGCGGAGGCGCCGGGCGATGCGGCTGACGGACACCACCATCTTGCGCATGAGCACCACCACCACCAGCACGGCCACCGGCACTGGAGCGATATCCGCGCCCTGCTAGAGGCGTCCGCGCTGAGTCGTGCGGTGAAGGATCACGCCATCGGAATCTTTTCTGTCCTGGCAGAGGCGGAAGGGCGGGTGCATGGCGTGCCGCCGGACTCGGTCGCGTTCCACGAGGTAGGGGCTGTCGACTCCATTGCCGACATCGTTGCGGCGGCGGCCATCATGAGCGCGATTGGACCGACGCGCTGGACAATCGCCGCCCTTCCGCTTGGTGGCGGCACGGTGCGAACGGCACATGGCGTCATGCCCGTTCCCGCGCCCGCGACCGCACTGCTGCTGGAGGGGTTCATATTGCACGATGACGGGACCGGCGGCGAACGCGTCACGCCGACCGGTGCGGCGATCCTGCGCTATCTCCACTGCCAGGCGCCCGGCGCGACGCAGGGCAGGCTTTGCCGTTCCGGGTATGGGTTCGGCACCAGGCTGCTGCCGGGTATCAGCAACTGCCTGCGCGCGCTAGTGTTCGAGGTCGATGCCGTGGCGGCCGGGGTTGAACATCGGCAGCTTGCGGTCATCAGTTTCGAAGTGGACGACCAGTCCGGGGAAGATCTGGCATTGGGGCTGGATCGGGTGCGAATGGCGGAAGGAGTGCACGACGTGGTGCAAATGGCTGCTTTCGGCAAGAAGTCTCGGCTGGCAGTGCATGTGCAGGTGCTCACCAGGCCGGACATGCTGGACGATGTGGTGCGCCTGTGTTTTCAGGAAACGACCACGATCGGCCTGAGGACCCACATGGTCCAAGGCAGAACCCTGACGCGGCGGTTCGCAGCCGGCGAGATCGACGGCCACTCCGTGACGACCAAGCTGGTGGAACGGCCGGGTGGTATCCTTACAGGCAAGGCGGAGGCGGAGCACCTGCGCGACATCGCCAGCCATGCCGGCCGTGTCCAGATCCGTCGCCAAGCGGAGGCGCAGGCGACGACTGCGGATCTTGATCAGGAGCGGACCAAACGATGAACCCCCACGATCGGCTTCGCGCTGCGCTGAAGGCGGGCAACCGGATTGCGGTGGCGGTCAGCGGCGGTATCGACAGCCTCACCCTGGCAACCGCGAGCCATAGGATCTTGCCCGGTCGGGTGACGATGCATCACGCCACCTCGCCAGCCGTTCCGGCGGAGGCAACCGAGCGGACCCGGGCGCTGGCCCAGGTAGAGGGGTGGCAGTTGGACGTGTTCGACGCCGGGGAGTTCGCCGACCCGGCCTATCGCGCCAATCCGGTCAATCGGTGCTTCTTCTGCAAGACCAATTTGTATGGGGCGGTAGCGCGCCGCACCTCACACCAGATCGTGTCCGGCACCAATTTAGACGATCTCGGCGACTATCGGCCGGGGCTGGAGGCGGCGCGTGATCATCAGGTGCGTCACCCTTTTGTAGAGGCGGAAATCGATAAACGCACAGTCCGTGCGCTTGCGGCTGAACTTGGGCTGGGCGTGTTGTCCGAACTGCCTTCGGCCCCCTGTCTGTCGAGCCGTGTCGAGACGGGCATCCGGATCGAGGCCGCCGTGTTGGCGATGGTACACGAGGCCGAGAAGCTGGTAGGTGCGCGATTGTCGCCGAAGACCGTGCGGTGTCGGGTGCGGGGAAACGCTGTGGTGATTGAGCTAGATGAGGGCGCGCTGGTCCGCAGCCAATCGATGCAAGCGGGGTTACGGGCGGAATTGCAGGCCCTTGCGGCCATGGCGGGGCTACTGAAGCCGATCGACTTCGCGCCTTATACGACCGGCAGTGCGTTCCTGCGTAGCCCAGCATGAGCGGGCCGGAGTTCGTCCTGGACGAGATGCGGACCACCCGTCTCGGCTTTGGCGAGGCGATGTTCTGCGCCGGAAAATCACCGGCACAGATTGCGGCAATCTTGGAAAGCCTGCGCGCACCGATGCTGCTGACCCGGCTGGATCCGGGGCGGTTCGCGGCCTTGCCGCCCGGCCAGCAGGCCGCGCTGGACTACGACCCCGTCTCGCAAACCGCGTTCTCCGGCGCGCCGAATCCAAGCATGGGCCTGGCGGAAATCGCCGTCGTCACAGCTGGAACGTCCGACGTGCCAGTTGCGCTGGAGGCCGTGCGGACGTTGGCATTCCAAGGGCGGCGGGCTGAGGTGATCGCCGATGTTGGCGTCGCCGGGCTGTGGCGGTTGTTGCGTCGGGTCGAGGAGTTGCGAGCAATGCGGGTGATCATCGTGGCCGCAGGCATGGATGCGGCGCTTCCCAGTGTCATCGGCGGCCTTGTCGGTGGTGTCGTGATCGCGGTGCCGACCTCGGTTGGATACGGAGTGGCGGCTGGTGGCTATGCTGCGTTGAACGCGATCCTAGCAAGCTGTGCGCCCGGCATCGTCACCGTCAATATCGACAATGGCTATGGTGCGGCATGCGCCGCGCTCCGTGTTTTGGGACAATCCTCGGCACCCGACAAAACCGCGTAGATCGCTCAACCCCTGGTTTTAATGGTTCAGTCCCGCGTTGAAGCGGTGCTTTGATCACCTAGCGGCGAGGCATCGAAGCAGGCCGGTAAGGCCTGAATACACGGCGACGCAAACGCCGCCGCGAAGGTCTGTCGCCTAGAAACCGCAGCGAAGCACACCAGTTGCGAAAATACCGGCTGTTGCAACAGCTTCCGCATCTTAAGGGATGGCGTTGATCGCGACTGCTTCGTGACCGTCTAAATCAAGCTGCTTCAGCGCAACCTGGAAGATGTCCGATGTCGGCTTGGATTGTTCGGCGTCTTCGGAGGGCGTCGCGACATTCACAAGATGTGTGAGCCGACGGCCGAGGAGGAAGTCTGTAATGTCCACGACAAGGTCTCCGGCGCAGTGGCCACCGTCATGTCGCGTCTGCAGTGACGGCGGCGTCAAGTCACGTCAGCAGCGGCGTTAAATCCGGATCGCCCTTCGCCATTGCCTGGCGATAAGCCGGGCGCGCTCCAATCCGCTGTAGATAGGCCAAAATATTGGGGTAGGGCTGGAGATCAAGCGGTTGGAACAGCCGCATCGTCGTTAACGAGAACACGCTCATGATGTCGGCCGCGGTGAACTCATTGCCAGCAAGGTAATCGGCCTCGTGCAGCCGCGCTTCTACCAGTGCCATCACTCGCTCCAGTCGGCCGCGAACTCCCATTAGGCTAGGATTGTCCAGCGCCAACCCTACCCGACCGATTATCATCAACCGGCCAAACACTGGCTGAAGGTTGCCGTTAGCGAAGTGGAACCAATACAGATAGGAGGCGAAATCCGGATGATCTTGCTGAAGCCGGAGGCGGCCATTCCCGTGCTTTGCGATAATATAATCGACGATGGCAGCCGATTCACCCAAGGTCAGACCATCATCCTGAATGAGTGGGGCTGCCCCCAACGGATGAAGCGCCTTGAGGGCAGGGGGCGACAAGATGGTCACGGGATCACGTTCATACAGCGACAGCTTGTACGGGATACCCAACTCCTCACACAGCCAAATGATGCGCTCGGACTGCGAGTGTCCAAGATGATGGATCGTCAGCATGAATAGCCTCCTCGTCGTAAATAATGACCGCCGGCCCTCTGCCTGCAACTCCATTCTTGCCTGCGACCGTTGCTCCTCGTGGGTTCGACCGCCCGGAAAGTCTGAGACAGGCATGATTTCCGATGCAGTGACGCCAAGTTCGGCAAGATAGTCCAGTCGCAGCCAGGAGGGTTCCCTTGGGTGTGAATGCGCCGATATGCAGTTCGTAGGCGATTGCATCGTGTCAGGACCGCCCCTTCCAGTCGCTGTCGGTCCATAGATGCGACGCCGGGTCGATGACTTCGCGGGGACCGTGCACGTCATCTGGCTGAAACCGAGACGCCGGGTCAGGCACTTTCGTGCCATTCGGAAGCTCGAACAGTTAGGTCGCGCCCGCGCTCCGTCCTGCGACATCCAGGGCATGCCGCCCTTTTGCCACCGGGGTCATCGGCTTGCGGCGGCCGTTCACCGCAAGGGTTGTTGCACTCATGCGCCGGCGTCCACAGGCGGAAGCGAAAACCTCCAGCAGGGAGGCTCTCGGTTTCGTCCTTAAGGCCAGGACCGTCTTGTAGCGGTCGTCGCCTCAGGCTGTTTCCTGCTTTAGGGAGAACACAAGAATCGATCGGCCAGTTACCGTATAGACGTCGCCCGTCTTAAATTCGGCGGCGGCTACCTCCGCTTGGTTGGTGTCGATGACCAGGGTCCAGGCGGCTCCACCGGGGCAATCCGGCAGCGTGAAATTCACGCCGTCGCCCGCACCATTGAATGCCAGCAGCATCGTCGCGTCATCACCACGCTTCTTGATCCCGGTCGCCTGTGCCCGGCCGTCGATGAGCATGCCGAAGCACCGCATACCCTCGTCGCGCCATTGATCATTCTTCATCTCGGCACCGGACGCATTGATCCAGGTGACGTCCTTAACTCCAATCTCCTCGTTATGCTCGCCAGTGAGGAATCTGTTACGGCGCAGAATGGCAAAGTCATGACGGAGCTTGGTAAGTTTTTGGACGAAGGCGATAAGCGACTTGCCCTTGTCCTGTATATCCCAGTTCACCCAGCTGATGTCGCTATCCTGACAGTAGGCATTATTATTGCCACCCTGGGTGCGGCCGAATTCATCGCCCGCCAGCAGCATTGGCGTTCCTTGCGCTAGCAGCAGCGAGGTCAATAGA
>NZ_LMUY01000114.1:34020-121311 GCF_009765685.1 Acidisphaera sp. L21 | reverse complement strand
TCGGTGGCAGCGACGTGATCGACATCACCAACCTCAACTTCGCCATCGCCACGCCGCTCGCCTACTCGGGCACCACCACCGCCGGCGCCCTCACCGCCACCGACGGCACCAACACGGCAACCATCAACTTCACCGGAAACTACACCACCGCAAACTTCAAACTCGCCGACGATACCCATGGCGGCTCACTCATAACCTTCGTGAACCACTGACGCAGAGGCGCCGTCTCAGGCCGACGGCGGCCCGTGTTGTCAGCATAGACCAACCGTTGATCCGATGCGCGAAAGTGACCTACGGCCGTCGCTTATCACGGCGCGAACAGGAGCACTGTTGGCTGGCTTGGCACGAGCCTGGCTCCCACCGGGTTGGTGGAGTTCTGAATGGTCATCAAGGTCAGCCGAGTAGCCGGCATACCCGCAGACAACACGGTAAAGGCCCCATCACGCGACGCAATGCCCTGCCCGACGCCGGCGTTATCGTGATTGGTCATGAGGGTGATCGTGCCGGCCAGTGCCACGAGCGTTGCATCAGTCAGATGCGCACCCGAGCTTGACCGCTTCTACGTGACCCGAAAGGCAACGTCCGGCTCTATGCCGAGCGCCTGCACCAGCCGGTTTGTCTGCGCCGCCATACCCACGATGCCCAACAACTCGCCGTGCTCCGCACTCGTCATGCCTTTCCCGCGGGCGGCAGCGGTGTGGGAATGGATGCAATACTCGCATCCCTGCGCAATGGAGACCGCCAAGTATAGCATCTCCTTTACCTTCGGATTCAACGCTCCCCCTGCTGCCATCACGGCCTTCAGGCTATTCCAAGTGCGCTGTAGCGTTGCCGGGTCGTTGGCGAGCGCGCGCCAAAAGTCGTTTACATAGCTGTCGTTGCGCACAGCACGGATGTCAGCGAAAACAGCCGCAGCGTCGCCGGACAGTTCCGCGTCAGTCAGCAGCCTTACAGTAGCCATCGGCTCAACTCCCTGGTTCGTGACCATGATTTCACGGGAATGCAACACCTGAAAGCGGTGTTCCAACGCGGTGCAGACTCCGGGGGTGTCGAACGCCCCTGCCCGGCCCGGCATCAGTCCGCATTTCGCTAGCTGAAGGACCGCAAGGTGGGCCAACATTGCCGACCAGACGCCAGGTGCGATGCTTAAGCCGATAGCCGCCGAGATCGCGACGCCTTGATTGGCCGGCCCGGAAGCACATTGAGCAATATGGCCTGTATGGATTGGCCGATTTCCTGCCGGGCTGCTTGCGCGGCTGCCATGTCCGTCTTGACCTGATCCAGGCCCAAGGAACGCGCGCCAATATCTGCGCCGATCTGCTCCGCCGACGCACGAAGTTGTCGGCTGAGTGCGATCAAGGTGAGCGCCTTCGCGGCATAAGCCTCGCGCAGTAATCGCCCATCCGCTTCCGGCAAGGTGCTGGTGATTTGCCGCAGATAACCTGCGGCAAGCATCCGGGACCCCAGATCATTGGCCGCGAAGGTCCCTGGAGTAGTCCAGGGATGGTGCAGCCACCACGTCTGGGCACCGACAAAGGCGAGCAGGAACAAATTCAGTGCCACATGGCCAAGGCCTATTTGCGCCTACGCCCGGCAAGCTACCGCGACGGTGACCAGGCACCGCGGGTGTTCGGCTTGGATCGCAACGGGTAGGAAGCAGCTTGCACCAATCCGGCTAATCCCGGCGGCGCCGGGTGGCTCGCCTCTCATTTGCCTCACCAGAATTTCCCAATCCCGAGCGGCGTCGCGCCTGGACCTGGTCCAACCGGCGATCAGTCAATCCTGAGCCCGGCCGTTGCCGTTCGAGGCTCACCCGATAGATCTGTATCTAGTCTGGCCAGCGATCCCAATGAAAACGCCGCAAATAATCGCCACGCGACCATACATTCAGAGCTAGGCCAGATGCCAGCCATCTGGAAATATGGCGTTCTAGATCAAGCCTGGTAATGCGAAAAACGGCCTAGTCTCATTACGGCAATTCTATTGATAAATACGTTTGCAAACGTTTTCGCATTAAATATCCGCGCGATAAGGCACTAATCCCGCTCGAGCTGCCGACCAATTTAGTCAGGGGCTTAGAAGGCCGAGTAACACCCCTCCCCCAAGGCAAGAAAGCCAGCGACCAAGCTGGACTCTAGCGACGCACGTCCCGGTCGACGTGGCCTATGGCCCGGCTGCGTCAAGAAAATACGGCGATGCCCCTGCCCTGTCGTTAACATACAGATCAAGGATCGATCCGCTGGAGCCCGATTGCTCTCCAAGACGGAGATGATCTCTACCTCGACACTCCAACAGACGCCCCCAACATCTCTTCAATGGCATCGCGGAGTGTGGCAAGCAAGCTTTGTTCCGCCTCCGACAACGGACCCGATTTACTGTGAAGCGCCGCAAGTGCCCTCGACATTGGCTTGAGCAAGCTCGGCTGATCCACGGTTGGCGCAGGGTTCGGCGGCGGGGGCGTGGCGCTTGCATCGTTGCGCGCTGCGCGAATGGCTTTGACGGTCAGTGCTCCCTCACGGGCAAGACCAACAAGTTTGTCCAACGTGGACAAATCGGTTATACGTGACATCTCGACCAGCACATTCTTCGTGACGGCAGGTTCAGACGTCAGAACCTGCTGAAGAATATGGTCTGGCAGCTTCAGGATGTTGAGCGTCCCGCTCACGTCACTTTTCGGCCGGCCTAGGGCGGTTGCGACTTGGTCCTGCGTCCAACCCTTCTCCACCAGAAGCCGCTTGAGCCCCCTCGCCTCCTCCATTGGCAACAAATCCACGCGCTGCAAATTCTCCAGCAACGACGCGACTTCGGCATCCCCGCCATGGGAAATCGCCAATAACTTGCTCCAACCCAACAGCTTCGCCGCGCGCCACCGTCGTTCGCCCGCAACGATAATCCATTGCCCGCGAGCCTCCGGATTCCGCCTGACCAGGATCGGTTGGAGCTGACCCTCAGCCGCCAAAGTCGTGGCCAGAGCAGCCAGAGCGGCCGCTTCGAACGACCTTCGCGCTTGGTTGGGATCCGCGTGCACTGCGTCGACCGCGACCTCGAACGTATGGTTGAACGAACTCGTCTGCGCCACCAACGAGCCGGTCGCATCCTGGATGATCGCGGACGCGGCACCCAAGATGGGCGACGTCTTTTTAGTGCGGCCCATGGGTCGGCTCTTCCTGCAACTGCTGAACGAGCGATTGCAGATCGGCACGTGGCAGTGCCGTGCCCTTCGATAAGGCAACCGCCAACTCGCGATAAACCCCCGCCGCAGCCGATGTCGACGACACGTCGACGACCAGGCGCCCATTTCGCGCTGCGTGACCGAACACAGCGCTGTTCGGCACCGGGCTCAGCAAAGGTGCCACGGCGCCGAGTGAGCCGGATAGATGCGCCAGCACCTCTCGATCGACGGATTTTCGCCGGTCAAACTGGGTGGGCAATATGCCCGCCAGGCGAAGCGAAGGGTTCAATCTACGCTGCACTTTATTGATCGTCCCCAGAATCAAACCGACACCCATCGTGTCAAATGGCTCCGTCCGGACGGGAATGATGACAAGCTCGGCTGCCGCAAGCGCCATCCACGTCAGCATGCCCAGATTAGGCGGTGCATCGATGACGATCCAGTCATAGGCGCCGCGAACCGGCTCCAGCGCCTCCCGTACGGCGACGTCAAATCCAGGCTCTCGCTTGCCATCGGTCTCCGACAACTCGATGTGGCTGGCGGCGAGATCGAATGGCACGGCACGCCCATCTGCAAGAATTTCACCCTGCTTGATGATGATATCCCCGAGCGCCGTGTCGCCCAGAATAACGTGGGCCATGGTGCGGCCACGACGATATGCGTCGACGGCCGCGCTCGCCAACAGCCCGGTGGTAACGGTAGCCTGCGGGTCCAAATCGATCATCAGCACACGAAGACCCAGCCTCGCCAAGGACCCGGCGATATTCATCGCCGACGTGGTTTTCCCAACGCCGCCCTTCTGGTTGGCCAGCACCAGCACCTGGGCGTTTGCCGGTTTCGCCTCCAACATACGGGCTAGCGCGGCTTGGACCTCGGTCGGAACCGGCTCTTTGCCATTCTCCCAACGGCTCAGCTTCGGCTTGTCATATTTGCGACCAATAACCTGGTTAAGCCGGGTCATGAGGTCGGCCTGGCTCATGTGAAGCGTACGCCGAATTTCGCGGAATCGTGTGCCGTCCACTGCGAATCCAAATCTCGCTGTTCTGACGTCAGAATCTCTCAAACCAACCATCAACGTCAACATGAAAGGTTGATGGTTGCTTCAGTTCCGGTTTGTCGCAGGCATGCGGACTCTTGTAACCGACTCGTAGCCCGGACGAACTGACCTATCATGCGCTGTCGCAAGACCCCAGGCGCCGAACGACAGACAAAACTGGACTATTGTGATTATACCCTGGATTGCTGCGATGGGTGCTATACAGAATATCAACGAGTTACAGGCGCACCCACTGGACTCCTGTGACCATACTAATAGAGACTCTATTATTATCTAGTACCTACATCACAAGAGTCCAAGTTGCACCCAACACAGGACTTGGCCAGTGTAGAAATGACCGTTGGTCTTCAGGAGTCGGGCGTTGGGCAGCGTGCACACATTGATCGAAAATCTGGGTCGCCAGGGTGCGCTGAAAGCAGCCGAAACCGAATCTGCCCGCCGAGCGATCGAAGCCGCCATTACCTACATGTCCGACGAGGAGACAGGCGTTGGTTTCCTCTACAGCGGCTGGTGCCAGGCCGCACTACCGCATAAACGCCTCCACGACGAGCAGGTGTGGAAAGTCAGCACCGAGCGTGTGACGTTGGTGGTAGAGCCAGGCCGGCGTAACCTGCCAGGCGCGGAGATGGAGTGGGTCGGGGTGCCATACGGATCCCGGGCTCGCTTGATCCTACTCTACCTCCAGTCCGAGGCATTGCGCACGCAATCGCGGGATATCGAACTTGGGCGGTCGCTGCACGCCTGGCTGGGGCGACTCGGGATTCCAATCGGGGGCAAATCCTTCAAGGACGTTCGCGAACAGGCCGACCGATTGAGCCGCTGTCGTTTAACCTTCCACGTCCAGGCGGGGACGGGCAGGGCGGGCCTGGTCAACCAGAACATCGTCGATACCGCCATGTTCGTCGACGATGCGCCCGGCCCCCAAGGCTCGCTTTTCATCGAAACCGCCCGGTTGTCCGAAACGTTCTTCGATCAACTCCGCAAACACCCGGTTCCATTGGAAGAAGCTGCTATTCGGGCAATTTCCAATAACTCGGCAGCCTTAGATATCTACTGCTGGTTGGCCTACCGGCTGCATGTCCTTTCCTCGGCGAAATCAATCTCGTGGAATGCGCTGTATAGCCAGTTTGGGGCGAGCTATGCTCGGCTTGCCCACTTCAAGATCCGGTTTCTAGAAAACCTTGCCGTCGCATCCGCAGTCTATCCGGCCGCCGATGTGAAGGCCGACGAGAAGGGACTGATCCTGAAGCCGTCCCGCGCCCCGGTCGCGCCCCGGATAATCCCTGTCGCAAGAATCCAGGGCTGACGGCAAATAAGCGGCGCGAGTCGCAAGAGTCCATGTCTAGCTCAGCCGCTAAAGCCCGGGGCGGCTGCCGCGGAATGGTGCTCAAGCGATCGCTGCTCGCGTTCAGCGAAGCCTGCCCCAACTTGTCCAGGACATATCGTCCTTGCCGCACCCTTACTGGACTCTTGCGACGGTTGATGCCGCACGTGATCTTTACTGAAGGGGTGTGCTGGACTCTTGCGACAGTGGAGGGATGAAACGCTACCGCACGTTACCCGGCCTTTATCGGGGCGTGTATCTCGAAGACAACCCCTTGCATCTCCCGCCGAATTCCTTCCCCTGGAGGACCGGCGCAGTTCAGCGACGAGGGCCAGGAGCCCGGCCGTCCTCGCCGGCTAACGAGCGCCAACCCATCTATGTGCTAATGCTGTTGGCATGGACACCAAACCCCCGATACCGCTTGCGGTCCTCGTTGGCATTCAGACCCCGGATGTCGATGACGTGGCACACGAGGCGAGCCTTGAGGAACTCGGGCGCCTGGTGAAGACGCTGGGCTATGAAGTCGTCGGCACAGTCTCGCAGAAGCGCGAAGGCACGGGCGCCGGGTCACTGCTTGGCAGTGGAAAGCTGGAGGAGCTAGCGGCGCTGACCGGGGGCACCGGGGTGGTCACCTCGATGGCGCCGCCGCCGAAGTCCAAGGCCCGGCAACGCTTCGAAAACGCTGCGGACACGCCCGACGCGGCCGAGAAAGATCCACACGCCGCTCGCAAGCCGGAGTTCGTTATCGTCGATCACGAGCTCTCACCCAGCCAAATCCGCAACCTGGAACGGGCCACCGGTGCCCAGGTACTGGATCGCACGGGCGTGATCGTGGAGATCTTCCATCGCCACGCAAACACCCGGGAAGCAAAGCTCCAGGTAGAAATGGCGCGCCTGAAATACGTGGCACCGCGAATGCGCGAGTCCTCGGCCGGTGGTGGGCGCCAACAAGGCCCGGGCGCAGGCGAAAGCGCTCTCGCCCTCGATCGCCGCAAGATCCGCGACCGGCTGTCGGAGCTGAAGGAGCAACTGGAAGCAGTGCAGCGGGATAGTGACCAACGTCGGTCCGCCCGCCGGGATCAGCTCCGCGTGGCCCTGGTCGGCTACACCAATGCCGGCAAGTCCTCCCTGATGCGGGCCCTTACTGGCAGCCAGGTGCTGGTGGAGGACAAGCTGTTCGCCACTCTGGATACCACCGTGCGCACCCTTCAGCCGGAGACCCGGCCCCGCGTGCTCGTCTCGGACACCGTTGGTTTCATCAAGCAGCTTCCGCATGACTTGGTGGCCTCATTCCGCTCCACTTTGGCGGAAGCGCTGGAGGCGTCGCTGTTGCTGTTCGTGGTCGATGCGTCCGATCCGACCTATGAAGCCCAGTTGGAAGTAAGCCGCAGCGTGTTGCGAGAGATCGGAGCCGATGCGGTTCCCTCCCGCCTGGTGCTCAACAAGCTCGACAGGGTAGGGGATGCCGAACGCATCGCCCTGGCGGAGAAGCATCCAGACGCGATCCTACTGTCCGCCCATCTGCCCGCAGATGTGAGCGCGTTGCGCGATACCATCATAGCGTTCTTCGAGGCGGCCATGGTCGAGGACGTTCTGGTGCTGCCCTACGCGAAACAACGGCTGATCGGCGAAGTCTATGAAAGCGCCCGCGTCTTGTCAGAGGAGCATGATGAGACTGGTCGGATCCTCAAGGTGCGTGGCCTACCCGGCGCCATCACCCGTCTGCGGCGCAGCCTCGCCGCACAATGAAACCCGGGCCTGTGGGCCAATCTTTGGATCCGTGTTCCGTCGGTACTTCCCATTTCGGGCGGCTGTTGCAATTCGTCCAGCATCCCGCGTGGGTTTGGCTGACACCACACGAGGTTCGGGGATCCCGGCAGTCGTTGCACCATCAATCCAGCGATGATCGCCATTGTAGCACGACATGAGCCAAGATGAACGTCGCATGCCAAATTGGTGCCCTGATGGGAAGTTGTCCGAAGTCGATTTGCGTCATGGTGCCGGCTATGGCTGTTCTCATGATTGTAGATCCAATATACCGCCGAACTGGCAGGTGATTGCAGACACGAAATAATGTCCACCAACTTATTATCAAATCTATGTAGAATAATAATGACAACATCCTAAATAAGAATCCATACCGTATTTGGAATACTGGGTGTTCCAAGAACCATTGGAGAAACCACGGCGTGAAGTTTTCTGAAAAACCGCGAAACATGGTTTTATTGTATCGGTATAGTTCATATATAGTCGCATCTAACGTTGCTCTTGAACTTCAATCCGTTTTACCGCATTGAGCCTCTGTTAAGAGCGAACATGTAATTCCGGAGCCAAGACCACTCTATGTCACACCTGAACGGCCAGACGCGGGTCGAGGCTGCCAATGTCGCGATCATCGGAGCCGCTTGCCGTTTACCTGGTGCGCATGACGAAGCCGCGTTCTGGAAGCTTCTGAATGAGGGGCGATGTGCCGTTGGGTCGCTTCCCGAGGGTCGCTGGCGGCCCGAACGATATCTTCATCCCCGCCGTTCCGAGCCAGGGTTCAGCTACTCGTTCGCCGGTGGCTACCTGGCGGACCCGTATGGGTTCGATCCCGCCGTGTTCGGCATCTCCCCGCGCGAGGCAGCGGAGATGGATCCGCAGCAACGACTGCTGCTTGAAATCGTGTGGGCCGCGCTGGAGGATGCCGGGATCCCGCCAAGTGCCCTAGCAGGTGCGAATGTCGGCGTATACGTGGGCGCCTCCAGCCTGGATTACGGCAATCTGCACACTGCCGATGCGGCGGCGATCGAAAGCCACTTCATGACAGGGAATACGCTATCCATCCTGTCGAACCGCATCTCCTACATCTATGATCTACGCGGCCCCAGCTTTACCGTCGACACGGCCTGCTCTTCCTCGCTGGTGGCGTTTGCCGAGGCGCAGGCGGCCATCGCTTCCGGCCGGATCGACATGGCGATTGTCGCCGGCGTCAACTTGCTGCTGTCCCCCACCTCGTTCATCGGGTTCTCCCGTGCCTCCATGCTGTCACCGACCGGGCTCTGCCGCCCGTTCTCCGCCGACGCGGACGGCTACGTGCGGGGGGAGGGCGTGGTGGCCATGCTTCTGGCACGGCCCGAGATTGCCGCACAGCGGGGCTACACCATTCGCGCCATGGCGGTGGCATCCGGGGTCAACTCCGACGGCCGCACCAACGGCATTTCCCTTCCCGCGATCGAGGGCCAGCGCGGTCTGCTGGACCAGCTTTACGGGCAGGATGGGATCGACCCAAACCGGCTGGCTTTCGTCGAGGCGCATGGCACCGGTACCCGCGTCGGCGACCCGGCGGAGGCCACCGCCATCGGTCAGGCACTGGGCCAACGCCGCAACACCCCGCTGCCTATCGGATCGGTAAAGTCCAATATTGGCCATTTGGAGCCGGCCTCCGGACTGGCTGGCTTGTTCAAGGCGGTCCTGGCGCTTGAGCATCGCGTTCTGCCGGCCTCGCTGCATCTCGGTTCGGTCAACCCGGCGATCGACTTCGCCGATCTGAACCTGAGCCTCGCGACCGAGGCCGTGGCGCTGCCGCCCACCGGCACCTGGCTGGCCGGCATCTCCTCGTTCGGATTCGGCGGCACCAACGCCCATGTCGTGATCCGCCAGCCAATGCCGTCCGAACTGCCGCAGCCGCGGGAGAACGGCCGGACGGGACGCACGCCCGAGTTGTTCATGGTATCCGCGCATTCGAAGGCAGCATTGGGCGAGACGGCGCGCGCCTATGCGGGGTTGATGGAGGCCGGTCGCGATGCTGGCCAACTCGCATCCGCCGTGGCATGGCAGCGCGACTTGGCCGGGCATCGTCTCGCCTTGCCGCTGGGGGATACCTCCGCCATCGCCGCATCCCTGCGCGGATTTGCGGAAACGGGCAGCCTCGCCGGCGGCGTGGTGGGCCTGGCGCCCTCCGCCGCTCCAAAACTGTGCTTCGTCTATTCTGGCAACGGGTCGCAATGGGCCGGGATGGGCCGGATCGCCTTCCAGCGGAACGAAGCGTTCCGTCGCCACATCCAAGCCGTCGACGCGCTGTTTGGCCAACTCGCGGATTGGTCGCTGGTCGAGGCGCTGCAGGACCCTGGCCTGGCCGACCTGCTGAAGCAAACCCGGATCGCGCAGCCCCTGCTGTTCGCGGTCCAATCGGCGCTAACGGCGAGCCTGGCGGAACGCGGACTGCGGCCGAGCATGGTGCTGGGCCATAGCGTTGGCGAAGTCGCCGCGGCGGAGGCGTCGGGTGCGCTGAGCCTGGCGGAGGCGGTGCGGGTCATCTTCCATCGCAGCGAGCAGCAGGAGACGGCGCACGGGCTCGGCGGCATGGCAGCCGCCAACCTTTCGCACGACGCCGCGGCGGCGTTCATTCTCGACAACGGCCTGGCCGGGTTGGAAGTCGCAGCGATCAACAGCCCCGGTGCGGTGACGATCTCCGGCCCCACGGACGCCATTCACGCCTTCTCACGGGTGGCGCGCCAACAACGGATCGCAGTTCGCGTGCTTGATCTGGCCTATCCGTTCCACTCCGAGTTGCTGGAAACCCTGCGTCAACCGTTGCTGGACTCGCTGGACAAAGTCGCGGTCCAGCCAAGTGAAATTCCTTTCGTCTCCACCGTCACTGGCGGCCCGATCGCTGGTGATGCGCTGGATAGTCTTTACTGGTGGCGCAATGTGCGCGAACCCGTGCGCTTCCGCGACGTCATCGAGGTCGCGGCGCGCCAGGGAGCGACCGTGTTCATCGAAATCGGTCCGCGACCGATCCTGAACAGCAACATCGCCGACACGCTGCGCGAGGCGGGGCTCGATGGACTGGTCATTCCCAGCCTCTCGGAAAAAGACATACCGGGCGATCCGCTGCCGATGATCGCGGCGCGGGCAGCCGTTCTGGGATGCCGGCTGAACGTCGACCGCGTCTTCGGCAGCCGCCCGGCGAGCCGCGTCGAACTACCGCCCTACCCATGGCAACGCAAATCCTTCCTGCAGCCACAGACGAGCGAGGCGTTGGATCTGTTCGGCAGCGCCCCGCGCCATCCGCTGATCGGGGCGCGGCTGCAATCGGGTACTCCGGAATGGCGCAACCTCATAGATGCGACCGTCGTGCCGTATTTGGCCGACCACCGCATCGATGACGAGATCGTGGTGCCCGGCACGGCCTTCGCCGAGATGGCGTTGGCCGTCGCGCGAGAAACATATC
The DNA here is from genome assembly GCF_009765685.1 of Acidisphaera sp. L21. Lineage (GTDB taxonomy): Bacteria > Pseudomonadota > Alphaproteobacteria > Acetobacterales > Acetobacteraceae > LMUY01. The sequence goes on along the minus strand of NZ_LMUY01000114.1, from coordinate 110,543 downwards.
CGCATGGCCCGATCGGGCTGGAAGATTTCGACCTATTGCAGTGGTTGCCGCTGCAGCCGGAGTCGATGCGGGAAATCTCCGTGCGCCTGAACGGCGACACCCAGGTTGTGGAGGTGTGGAGCCGCCCACGCCTGGCTGCCAATGAATGGACCCTGCACGCGCGGGGGCGTATCACGCAGATCGCCTCGCCAGTGCCAGCCTTCATACCCAAGGCCAGCTTGTCGAAGGCGTTGACCGCCGAACAGGTCTACGACAGTGCCGCCAGAATAGGCTTAAACTACGGCCCGCTATTTCGCCGGGTCGTGTCTGCCCAGCGGGGCGAAATGCTGCTGGAGGTTGAGCTTTCGCCGTTCGAGGAAGCCGCCGGACTGTCGGGCCGTCGGCAGATCCTGCATCCGATCGCACTGGACGCCGCGTTTCACGCCCTGTTCGAGAACATGAAGCAGCGGGACAAGGAACGCTACGCCTTCTTGCCGGTGCGGTTTGCCAGTTTGCGGGTCGATCAGGATCATGCCGTACCAGCCCGCGCCCGCGTCGTCGTCGATCGTGAGACCTCCCAGTCGATCTCGCTATCGGTCACGTTGTACGATGCGGCTGGCGGTTTCATCGCCGGATTGTCGGGCGGTCTGTTCCGGGCGGTCGTGCTCGACCGACGCAACGAGACGAACGTGTTTTTCCACCAATCCCAGATACGGCTGTCGCGCACCGACATGGGGGAGGGCGCCCGCGCCGTGGCGATGGCGAGCCTCGACCAGGCGGCCGCCGCAACCCAACCGGAATCCTGGCTCATTCTCGAGGCGTTTGCACGCTCGTTGGCGTTTCGCTGCCTGCACACCCTGTTCGGCACGGCGCCAGCCCGCCCGGCCGACCTGGCCGCTGGTGGCGCGGTGGCGGGCACATCCCTGCCGTTGCTCACTGCGCTCCTTCAGCAATTACAGCGGGCCGGGTTGGCAGCGCAGACCGACGCTGGCTGGGTGCTCGAGGCCGAGAGCGGCCTGCCCGAACCCGGGGATATCCTGCAGACCTTTACCGCGGAATACGCCAGCGCCACGCCGGAGATCGTCCTGGCTGCCCAGGCTTTGTCCGGATTGGATCGGGCACTCACCACCGGGCAGGGCGTGCAAATCCGTCTGGCAATCCAGGAGCAATTCGAGAGCGGTTCGATCCTGTTCGCGCCCGTCCTGCGGGCGGCGGTTGCCCTGTGCGAGGCGCTGCGGAACCGTATCGCGCCGGAACCCTTGCGGGTGTTGGTGGCGGAACCGTATTGCTTCGGCATCCTGCAGAGCCTCGCGCCGCTGCTGCGGCAGGGCTGGGTTACCATCACGGTCCTCGGCGTCGACGCCAAGCGCCTGGACCACAGCGCCGCCCGCTATGGCGTCACGGATGGGGTCGAGTTCCGCGCCGTCGATGCCGATGCCGACTCCGATACCGCCCGCGGCCCGGCGTTCGATTTGGGCTTAGGCATGGCCTTCGGCCCGCTCTTTGATGGCAACCCTGCGCTCGGCCGGGCAATCGGGCGCCGCCTCGCGCCGAACGGCGTGCTGTGTATTCTGCAACCACCGGATAATCCTATTTTCGACCTGCTACTTGGCACGCAGGGGGAATGGTTCGCCCACTCGTTCGGCCCGGATAATCCCATCGGCCGCGTGACGGCGGCACAAGATTGCAGCCGCCTGGTCGTGGCGTCGGGCTTCGGCGCGATTCACAGCCAGGATTTGGATGACCGATTGGGCAGCATCCTGCTCGCGACGCCCGACGCGCCGCTTGCCGCCCAGGCATCAGCCGCCGCACCGGTGCTGTTGCTGCAGGATATGCCGGGTCTTATGCAGATCCTACGCGCGGACGGCCGTGTCGTGGAGCATCCGGCAGACCTCGCGCTGGCATGGCCCGGCATGGTTGCCTCACTGGCGGATGGCGAGCGGGTCGACATCGTCTACTCGGCGTCCTGCATCGACACCGATATCGCGATCGCGGATCTAGCGATGATCCTGCAGGTGGTCCAGGCGGGGCGATGCCGCCTGTGGATCGTCGTGCGGGGATTGCAGGCAGACATGATCGATCCCGTCGCCGAGGCGGTCTGGTGTGTCGGCCGGGTCGCGATGAACGAGTACGCGTCGGTCGAATTCAAACTCGTCGACACCGCGCCAGGGTTGGAGCCGCAATTGGCCGAACGGCGCCTTGCGGACCTGATGGCATCACCCAGCGCAGAGGCGGAGTTGCTGATCGATGCCGCCGGCGTTGCAGCGACGCGCATGGTCGCTGGCCTGCCTCGCCCCGGCCAACCCGCCACGGTTCCGGCCGTTTGCCTAAAGCTGACGTCAAAGGGTGCGACAGCCAATTTCGATTGGGTCGAAACCGCTCGCCGGGCGCCCGGTCCGACCGAAATCGAGATTGAGATCGCCGCATCGGGGCTCAATTTCCGCGATGTGATGCTCTCGAACGGCTTGCTTGACGACGACGTATTGGATGACGGACTGGCCGGTGCCGTGTTCGGCTTCGAATGCGCCGGACGAGTGCTGCGGGTCGGAACCGATATCACCCACCTGCAGCCCGGCGATGCCGTGATGGGCTTCGGCCGGGAAAGCTTCGCCAGCCATAGCACCGCCGATGCGCGGGTGTTCACCGCCATTCCCGACGGCATTTCGATCGAAGAAGCGGCGACCATTCCCGTCGCATTCCTCACCGCCTGGTACTCGCTGGTGCATATGGCGCAGATCCAGCCCGGCGAATGGGTGCTGATCCATGGCGCAGCAGGCGGCGTCGGCCTGGCCGCGATCCAGATCGCCCGGATGCGCGGCGCCCGCATCGCCGCCACGGTCGGTTCCCCGGACAAGCGGGCGCTGGTGCAATCAATGGGGGCGGAGCGTATCTACAACTCCCGCAGCACGGCCTTCCTCGACGAGATCCGGGCGGAGATTGGCGGCGTCGACGTCGTGCTGAACTCCCTGGCCGGCGATGCGATGCATGCCAGCATCAAGTGCCTCAAGCCGTTTGGGCGGTTCGTGGAGTTGGGCAAGCGGGACTACGTCCTGAACACGGCGATGGGTCTGCGCCCATTCCGGCGCAACCTCAGCTATTTCGGCGTCGACCTCGACCAGTTGCTGGCGGCGAACTTGCCACTGGCCAATCGGATGATGGGTGAACTGGTGCAGCACTTCAGCACCGGCGCGTTCTTCTCCTTGCCGCACCGTGTGTTCGAATGGTACCAGGTCAAAACCGCGTTCCAGGTGATGCAATCGGCCGCCCATATCGGCAAGCTGATCGTCAGGCCGGCAGCACACCCGGTTGCCACGGCCATTGCCCCGAAATCCTTCCACCCCCAGCCGGGGGCCCACTTGATAGTCGGCGGCGCTGGCGGTTTCGGGTTCGAGGCAGCGTCCTGGCTGGCCGAACGTGGCGCCGCCACCATCGTCATCGCCTCCCGCCGTGGGGTGATCGAACCGCATCTGGAGGCGCGCGCCGCTGCGATCCGTGCCACCGGCGCCGTGCTGCTGGTCGAGACGCTGGACGTCACGGATGCCGCCGCCGTCCTGGCGTTGACCAACCGCCTGGTCCGCGATCATGGCCGGTTGGCCGGGGTCATCCACACGGCGATGGTGCTCGATGACGGCTTGATCGCCGGGTTGCAGCCGGGGCGGACGCGGGCGGTGTTGGCGCCGAAGATCGACGGTGCGGCCAACCTGGACGCCGCCACACGCAGCCTGCCGCTCGACTACTTCGTGGCCTTCTCATCCGCCACGACCATGGTCGGCAACCCAGGCCAGGCGGCCTATGTCGCTGCCAACGGCTATCTGCAGGGGCTGATGCGCCGCCGCCGGGTGGCGGGTTTACCCGGGCTTGCCGTGGGATGGGGCGCCATCGCGGATGTGGGCGTCCTGGCGCGGGATCTGGACGTCGCGGCCAAGCTGGAGCGAATGAGCGGCATCGTCGCCATGCAGTCCCGACAGGCCCTTTCCTACCTGGACGGCTTGCTGTCACAACCCGACGCCATGCCGTCGACGGTATATTGCGCCATGTTCCGGCCAGGTGCGGCGCTTCAGGGGCTCAGCCTGCTGAAAACGCCGGCCTTCGCCGATCTCTTCGCCAGTGCGGCAGGGCTGAACGGCCCAGCCGATATCGACCTCGCGACGCAGATCGCCGGCAAAAGCGACGGGGAGGCACGGGCCTTCGTGGCCGCCCTGGTGGCGTCCGAAGTAGCGCGCATTTTCCGGCTGCCGACCGAAGAGATCGAAATCGCGCGGCCGCTCGACGAATTGGGAATGGATTCCATGATGAGCCTGGATCTGCGTATGGGCATCGAAAAGCGCGTCGGCGTGGAGTTGCCGGTGGTCGCCATCAGCGCCGGCGTCAGCGTGAACGACCTGGCGACCCGCCTGGTCGCGGCCGTTCGATCGGAGTCGCGTGACCTACCCGGCGAGGACACCGGGGCACGACTGGCGCAACGCCACGGATCGGGTGCGGACGGCCTGAGCGACCTGATCGCGCTGACCGACGCAATGCGGGAGCCCGGCGCGGTGCTGGCGCTGCTATGACAACCGAACTGTCCGGCGGCCGGCTGACGCGCGGCCTCAAGGCCGCGTTGCTGGATACGATGCGCAAGGCGCCGGCCAGCGAGAAGCCGGTGCACGAGGCCGGATCCAGGCAAACCACCCGGCGTGACATGTCGTTCGAGAGCCTGCCGGGTTATCAGTTCCTGCAGACGCAGCGCGCCCTGGGCGATGCGCTGGGTGTCAAATCCCCATTCTATCGCCAACACGATGCGCAGGCCGGCGCGCGCAGTGTCATCGATGGCAAGCCCGTGGTGAACTTCGCGTCCTACGACTATCTGGGCCTCAACGGCCATCCAGAGATCGCCAGCGCCGTTACCGCGGGCGTCGCCGCCTGGGGCACCAGCGTATCCGCCAGCCGGATTACCGCCGGGGAGCGAGGGTTTCACCGCGAATTGGAAAGCGCGCTCGCCGGGATCTATCAGGCGGAGGCATCGTTGGTGTTCGTCAGTGGCCATGCCACTGCGGTATCGACCATCGCCGCGCTCCTGGGCCCCAAGGACCTCATCCTGCATGACGTGCTGATCCATAATTGCGTCGTGATCGGCGCTCAATTATGCGGCGCGACCCGGCGGTCATTCCCGCACAACGACATGGCCGCCCTGGCTGATATCCTCGCCGCCACCCGCGACCGGTTCGATCGTGTGTTGATCGTGTCGGAGGGGCTGTACTCCATGGATGGCGACGGTCCGGATCTGCCCCGCCTGGTCGAGATCAAGGAGCGGCACGATTGCTGGCTGATGGTCGATGACGCCCATGCGCTGGGGATCCTCGGCAAAACCGGCAAGGGAATTTTCGAGATGGCCGACGTCGATCCGAAGCGGGTCGATATCTGGCTGGGCACCCTGTCCAAGAGCTTGGTGAGTTGCGGCGGCTACGTCGCCGGCAGCCGCGCCCTCGTCGACTATCTGAAGCTGACCGCACCCGGCATGGTCTACAGCGTCGGTCTGCCCGCACCGTCGACGATCGCCGCGCTGACGGCCATCCGGCTGATGCAGCGGGAGCCGCAGCGGGTGGAGCGCTTGCAGGCGAACGGCCAGCGCTTCCTGCGCAAGGCGAGGGAGGCCCGGCTGGATGTCGGATCCAGCTGGGGCTACGCCGTGATTCCGGTCATTCTCGGTGACTCGCTGCGCACCATCATGCTGGCCGACCGGCTGTTGAAGCGCGGCTACAACGCTTTCCCCATCATCCCGCCAGGTGTGCCGGAGCAATCGGCCCGGCTGCGATTCTTCATCTCCGCCGACCACACCGACGAGGATATCGACGGCGCCGTCGATGCCACGCGTGAGGAGTTGTCGCAGTTGGAGCGCGAGGGCAATTCGCTAGGCACAATGGCCAAGCTGATGCTGGCAAAGATCAAAGCCTAGTTGGTGGGCAAGCATCAGTTTGCGTCCATCGCCATAACCGGCGCCTCCAGCGGCATCGGCGCGGCGCTTGCGCGATGTTACGCCGCACCCGGCGTCATGCTGGGCCTGTGGGGACGCGATCCCGCACGGCTTGCCGCCGTGGCCGACCGGGCGCGGAACGCCGGGGCGGTGGTGCAGGCGCAATCGGTCGACCTGCGGGATCGGGACGCGCTGACGGCGAGCCTCACCGAGTTCGACGCCCGGACTCCGATTGACCTCTTGATTGCCAACGCCGGCGTGCTCGACGGCCGCCGCGCCGACGGGTCGATCGAAGACGCCGATGCAGCACGGCGGGTGATCGAGATCAATCTTCTGGGCGCGCTGGACACCCTGCATGCCGTCCTGGCGCCCATGCGCCAGCGAAACCGCGGGCAGATCGCCCTGGTCAGCTCACTGGCCGCCTTGTCGCCGGTGTCAGACGCGCCGGCCTACAGCGCCAGCAAGGCCGGTCTGCTGGCCTACGGGCTGGCCTTGCGGGCCGCATTGGTCGACACGAAACTCGGCGTCTCCGTGATATGCCCCGGCTACGTAACCAGCGCGATGACCGACAGCCATATCGGCAAGCAGCCCGGCAAGATCAGCGCCGAGGCGGCCGCACGGCTGATTGCAGCCGGGATCGCGCAAAACCGGGCCGTGATCGGCTTTCCCCGATCATTGTTCTGGCTCGCGAAAATCAGCCCGTTCATCCCGGAGGCCATCAACCGATTGGCCACCAGCGGCATTCGTTTCCACGTTCGGCCGCCGACGTAGAAGGCTCCGTCGCAACCGTCTGACCGAAGCCGGGCAGGGCAGCGGGGGATAGCGTGTCAATTGGTCGGCTGCACGCTCTGGGGGGTGGCTCGACCAACCAGCCACCGCTCCATGGACACGGTGGCAAATTCCGGCCAGTCTCACGTGCTACCCGCCGCCACGGCGCAACAATAACCCCGCCAAATAGCGAGGACGTCCATGCCAACCATCCCGCGTCGCACCCTATTACGCGCCACCCTGGCCTCTACAGCCGCCTTTGCCGCCGGCGTCCGCGCGCAGCCGAGCAGTGCCATTCGCGGCCAACAAGGCAAGACCGCCACTCTCAAGGTCGGCTCCTCCCAGGCGACGCATGAGGAAAATGCGCACGGCGTGTTCTTCGACAAGTTCGTCACCGAGCTTGCTGCCAAAACCGGCGGCGAGATCGGGGCCGTGTTCTACGGTGACAGTCAGCTTGGCCCGGAAGACAAGTATACGACCCAGATCAACTTCGGCACGCTCGACATGATGCTCACCGGGTCGGACTGGACGCCCATCGTCCCCGAGCTCGGTGTCATGACGCTGGGTTTCCTGTTCAGCTCGATGGAACAACAGGGCGCCGTCATGGATGGCAGCGCCGGTCGTCAGCTCGAAGATATCTTCAAGCACAAGACGAAGGCCGAGATTCTCGGCTGGGGCTTCAACTTCGGCGGCCGCAACGTCCTGTCCAAGAAGGTCGTCGCCACCCCGGCCGACCTCAAAGGCCTCAAACTGCGCGTGCTGCCGTCCCCGACCTTCGTGCAGACCTTCCGCCTGCTCGGCGCCGCACCCGTGCCGATGAGCTTTGGCGAGATCTACACCTCCTTACAGACCGGCGTAGTGGATGGGCTGGAGCACGATCCGCCGACCATCCTGCAATTCAAATTCTTCGAAGTCGCCAAGAACCTCGCCCTTACCGAGCACATCTACGACCCGGTCACCCCCATCGTCTCCACGCTTGCGCTCGGCCGGCTGAGCGCCACGCAGCAGCAGGCCGTGCGGGACGCCGCCGCCACCGCCATCAAGGGCCAGCGCGGCAGGGCCACCAGCGCCGCGGCCGCCGCACTGGAGACGCTGAAGCAGAGCGGTGTGCAGGTCCACACGATCGACCGCGCCGCGCTCGCGGCCGCGGTCAAGCCGCTATGGACCAGCTTCACCGACCAGCACCCGGACACCAAGCCCGTCGTCGAGGCGATCCTGAAGGCCTAGCACCTTGCGCTCTCTCCTGGCCGCCGCCGAGCGCCTGTTGGCGATCGTCGTCGGTGCCGCTTGCGCGCTGATCCTGCTGGGCGGCGTCTGCGTCGTCTTCGCCGGCGTGGTCTGGCGATACGCGCTGGGCGATCCGCTGGAATGGAGCGACGAGGTGGCGCTGGCCGTCCTCATCGCCACCACCTTCCTGGGCGCTGCGCTGACGCTTCAGCGTAGCGAGCACCTCGGCATCCGCGTTCTGCGCACCCGGCTGGGCCCGCGTTGGGGGCCGCGGGCGGACGGGTTCGCCGCCTGGGTCGTGTTTGCCGTCTCGGCCTGCCTCGCCTGGGCCGCGATCCCGCTACTGGACAGCGTCGCCGGGCAAACCACGGTGAGCGGCCTGCTGCCGGCGAGCATCGATTACTGGCCGGTGCTGCTAGGCGCCGCCGCTATGACGGTATTCGCCCTATTCCACCTTACCCGCGTACCGCCCGGCGCGGTCCTGCTCTCGGGTGCGGCCGTCGGAGGGACGGCCGTGCTCGCCATGCTGTGGGGTGAGTTCACGCCGGCTGCACCCGGCGCGGGCCTATGGGCGATGCTGGTGGTCGACGCCGCCTGCCTTGCCGCAGCGGTGCCCGTGGCCTTTGCACTGGCCGCGGGCAGCCTGATCTATATTGCCATCACCGGCGTGCTGCCCGTCGTGCAGTTCTCGCAGCAGATGCAGGCTGGCGTCGGCAACTTCGTGCTGCTGTCCATCCCATTCTTCGTGCTCGCCGGGCTGGTGATGAGCGTGAACGGGATGTCCGTGCGGCTGGTTGCGTTCCTGGACCTGCTGTGCGGTCGGGTCCGCGGTGGCCTCAGCGTGGTGATGGTCGTTGCGATGGCGGTGTTCTCCGGCATCTCCGGTTCCAAGAGTGCCGATGTGGCCGCCATTGGTTCCATCATGCTGCCCGCCATGCGCCGCACCGGTTATGACGAGCGGGACGGCGTGGCTTTGCTTGCTGCCTCCGCCGTGATGGGCGAAACGATTCCGCCCTGCATCAACATGATCATCTTGGGCTACGTCGCGAATGTTTCGATCGGCGGCCTTTTTATTGCCGGGCTGCTGCCGGCGGCGGTCATGGCAGCCGTGCTGATCCTGGTGGCCGTGCTCACGACGCGACGTGCGCCCCGCCCCGCCGCCCCGCGCCGCAGCGCCGCAGACGTGATGCGTATCTCCGCTGGCGCGTTGACGGCCTTCCTGCTCGTCCTCATCATCGTGGGCGGGATCGTGGGCGGCATTGCCACGCCGACCGAGGTCTCCTCCGTCGCCGTGCTGTACGCGCTCGTGGTGGGTGGCTTGGCCTTTCGCGAGATGAGCCTACGCTCATTCACCGACTTCCTGGTCCGTTCGGCCTCGCTCTCGGGCATGATCCTGTTCATTATCGCGTCCGCGGAAATGCTGAGCTATCTGCTGACGGTCAACCTCATTCCGCAGAACATGGCGGCAGCGCTGGCCGGGGTCGGCGCCAGCGCCGGGCCGTGGCTGTTCATGCTCATTGCGATCGTCATGCTCATTGTCATGGGCTCCGTTCTGGAGGGCGCGCCGGCGCTGATCCTGTTCGGCCCGCTGCTGTTCCCGGCCGCGCAGAAACTCGGCATCCATCCGTTGCATTTCGGTATCGTGCTCATCATCGCGATGGGAATTGGTTTGTTCGCCCCACCGCTGGGCGTCGGGCTGTATACCGCCTGCGCCGTCGGCCGCGTCTCGATGGAGAGCGTCACCCGGCCCATCCTCAAATACCTGGCGGTCCTCGCGGTCGCGCTATTGCTGATCGCCTTCATCCCCGCCATCACCCTGGCCTTGCCACGCTGGCTCGGCGTGTCGTAGCCGCGGCTGCCGGGAAGCTTCTAGGTTTATGCCGCTCTGTTGCTCCTGCTTTGGCGTCTATCCAAAGCAGGAGCAAAGGCTGGGTCAGACGGCCTTGAAGTTGGCCGCGGTCAGGTCCGTGGGCGAAATACCGGCGATCTGCAGCGTTGTGCCGCCACCAAAGTCGATTTCGACCCCGGTCGCGATCGTCGTGGCATGCGACAGGGCATCCTGCGCAGTATTGATGCCGCCGCCCGCCTTGAAGACGATCTGGTCGCTCGATTGGAAGCCTTGAATGCCGACGATGGAGTTGTCGCCGAGGTTGAACACGGTGGAACCAGCGCCATCGGTGATGATGGCGTATGCGTTGGACAGGTTGACCGTGTTCCCCCAGCCAGCCAGGTTGATCCCGGCGCTGCCGCCAGAAAGCGATACAGTGTCCGTGCCAGCGCCAGCGTTGACCACGTCATACGGTCCAGCGACGTTCAATCCCGATCCGTTCAGGTTGAACTGGTTGCCATACCCCTCCGCCGTCAACGTCGATCCACCAACCGTGGTGGTGTTGATGACCGCTGTGGCGCCCGCGTGAACGTCGTAGGCACCGGCGCCCACGTTGACCACGTTGTTGTAGCCCGACGCGTAGACGCTGCCGCTACCGCCAGCAACGGACACCACCGCCGACCCGTCGCCAGCATAGATGCTGCCCGCGCCGCCGGTTTCCGTAATGGTGTTGAGGTAGCCGCCCGTTGCGATGAGATACCCGTCGCTGACGTTCGCGTATACGTTCGCACCACCAGTGCCTGTTTGAATGGAAGCATCCGCAGTAATGGGCGCACTAACAGTATTCCCATAGCCGCCAAGCACGATGTTGAGCGTGTTGTTCAAGCCGATATTGACCGTGCTGAAGCCATCACCGCCATAAACGTCCACAGCGGATCCAGTAGCGCCCACGTTATTGTCATAGCCGTGAATAGCGACACCAACGGGGCCGTTGTCGTCATAGGCGTAGATGGATGCAAACCCGTAGGGATTACCCTCGAATTGTTTAGCCGGCATGTTAGCTCCCCAATTATCCATATAAGGATAAGTCGTATATGGCTCAGAACGTTACGCCGTTAACGTGTGGGAAACCATACGTAAGATTACGGCAATTGTGCGTCACACGTGATCAGGCGGCCTGGCCATGACGGGTGAGATCCTCGCCCAATGCTCAGCGCCCAGTGCTCAGCGCCCAATGCTCAGCGCCCGGCACTAAGACGGCACTGAACGGAAATCAGCCTTATGCGCGCCTCGGCGCAGCCCGAGCCGCGCGATGAGGAGGAAGATCACTGGCGTCGAATACAACGTCAGGATCTGCGACGCGACCAGGCCCCCCACCATGGCGATGCCCAGCGGCTGCCGTAACTCATGCCCCGGGCCAGTGCCAATCGCGAGCGGTATTGCGCTCAGGATCGCCACGAGCGTCGTCATGATGATGGGCCGCGCGCGTTGCAGCGCCGCCTGGCGCACCGCATCGCGTGGCGACAGGGCGCGGGCGCGTTGTAATTCCAGCGCGAAATCCACCATCATGATCGCGTTCTTCATGACCATCCCCACGAGCAGGATGCAGGCGATGGACGTGATCAGGGTGAATTGAAACCCGGTGATCCGCAGCGCAAGCATCGCCCCGAACAACGCCGATGGCAGAGTGGATAAGATGGTGAAAGGATGCGCAAAGCTTTCGTACAAAATACCGAGCACGATGTAGACGGCGATCACAGCGCCCACGAATTGCGCCAATTGCGTGCCGCCGGACTTGCTGGCCTCCAGCGCTTCACCCTTGAACCCGGCCTGAACCTCGTCCGGCAGATGCAACTCCCGCTCGGCAGTGCGGATCGCCGTGATGGCGTCGCCGATCGAGATACCGGGCTTGGTATCGAACGAGATCGTGGCGGACGGGAACTGATCTGCATGCACCACCCACATCGCCGCATGGCTGCGGAATGGCCGGGTGACGGCGGCGAGGGGAACCTGCGCCCCACCGGCACCAGGCACATAGATATTGGCGAAAGCCGCCGGGTCGGACCCTGCCGCCGGGTCGACCTCCAATATGACGCGGGAGTAGTTGGACGGCAGGTACATCGTGCGGATTTGCCGCTGGCCGAACGCATCGTACAATGTGCTGTCTATTGCCATAGGCGTCACGCCCATGGCCGCAGCGCGCGTGCGGTTGATGGCAAGCCCGGCCTCCAGCCCCGTCGTCTCGACATTGGAAATGATATCGGTGATTTCCGGCATGCGGTACATGCGCCGGCGCATCGCCGTCTCCCAGCGCAACAGCTCATCCGGGTTTGCCGCCGTCAGCGTGTACTGGTAACGCGCGGACGAACTTTGCGCCCCGAGATTCAGATCTTGCAGGGGGATGAAGAACGTTCGCACGCCCGTCACCTTCGCCAACTCGGTCCGCAGCCGCGCAACCACCTGCTCGATCGGTTCCCGCCGTTTATCGAGCGGCTTGAGAGCCACGTAGAGATTGCCGCTGCTGAGCGTTGTGCCGTTATCGGCGCCGATATAGGAGGTGAGCCCGCTGACCGCCCGGTCGGCCAGGATGGCCTGCGCGACGCTGCGCTGAAGTTGCTCCATCGCGCCGAACGATACGTTGGCAATGGTGACGGTGCGCACGCGCAGTATGCCGGTATCCTCCGTCGGCATGAAGCCCTTCGGGAGTGCCACGTATAATCCGCCCGTGGCCGCGATCGTCAGCATCACCGCCAGCACGATCGCCAGCGGATGTCGCAGCGACCAGTCCAGGCTGCGTGTATAGGCGACCAGTGCCAGCGACCGGCGCTCGGCATGTGGCCGGGCATGGGCCAACAAGCGGCTGCACAGCATCGGCGTCAGGGTCAGCGACACCAGGGCGGAAAACACGATGGTGACAGCCAGGGTCACGCCGAATTCGCGCATATAGCGCCCCACCACATCGGGCATGAACAGCACCGGGGTAAGCGCGGCTACCAAGGCGGCCGAGATCGCGACGATGGTGAAACCCATCTGACGGGCGCTGCCCAAGGCGGCCGCGGCTGCATTCTGGCCCGCATCCATCCGGCTGATGACGTTTTCCACCACGATCACCGCATCGTCCACGACGAAGCCGATCGCGACCGCCATCGCCATCAGGGACAGATTGTCCAGCGTATATCCCAACAGGCGCATCGTAACCGCCGTGGCGGCCAGGGCGACCGGAATGGCCAGCGCGGGAATCAACGTTGCCCATACCCGGCGCAGAAACAGCAGCACCACCAGCACCACCAACCCGATGGCGATTGCGATGGTCATCTGCACGTCGGCGATGGAGGCGCGGATCAGCGTCGTGCGATCATAGACCGGCACCATCCGGACGGACGGCGGCAGCCAGCGGGCAAGGCCGGGCAGCGCGGCCTTCACCGCATCCACCGTTTCCACCACGTTGGCGTCCGGCTGCTTGTACACCTGGATCACCACGGCCCGTCGATCATTATACCAGCCCGCAAGCTTGCTGTTGATGACGCTGTCGGTGACGGTGGCGATATCCCTCAGATGCACCGCTGCATTGTTGCGCCAGGCGACCACCAGATCGCGATAATCCTCGGCCTTCAGCAACTGGTCGTTCGCCTCCAGCGTCCATTGCTGGTCACCGTCCTCGACCACACCCTTCGGCAGATTGAGCGAGGCGTTCTGCACCGTCTGACGCACCTGTTCCAGCGACACGCCCAGATTGGCCATCTGCCGGGGGGAGGCACGGATGCGCACGGCGCCACGCTCGGCCCCGGCAATATTGACGCGAGCGACGCCGGGGAGTTGGGACAGTTTTTCGCCCACGACGCTATCCGCGGCCTCATACACCTCGGACGGGGTCAAAACGTCCGACATCATCGCCAGCACGATCACCGCCGCGCCGGACGGGTTCGCCTTCCAGTAGCCCGGCGGCAGAGGCAGATCCTTCGGTAAATTTGGCCCGGCAGCGTTGATCGCCGACTGCACGGCCGTCGCGGCGGCATCGACGTCCTTGTCCAGATCGAACTGGATGTCGATTTCGCAGCCCCCGGCGCCACTATAGGCGAACATCTCGACGATGCCCGGAATGGTCCCCAACTGGCGCTCCAACGGCTGGGCCAAAGACGTGGCGACGGTGTCGGCACTGGCGCCCGGTAGATATCCCCAGACACTGATCGTCGGGCGGTCGACATTGGGCAAGGCAGCGATCGGTAGATTGAAATAGGACAGGGCGCCCAGCAGCAGGATACCGATCGCGACCAGGAGTGTCGCAACCGGGCGCCGAATAAATGGTTTGGACAGCGTCATGCCACCGCCGCAGACCGGCGCCGGGTTAGCCGCCGTTGCAGCGCGTCGAACCCCAGATAGATGACGGGCGTGGTATACAGCGTCAGCACCTGGCTCAACAGCAGGCCCCCCACGATCGCCACCCCCAGGGGCCGCCGCAATTCCGACCCGGTGCCGGTCCCCAGCGCCAGTGGCAATGCGCCGAGCAGGGCGGCCATGGTAGTCATCATGATGGGGCGAAAGCGCAGCACGCAGGCCTCGCGAATGGCGGCGAGCGGCGTCATGCCATGCTCCCGCTCTGCCTCCAGGGCGAAATCCACCATCATGATCGCGTTTTTCTTCACGATGCCGATCAGCAGCACCAATCCGATGACGGAGATCAGGTCCAAATCCATCCCCGCCAGCATCAACGCGGCGAACGCGCCGACCCCGGCGGAGGGCAGGGTGGACAGGATGGTGATCGGGTGAATGAAGCTTTCGTACAGCACCCCCAGCACGATGTACACTGTGACGATCGCCGCCAGCACCAATCCTGTCTCGCTTGCCAAGGAAGACGCGAATTCCGCCGCGGCGCCGACCAGATTGGTCTGGACCGTATCCGGCAGACCGATCCGTCGTTCGGCCCGGTGCAGCGCCGCCACGCCCTGGCCGAGTGAGGCGCCTGCCGCCAGGTTGAACGAAATGGTGGTGGCCGGGAACAGCCCCTGATGCGTGATCGCCAGCGGCGCCAGGCGGCGCTGGACCCGAGCGAATGCGGAGAGCGGGATCGGAGGAGAGGATTGGCCAAACCCGGCGCCGATGCCGCTGGAAAGCTCGCTGCCGGTGGAGGCCTGCGAACTGCCCGAGGTGACGTAGATCTTGTTCAGCACCGCCGGGTCGTCGCGATAGCGCGGATCGACCTCCAGGATGACGTGATACTGCGTCAACGGAGAATAGACCGTCGCAATCTGGCGCTGGCCGAACGCGTCATACAGGGTCTGGTCGATGTCGTTCATCGTGACGCCCATGCGCGCGGCGGCCTGGCGATCCACGGTCAGGGTCATTCGCAAGCCGTCATCCTGCTGGTCGGTTGCGACATCGGCCAAGGCAGGTTCGGTGCGCAACGCCGCCTGCAGACGCCCGGCCCATAGCCGCAATTCCTCCGGGTCCAGATCCTGCAGTTGATACTGGTATTGCGTACGAGACACCCGGGTTTCGAGGGCAAAATCCTGCGCGGCCTGCAGGTGCAGGTCGATCCCGTCCACATGCGCCACTGCCTGGCGCAACCGCTCCATCACCACCCTGGCCGGGGGGCGGTGGTCGGGCGCGCCGATGTCGATATAGATACGCCCGCTGTTGAGCGTGGGGTTGGTGGTGCCCGCGCCGACGAAGCTTTCAACCGTCACCACCGCCGGGTCACGGCCGACGATATCGGCCACAAGCTGCTGCAGCCGGGACATCGCAGCGAACGAGGTATCTTGCGCGGCATCGGTGGTGCCGATGAGCAGCCCGGTGTCCTGGATCGGCAGGAACCCCTTGTTGACCACCGCTGCCAGCCACCCGGTGGCAGCCAGCGTCAGCACGAAGCCCAGCATGGTCAGCCGGCGATGCAACAGCACCCAGTCCAGCCCGCGGACATACCCGGCGCACAGGGTGTCGAACCCGGCCTCGCTCATGCGGAACAGGGCGTTGGGGCGGGCATTGGCGTCGTGCGGCTGCAGCAATTTGGCGCACATCATCGGCGTCAGCGTCAGCGACACCACGCCGGACACGACCACCGCCAAGGACAGGGTGATCGCAAACTCCCGAAACAACCGGCCAACGACACCGCCCATCAACAGCAGCGGGATGAACACCGCCACCAGAGAGACCGTCAGCGAGACCACGGTGAACCCGATCTGCCGCGCCCCCTTCAGCGCCGCCGGCAGTGGCGCCTCCCCAGCCTCGATATGGCGAACGATGTTCTCGATCATGACGATCGCGTCGTCCACGACGAAGCCCGACGCGACCGTCAGCGCCATCAGCGACAGATTATCCAGGCTGAACCCGCATAGCGCCATCGCCCCGAAGGTCGCGATCAGCGAGACGGGCAGGGTGACGCTGGGGATCACCGTCGCCCACAGCTTGCGAAGGAACAAGAAGATCACCAGCACCACGAGCGCGATGGTGATGATCATGGTGAATTGCACGTCCGCGATGGCGGCGCGGATCGTCACCGTGCGGTCGGTCGCCACCACCACCTTCAGCCCGGGCGGTAGCGACGCCCGCAGCTTCGGCAGCAGAGCGTTTACGGCATCGACCACGGCAATGGTATTCGCGCCGGGCTGGCGCTGGATATCCAGGATGACCGCCGGGCGCCCGTTGAACCACCCCGCGAGTTCGGAGTTCTCTGCCCCATCGACCGCCTGGCCGACGTCGCGTAGCAGGACCGGGGCGCCGTTGCGGTAGGCCACCACCACGTCGTTATAGGCGGCGCCCCCAAACAATTGGTCGTTCGCGCCGATCTGGAAGGCCTGCGCCGGGCCGTCCAGGCTCCCCTTCGGATTGTCGGTGGTGGCGGCTGCCGCAGCCTTGCGCACGTCCTCCATCGACAGGCCCAGCCCGGCGAGTTGCGCCGGGTTGGCCTGCAGGCGCACCGCCCTCGTCTGCCCACCCTCAACCGTCACCGCGCCGACGCCGGGCACCTGGGACAGTTTCTGCACGATCACGGTCTCGGCGAAATCATCCACCTCCTGCATCGGCAAGGTGTCGGAGGTGAGCGCCAGGATGATGACCGGGGTGTCGGCAGGGTTCACCTCGCGATAGGTCGGCGGCCCCGGCAACAGCGCGAGGGGGATCCAACCCTCCGCCCCATTGATCTGCGCCTGCACATCCTGCGCTGCGGCGTCGATCGGGCGGCTGAGGTTGAACTGCAGCGTGATCTGGCTGGTGCCGTAGCTGCTGATCGACCCCATGGAGGTGAGGCCCGAAATCTGGCCGAAATAATGCTCCAGCGGGGCGGTGATCGACGTCTCCACCACCTCGGGTGAGGCGCCGGGGAAGCTGGTGGTCACCTGCAGCGTCGGGAAGTCGACACTGGGCAGGGCAGCCACGGGCAGCACGCGGTAGCCGAGCGCACCCAGCAAGAGGATCGCAACGATCATCAGCGTCGTCGCGATCGGCCGCAGGATGAAGGGGGCGGACATACGCTCAGCCCGGCGCGGCGGCCCGGGGCGAAGCTTGGGGCGACGTTTGGGGGCCAGACCGTCGGGGCGTTTCCTCCTGCGTGACTTCGACCTTCGTGTTCTCGTCCAGCCGGAAATGTCCCTGGGTGACGACCTTGGTCCCACGCTCCAGCCCGCGCTCGATCAGCACGCGGCCGCCATCGGCCTGTCCGGCGACCACGCCGCGGCTGACCACGGTGCTGTCCGCACGGACGATCCACACGAAATCCCCACGGGGGCCGTGACGGAGCGCCGGGGTCGGCACGGTGACGGCGTCGTGGCGGGTTTCGATGACGAGCTTGCCATTCACGAAGGTGCCGGGCCAAAGATGGATGTCGGTGTTCGGGAAACTTGCCTTCAGCTTGATCGTGCCCGTGCTCGGGTCGACCGTGTTGTCCACCAGTTCGACCGTGCCCCGATCCAGCAGGGTGGCGTCATCGGCCGCATAGGCGGTAACGGGAACGCTCACCTTGCCCGGCGTCAAATGCGCCAGCGCCACCGCACCGGCGGGCAGGGTGAACACCACCGAAATCGGCCGCAACTGCGTGATCGATACCAGCGCGCCGGTGTCACTGGCATGCACGACGTTGCCGCCATCCACCTGGCGAATTCCCACCCGGCCTTCGATCGGGGAGCGGATGGTGGTGTAGCCCAACTGCGTCTGCGCATAGGCGATCTGCGCCTCGTCATTGACGATCTGCGCCCGCGTCGCCTCCACCGTGGCGCGTTGCTGGTCCAGTTGCTGGCGGCTGGCGAAATCCTTCAGCACCAGGTTGGCGTAGCGGGACAGGTCGAGCATGGCGCCATCCAGGGTCGCCTGGTCCTTCACCCGCATCGCCTGGGCCTGCGCCAGCAGCGATTGGAATGGCCGCGGGTCGATGATGATCAGCGGGTCGCCGGCATGCACGTCCTGTCCCTCGGTGAACAGGATCTGGGTGATCGTGCCGTCCACCCGGCTCTTCAGCATGACGGTATTATAGGCCTGAACCGTGCCGATGCCCGACAGGTAGATCGGCAAGTCACCCGTCCGGGCTGCAGCCACTCTCACCGCCACCGGGGCCGCAGGCGCAGCGACGGGGGGTGGCGCGGTCCAGGCCGAGGTCGCCTGCCGTAACGCGTGAATGTCCCATGGCATGGCGCCAAACCAGATGGCAGCAGCCCCGCTCAATGCCAATAACAGCGTGACGCTCAGGGCGACGCGCATGGGCGATCATCTCCCCGCAATTACGCCGAGCCTACGCAGTCCACTCGGTCATGTCGATTGCGGACGGGTCCCGTTCTGTAACGAAACGTAACATGCCATCTACATGGCAAGCACCGCCAAACGCCCTCGCGCCATAATCGCTGCCGTGCTTGTCAATTAGCCCGTTTTGGCTGCCGGCCAGCCATGCGAGTTTTCCGACCCTGGCCGATTATTCAGCCACCATGACCAGTCTTGCGGCAACATCGAAAAGGGATCGTTATGGGCAAGCTCGCGCGCTGCCCAGATCGGCCAGTGCGGATTGGCAATCGCCGGCCTCCCAAGAAACACCAAATCGATCAACTCGTCGCACCCGATTGCTCCGTTGCACCATGAACGATGGTCAATGGCAATTGCTCCGGCCAGACAGCGCGGACGGCGTTCAACGCCTCGCGGTGGAAGCGGAGCCGATTGTCTGGCATAGAACAAGCGCCTCGTCGTGGGTTCGCCGAAACGGCGGAACGTCAAACTACCGCAAACGGTTCCGGCCGCGAGATCGGCCAACCCTGCTCAGGAATACTCATCGAGCGGCCTGCTGGAACAGGATCACTTCGGCGCCGGCTTTTGACGTGCCGCGGTGTTCGGCGCCGATCGGCACCACGCAGCATTGGCCGCTGGACAGTTCTACGACATGGTCCCGAAACTCGACGGTAAAGTCACCGCTCCAGACCACGACGGTCTCGGTTGTCGAGTCGTGGTGGTCCCACCGCCCTTCACCCCCGCTCTTGATCCGCACGGCGCGTATGGTCACGCCACCAAGTTGCGCCGTCTCCTCACTGCGCGCCTCGCTCGCCAGACGACCGAAGATCTCTGCAAAATCGACTGCCTGATCCATCGCATCAACGCCTTTCGTTTCACCGTAGGTCATCCATCTTGATCGTCTTGGTGCGTCCGACGTGACGTCACTCAACCAGCAACACCGGTTCTGGAAGGGTCGACCACTCTTCGTCCAATGCCTTCTCGCCGGTCGTCCACATGAGTGTGGCGAATCGTGCCGGACGGTCCAAGGCCCGTGAGGGGTGATGCCATGTACCGGCGTGATAGTTGACCGCCTGGTCCCCACGCGCCACGAACGCGCGGAGCTGCGTGGCGTCGGGCTTTCCGTCCTTGTCGGGCGCGACCATGACCACGAAGCGCGACACGTCCAATGGCACGAAGCACTGGCTCGAACGATTGTGGCGCTCCATCTCCGTAGCAGTTAGCGGCAGCGTCCAAGGCTTCGGATGCCCAAACGACAGACGCGGTGAGTCGGCGCCATCGACCGCCGATAATGTGTCCGACAGCAGATCGCGCTCACCGGGGGCGGGCGGGTCGATCACATCGCCGTACGGGGCGAAGGCCTCCGCCGTCAACGGCTCCAGCTTCAGCGAGCGCATCAGCGGCTCACCTTGGCAATCTGCTCCATACCGGGCTGATATGGAAAAACCTTGCGCCAATGATCGGCAATATCAGTGCGTTTGCAGACCCAGACTTTATCGTGCGCCAGAATGTAATCCATGAATTTTGCCAGGCCGACCGCCCGGGCAGGATGGCCGATCATCCGCATGTGCAGCCCACAGGACATCATTTTCGGCTGCTCAGCGCCTTCCTCGTAAAGCATGTCGAACTGGTCGCGCAGGAACGTGAAATAGTCGTCCGCGGTGCTGAAGAAGCCCCGGCCGAACTTGCTGTCATTCGTCACCAGGGAGTATGGCACCACCAAATGCGGCTTGCCGTCCTGCAGCACCCAGTATGGCAGTTCGTCGTTGTAGCAGTCGCTGTCGAACAGGAAACCACCTTCCTCCACCAGCAGCGCCCGGGTATTCACGCTCGGCCCATAGCGGCAATACCAGCCAAGCGGACGGCTGCCGAGTGTCTTCTGCAGGCTTTCGATCGCCATACGGATATGCTCGCGCTCCTCATCCTTCGTCAGCTTGAAATGTTCCACCCAACGCCAGCCATGGCAGATGAAATCATGGCCCGCCTCACGGATCGCAGCGGCCGCCGGCGGATGACGCTCCAGCGCGAGCGCACAGGCAAAAATCGTCATCGGCAGATTGCGCTGCTTGAACAGCCGCATCAGACGCCAGAAGCCAACGCGCGACCCATACTCATACATTCCCTCCCCGGCGAGATCTCGGCCGCTGAGCGAGGTGTTCGGATTCTCGGTTAAGCCTGTCTCCGTACGTCCCTCGCCATCCAGAAAGGAAGGTTCCGATCCCTCTTCGTAGTTCATGACGAAATTGACCGCTATGCGCGCGCCACCCGGCCATTGCGGATGCGGCGGCGTTGCGCCGTACCCGATGAGATCACGCGAATAATCGTGAGTGAGTGGGGTTTCCATTCGCCAAATCCCTCGAAACTAGAGTGATAGCGTAGCAAGCTGCCCCAGCAGCGCATACCCTAAATGCCAATGGAATGGCTCGCCTCAGCTTCATTCTGCACGAATTTTGATCATCCTCATCTAGCGCATGCAATCTCTCGGTCTTATCGGCAGCGCGCGGCTTGACCCCGTTGCAGCGCTGGCGCTGTAGTCGGCATCAGTCGGATCTGAGTGGTCTTCGATGCCGCGTCCCTTTCACCTCGCTTGGTTCCTCGGCAACGGGTTTGGCGTGCATGGATGGAAGACGGCGTGGGCGGGACGTCGGGGCGCGATTGGGCACAACCAGATCTCCATCTCGACCTGGCGCGGGCGCTGGACCGTGCGTGTTTCGACTTCGTGCTGATGGAAGATTCCTCCTTCGTACCCGACAGTTTCGGTGGGTCGATGGATTATTATCTCGAGCGCGCAATGCGCGCCTCAAAGAACGACCCAATGCCGCTGGTGCCGCTGATGGCGCAAGCCACGAAACACCTCGGTATCGTGCCGACCATCTCGACATCCTTCTACCCGCCATTTCTACTCGCCCGGTTGATGGCAACCTTGGACCTGATGACCGGCGGCCGCGTGGGCTGCAATTTCGTCACCTCCACCGCGGCGCGCGCGGCGCAGAATTACGGTTATGACGACCATATCGAGCACGATTCACGCTACGCGATGGCCGACGAATTCGTGGAAGTCTGCCTAAAGCTGTGGGCGTCCTGGGATGCCGACGCCATCGTGATGGACCGCGACCGCGACCGCTTCGTCGATCCATCCAAGGTCCGCCCGATTGCGCACAAGGGCCGGTTCTTCACCTCACGCGGGCCCATGAATACCGCGCAACCACCGCAGGGCCATCCGGTGCTGGTGCAGGCCGGCAGTTCACCGCAGGGTCGGCAATTCGGCGCCCATCATATGGATGTCGTCATCGCGGCCTATAGCGGCGTGGACCAGATGAGGGAGTTCTGCGCCGATCTACGTCGCCGGCTCGTCCAATTCGGACGTGATCCACGAAGCTGCAAGATCATGTTCGTCACCTCGCCAACCCTTGGCGAGACCAACGCGGAGGCGCGTGAACGCTACGAACGCAAGCAGATCGCAGCCAACGCCTCGCCCGAGCTTGTGCTCGCGCGCATGGCGGGGCTCACCGACATCGACTTTTCCCAATATGACATCGACGCACCGCTGGCGGATTTCAAAACCAACGGCCAGCAAGGCACTTTGAAGCAGTTCCTGGCCCAGGGCAGCACGCTGCGTGAGGTCGCCCGCAATTACCGCTACGGGCTCGATCATCTGCATGGCACAGCGGACTCGGTCGCTGGCCAGATGGCGGAGATCATGGAGGAAGTCGGCGGCGACGGCTTCATCCTCACCGGCACGCTGACCCGGCGGTATATCGCCGAAATCGCCGACGGCTTGACCCCGGCGCTGCAAGACCGCGGGGTGGTGCGCACAGCATACGAGCATGCGCAATTCCGTGACAATCTGATGGCGTTCTGAGCGCCATGCCACCGCTGCTTCGCTTGATCTTGCGCCGTGTATTTTGGGTTCTGCCGGTCGCACTGGGCGTGGTGACCATCACCTTCTTCGCTGCGCGCGTCTTCGCGGGTGATCCAACCGAGCTGTACGCGCCGCCGGATGCCACCGATGCGCTCCGCGCCCTCATCCGAATACGGCTTGGCCTGGCCGATCCGCTTTGGGTTCAGTACATCCACTATATCAGCGCCTTGCTGCGTGGCGATTTGGGCATGTCCTTCTCGACCAATCGGCCAGTACTCATCGACCTGTGGGACCGGCTGCCCGCAACGCTCGAACTCGGCTTCACCGGTTTGACGATCGGCATCCTATTGGGGGTCCCGCTCGGGGTCATTGCCGCGGTGAACCGGGAGCGTTGGCCAGACTTTCTCGTGCGCGGCGTAACGCTAGGCGGGATGGCGCTGCCGCAATTCTGGATCGGGTTGGTTTTGATCTGGGTATTCTTCGTCACCCTGAACTGGCTGCCGGGTCCGGTCGGCCGTCTTCCGGTCGGTATCGATCCACCGTCGCGACTCACCGGTTTCATGCTGATCGACACCCTGGCGGCGGGGCGTCCAGATCTGTGGTTCATGGCGCTGAAACAGCTTGCACTTCCCGCCGCGACCTTGGGCTTGACCACGCTGGCGCCGATCGCCCGGGTCACGCGCGCCTCGATGGTGGAGGCGCTGCAGAGCGATTACATTCGCACCGCCACGGCCATGGGACACACCAATCGGACCGTGTGGTTTCGTCATGGCCTGCGCAACGCATTGCTGCCGGTGGTCACGCTCATCGGCGGGGTCGCCGGGCACATCTTCGGGGGCGCCGTGCTGCTTGAATCGATCTTCGGCTGGCCGGGGCTGGGGCAGTACGCGCTGCAAGCGATCGACTCATCCGATTTCGCCGCCTTGCAGGGTTTCGTGATCTACGCCTCGTTGCTGTATGTGCTGGCCTTCCTCGTGGTCGATATCCTGTACATGCTCATCGATCCACGGATCCGGCAATGAAGCCGCTCGCACCGCTGGAAGGGCTGGAACTGGCGGAGGCAGCCTCGGCGCCGGGGGCCACAATCCGCACCCGGCGCCGACTGCGCCTGTCCTGGTCGATGCGGATCGGCCTGGGGATTTTGGGCGTCTACGTCACGGTCGCAATGCTATCGGTGTTCTGGACGCCCTACGATCCGCTTGCACCCGGCGTGGGCGACAGCTTCCTGCCGCCCGGCCAGGATTTCTGGCTCGGCACCGATCGCCTGGGTAGCGATCTGCTATCGCGCCTGATGACCGGCGCGCAATATGACCTGGGCATCACCCTGGTCGCCGTCGCCGTCGCGCTGACGCTCGGCACCATCCTGGGGGTCATCGCCGGCTATTATGGCGGTGTGGTGGATGTCGTTCTGCTACGCGGTGTGGAGATGTTTCAGGCCTTCCCCGGGCTGCTATTCGCCATGCTGATCGTCAAGGCGGTCGGGCCCGGCGTCTTGAACATCATCGTGGTCATGTCGTTCATCGGCATCCCGGACTATTTGCGGCTTGCCCGGGCCGAAGTGCAGGCACGGCGCAATTGGCCCTATGCCGAGGCCGCGCGCATGGTCGGCAACCGCGCCTGGCAGGTCGCATTCCTCCATCTGCTCCCAAACAGCATCGGCCCAGTCTTGGCCTTCACCTCCATCAACGCCGCCTTCGTGGCGCTGATCACCGCCAGCCTCGGCTTCCTGGGCCTGGGCCTCAGCCCGAACACCCCGGAATGGGGCAATATGATCGCGCGCGGGCAGGATGCGGTGATGACCGGGGAATGGTGGATCTCCTTCTTTCCCGGCCTGGCCATCCTCGGCATGACCGGCGCCTTCTACCTGCTGGGCGATGCGATCTCCGACCTCACCGACCCGCGGCGGCGGCGATGACCGCGGCGTTGCTCTCGATCGATCGACTCAGCGGCGGCTTTTTGGGCGCCGATGGCGGCATCGCCCCGGTGCTGGACGCGGTCAGCTACGACTTGATGCCGGGTCAATTGACGGCGGTTGTGGGGGAGACGGGAAGCGGCAAATCGCTCACCGCGCTGTCGGTGCTCGGCATCCAGCCGCCAGCGTTCCGGCGAACCGGCGGCCGCATCCTGTTCGGGGGGCGCGACCTGCTGTCGTTGGATGCGGCGGCCATGCGCACTATTCGGGGCGCGCGGATCAGTATCGTGTTCCAGGATGCCCGCGCCGCGATGAACCCCGTATTCACCGTCGGGCGGCAGATGGCGGACGTGTTTCGCCTGCATCATGGCGGCAGCGCACGGCACGCCATGGACCGCGCGATCGAGGCCCTGGGACGGGTCCGCATCCCGGAGCCGGAGCGCCGGGCCCGGCAATATCCGCATGAATTCTCGGGCGGCATGGCGCAACGCGCGATGATCGCCTTGGCCGCACTCATCTGCCAGCCCAGCTTGCTGATCCTGGACGAGCCCACCACCGGCCTGGACGTCACGATCCAGGCCGACATCATGACGCTGATCGTCGAGCTGTGCCGCGACCAGGGGCTGACCGCGTGCCTGATTACCCACGATCTTGGCGTGGTAGCGGAGACATGCGACGCAGTCGTGGTGATGCATGCCGGCCGCGTGGTCGAGACGGGTAGCACCGAGCAGATTTTTACTGCCCCAGCCGAGCCATACACGCGCCGCCTACTTGCCGCCAGCCAGCTTGGGGAGCCGGTATGAGCGATTACGCCGTTCTACAGGTCGACAAGCTGCGCAAGATTTTCCCGCTCGCCGGTGGGCGGCGGTTGCATGCGGTGGACGGGATCGACCTGACGCTCCACGCTGGCGAAACCCTGGCGCTGGTGGGCGAGAGCGGGTCCGGCAAATCCACCGTCGCCCGGTGCGTTACCCGGCTGATAGAGCCGACTGCGGGTGACGTGCGGATCAATGGTCGCTCGATCAGGCCGCTGGATTCGGTGGCGCTGGCGAGCCTGTACCGGGAGGTGCAGATGGTCTTCCAGGACCCGAACGCCTCCCTCAATCCCCGGCTTTCCGTGCGCCAGGTCCTGCACGAGCCACTGCGCCTGCATTTGGCGATGCCCCGGGATAAGCGGGAGGCGCGGGCGCGTGCGTTGGTCGAACTGGTGGGGCTGGCGCCTGCCCATCTCGACCGTTATCCACATGAGCTCAGCGGTGGGCAGCGCCAGCGTGTGGGCATCGCCCGCGCGATCGCCGCCGAACCGAATTTGGTGATCCTGGACGAGCCGACGGCCTCGCTCGATGTCTCCGTGCGGGGGCAGGTCCTGGCGCTGTTGCGGCGGCTGCAGCGGGAGCTGAAGCTGGCGTATTTCTTCATCAGCCACGACCTGCCGGTGGTGCGCCACATGGCCGATCGCGTGGCGGTGATGTATCTCGGCCGCATCGTGGAAATCGGGCCGACGGCCGAAATCTTCGAACGCCCGGCACATCCGTATACCCGCGCGCTGATCGCTGCGGCGCCGATCGCCCAGTGGGGCGTCAAGCGCGACCGGCTACGCCTGGCTGGTGAGATCGGTAGCCCGGTCGATCCGCCCGATGCCTGCCGGCTGGTCGGACGTTGCCCGCTGGAGCAGCCATCCTGCCGCACCGCCGAGCCCGCCCTATTGACCGTTGCCAATGGGCACCAGGCAGCGTGCCCTATTACCCTCGGCCAGTCGGCTACCCTTGGCCAGTCGGCGCTTGACCGACCCATGCCGTCACAGACTGCCGCCTGAATGCGACCTGGAAAGGACACACCGATGAAGATCGATCGCCGCGGATTGGGCAAGCTCGCATTCGGGGGCGGCGTTGTCGCCATTGCCGGGCTGCATGCCGTAGACACTCGCGCACAAGCCGCCAAGCCGCTGGTGCATGCGATCCCGAACGATGTCGCAAGCCTTGACCCGGTCGACATCCGCAACCAGCAGGACCAGGAGATCCTCGTCAACGTCTACGAGCGCCTGGTGCAGATGAAATTCTTGCCGCAACCGGACGGAACGCTGGCGGCCCATCCGACGGACGTCGTGCCGCAGCTTGCGGAGAGCTGGGTCGCCGAAGGCCCGGTGATAACATTCAAACTGCGCCAGGGTGTGAAGTTTTATCCTACGGGCAATCCAGTAACGGCGGAGGACGTGCGCTATAGCTTCGAGCGCCTGATCCGCATCGTCGGCAATGGCAAAAATCAGGCGGCGGTGGCTGGGATCTACGACGCCAAGCAAATTGAAGCAGTCGACCCACAAACCGTGCGCATCACCTTCACCGACAACCTCGGAACGCCGACGGCCATTCCCGTCGCGCTGACATCGATGAAGTTCCAGCAATTTGCCATCCTGGACTCAGTCGAGGTGAAGAAGCACGTCACGGCGGATGACCCATGGGCCAATCAATGGCTGATCAAGAATCTCGCGACGACCGGCCCGTACTACATCGCTAGCCGCGACCCGAATACGCAGCTGGAACTGAAGGCGGTGCCAAACCACTGGTCGGGATCGCAGCCGGCGTTCGAGACGGTGATCCTGCGTATCCGCGGCAATGCCGACCTTGTCGCATTGGTGCGTGGGGGTGTCGTCGATTACTGCGCCGAGGGCCTTACAGGGCGTCAATACGACGCCTTGGCTTCCGCCGGTTTCCCGGTCCTGCATGGCGAAACGCCCGATATGCTACGCGTCTCCCTGGCCATGGACAAAGCGCCCTTTACCGATCCGCGTGTGCGCCAGGCCATGATGTATGCCATCCCGATCGATCAGATCATCCGCACCGCGCTATCCGGCCGCGGCAAGCGAGCCACCGGATTTTACAACCCTGAAGACGTCACGAACAATGACAGCTTCGCGCGCTACGCGCTAAACCTGGACAAAGCGAAGACGCTCTTGAAGGAGGCGGGCCAGGAAACCTTCAGCTTCGACTTCTGGTATAGCTCGTCCATTCCCTACAACAACGACATCGCAATTCTGATCCAAGCCTCGATGAAGCGCATTGGCGTGACAGCTTCCCTCAAGCCGACGCCCGCGCTGCAACTGCTGGACGCCTTCCGTGCCCGTATCAATGGCACAGATCAAATGATGTCGGGCATGTATATGGCGGAAAACACGATCTGGTTGAACGACCCGTCAACGCTGACCAATCTGACTGTCGTCACCAAGAGCGCCACGGGGGGCGTCACGAATTGGGCGCGCTACAGCGATTTGGAAGCTGACGCCCTGCACGAGAAATATCGGAACTCGGTCGACGTCGCAGCCCGAGTAGCCGCCTACCAGACCATCCAAAACAAACTTGCAGAGTCCTGCGCGACCTCCAACCCACTCGTTGTCATGGGCCGCACCATCGTCACGAGCCCGAAGATCACTGGTGTGACCTTCTCCCAAGACCCCTATGCACGCTACGCCTATCTGAAGCCCAAAGCCTGATAGGCAGGCGTCACCAACTGACCGGGTTCCGCCTACTTACCCAGGCTGGGCGTGGCACCATCGATGCCGTCGGCCGTCAGCGTGCGATCGGCCTGCGAAGTCTGGGCGCCGCCCTCTGAAAACACGCTGCCCGGCCCCGCACTGAAAGGCGTGCCGTTGATGGGCCCCGACCCTGTCGCGCGGCTCCCCGGTGCAGCGAGCAATTCGACACGGGACACACCGACGGCCGGTGCGATCATCGGCGCCGGTTCAAACTGGCGAGGACCAAATGTCGACGTGGTGAGCGTGTTGTCGACGAGTGGAAATAGCTCCGCGGCAAAGACCTGGGTTTGCGGCGCCAGCACGATGGCAGCCGGCGCAGCGATCAAGCCGACAATGAGGGCGATGGTGCTCGAACGCATGGGGGCGGGTCCTTACGAGTGCCTAGTTCTGTCACCTCAATGCCCGCCGGACTCCGTAGTTGCCGGATTATCACACAATCGCGCAGTGGTGATTTAGAAGCGACGCCGCGCCGGTGCGGACACCTGCCAGCAGCACGATCGTCCGCACGGCATTGAGCGTCTGAGGCCGCCCATATAGGGTGTTTCGGCAGTCGAGTGGGACGTGAGAATGACAGCCAGCCGGCGATCCTTAATGACAACCGCCGCGGCCGCAACGCTGGTCGGGCTGTCCACGACGCCGGGCCGCGCCGCGGGACCTAGCGTGCTCAAGGTCATTCCCCAGGCAGATCTTCGCGTTCTCGACCCGCATCTGAGCGGCGCGCAGATCACCAAGATGCACGGCGCCCTGGTCTACGAGACGTTGCTGACGTGGGATTCCAAGTTGAACGTTCGGCCGATGGCGGCAGAATCATACACAGTCTCGTCCGACCGGCTGGTGTATCGCTTCACTCTGCGTGCCGGCATGCTGTTCCACGATGGCCAGCCGGTCCGATCGCGGGATGTCGTCGCCTCGCTGAAGCGATGGATGGCCAAGGATGCGTCCGGCGGGCGCCTGGCCGCCCAGATCGCCGCCTATGACATCGAGAGCGACATCGTCTTCAGCCTGCGACTGAAGGCGCCCTATCCGTGGGTCGAGTATACCCTAGGTGCCGTCGGTGCCATCCTGCCGCAGATCATGCGCGAGCGCGATGCGCAGACCGACCCCAATAAGGCCGTGACAGACATTATCGGCTCGGGCCCGTTCCGCTTCGTGGCGTCCGAGTGGGTGCCGGGATCTTTGGTCGTCTACGAGAAGAACCCCGACTACATCCCGCGGAGCGAACCGCCAGATGGACTCGCAGGCGCCCGCATCGTCGAAATCGACCGGCTAGAATGGCATGTGATCCCGGATGCCGCCACCGCCGCTGCCGCCCTGATCGCGGGTGAGATGGATTTCTGGGACACGGTGCCGATCGACCTGCTGCCGACACTGCGCCGGAGCCCGGATGTCATCATCGATCGGCTCCTCCCACTACCCTCCGTCGGCACGATCCGGATGAACCAGAGTGAGGCGCCGTTCGATAATGTCCTCGTTCGCCGGGCAGTCGCCAAGATGGTTGACCAGACGGAGTTCATGCAGGCCGCCGTCGGGGATCCGGCCTGGTTTTCCCCATGCCACTCTTTCTTCGTCTGCGGCTCCCCGAACGAGACGTTGGCCGGAAGCGAACCTTACGCGCAGTCCAACCTGGACGAGGCCAGGCGGATGTTGGCTGCGTCGGGCTATAACGGTGAGCCGGTCGTCGTCATCGGAACCGACGAGTTGCCCCCGATCGGCGGCATGACGGCGGTGCTGGCCCGGCGCATGAGCGACATCGGCTTCAACGTCGACTTGCGGATGATGGCGTGGGGTCAGATGACCAGCGTCACCAGCAAATACCCGTCGAATGGCAGTTGGAACATCTATGCCAGCTATGGCACAGGTGCCTCGCTCCACCAGCCGTTGACCAACCAGACGGCGGACACGACCTGTGGGTCACGTGCGCTCGTTGGCGGCGCCTGTGATGATGAGGCCTCCGCGCTCAAGACAAGCTATCTCGCGCAGACTGAGCCGGACGCCAAGCGAGTGGCGCTGGACGCCCTGCAGCAGCGTCTTTGGCAGGTGATCCCATATATTCCCGCCGGGCAATTCGCCTCCCCCTTTGCCTGGCGCCGCACCCTGGCTGGCTTCGCCCCGACGCCATTGCAGATATTCTGGAACGTGACGAAGTCCGCATAGGCGGCCAGGGCGCGTCGCTAGAACAGCAGGCCCTTTCGCAGCATACCGTGCACACCTTTTTCGCCATTGACGTTCTGCGTGACGTGAAAATCGACGGCCTTGGAACAGGTTTGATAGGCGTTCACCGGTTCCCAGCCGGTGCGCTCGCAGATGAAGGCGATCATCTCCGTCAGCGCTTGCTTCATCGCCAGGTCCAAGGTCGTCGTTTCAATCCAGCCATGCTGTCTCAGCGGTTTACCGCCCCATCGCATAGGCCGTTCGCCGCGGATCGGCGCCACCGGACTTCACGTTGCTGTTCAGATCGTGGTGGATCATGCAGACCGAACCTGCCTCGCCAGCCAAAGCCGGCCACCATTCAATGATGTGACCCTTCGCCGCCAGCGTGTCGGCTGTTTCCGTCCTAATGCGATTTTCGACGGCCAGCACGCCGGGACGATAGTCGTATGGGGCGAATGAGGATGGAAAGCTGTAGCTGGCGAAGCGTGGCGCCTCAACGGCTGATTGCGGATCCATGCCATAGACCGCCATGTTGGCCAGGCATTGCACCATCGCCTGCACCTGCACGTCCCCGCCGGGCGTCCCGAACGGCATGACGTATTCACCGGCCTTCATCGCAATCGCCGGGTTGGGCGTAAGGCGTGGGCGCTTGCCCGGCGCCAGGCAAGCCGGATGGTCCGGATCGGCCCGTGATTGCGACCCGCGGCCGGACGCGACGAAGCCGGTGCCGGGGATCACCGGGCAGGCCGTGTTCCCGTCGCTGGGCGTGGCGGAGAATACGTTGCCCCAGCGATCGACGGCGCAGCAATACGAGGTGTCGGCGGCGCTCTCATCCTCCTCGATCGGTGCCGGGGCGTGGTCCAGCGAATTGCGCAGCAGGTCTCCATGCCACGGTTCGCCGGTGACGGAGCCGGGCGCCGGCATGTCGGGCGCGGCGCGGCCAGGATCGATCAGCATGCGGCGCCTGGCGGCATAGGCTGGGCTCACCAAGGCATCGATCGGCACGTCCATGAATCGCGGATCGCCGTAATAGGCTTCACGATCGGCGGCGGCGAGCTTGATGGCCTCGGTTATGGCGTGGATCGCCTCCGCTGAGTTGTGGCCGGCGCTACGCAGGGCGGCAGGGTCCAGCAGGTTCAGCGTTTGCAGTAGCATCGGTCCCTGACACCACGGTCCACAGGTCCAAACCATGAGATCCCCAAACCGCCCCTCCACGGGCTTTTCGATACCCACCCGGAAACCGGCAAGATCCTTCGCGGTGATCAACCCGCCCTCCGCCCGATGGAAGGCAACGATCTTCTGCGCAATGTCGCCGCGATAGAACGAGGCGCGCGCTGCGGCGAGCCCGGCGAGACGGCCATGCCGGCTCTGCGCACGATCTTCATCCGCCATGTACTGCAGCGTCGCACCCAGATCTGTTTGCACGAACACCTGTCCCATGGCGGGGGGTTGGCCGCCGGGAAGATAGATCTCGACCGTACTCGGGTAGCGTTCGATCATGGCGCGGCGCTTGGCGATGAAGTTTGCCATGAAGGCGTGCGCCGGAAAGCCCTCGTTGCAGAGTCGGATGGATGGTGCCGCGACGTCGGCGAAGCTCATCGTGCCGTGGCGCTCCAGCGCGGTGATCCAGGCATCTGGCGCGGCGGGGATCACGGTTCGGGCAACCCCCGGCGGGATTTTGCCGCCAAAATGTTGTGCGAAATAGTCGGGGGTGGCGGCAGCCGGCCAATAGCCGAGACCGCTTATCGTCTCCACCACGCCGGTGGCCATGCGGATGATGATGGGCGCCACGCCGGCGAAGCTGACATGGGTGCCTTCCAGCACACCGGTGGCAATGCCCGCGGCGACCCCGGCATCGATCGCATTACCGCCCGCTTCCAGCATCTCCAGCCCGGCCAGGGCGGACAGGTAATGTCCTGCCGCCACCACGTGGCTGTTGCCCATCAGCAGCGGACGGTTGGATTTCGTCGTTGGCAGAGCGAACGCCATGGCTTTTTCCTCTGTTCTGGGAAGGCGCGAAGAAGACCCGGCACGCAGGGACGGCGACCCATTCAATATCGGGCATCCTCGGTTTGCAATGTGGAACCCGTTACCGAGCATCTTGGCCCCCAATACGGCGCCAGCCCGCATTGGCTCAGCATCTGAGTCGTTTCCGCACCCTTGCAGACCATTGCCGGCGAGCTCAGCATTGCTTGATGTCGCCGTCCTCAACCCCTGCCAAACTCCCTGTGAGCTATGCGACCGCCTCGGCGGAGGCCGTCGCCGAATTCGTGACCAAGCAATTCGATGTAGGGCGAAGCGTAACCTGCCACCTGCTGCATCGCGGTTTCAACGACGTCTACGAGGTGAACGCCGGGATTGGGAACCGCTTCATATTCCGTGTCGCCGGTCACCGCGCCCGCGGGCCAGCCGACGTCGCCTCCGAAACAGCATTCCTCGCCTTCCTCGGTGCCGAGGGTGTGGCAGTTGCAGAAGCCGTGCCGGCGAGAGACAGCGCACTGTTCACCAGTGTTGCACTACCGGATGGTCCCCGCGCCGCCGTGTTGTTCCAGCATGTCGCCGGACGTCCGCCGAATCTCGACAATCCCGATGACGCGCGGGTCCAAGGGGCGGCCCTGGCCCGCGTGCATCATGCCGCCGATCGGTACCCTGGCCGCGCGGAGGGGCGCTACCGGCTGGATTTGGATCACTTGCTGCACCGGCAAGTGGCGGCGGTGCTGGCGCTCGATTTCGAAGCGCCACAGGCCCGGGGTGACCTGACAGCGCTGGCGCAGCGGCTCGCCACGGCGGTTGAACGCGTTGATCGTGATCTGACACGCACGCGTTGCCACGGCGATTGTCACGGGCTGAACGCTCGTATTCCCGCGGCCGGCCGTTACGCCGGGCAAGCAGTGTTGTTCGATTTTGACGATGGCGGGTTCGGCTACCTGGCGTACGACTTGGCGGTGCATCTCTGGGCGCAGGTGTCGTTCGGGCGGCGGCGGCATGCCGTGTGGCAAGCGTTCGACCAGGGTTACCGGACCGTTCGCCCTATGACGCCGGTGGACGAGGCGGCAACCCCCCTGTTCGTGGCGATCCGGCACATCTGGCTGATGGGCGAATATGCCGGGCGGACGGCAGAATGGGGACGCGAAGTTCTGTCGGCCGCCTGGCTGGAACGCGAGGTCGGGTTCCTGCTGGCCTGGGAGCGCGACAAACTATCTCCGGGTCTATTGTGACGGTTCTTCGCGGTTATGGACCCTGACCAACCGGATCGAGCTGCGCCACCGAGCGACGGTCGCGCCGCTCGAACGTAGCCTGCAACGCGTTATTCGGCAGTGGCTCCAGCAGAAGGGAGATACCCGGCCATGGCTCGAAAAACAGCGCATCCCCACGATGGATGATCGCCGCTTCGCCGTAGCCGCGTGAATCTCGATCTTTCCAAGAATAAACCACCTGCTCCCCGTCCAAGGCGACCATGGCGGCTGGTCCCTCTGGGCCGAACCGCCCAGCCCAGCGCGCAGCATCCGGACGAAGCGTTTCTGGTAGCAGGAACTCCAAGGTCTGCCACTGCTCCGGCGGATCCTGTGGCGCGGATGCGGCAGCGTTGAACCCGGCGCGAATGGCCGCGATATAGTCGGGGCGAACCTGTGACCAGTTGGCGGGATTGAAGATGTTGTGCCCTTCGACGCCGGGTGCGCCGGGATAGTCGCGCCACCGCTGCTGGGGCCGCAGGCGGCTGCTCCAATCGAAGATGTGCTGGGCACCCGCCATCGGGACCATCGTGTCGGTCCGCATGTGCTGGAACAATACGGGCGCCGTGATGCGCGAAGCGGCGTTGGCGATGGGGCGAATGCTTGCCTCGGTGTGGCCATATGCGGCGCCGGTAGCCTGCGCGATGGCTGCCCCGTAGGCACGCTGGGAGGCGGCCAGCAATGTGACGACGGCGCCATGGCTGGCACCGACGATGACGCAGCGCGCAGCGTCCACGTCGGGACGGTTGCAAGCCCAATCCGCCGCGGCATTGGCATCGGCAGCCCGGCCTAGCAGCATCTCGAACGTCGCTTCGGTGCCCCGGCGCACAGTTTCGAGTGGGTTCGGCCCGTCCGAGCCGCCATAGCCACGACCTTCTGGGAACAGAACCAGAGCGCCGCCATCTATGATGCGCGCCCATGCCGGGTTCTCGGGATCGACCGTCGCGCGCGATGGATCACCGGTGAGCGTGCCATGCGGGCCGACGCCAATGCCGGAACCGTGGTTCTGCATGAGTAAGGGGAAGGGACCGGGTCCAGGCGGGCGGATGACCCACGCCACGAGTTCGAGGTCGTCGTGGCTGTAGCTGTGTCGTTCGAACACGGCCCCGTTGCGGTCCAAAATCAAGGGCGGCGCGGCCATCTGCTGCTCCAATAGGGCACCCGTCGATATGCTAAAACCGACCACTGGCGCCGGCAATCCTGGCGCAACTCGTTCCGCTGGAACAGCGTTAGCGCCACCGAACGGGTGGATCACACATGACCTCTGCAATTTTGCCGGCTAAGCAGATCGTCAAGGCGTGCGACGCGGCCATCGGGTTGATCTCACAATCGGGGCAGACGCATGCGTCGGGTCCCCAAAAGGTAGCTCTGCTTATCGACCTGCAAAACCTTGCCGCCGCCGCGGCTGATGCGGATGGCACGGTCATGATCTCGCTGGACGATTTCAGTTTGATCAGCGAAAACTACAGGTCGCGGTAGAAACCAAGTCTGGCTACGCGCTGACGGCAACGCCAGCCCAAGTCGGTCAACGGCGGTTGCGCAACTCCGGATCGGCACCCGGATCGGCCGTATGGGCGGCGCGCCGTATCAGCCACATGAGGTGCCCGAAGTTGCGCCGGCCGACCGGCTCATCCTTGGTTTGATGCACGACGACGAGGTCATCGGCCGGGTCGACGACCACGAACTGGCCCTCCGCGCCATCGGCCCAGAATGCGCCCGGTGGCAATCCCATGATCGGGACGCCCGCTCCATCCCAGCCTGTCCACCAAAGATAGGCGTAGCCCGAGCCGATGGTCGTGACGGAACGCGGCCTGGTGCTGTCTGCCACCCAGTCGGGCGGCACCACCTGCCGCCCCGCCCATTGGCCACCATGCAAGTATAGCAGTCCAAATCGGGCCAGGTCGCGGGCGCTCATATGGAACGGATAGGCCGGTATGGATGAGTCCGGCCCGGTGACGTAGCGCCCGTCGACCACGCGATAATCCTGCATGCCAATAGGCTGCGCAATGCGGGTTAAAAAGCTGGCGAAGACCGATTGACCCACAGCATGCTCGTAAATGGTGCCGAGAGCGTTGAAGTCCCAGTTGTTGTAGTACCAGAACGTGCCGCGCGGGTGGCTGCCCCGTGGTGGCCGGCTGCGGCGCTCGCCCTCCGTCTCGTACAGGGCGACGTGATACACGCCGGATCGGGAGGCGAGCAGGTCGGCAACCGTCGCCTGCTTCTCCTCTGGCGTCAGTGCCGGGGGGACATCGTCGATCCCGAGTTGGCCCAGCGTTGCATGCAAATTGATCCGCCGGTCCGCCACGGCGATGCCGATCAACGCGGATAGCAGGCTTTTGCGCATGGAATGGAGTTCGAGCCGCTGGCTGACGTCGCCTAGGCTATCGATGATCTGTCCGTGTTGAACGATCAAAAGGCTCGCTGTCCCAATTTCCTGGGCATAGCGATGAGCCTCTCCCAGAAGGTCGGGCGACCAGCCGGCAGCTTGTGGCGTGGACCGGGACCACTCCGCCGCCGGCACCGCTTGCGCAAGCGCCGACACGGACAGCAGGAATGAGGCAGCGGCGGTGGTCACCCCCTTGAGAACCATCCGTCCAACCACCCCGGGCGCGATGTCCGGGCGCAGGGTCGACGCCATCACCGAGGGACCTGTTGCCTTCATGCCGGGTCCAGCACCTTTCTAAGGTTTAACTTTGATTGCCTCGACACCCGGCACGTTCTCACAGCACTGTCCGACGAGCAACTGGTAATCAAGCAACGCTCGATGCTCTCGTTACAATCCGCAATACGCTGTTTCAACGCAGGGGACTTGCAAGGGAGCGCCAGCATACTTGTGGCTCTGCTTGAACAGCAACCGGTTGATCCCCGTGGATTACTGCTGCTGGCGCTGGTTCGGTATGATGAAGGCGGTCTGGCGGAGGCTCGGGAACTATTCCTCCGCTACCTGGTCCTCAACCTGGATGACGGTCTGGCATGGTTGCGGCTCGGACAAATTCACCAGCGCCTCGGAGCGGACCCGCAGGCGCGCGCATGCTTCGCGCGTACGGTTGAGGTCGAGCCCGACAATCCAAACGCGTGGCATGAGTATGGCGCGGTGCTGTTTCGTCTCGGTGAACACGAGGCGGCAGTAGCGGCACTGGACACTGCCGTCGCACTGGCGCCGGGTTCCATGACGACGCAGTGTAACCGAGCCAAACTACTCGCCTCGCTGCATCGACCGGAAGCCGACCCGGCGTTCAACGCCGTGCTCGCCCTGCATCCCCACTCCGCCAGCGACTGGCACGACCGGGCGACGGCTTGTCTATACTTCGACGATGCGAC
Source organism: Acidisphaera sp. L21 (assembly GCF_009765685.1). Lineage (GTDB taxonomy): Bacteria > Pseudomonadota > Alphaproteobacteria > Acetobacterales > Acetobacteraceae > LMUY01. Next base: position 74,080 of record NZ_LMUY01000114.1, on the reverse strand, counting down.
CGGAGCGGCCCACGCATGTCGCCATGGGCTCGGCACCATCGTCGGTTTGGCTCCCGATGCGGCTCCCACTCCGATGGAGTTGCAGTTGCGCCTGTTGTTGGCGGAGTGCCTGGAGCGCGCCGGCCATTTTGCCGACGCGCAGACAGAACGCGCCGACGTGGGGCGGCGGCAGGGGGTGATGGTGCAACCATGCCTGGGGGAGGCTCCGGCCGCTCGGTTGCTGCTGCTCGGGGGCGCCGGATCGTGTAATCTGCCAACTGATTTCATGCTGGATCGGAATCGGTTCGAAATCGTGACCCTGTTCCTGCCGCCGAATGAGGCAGCCGATCATCATTGGGACACGATCATGGCGCAGTCGCCGCCGATCGGGATCGCGTTCAACATAATTGGCGACGCCGACGCCGGCGCTCCCTTCTTGGCTCAGGCGGAATCATTGTTGCGCCGGTTTCCATACCCGGTGCTGAATCCTCCTTGGCAAATCCCTCCGACCCGGCGCGACCGTTTGCCAGAACGTTTGACGGGAATTGCAGGGTTGGTCGTGCCATTCCTCGTGCGGATGAGTCGTGACGAAGTTCTATCCTATGCCGATGCGGTAGAGGGGCAGGCGCTGCAGCCGCCCTTGCTGCTACGCCCGGTTGGATTGCATGGCGGGGAGCATTTGCAGCGGCTGAGTATCGCACAGCAACTGACCGCCGCCGCATCCACCGCAGCGCCGGGCGACTACTACCTCAGCCATTTTCACGATTTCCGCGGTAACGATGGGCGGTTCCGGAAATACCGCCTGGTCTTCATCGGTAACGAGATATTCCCGGTTCATCTGGCAATCGGCAACGACTGGTTGGTGCATTATTGGCGGACCGCCATGTCCGATGCCATGCGACACGAAGAAACTGCATTTCTGGCAAACCCCGTTGCCGCGATGGGAGCCACTGCATTCGACGCACTACGCGCCGTTGTCCGGCGGCTGGATCTTGACTATGGCGGTGTGGACTGCGCGGTGCTTGTGGACGGCCGCCTATTATTGTTTGAAGCCAACGCGACAATGCTCGTTCACGCAACCGGTGTATTTCCCGAAAAGCGACGACAGGCGGAGCGGATACGCGACGCATTGAGCGCGTATATTCTCCTGCGCCAACAGGCTGCGTTGTCTACGCCTGTGGAATCAGGTGTATCCTAGACAGATTCCTCTCTTGCCCGGAACGAGTTGACCGCACGTCAAGCCGTCGCTAGCGTGCGCTCCAAGAAATACAAAGGTGGAGACTGCGCTCGATGAAATGGCTCGCACTCGCTGCATTTTTGATGATTGGCCAGGCCGTAAAGGCCCAGCCTGCGGCGGAGCCCGGTTTACAGCGGTTTCAGATCGGCGACCTGCTTTTGGAAAGCGGAGAAACCATACACGATTTCAACATTGCCTACATGACCGAGGGCACGCTGAACGCAGCCAAAAGCAACGCCGTGCTCATGGTAACGGCGATCGGCGGAAACCATCATAGAATCGATTATCTGATCGGGCCGGGCAAGGGACTCGATACCGACCATCTTTTCGTCATCAAAACCGACGCGATCGGCAACGGCATCTCCACATCGCCCAGTACCAGCACCACGCAGCACGGTACGGCATTTCCGCATTTCGCGATCCGCGACATGGTTCAAAGCCAATACCTGCTGCTGCAGCATCTTGGCATTACCCATTTGGTTGCCGTCGCCGGCGCGTCGATGGGCGGGATGCAAACATTGCAGTGGGGCGTCAGCCATCCGGACATGATGGACGGCCTTGTTGCATTAACGCCCATGGCCCGGACGTCTGCGTGGTCGATCGCGGTGAACCAAGCTACGCGGCAAGCGCTGATGCTGGATCCCGCGTTCAAGGGCGGCAATTACACGGAGGAGCCTATCGCCGGGTTGCGGGCACGCGCCGCCGTGTCGGTGTTGAGCACCCGCACGCCGAACGCGATGCGGCAGCAATTCACGTCCCCGCTGGATGTCCTGGCCTGGATCCAATCGCAGGAGGACGCTTTGGTGAAAAGCGGCGCCGACGCAAATGACTGGATTGCGCAGAGTTGGGCCTATGACCGGCACAATGTGGGTGACACGCTTGTGGACGGAAGGGCGATCTATGGCGGCGACCCAATCCGCGCATTGCGGTCCATCAAGGCAAAGGCCCTGCTCATGTCCGGCGAACTCGATCTTTACAATCCGGTTGAGGAAGGGATCGAGGCGACGACCGCGATCCCCGATGGCCGTCACGTGACGATCCCCTCGGTGCAAGGGCACGTCGCGGCATCACCGGGTTTCAAGCCTGCTGATCTCGAATTCATCAACGCCACCGTCCGCGGCTTCATGGCGGACGTGACCAACCATTGGAAGACGGTTCAGTAACGAACGCGATCTGGCTCAGGTGTACTTCGGCGCAACCGCCTCGTGGCCGCACGGTGGATCTGCGGTCGTGACGTTGTCGCTCTACGCCCCCACGGCCATAAGGTCGCCAGGTTCAAACGCCTGCCAGGTAGCGCCGCGTGAGAGTACGGTATTCGGTCAGCAGCGGACCCTGCGGCTCCGCACCATCTTGTGCAGCCGCAGCGGCGCCTTTCAGGACATGGAGCAGAGCCGACGCCACGCTACTCGCCTGCAATCCGGGCAGTTCGGGCCAGGCACGACATAGGATCAAGACCATCCCGTCATGGACGGCCTGGCGAAACTGGGCACGCCGGTCCAGCGTGCCATAGTGCGAGCCCATGACCGCGACGGCGAAACTGCGCATCGCCTGCAGCGACAGCGCGAAATCGACGAGGGCATCTGCAAGGCCGTCGGAGGTTAGCCCAGCCGCCTGTTCGGCCAGCGCGGCCAGCCCGTCTAGGGCTTGCTGCGCGTATTGCTGCAGCAAGGCGTCGGCCAACGCTGCCTTTGACGGAAAGAACCGGTAGAGCGACCCGAACGCGGTGCCGGACCGGGCAGCGATCTCAGTCATCGTCGCCGCCTCGAACCCCCGCTCCTGAAACACCGTGGCCGCCGCGGCCAGGATCACTGCCACCCTTTGATGGCCCTTGGGGCGTTGCGGCGCGCGCGCATCGGCAAGCATGGTTGACATAAGCGAGAACATCCTCAACTACTCTAGGCGAGAGTCTCCTCACATAGCCTGACCGAAGCCGTCTACCAACACCAGGGTGATCCGATGAGCGACGCCAAAACCAGTTCCGCCCTGGTGCCCACCCAGGCGGAATTTCGCTGGGTGTTGATTGGTTTGATGCTGGCGCTGACGCTGGCTGCGCTGGACCAGAATATCGTCGCGACCGCGCTGCCGCGCATCACCGGTGATCTGGGCGGCTTGTCTCACCTGTCCTGGGTCGTCACCAGCTTCATCGTGACCAGCACGATCTCGGCCCCGCTCTACGGCAAGCTAAGCGATCTCTATGGGCGCAAGCCGGCCTTTGTCGGCTCGATCGCCATCTTCCTGGTCGGCTCCGTGCTGTGCGGTCTCGCCGAAAGCATGGTCGGGTTGATCGCGTTTCGCGCGGTGCAGGGACTGGGCGCCGGCGGGTTGATCGTGCTGGCGCAGACGGTGATCGGCGACCTGGTCTCTCCGCGCGAGCGGGGCCGCTATCAGGGCATGTTCGCCGCCGTGTTCGCAGCCTGCTCGGTGGCGGGCCCACTGCTGGGCGGCTTCATCACGCAGTTCGCATCCTGGCGCTGGATCTTCTACGTCAACCTGCCCGTCGGTGGCGCTGCGTTGGCGTGCATCCTGTTGGCGCTTCGGCCGCGCCCGCCCAGCATAGCGCCGCGCCTGGACTGGGTGGGGGCGGCGTTGTTGACCGCTGGCACTGGTACCCTGCTGTTGGTGCTGAGTTGGGGCGGCAATGCCTATGCCTGGGCGTCCCCGCAGATCCTGGGTTTGACGGTGGTCGCCATCGCCGCCTTTGTTGGCCTGGCCTTCGCGGAGCGCGCCGCGCGCCAGCCGATCTTGCCGCCGGATCTGTTCGGTAACGGGGTGTTCGTGCTTGGCGCGCTAACCATCGCGCTAGCGACCATGGCGCTGTTCGCCGCCGTGGTGTTCCTGCCGCTGATGTTCCAATTGCTGATGGGCGCCAACCCCGCCATGGCCGGGTTGATGATCGCACCGATGATGGGCGGGGTGATCATCGCGTCCTACACGGGCGGTCGGCTTGTGTCCCGAACGGGTCGTTACAAGCTGTTCCCGGTGCTCGGCCTGGCGGCTGCGACCTTGTCCTACGCAACGTTGGCCTGGGCTGTGCGCAACGATCTGAACCCGCCGCTGATCGAGGCGGTGCTGGTGGTGATGGGCCTTGGTATCGGGCTGGTCATGCCGAATTTGACGACCGCGATCCAGAACGCGGTCGCACGCAGCGAATTGGGCGCGGCAACCGCGTCGGCGGCATTCTTCCGCTCGCTCGGTGGTGCCGTCGGCGCCGCCCTGGGCGGCGCAGTGCTGGCGGCCCATCTGCAGGGCGTGGAGGTGGGGGGGTCATCGTTGAGCGGTCTATCGGCGATCGCCAGCCTTCCGGACGTGCAGCGTTCACTTGTGCTAGGGGCCTACCGGGCCGGTTTGTCCGCGGCGTTCATCACCGGGACAATCATCGCCGGATTGGGGTTCCTGACGGTGCTGTTCCTGCCGGAACGGCCGTTGCGTGGCGCGGGCGGCTGACGCAGCCAGCCGGAACAGCGATACGCCGCTGCCTCGCAACGACGCGCTCCGAAAGCGCTAGGCGGCGGGTGCCACGGAAAGCCCCTGCACCTTGTGCTTGGCGATCAATTGTTCCACCAGGCCGCTCGCTTTAGCCTCTTCAACGAAATCATGCAGGAATGCCGCGCCAGCCTGGTTTTGACGCGGCGTGCCGATCGCCTGCTGTACCGCAGTGAAACCGCCATCGAGGATTCTAGCGCCGGGCAGCGTTTGGGCATCTTGCAGCAAGCGCGGCCGCAAACCCGCCAGCGCCTCCAGCCCATCGCGAACGAAGACTTCGTATGCCTCATCGAGGCTATCGGTCCGGACCAGCGTCGCGTGTTTGATGCTGCGGTCCAACCAAAGCCCGTAAGCGGCGCGGCCCGTCACTGCGATGCGATTGCCGGGTTGATCGACATCGCCAATTTTATGCAGCGGCGAACCCGGCGGCACGAGGTAGGTCGACTCGATCTCGGCATAAGCCGCGGAAAAGGCGATCGTCTCGGCCCGGGCTGGCTCCGCGCCGATCAAGCCGATCGTCCAGCCACCGGTCACCGCGGCATCCGCCACCAGGCCGGGCTTCGCGAACGGGACCAGTTCAACGCGAACGCCGAGCCGGTCGGCGACTGCGCGGGCCATGTCGGGGGAAACGCCGTCAGGCTCACCGCTGGGGCTCGTGCCGGTAACGAGCAGAAAATTGCTCATGTTGATCCCGGCCCGCAGGACACCACCTGGCGCCAGTTCTGCCATGATCTGCGACATCATCATTGTTGCCTCCCTTCGTGTTCGACGCTGCTTGTCCAAATTCGATAGTACCGCGTCGTCAGGCACTCGTCGTCAGGCACTCGTCGTCATCGCGATGCGCCGGCGGCGATCCAGGGACAGTTCGGGACCACTGGCCCGATGCTCCCCAACGGCCTTCGATCCGGCACCATTGTCATCTGCGGCGACTATCGAAGCACTTGCGCCGATCGACGCAAGGTTCAGGCTGTCCTTTGCCCGGCGAACATGGGCGCGCATGAGTCGCTCTGCCGTCACGCCGTCACGGGCCCGCAAGGCGGCCACGATCTCGCGATGCTCCTCGGCCGAACCCGCACGCATGGGGCTGCTGCCACTGCGAATGCGGTAGAGTTGCAGGAGCGAATACATATCGATGCACAGATACTCGATGAGCCGGCTATTGCGGCTCCCCTGAGCGATGCGAACGTGGAAATCCTCTGTGGGATCGTGACGCTGGCCGCCATGTCTGCCCGGTGCCCGGTGCCGAAATGGCGCGGCTTCCTCCAGCATGTCGATGTCGCGCCCTGTCATGTATTGGGCGGCAAGGCTTGCGGCGAGACCCTCAAGCACCTCACGCATGGCGAAGATCTCGGCCACTTCCGCATCGGACAGGCACACTACGCGGACGCCCACATGCGGCACACGCTGCAGCAGGCGGCGGCCCTCCAAACGGCTGATGGCCTCCCGCAGCGGACCCCGGCTGATGCCGAGTTGCCCGGCCAGATCGGCCTCGCCCAGCGTGGCGCCGGGCGCCAAGTCGCCATTGAGGATCGCGCGTTCCAGCATGTCGAAGGCACGATCGGCCAGCGTCTGCACCTGAATGCGCTCGACCCCCATCAAATGATCGCCCTTGTCATGCTGTAGCCGGATCATGCCACGACAAAGCCTATCGGGCAATTTAATCGTCGATTGTTGACAATCGACCACAACGGCCCGACGCTGGCCGTCAAGGAACGACCAACGTCAGAGAGCCGGGATGGCAACACTATTCGATAAGATCTGGGATGCGCACGTGGTCGGCCCCCGCCAGGACGGTCGCACCCTGGTCTATATCGACCGCCACGTGATCCATGACCTCCATGCGCCGCCCGCCTTTGCCAAGCTGCGCAAGACCGGCCGCGACGTGCGCCGGCCAGACCTGACGGTCGCGGTGACCGACCACATGGTCGCCACCAGCACGGGGCGGACGACCAGCACGATCCCGAAAAGCGCGCCCTTCCTGGAACGGACCCGGAGTGGCGCATTGGAATTCGGCATCCGCCTGCTAGGGATCGACAGCCCCATGCAGGGTATCGTTCACGTCATCTCGCCGGAATTGGCCATCGCGCTGCCCGGCAGTACCGTAGCCTGCCCGGACAGTCATGCCTGCACAGTGGGCGGCATCGGCGCACTGGGCCTGGCCACCGGCACGACGGAGGTGGTGCATGTGCTGGCCACCCAGACGCTGGCCTGGAACAAGCCCCGGCAGATGCGCATCGTGCTGGATGGCGGGCTCGCCCCGGACGTGACGGCGAAGGATGTGATCCTGTTCGTGATCGGCCATTGGGGCTCGGACATGGCGCGTGGCCATGCTGTCGAATTCGCCGGGCCGGTGGCCCGCGCCCTGCCCGTGGAAGGCCGCATGACGCTCTGCAACATGGTGACCGAACTTGGCGGCCGGGCCGGTCTGGTGGCGCCGGATGCAAGCGTCGCAGCCTGGTTGAAGGGTCGTGCGTTCGCCCCACAGGGCACAGACTGGGGCCAGGCGGTCCAGGCTTGGAAGGCGCTGTATACCGACGCGGACGCAGTCTTCGACCAGGACCTCTGCATCGATTGCGGTACGTTGGAGCCGCAGATCACCTGGGGCATTGATCCCGCGCATGTCATCGGGTTGTCCGGCACAGTGCCAAACCCTGAGACCGCGCCCGTCGCGGAACGGGCGGAATTGCGCCGGGCGCTAGACTACATGCAGTTGCAGCCGGGTGCGCCGATTGCGGGCGTGCCGGTGGACCGGGTCTTCATCGGATCATGCACCAATGCCCGCCTGTCCGACCTGCAGGCCGCCGCGGCCGTGGTGCGGGGTCGGCACGTGGCACCCGGGATGCACGCGACGGTGGTGCCCGGCAGCACGATGGTGAAGCGGGAGGCGGAGAACCTCGGGTTGCACCAAATCTTCCTCGATGCCGGGTTCGATTGGGGGGAGGCCGGCTGTTCCATGTGCGCCGGCGTCAATGGTGAGGAGGGATCGCCGGGCCAGCGGATCGTATCCACCACCAACCGTAACTTCGCGGGCCGGCAGGGCGCGGGTGTGATGACGCATCTTGCAAGCCCGGAGACAGCCGCCGCCGCCGCACTGGCCGGGTGCATCGTCGACCGCCGGGCGGTGCAGTGATGCGCCGTTTTCAACCCGTAGAGTCGGTTGCGACGCTGCTGGACCGCGACAACATCGATACCGACCAAGTGCTACCCGCCGCCTTCATGCGCGGCATCGACCCAGACTACGGCGCCGGCCTGTTCGCATTGTGGCGGCGCGACCCGGCCTTCGTGCTGAATCGCCCAGGGTGGGAGAAGACCGCGATCCTGGTGTCCGGCGCCAATTTCGGCTGTGGCAGCACGCGGGAGCACGCTTGTTGGGCTCTGGACGAATTCGGTATCCGCGTGCTGATCGCCGCCAGCTTCGGCGAGGTTTTCCGAGACAATTGCATCCGCAACGGCATCCTGCCGATCGCCGCCGGTGCGGAAGGCCTTGCACGTCTGCGCAGTATGCTGCGCGACACCCAGGACCCGGTGCACCTGCTGGTGGACCTGGCGACGCAGCGTGTCACGTCCCCAGGGTTCGAGATGGCATTCGACTTGCCGGCTGCAGATAAGACGGCACTGCTGGAAGGACTCGATGAAATAGGCATGACCTTACTCGAGGCCACAGCGATAGATCGCTGGGAATCCGCGGAAAAAGCCGGCCAACCCTGGCTCCAGACACTAAGGACGCCGCTATGACGCCCATCCATCCCGGATCCAGATTGCGTGAATTGCTTGGCCAGCCCGAAATCCTGGTGCTGCCAGGGGTGCACGACGCCCTATCCGCCCGCCTTGCCACCCGCACGGGGTTCGACGCGCTGGCATCGGGCGGCAATGCTGCGACCGGCACGTTGTTGGGGGCGCCGGATATGGGCCAGCTTGGCATGCGCGACTTTGCCGACCACTATGCGCGGATCGCCGCCGCGTCTGGCGTGCCGGTCCTGGCGGATGCCGATACCGGGTTTGGCGGCGTTCACAACGTCGCGCAGACCGTTCGATCGTTCGAGCGCGCTGGATTGGCCGGCCTGTTCATCGAAGACCAAGTAACGCCGAAACGCTGCGGCTATCTGGCTGGCAAGGCCGTCATTCCCGTCGCCGACCAGATCGCCAAGCTGCGCGCGGCCTTGGATGCGCGACGCGACCCGGCCTTCGTGCTGTGTGCCCGCACGGACGCCTTGGCTGTCGAGGGCATCGACGCCGCGATAGACCGTGCTGGCCGCTATCAGCAGGAAGGGGTGGACATGGTGTTCGTGCAGGGCGCCGACACGCCGGAGACGCTGGCGCGTGTCTGCAAGGCAATCCCGGGTTTCCATTTGGCCAACGTATCCCAGGCGGCCGGCGCCACGAATTTAACCGTTGATACGGCGCAGGCAGCGGGTGCCGCAGCCGTCATGTTTCCCATCGCTGCCTTGCTGGCCGCCGCAGCCGCGATGCAGCACGTGTTGCAGGCCCTGCACCGAGACCGCTCACTGGCGGGGGTCGCGTCGGTCTTGATGCCAATGGCGCACTACAACGAAGTGACCGATCTACCCGGCGTGCAAGCCGATGAGGATCGCTGGACCCTACAGCCAGGCTGACGTCAACGAGGCGACCGCGACCGCAAGAGTCGGCGGCAGAAAGGGAGAGCCATGAACCGTCAAGGTATCAAGGAACTACAAAACGTCGGCTTGGCATCGTTGGGCGGCATGCTGGAATATTTCGATTTCCAGGTCTATGTTTTCGTCGCCGCCGCTCTTGGCACCGATCTGTTTCCACCGGGTGATTCCGTGTGGAAGACCCAGGTCCAGGCTTTTGGTATCTTCGCCATCGGCTACCTGGTTCGCCCGATCGCCGGCATGATCATCGCGCATTATGCCGACCGGATCGGACGCAAGCGGCTTTTCGTGTTCACCGTGTTGCTCATGTCGTTCCCGACCTTCCTCATGGGCTTGCTGCCAACCTACGCGACGGCCGGCTGGATGGCGCCAGCCGCATTGCTGCTGTTGCGCATTCTGCAGGGATGTGCGGTGGGTGGCGAGCTGCCCGGTGCAGCCGTGTTCATCTGCGAACACGCCCCGCCCCGCCGCCTGGGTCCTGCCAGTGGCTTGTTCCTGGGCATGGTGAATTGCGGTTTGCTGCTGGGTGCGGGGGTGGCACTCCTGGCGAAGGAATTTGCGGGTCTGCTGGACCCGGGCTGGGTGTCATTGGCGTGGCGGTTACCATTCATCCTCGGCGGCTTGTCCGGGCTGCTGGCCGCCTATCTGCGCCGCCATTTGGCAGAATCGCCGATGTTCGAGCAAATCCGGGAGGAACGGCAGCTGTCGACGCAGGTGCCGATCGCCAAGATCCTGCGTGATTGTCGCGCACAATGCGTGTTCGCCGTCGTGTTGACGTTCGTTTTCTCCACCACGCCGGGCATCTACTTTCAGTGGCTACCAACCTACCTCATCGGCATCCAGCACGTCCCGGCCAACACGGTCTTCGTCGCCAATATGTGTGGCGTCGCGGCCTTCGTGTTGAGCATGCCCGCCTGGGGTGCGATGCTCCCATTGCTGGGATGGCCGCGATTGCTTGTCATCGGTGGGGTGCTCAATGCTGCGTCTGCAACTTGGTTCTTCTCCGAACTGCCAACGCTGCAGGGTAGCGCTGCGGGCCTCGCGGCCGGGCTGGCGATCGTGGGAGCGCTATGCGGGGTGATCCATTCGCTGATCTCGGGCCTGACCTGCGCACTGTTTCCCACCGCAATCCGCCAAAGCGGCTTCGCATTTCCCTACAGCGTGGGTACGGCCGTGGTCTCGGGCCTGACGCCGCTCGTCGTTGCGTGGCTGGTCCGCAGTTTCGGGCTCTCCGTGCCAGTCTGGCAGGAGGTGCTGGGTGGCGTGCTTGCATTAGGCCTTGCCTGGTACTTGCGCTTTCTTCCGCTGCATCTCGGCCACACCAGCATCGTGACCCCGAAAGCTGATCGGCTCAGCGCCACCAGGTGAGAACGCCAGCCCATCATCGATGGCGATCGCTTTATGGAGAAGCGGGAGAAAAACCCCGTTGTAGAGCATTCAGCGCCGCTACGGCGCGAACCCGGATCTTCTCGTCATCGGCCGTCAGGATCGGTTCTCCATCAGCCTCGGGATACCAGCCCGGCAAATCAGCCACGACCACGACACCATCGTCGGCCTTGAAGACCTGCTGGCGCACGTCACGATGTAGAACCTGATGGGTTTCCGGATGAATCCGGGCGCCGAGCGTGTGGCCAGCAGCATCAGTGTGAATTGTCATACGCGGCACGTCCGTATTTCGATGCAAGACGGGGCACGACCATTTTGATCGCAGCCCCGAGTTTCGAATGAGAGAGCTTGGCCCCTCGCTGGTTGTAAGAGCGCCGGGCCACGCTGGTTCAGCCCGTCACGCGCGATTTACAATGATGAATGTCGATCCGTGCAGATCGCTAGGGTTTGAGCACCGTCAGCTTGAACGGCCCCGCCTCGGCGGCTGCATGCGTTATGCCTTCGTTGACCTGCGTGAGCGGGAACTCCGTCACCGCTCAATGCCGAAGGTCAACCCGCACGACATCGCCGCCGACGTGTGAACATGCTGCTAACCATCCTCGCAGTTAGGATGCAGCAGACGAGCCCGGCTCCTCCTCTGCCAGCTCGTGCAGTGTCATCAGGTGGGCGACCTCAGGCAAATGCGTTCGAATGACTGGGATCACGCTGGATCGCAGTTCTAGCGTTGCCGCCTCGTGAATATGGCGCACCACGTGTGCGCCCTCGCCATCGCGCGCGGCAATCATCATCACCCGCTTCATCGACGGGTCTGGATAGGGCGCAATCGCAAACCGTTCGCCGCGGGCGATGGCGCGATAGACGGCGAGGGGCGGCATGATCGTCCAGCCAAAACCCGCCGCCACCATTGCCAGCACGGCAGCATGCGTATCCATGTGATAGCGCCGCCGGGGCGTGATACCCCAGGAGCGTAGCGTCTGGTCGAACCGTGAATTCATAAAAGGATCGCGCCCGAAGCGGATGAGGTCCAGCGTCTCGCTCAATGGCTTCAGGGCTTGTGGATTCTCAGCATAATCCGGGGGCGCCACGATCAGGAACGGCTCGGTCATGATCGGCACGATCGTCACGCCGGGTAGCGGGGGCGATTCGTCGGATGTCACGACGAAGTCGAACTCGCGGTCCGCGACCGCCCGGGCCCGGGTGGCGTTGAAACCGGATTCAACGGTGAGCTGCGCTGCCATCGAACGCAGTCGCGACAGCACGGCGGGGCCGATCGCCTCCGCAAAGCTGTTCAGCATGCCGATCCGCAGCAGCGGCAACTGCTCGCTCGTGCTCCACCGCAGCGCATTGTCAAACCGCTCGATGCCATTCACCAGCGCCCGCGCGGGCTCCAGCAAGGCGGCGCCCTTCAACGTGAGCACGGGCGGCCGGCGCGACCGGTCGAATAATTGGACGTCCAGCGCGCGCTCCATCTGCCCGATGAATTGCGACACCGCCGGTTGCGTCAAACCCAGATGCTGAGCTGCCGCGCTCATGCTGCCCGTGCGCGCGACTGCCACGAACACCTCCAACGCACGGGCCGACAGGCCTTGCCCGATGAGGCTGCGGGCGTTGAGCGGCTCGGCCGGTTCGTCTCGGAGATCGTGTCGTATCGTCGTCATGCACCTTCCATGGGGGGCCGTCCGCAGCATCGCACGAAAAGCTTGCGCTTCAATCGACGCAGCTTATAATTTGTATAAGCGCGCTGGCAACCGTTTAGTAACCGGGGAGAATCTGTGACATGGTCGCCACTGACACGCCATCGTTCAAGCAGAAGCTGTCAGACAGACAACCGCAAATCGGCATCCGCACGCAATTCTGCAGTCCGATCGTGGCTGAGGCGCTCGGATACGCGGGCTGCGACTATGTCTACATCGATATGGAGCACTCGCCGAACAGCCTGATGTCGGTTCTACACCAGGCGCAGGCCTTGGCAGGCACGGGTGCCAGCGCCGTGGTGCGACTGCCGAGCGATGACCCGGCGGTGATCCAGGGGTTGCTGGACATCGGTATCGAGACGCTAGTCGTCCCCATGGTCGAAACGGCGGCGCAGGCCCAGCGGGTCGCATCCGCCGCATTGTATCCACCACGTGGCCTGCGCAGTGCCGCCCGGTTTCACCGAGGCAACCGCTACGACAATCTCGATCTTGGCCCCACGCGAGGCGAAGACCGCATCTGCCTGATCGTGCAAATCGAGTCGCGCACGGCAATCAGGAATGTCGCCGAGATCGCTGCCGTCGATGGCATCGATGCGCTGCTGTTCGGCCCGGCAGATTTGGCAGCAGACATGGGCCATTTCGGACAGACCGAGCATCCGGAAGTCGTTGCCGCCATCGAAGACGCCGTGGCCACCATCCTGCGCGCGGGCAAGATCGTCGGCATGTCCACTGGCGAGCCGTCGCTCGCCGCCGGGTGGCTGGCCAGAGGATGCAGCTTCATCTCGGTCGGCGGTGACTTGCCGCTGCTATTGGGCCAGGCAAAGCGGTCACTCGCGGCAGCCCGCGCCGGCTAATGCACATGGAGGGAATTGATACGATGCTGAGCGCAAGGACGCTGTTCGAGAAAGTGTGGGGTGAGCACATCATCGTCACGTCGCCCCAAGGCGAGGACTTGCTCTACGTCGATTTCAACTACCTCAACGAAGGTGGCTCCTTCCTCGCGTTCGACCAATTGCGGCTGGAAGGCCGCACCAGTCGCCGGCCGGAACAGCACCTGGCCATCACCGACCATTACCTGCCGACCATCAATCGCGCGGCGGGGGTAGAGGGCATTCCAAACCCCGAAATTCGCAACGTCGTCGCCATGATGGCGGGCAACGCTGCAGATTTCGGCCTGCCCCATTTGAACATGCATCACGCCAAGCAAGGTATTGCTCATGTGGTAGGGCCGGAACTGGGCATCTCGCAGCCCGGCATGCTGATCACCTGCAACGATTCCCACACCGCGACACATGGTGCAATGGGGGCCTGCGCCATTCCCGTCGGCGCATCGAACCAGTTGCGCCACGTCGTCGCCACGCAGACCGTCTGGATGAAGCGACCGCGGACCATGCGCATCACCATCGACGGCGCCCTTGGAACGGGCGTCACCGCCAAGGATGTGATCCTATCGATTATTCGGCAGACCGGAATTGGCGGCGGTGCCGGCTACGCGTTCGAATATGCCGGATCGACGATCCGCGGCATGTCGATGGAAGGGCGCTTGACGATCTGCAATATGTCGATCGAGGCGGGCGCACGCATCGGCATGATCGCGCCGGACGACATCACGTTTGCCCATCTGGCGCAATGCGAACGCGCGCCGAAGGGCGAACACTGGGACCGCGCCTTGGCCTATTGGCGGACATTGCCGACAGATCCCGGCGCCGTCTTCGATCGCGAGCTTCATCTGGACGCAGCCACGGTCGCGCCAATGGTGACGTGGGGCACCAGCCCGGAGGATTGTTCCCCGATCGATGGGGTGGTGCCGGATCCCAGCAGCTTTGACGACCACGAGCGCAGCCGCCATGTCGGCCGTGCGTTGGAGTATATGCAGTTGATCCCGGCGACACCCTTATCCGAGATCCGGATCGACCGCGTGTTCATCGGGTCCTGCACCAACAGCCGCATCGAGGATCTGCGCGCCGCGGCCGGCGTGTTGCGGGGGCGCAAGGTGGCGGTGCCGGGGATGGTGTCCGCTGGGTCCAGCGAGGTGAAGCGCCAGGCGGAGGCGGAGGGTCTGCACCGCATCTTCCTTGAGTCTGGCCTGGAGTGGCGGGATTCCGGCTGCGCAATGTGCAACGGCTCCAACGGAGAGATCGTCGGTCCGGGCCAGCGCTGCGCCTCAACCACCAATCGCAACTTCGAGGGGCGGCAGGGTCGTAATGCGATGACGCACATCATGAGCCCGGCCATGGTCGCTGCCGCAGCCATCATGGGCCGCTTGACGGACGTACGCCATCTGACGTCTCCTTAGGAACATCCCATGCAACCCTTCACGATCCTGACCGCCGCCGCGGTGCCGCTGCCGATCGCCAAGATCGACACCGGCATGATCCTGCCCGGTCGTTACATGCGGCGGCATCGTCGCCCAGGCCATGACTACAGCGAGGCCTTCCTGCACGACGTCCGGTTCGATGAGAACGAGCAGCCCCGCCCCGAATGCGCGCTGAACGACGCCGCCTATGGCACTCCCCAAATACTGTTGACCGATGCCGACTTTGGCTGCGGCTCCTCCCGCGAAGGGGCCGCCTATGCCGTGATGGATTACGGGTTTCGCGCGCTGATCGGCCCCAGCTTTGCCGAGATCTTCTATGGCAACTGCTTGCAAAACGGCATCTTGCTCGTGACACTCGACGAAGCAGTGATCCACCAGCTTTGGGCTGCCGTCCGTGCCCGCCCGGGCAGCGAGATCACAATCGACCTGCCCAACCAACTCGTTATCGACCCGGCCGGCGCACGACATTCTTTTGACATCAATCCGCTGCGCAAGGAGCGCCTGATCCTCGGCCAGGACGATATCAGCGTGACGGAGAGCCACGGGGCAGAGATCGTCGCCTTCGAGGCAAAACGGCGCATGGCGTTCCCGTGGCTGCCCATCACCAGCCAAGCCTGATTCGGGTCCTTCGGAACGGCCCGGCGAAGACGTAGTTCCGAGTTTGGCTACCAGATGAACGAGAGGGCAACCAATGACCCTCTCGGCAATATGGGAGGAAACCCATGTCCAGCCTACTTCGCAACAGATGGATCCGCATACAACTCGTCGCAACCATCCTTTATATCTGCGCCCAGATCGACAAGTCGAACATCGCCGTTGCCTTTCCCGGCATGCGGGCCGATCTAGGGCTCACCGCGACGGAACTAGGCTTCGCGGTAGGCATGTTTGCGTGGGGTTATCTCGCGCTGCAAATCCCGGTCGGCAGGCTCACATCCGCTTGGAGCGCCAAGCGTACGATCATCCTGCTTGGAGTCTGCTGGTCGATCGTCTCCGCGACGACGGCCCTGGTGCAGACGGAGACCCAACTGATCGTCAACCGTCTCATGCTCGGCATGTCGGAGGGTGGCATCCTGCCGGCCATCGTAGTGGTGATGCGCGGCTGGTTTACCCAACGGGAGCGTGCGCGCGCCAACCTTGCCTTGCTAGGCACGCCCATCGCCGCAGCCATCGGCAACGCGGTCTGCGGGCTGGCCGTCAGTTACGTGGGATGGCGACTGATGTTCGTTGTCACCGCGATCCCTTCGCTGCTGTGGTGCGCGGTGTGGTGGTGGGCCGTCGAGGACGATCCCCGGCAATCTGCATGGTTGGACCCGGCAACCAAACTGGCCCTGGTGACGGAACTGGATGCGGAAGCTCAGCGAGCCCCAGTGCTGCAGCAGCATTGGTTCCGCTCGATGTGGAACCCGACTGTCATCATCCTGTCGATCTACAACTTGCTGGGCCTCACGGCGTTCTGGGGGCTGACTTTCTGGCTGCCGACGCTGCTGGTGGAGGGCGGCCGCACCATCGGCCTTGCGGGGGTGCTCGCCTCGATTCCCTACGTGGTCAGCGTGGGCATGGCGTTCCTCATCTCGGCCAGTTCGGATCGGATGCAGGAACGGCGATGGCACCTTATCGTGCCGACGGTGCTGGCCGGTCTGTTCATGTGCGGCGCCGCGCTGTTCGGCGAAGGGCATCTGTTGGTGCTTCTGTTCTGTCTCACCATGACGACGGGGCTGTGGTTTGGTCGGATCACGATTTACTGGATCATGGTAGCCGATGCCGTGCCAAGAAGTGTCGCAGGGCCAAGCATGGCCGTCGCCAACGGCATCGGCAATTTCGGTGGCTTTCTAGGGCCTTTGATGTTCGGATGGCTGCGAACCACGTCCGGGGGATTCCACGGAGCCATGCTGATAGGCGGCCTGCTCTACGTGGGTGCCGGTTTGCTGGCGGTCCTGGTCCAAGAACAAAAGAACGGACGTGGCGCCAACCGCATGGCGGATCATGAAGCCGGAATCCCGAAAGTGGTCCTCGCTGTCGGGGGACAATGAGCATCGGCGCAAATGGACCGATCCATGCTGCTGCTGGTGCCGGCGGGCCTCGTCAGTGCGCGCAATCCTGCTACGCCGGTTCCGGCGGGTGTCTCATGTCGATATAGGATTGATCCGATCCTGCATCTTAGATAGATCTGTGCCAGCTTTTGGGGATCTGCGATGAATTACCGTTACATTGCTCTATCCGCCCTGCTGGTTCTTGGCGCCTGTGCCCAAGGTGGCACGTCACCAACCCCGTCTACGACGTCCGCCGCGTCCTCTGGCAACAAGGTAATCGGTTTGAACGGAACGGAAGGCGAGGTACACGGGAGCATCCACCCCG
The DNA here is from genome assembly GCF_009765685.1 of Acidisphaera sp. L21. Classification (GTDB taxonomy): domain Bacteria; phylum Pseudomonadota; class Alphaproteobacteria; order Acetobacterales; family Acetobacteraceae; genus LMUY01. The sequence goes on along the minus strand of NZ_LMUY01000114.1, from coordinate 56,998 downwards.
GATCGAAATTCAGCCGGGTGCAGATCGGGATGGGTGCCACGGAGGTTGAGAGCATCATCGGCGCTCCCACCGACACCGCCTCGCACATTACGGGCAAGGCTTTTATTCCGTTCTACTTCGGCGGGGACACATCGCAGACCGAGAAGTTTTACCGCGGTGAAGGACAGCTAACCTACTCTCCCCAGTCGATAGGAAGCAGTCTCCTGGTCTTGACTGGAATTACGGTTGATCCCAGCGAACGAGGGTTTGCGCACTAACCACAGGCCGATCCCGGCGTGAGGCAATCGGCAATCGAACTGCGAACGTTACAAAACCGTTAGGTGAGCGGAGCGCTACCTACCAGCACTCCATATCTGGCTGAGGGAGCGGCCTGGCGTGAGCGCCTCGGGTAGGCGGCGAAGTCCGGGTGGCGGAGTTGCGTGGCAATCATTCGGCCGGGATACTCGCGTTCCAGGAACGCAGAACACGTCCGATACCCCATGGATTTCCGGCTGATCCACAAGAATGCGTCCGCCATTGCGCGGCTTTGACTGGGACATCGCTGGAGTCTCTCCAAAGAAGCGCCGCCGCTCCAGCTGATGTTACGTCCCAGTGAATACTGCGGGCCGACGCTCGAAGAAGGCGGCGATGCCTTCCTGATAATCGGCAGTGCCCTCGAGTGGCCGGCGTGCTGCGGCATCGAACGCCACTGCATCGAGGTAAGGCAGGTCGTTGACCCGATCGAGGACGCGTTTCAACGCCGCGAGCGCCAGGGGGCTACGACGTGCGATGGCGCCCTCGATGGTTTGTAACGTCGCCTCCAATTCCGCTGCCGGAACGCACCAATCGACCAGACCGAGCCGAAGCGCCTCCGCAGCATCAATCCGGTCGGTGGCGAACATCAGCCGTTTTGCCGCTGCGATGCCAGCGACCCGCGGGACCAGAACGGCGCCGCCGCCGCCGGGGTAGGCACCAAGCGTCATCTCTGGAAAGCCAAACGCCGCATCCGCGGTGGCAACGCGCAGATCGCACGACAACGCCAGTTCGAAACCACCGCCCAGGCACCAGCCGGAAATCGCCGCGATCACCGGTTTGGGCGATGCCATGATGGCTGCCGTCAAGTCCCGCAGCGACTGTGCCTGTTCCCATTTTCCGTCGGCATCCAGAGTACGACGCTCTTTCAGGTCCATCCCGGCGCAGAAGGCGCCTGGCGCGCCGCGCACGACGACACAGCGTACCTCGTGTCCAGCGTTCGTCACCGCGGAGGCGAGCGTGCGCGCCAACTCCGCTGACAGAGCGTTTCGAAATTCCGGCCGATTCAGCGTCAGCGTCAGCACGGCGTCGCGGGATTCAGTCAGCAGGATGGACATGTCTATGCCTAATCGATGAAGGCGCGGATATTGGTCGCCACCCCGACGAGCTTGCCGTCCTGGTTGGTGCAGGTCACTTCGGCCGTAACGCGGCGCTTTTCCAGGTCAACCGCCGCAACACGGTATAGCGTCGTGATCGTGTCGCCGAAGCGGACCGGGGCCATGAAGCGGACGCGGTCATATCCCATCGACACCGTGCGTCCGAGATACATCTTGGCGGAGGCGGCCGACATGAAGCCAACCAGCATCGCGCCGTGAGCCACGCGTTCGCCGTAGCGGCTATCCTTCATGAACTCGGCATTGACATGGTTTGGGGAGAAATCACCGGTGATCCCCGCATAAAGATAGACATCTGATTCCGTGATGGTCTTGGCCACCTGTACGCTGGTGCCGATCACGACGTCGCCTATGCCTGGCTCGCGCCCACCCGACTCTGCCATTTCTTGTCGCCTCCCGGCCGCAAGCTACCGCGGCGTCAAGGCTACCCTGCAGGCCGGTGGATACCTTGGCAAATGGTACAATCTCATGTCCCATGATGCAGGGTCATGACCCTGCATCATGGGAACTACAAGGTTGACGGCAAGCATTCGCCTCGGAGACCAGCCATTGGCGCAGGCGCTGCAGGTTTGGGTCGGCGCGTTTCGTCTCTGGATAGACCAGGCAATACGAATCCTGGCCCATGTAGCCAGTCTTGAACGGCTGCACGAGGCGACCGGAGCCGAGCTCCTCGGCGACAATGATACTGGGGATCAGTGCAATGCCCAGCCCGGCAAGCGCCGCCTGGATCAACATGTAGTAATGTTCGAAGCGCGGACCCGCCCAGGCGTTGATCCCGGTCATGCGGGCGTGGGCAAGCCAGTCCGCCCATGCGGTCGGCCGGCGCATGTGCTGTAGCAGGACGGCATTTTGCAGATCGGCAGGGCGGTTCATCGGCTTGCGCTGCCCCAGATAGTCTGGGCTCGCGACCAGCGTCATCGTGTCCCCTAGCAAGCGTACCGTCTCGGCGCCGGGCCAGTCGTCGTGGCCGTAATGGATGGCCGCATCGACGGGTTCCTTGGCGAAATCGAAGATGCTCGCCCGGGTCAGCAGACTCACCATGATCTCGGGGTGTCGCTTGTGAAACGCCGGCAGCCGCGGGATGAGCCAACGCATGCCAAACGCAGGCGGCGTTGCGAGCGTCAGCATGCTGCCACTATGTTTGGTCAGCAGGCGCAGGGTCGAGTCCTGGATACGCTCCAACGCGCTGCTGATGTCGCGAAGGTAGCCTTGGCCCACATCGGTCAACGTTACCCGCTGGCCGGTGCGGTTGAACAACGTGGCGCCCAGCATCTCCTCCAGCCCGCGGATCTGCCGGCTGACGGCGCTTTGCGTAATGTGCATCTCGAGTGCAGCGCGCGTGAAGCTCATGTGCCGGCCGGCCGCTTCGAATGTTCGAAGTGCGGACAGCGAAGGCAGATTGGCCGACATGACGTTCCCTTCGATCGGTTCTTGATGACCGAAAACTCATGACACCATAAGTTTCTATCGTTTGCTACTGGCGGAAACGTAATCCTACCCTGGTAGCATGGGAGTACAACAACACAGAGGGCGGACTGCCCCGTCATCGGCGCCGTGATGATGGCGGCCATTCCTGATATTGCGACGGTGCAGACCGATGTGCTCGTCATCGGTGGCGGCATCGCGGGCCATCGCGCAGCACTCGCGGCGCGGCAGCGCGGTGCCGACGTGTTGATGGCCTATGTCGCCCGCGGCGCCTCACCTTTCGTCATCGGCTGCAACGTGCCGACGATGCAGGTGCAGCCGAAGGACAGCCCGGAGGAATATGCTGCCGACATGATCCGCGGCGGTTACGGCCTGAACGACCAGCGGCTCGTCCGTGCCATGGTCGAGGAGTCGATCGCGGCGTTCGACGAATTGGCCAGCCTGGGTGTCCCATTCGCGCGCGACGATGACCGGCCGAGCCTGCGCCACTTGTCCGGCAACACCTATGCCCGTTCGGTGTATGTGGCAGACGGTACCGGCCGATCGATCATGGACGCGCTGGGCAAAGAGGTATCCCGCATCGGCATCACGGTGATGTCGGGCTGGAAGGCGCTGCGGCTGTTGAAGGCCGGGGACACCGTCGTGGGGGCCCTGCTGTGGCGCCAACAGGGCAATCGCCTGTGCGCAGTGCATGCGAAATCCACCGTGCTTGCGGCTGGCGGCATCGGGCGCCTGTATGACGACAGTACCTATCCCGCAGATGTATCCGCCGGCTCGTACGGCGTGGCGTTGGAGGCGGGCGCGCGGCTGGTGGACATGGAGTTCGTGCAGTTCGAACCGGTCGTGACGGTCTGGCCCGAGGCGTGCCGAGGGATGGAAATGCCGACTGCCATGTTGGGCGATGGCGCGCATTTGCTCAACGCAGAGGGCGAGCGCTTTATGTTGCGCTATAACCCCGGTCACGGGGAACGCCAGATCGAGAAGGCGCGGATGGCGCTTTGTATTCAGCAGGAGATTGATGCTGGCCGGGGTTTGGCGGGTGGCACTGTCTTGTTCGACACCAGGCCTGTCCCGCGGGAGCGACTGGAGAGCTATGTCTCCCATTGCCGCCGCCTACGATCGGCCGGCCTCGACCCGGCCGTTCAGGGACCGCTCGTGCGGCCGGCCGCGCATAGCCAGATGGGCGGCATTCACATCGATGCGAACGGCTGGTCCGGCGTGCCGGGCCTTTATGCGGCAGGTGAGGCAGCAGGCGGCGTGCATGGCGCAAGTCGCATTGCAGGCAATGGATGCAGCGATACCGTGGTGTTCGGTGGCCTTGCCGGGCGAGGCGCCGCCGGGGGCATGCGGGACATCACGGGGGTGGACCGGGGCAGGGCCGTTGCGTCGGCGCTGAACCCGATCCTCGCCACGATTGGGCGCCAGGGTCGCAAATCGCCGATCGCGGCAAAGAGCGAAATTTGTCGAACCGTATCACAGGCAGCGCCGATCTGGCGCACGGGGCAGCAACTGCAGCAAGGCGCGACAGCGCTGCTCGATTTGCAGGACCAAATCACCGTCGGACTGGAGGTGACGGATATCCGCACCGCCATCGAGGCGGTCGAGGCGATGCACATGGTGCTGACGGCCCGCACGATCGTTGGGTCTGCTCTGCAGCGGGAAGAAAGCCGCGGCGCGCACCAACGCGTCGATTTCCCGAAGACCGATAATTCGAATTGGCTACGCCACGTCGTGTTCCAATACGGCCCGGAGGGGGTTCTTCGGGCCGAGACCGTCGCCATCCAATGACCCAGGTGAGTGCGCCATGACCGACAAACCGCTTGCGGGCCTTCGTGTGCTGGATTTCACCCGGCTTTATGCCGGACCATTCTGCACGATGCTGCTCGGCGATCTCGGTGCTGATGTGGTGAAGGTGGAAAGCCCGGAGGGCGACGCCATCCGCCGCCAGGGACCACCCTTCCATGCCGACAATAGCTTCGGCTTCCTGGCCGCTAATCGGAACAAGCGCTCCATCGTCCTGGATCTGAAGGCGGCACAGGACCAGGGCACGATCCAACGCCTGGCGGCCAAGGCCGACGTCATCGTGGAAAACTTCCGGCCCGGCGTGATGGAGCGCCTGGGCTTGGGCTACGAGGCCTTGGCCGCCGAACGCCCCAGGCTCGTCTACGCATCCATGTCCGGCATGGGGCGGGATGGACCCAGCAAGGATGTCGGTGCCTTCGACCTCACCATTCAGGCCGAAGGCGGCTACATGAGCCTGACGGGCGAGCGATCCGGCGCCCCTATCAAACTGGGCACCTCCGCTTTCGACCTGGTGTGCGGCCAATATGCGATGGGCGCCATCATGACCGCCTTGTTCGTGCGGGAGCGGACCGGGCGCGGCCAACTGATCGAGACCAGCCTGTTCGAGGGCCAGATCACCTATCTGATGGACGCGGCGATGGAATACCTCGTCACCGGGGTGAACCGCGGCAAATGGGGCTCCGAGCATAGCACGATGGTGCCTTACAAAGCGTTCCAGGCCGCGGACGGCTGGATCGTCATCGGCGCCGGGCATCCGAAGGTCTACGAAGCGTTCTTGCGCGTGCTGGGTCGCGAGGATATTGGGACCGACCCGCGCTTCGCCACTATGTCCGCCCGCAACGAGAACCGGGACGCGCTGTACGAGATACTGGATGGTATCCTCGCCAGCCTCAAGGTCGAGGATCTGCTGGCGCGGCTGTCGGCGGCCGGGGTTCCAGCCTCGCCAGTGAATAACATGGCGCAGGTGTTTGCCCACCCGCAGGCGCTGCATCGCGGCATGTTGCAGACCCTGCGGCATCCTACCTATGGCGATTTGCCGACCATTGGCCCGGCGGTGAAATACGGCAGCTTCGACATCACGGAAGGCTGGACCGCGCCACCGCTGCTGGGGGAGCACACGCAGGCTGTGTTGCGCGATTGGCTGGGCGACGATCCTTCGGCCCTAGGCTGACCGATGGACTTCGCCCCCACCGACGACCAACGCCTGGCGGTAGACGGATGGCGCCGTGCGGTCGAACGCGACATCGCGCCCATCGCCCGCGAGCATCAGGATGCCGCGTATCCGAAAATGGTCGCGCACGATCTGCTGCAACGCAGCATGGCGTTCGGCGTCGGCAATGGCTGGGTGCCAGAAGCTGATGGCGGTGCCGGGCTAGACTTCCTGTCCAGCGGGTTGCTGTTCGAGGAATTGGCGAGATGGTCACCCGATCTTGCTGGCGTTGCATGGGTTGCAGAGGGCGCAGCGTTGAAGCTGCAGCAGGCTGGCTCGGCGGCACTCAAGGAGCGCTATTTGCCGGGGATGGTGTCCGGTGACCTGATCGGCTGTTCCGCGATCAGCGAACCCGGCGTGGGCTCCGACGCGCGCGCAGTCACCACCCGCGCCGTTCGCGATGGCAAGGGCTATCGCATTCGCGGCGAGAAAATGTGGACGTCCAATGCCGCCATTGCCGACCTCGTCATCGTGTTGGCGCGGACCGAGGCGGACGGGCTGACATTGTTCCTGCTGGACCGACAGCAGCACGGTTTCCGCACGCAGGAGATCCCCAAGCTCGGGCTGAATGCCTGGCCCTTGGGGCAGATCGAACTGCCGGACATCTGGGTCGGAGAGGAGTTCATCCTTGGTGAACCGGGCCGCGGACTGCGCGAGACGATGAAGGGGTTCGAGCGCTCACGGTGCTTCGTTTCCACCATCGCCCTTGGCATTGCACAGGCGGCCATGGATGCCAGCATCACTTACGCAGGCGACCGTGTGCAGTTCGGCAAGCCGATCGCCGGGCACCAATTGGTCCAGTCGATGTTGGCGCAGATGGCGACCAAACTGGCGGCGGCGCGGTTACTGGTCTACCGCGCGTTGTGGCTGATGAGCAACGGCGCCAGGTGCGACCAGGAGGCCGCGATGGCGAAGCTGTTCGCCACCGAGGCGGCGGAGTTCATCACGTCCCAAGCGATCCAGATTCACGGTGCATTCGGCATCAGCAAGGCGTTTCCAGTCGAACGGCATTTTCGCAATGCACGTATGCTGACTATTCCGGATGGCACCAGCCAAATCAACCAATTGATCATTGGCCGCACGCTGACGGGGTTGAGCGCCTTCGCCTAACATAGCTTCAAACTAACAAGAAGAATGGAGGAGGATCGATATGGAACGGGAGAAGAGCGGCGTGAAACGTCGCCACGTTCTGGCAGGCTTGGGCCTCGGTATCACCCTGCCTGCCGTGTTGCCGTCACCCGCGCTTGCGGCCACCGACACCCCAGACCTGGCCGCCGCCCGTAAGGAGGGCACGCTGATGGTGATGCATGCCGATCAGGAAAGCGACGTCGTCAGTTTTCTGCAGGCATTCACTGCCAAGACGGGGATCCAGTCTTCGCAGACCCGAGCCTTGCCGGGCGAGGCCATGCCGAAGCTGGCGGCGCAGATACGCGCGGGCGGTAGCGATGTCGACGTGTATGACAACTCCGATCCGGGGCTGATGGATGTGCTGCGTGAGCGCGGCATGCTGATGCGGTATGAAAGCCCGGAGATCGGCGCCTACGAGACGAAGTGGCGGAGTGCCGAACCAGGCTGGTGGACGACGTATTTCATCAATATCGGCCCTATGATGTACGACCCTCGCTACGTCAGCGAAGCCGATGCGCCAAAGACCTATGAAGACCTGCTGCATCCGCGCTGGGTTGGGCAGGTCGGCTTCCAGAACGCCGCCGCGGGGACGCAGTATAATTGGTGGTACCTGCTGCGAACGGTGATGCCAAAAGACTTCTGGACGAAACTGGCTGCGCAGAAGCCCCGGGCCTACTCCTCGTCGACCCAGATTTTGACGGAGATGCAGAGCGGCGGCTTGAAGATCGGCGGAAAGGTCAGCAGCTATCAATACGTGAAGGCAAGACGTCTCAACCAAGACATTCGCATGATCTTCCCCCCCGAGGGAACGCCCGCACAAGGCCAAGTCACCGGAATCATTGCAGGCACCAAGCGGCCGAACGCGGCGAAAGTCTACGTGGACTATCTGCTTTCCCGGGAAGGGCAGGAGGTTTGGAACCGGATCCAGGGCTCCAACTCTGTCCGGGGTGATTTGGAGATCGCCGACGTTCCGTCATTGAACAATATCAAAATCCTCGCCCCCACCGACTTCTCGGATTATCGCTCGACAACCCGTCATTCGGAGTTTGTATCCCTGTGGAACAAGATCACGGGGCTATAGCTCTGGCGGCAGGGGCGCCGCCCCGCCGCTGGAAATTTGGCCTGGGCATCCGGCCGGAGGTTGCGATCCTCTGCGTGGTCGTTGCCGCGCCCTTGGCCTTTCCGTTGTTGCTGATTGTCCAGAGCGCCTTCAATGTCGGCGACCCCGAGGATATACCGGCGACGCAGTTCGGCTTCGACCATATCATCGAAGTCGCGGATCATCTGGACTGGATCGGTCACACGCTCGCGGTATCCGCCGGCGGCACCATTTTGGCCACCCTGATCGGCGTCGTCCTTGCCTGGATACTGCATCGCACGACCGTGCCCGGCTCACGCTTGTTCGAAATATTAGTTACCGTTCCCTATCCACTCGGCCCGCTTGTCGGGGCGCTTGCCTGGAACACGTTGGGATCACCACAAGGCGGTCTCATCAACAAAATCCTATCGGCGGTGACGGGTTTGTCCGGTCCGTTCATCGACACGTCCAGCATGGCCGGCATCATCTTCGTAATGGCCATTTTCGAAGCGCCAGTTGCGGTTTTGATGATTGGGGCAGCGATGCAGCGAATGGACCCCTCGCTGGAAGAGTGTTCGTCCGTCATGGGGGCCCCGACCTTGCGCACCGCGCTGCGGATTACGCTGCCGCTCATGCTTCCGGCGATTCTGAGCGCGGCTTTGTTCCTGTTCACGTCCATGATGGGCTCGTTCGCGATCCCCGCCATCCTTGGCGCCAACTCCCGTTTCTACGTCGTGACGACGGCGATCTTCATCCTGTTCCAGGGCTACCCGCCGAATTACCCCCTGGCAAGCGCACTCGGTATCTTGTTGATCCTCATCACTGCACTTGCGGTGCTGCTCTATTCACGCGCCTTGAGAGGACGGTCCTATGTCGTCGTTTCCGGCAAGAGCTATCGGCCCCGTAGGATCAATATGCGAGGCTGGACACCGCTGCTATTCGGGTTCGAGATCCTGTACATCCTGGTCGCGCTCGTGCTGCCGCTGGGTGTGCTGATCATCGCATCGCTGCAGACAAGCAGCGTGCTGAGCCTTTCACCGGCCAATTGGACGCTGCAGAATTTCAAATACGTCATCGTCGACTTTCCAACCACGCGAACCGCGATCGAGAACTCCCTCATGCTCGGCGTCGGAACGGGTACGATCGGCATGGTTCTGGCCGCAGTTCTGGCGCTAGTGGTCCATCGCTCCGGTGGGCGTGGCATCGGTTTGCTGGAACAATTGATCATGCTGCCGCAATCCTTTCCGCGGCTCATCTTCGGCTTCGGGTTTCTGTGGATGGTGCTGATTTTACCGGGCCACCTGTATGGAACGCTCATCCCGGTGCTGCTTGGGTATGTCGTGGCGTTCATGCCACTCGCCTATCGCAGCATGGCGGGCGTGGTGGTGCAATTGGACGCCAGCCTGGCGGAAGCGGCGCGGCTCTACGGCGCAGGGCGTATACGGGCGGCATGGACCATCACGGTCCCGCTGCTTCGTGGCGGGTTGTTGGTGACGTGGACGTTGCTATTCATGGTGTCGATCGGCGAGGTGAGCGCTTCGATCTTCCTGGCTGGCAGCGGCACCCAGGTGCTGGGGCCAGCGATCCTGAATTTTTGGGAATCAGGCGGATTGCCGCATGTCAGCGCATTGGTGGTCACGCAAAGCTTGATCGTGCTGCTGGCAATGGTTCTCGTGCGCAAGGTCGGCGGCGGCCGCAACGACGGCGAAACCGCCGTTCCAAAAGGAACGCCCTGATGGACACGATGATCCACGCCGAACCTTTCATCGAAGTGCGCAACTTGGTCGCCGGGTATGGCGGCAAGATCGCAGTCAAAGGCCTGAGCCTGCAGGTCGCACCCGGATCCCATCTGTCGCTGCTGGGGCCATCCGGGTGCGGCAAGTCGACGGTCTTGCGCAACATCGCCGGGTTGGAAACGCCGCTGCAGGGTGAAATCATCATCGACGGGCAGACCGTGTTTTCCGCCAGCCGGCGGATCAATCTGCCACCGGAGAAGCGGCGGCTGTCCATGGTGTTCCAGTCCTATGCGATCTGGCCGCACATGACGGTGATGGAGAACGTCGCATACGGTCTGCGGATGCAAAAGCTACGCGGGACGGACCTACGCCAACGTGTCGCGCAGGCGCTGGACAGCGTTGGCATGGGCGAATTCATCGACCGCCCCGCTACCTCGCTCAGCGGCGGGCAGCAACAGCGCGTGGCATTGGCCCGTGCCTATGCGTTTCGACCAAAGGCAGTGTTGTTAGACGAGCCCCTTTCAAACCTCGACGCGCGGCTGCGGGTTCGGATGCGAACCGAGCTCAAGGACCTACAACAGCGGTTCGGACTTACCACCATCTATGTGACGCATGATCAAGAAGAGGCCATGGCCTTATCCGACCGCGTGATCATTATGCGGGAAGGGGAGATTGAGCAGGAGGGTGCCCCGCTCGAGATCTACGACCGCCCGCAAACCCGCTTCGTGGCCGATTTCATCGGTGGCGCGAATATCTTGACCGGCACTGTCGCGGCCACCGCATCGGGCCAGCCGACCATTGTCCAGATCGGGCGTGCGATGCTCACCTGCACGACACCGCGGGCGGCGTGCATCGCTGGGCCACAATCCGTGGCAGTGCGGCCGGTGTATCCGCAAATGGCGCGGACCGAGCGGGCGGAGCTGGTCAATCAATGGCCGGCCCAGGTCAAGCGGCGGGCGCTGCTGGGGGACCTTGTCGTCTACACGGTGGAGTGGCCCGGCGGGACATTGAACATTCATGCCTTTCCGACCGATCTATTCGATGAAGGCGAGGCGATCTGGCTGCACATTCCGCCTTCCCGCGCCGTGCTGCTCCGCAACGTTGCCACGGCCGGTGTCGCGGGTGTGGCGGCGTGACGTGCACGAAAACCTAGGTTTGCGGATGACGCAAGTCCAAGAGCAATAAAAGGAGGCCATCATGGAGCCGTCGATTTCTGGACCCGAGATAAGCCGGCGCGCGATATTGCTAGGGGCTGCCGCCCTGGGACTGCCGCTTGTCGCCGTTGCCGCCCCGTCCGATGCGCCGGACCTCGAGGCGGCGCGCAGGGAAGGGCCGCTGGTGATCTGGCATGCCGACCAGGAATCGGACGTTGTCCAGTTTCTGAATGCCTTCAAGGCCAAAACCGGGATAGAGGCGGTTCAGCAGCATTTGCTGCCTGGCGTGGCGCTGCCAAAGCTGATGACGCAATTGCGCGCAGGCGCCACGGAGGTCGACGTGTTCGACGCCTCCGACGCCGGGCTGATGGAGCAATTGCGCAAGCAAGGCCATCTGCTCCGCTACGAGTCGCCGGAGATCGCAGCGTACGCGCCGCAGTATCGCAGTGAGCCCACGGGCTATTGGACGACCTACTACATCAATATCGGGCCGATCATGTACGATCCCCGCTACGTGGATGATGCGTCGGCACCCAAGACCTGGCTCGACCTACTCGATCCCCGCTGGAAAAATCAGTTGGGGTTTCAGAACGCCGCTGCAGGTGGCCAATACGCATGGTGGTATCTGGTGAAGAATTTGGTGCCGGCCGATTATTGGGATCGTCTTGCGGTACAGAAGCCGCGCTCCTACGCCTCGTCGACGCAACTCGCCGATGACATCACCTCCGGCAACCTCAAAATGGGCGGCCGGGTCAACACGGTGCAATTCGTCCGCGCCCAGCGGCAGAAGGTCCCGATGAAGATGGTGTTCCCGCCGGAGGGCACGCCCGCCTTCAGCGAGGTGGTTGGCATCATCGCGCCGACCAAGCGGCCGAATGCGGCCAAGGCCTATGTCGACTTTCTGCTGTCCAAAGAGGGGCAGGAGAGTTGGAACACCATCCAGGGCGCGTCCTCGGCCCGGCCCGACGCCCACATTCCCGGGCTGCCCGATACGTCGAAGTTCAAGATCATCTTGCCCACCGACATGGAAGATTACGGCTCGCCCGCCAACCACGCGAAGTTCGTGAAACTCTGGAACCAGATCACCGGGTTTTAGCCGCTCATGAGGTCCACTGGCCGAGAGCAATGGGCTCTTGGCGCCCCCTAGAAAGAGAGATGCTATGTACGAACTGACCGAGGCCGATCGCGCGCCGACCGAAACCGTGGCACGTTGGATTTCTGGCTTCTCTGCTGCGTCCATGACGCCGGCGTTGAAGGAGGCTGCGGCCTACGTGTTGCTCGATTCGCTCGGGGTCATGCTGGCATCCACGCATCATGATGTTGGCAAGGCGTTATACGGGGCGATACCGAGCTTTGCCGCACCTGGTAACGTCATCGTTCCCGGAACCGACAAGCGCGTCGACGTTCAAACCGGCGCCATCGTCTGGGGGACGCTTGGACACGGTCTTGAACTGGATGAGGTGCATTTGCCAAGCCAACAACATATTGGCGCAACGGTGTGTGCCGCGGCCCTTGCGCTGGGACAGCACGTCGGTTCAACCATGGACCAGGTGCTGGATGCGACGCTGGTCGGCTACGAACTGTCGGGGCATTTCGGTGTGGGCATCGATATGCCACGGCTGGTTGGGCGCGGCTTCCATCTCACCGCCGTCGTATCCGGCTTCGGCTGTGCTGCCGCGGCGGCCAGGTTGCTGGGATCGTCTGCGGACCAGGTCTATGCAAGCCTGGGACTGACGGCGAGCCAAGCGTCCGGCACGCTTGCCTGGCATACTGAGTCCCATCACAACTCCAAATCATTTCACATGGGCATGGGCGCGCGCAACGGCATCACGGCCGCGCTATTGGCGCGGCACGGCTTTCGAGGGCCGGTCGCCGTCTTTGCCGGGCCACGCAACGTGGTTCACACGTTCACCGGTCAAGACAATGATCCCAGTTGGGTGAACGGGCTTGGGTCCGTTTACGAGATCTGGAATTCGGCAAAGAAGTCCTATGCTGCCGGCCGGCCCATGCATGCAGCGCTGGATGCACTGCTGGAATTGATGAAAGAGCACGGCGTCGTGGCGGCCAACCTGGAGGGCATCGACGTGCACATGCCGCCAAACGCCGCCTCGATCGTGGATGGAAATCCGACGCAAAATATCGACTGCCGGTCGGTGATTGCCACCGCGGCGATCGACGGCCGGTTTGGCCTGGCGCAAGGCGAAGGTGACAGGATGAACGGGCAGGATGTGCAGGATCTCAAGTCGCGCACCAACCTCATTCACGACCCAGCCCTAGACGTGCATTTCCCCAAGAACTGGCCAGCCGAAGTCGTGTTGCGACTGAAGGATGGTCGCGAGTTTCGCCAAACTCAAATCACATCGACTGGCTCCCGCGACAAGCCGATGCGGCCAGACGCACTGCGAGACAAGTTTCAGTCTCTTTCCGAGCCCGTGATCGGGGCGTCCAACACGGCAGAAGCCATGGCCATGGTGCTAGCCGGTGGAAGCGTATCGGTCAGGACCCTCGCACAGCTTTTCCTGAAATAGCGTCTTCCAGACGGCCTCCCAGACCGAGCGTGACACCGCGTCGCGCTCGGCTGGGATGGAAAGAAGCAGCCCTAATCAGCCCGGCCCTGTTGCAACGAAGAGGCCGATCTTCGCCGCCAGTGCCTCCCCAGCCAACGCCACCACCGCACTTTGAAGGACTGGCACATTATAGGGCTTGGGGAGGCGTGCGCAGAGCGGGCCGGATGGTGGAGCCGTCCGATAGTCCGGCGGGCAATGCCAAGCGTTCCCCCGCGGGGGAACGGTGCGCCGGGCGCCGGTCCTGCAGCAACGGGATGTCTGTGCCATCGAGCGCGTGCTTGATCACAAGCAGGCTCGTCTGTCAGTGTACTGGCGAGATAACTCTCGGCAACGCAAGCTACTCCGCAGCTTTTGCGTGGCGATTGGCCGGCCGAGCCAGACCCAGATGGTCGCGCAACGTGGTTCCAGTGTAGCCCGTGCGAAACAGACCGCGGCGCTGCAATTCCGGGACGACGTAACGGACGATATCCTCCAGGCTTTTCGGCTGCAGGTGCAGGATGAACATGAAGCCATCTGCAGCGCCCGTGCTGAACCAATCCTCCAACACATCTGCGACACGCTGGGGCGTGCCACGAACGGATCGGGTGCCCCGTTCGTAGCGGGTGTAAAGCTGGCGCAACGTCAGCTTTTCCACCCGGATCATGCGAACGATCTCGTCGAAATACGCTTTGTGAAAATTGGAGGTTTTCGGGATCAAATCCTCTGGCACGGGTTCGTCCAACGGCAATTGCGTGAGGTCAACCTCGAGATCCGTGGACAAGCGCTGGCGACCGACATCCGGGTGCACCATGGCCTGCAACTCGGCGTGTTTATCATCGGCCTCCTGCTGGCTTTCGCCGACGACGACAGGCATGCCGGCCAGGATTTTCAAGCTGTCCGTGGCACGACCGAATGCCGCCATCCGGCCCTTCAAATCACCATAGAAGGCTCGCCCCGCCTCGATATCGATCGCCGAGCCGAACACCACCTCCGCGGTCTCCGCGGCCAGCGCCTTGCCGGCGTCGGACGCACCCGCCTGGATGATGACGGGCCGCCCCTGCGGGGAGCGCGCAATATTCAGCGCGCCATCGACCTTGAAGTGAGGGCCATCATGATGCACCGCATGCTGCTTGCCCGGGTCGAAGAAAAGGCCCTGCGCCCGGTCGTGGATGAAAGCATCATCCTCCCAGGTGTCCCACAACGCCTTGGCCACCTCCACGAACTCCCGCGCGCGGGCATAGCGATCGGCATGGGGCGGCAGCTTGGCATGGCCGAAATTCTGCGCGGCGAAGTCGTTGGCGGACGTAACGACGTTCCATGCCGCGCGACCGCGGCTGATATGATCCAGCGATGCGAATTGCCGGGCGACATTATACGGCTCGGTAAAGCTGGTGCTGCAAGTGCCACCCAGGCCGATATATTTGGTAGCGCCGGCGATTGCGGTCAGCGCCGTCAGCGGCTCCAACGCGTTCATGAACATTGGGTAGCGCGCCCAGGCGGTCAGATTGGTCGTTCGCGCCGCTGGCGTGTCGGCAATGAAGAACATGTCGAAACAACCTTGTTCCGCCAATCTCGCCAGGCCGATATAGGCGCCGATATCGGTGTCGGCGTCGAGTTGGGTGCTGGGGTGCAACCAACCCGCAGGATGGGCGCCCGTCAGGTGTGCGGAGAATGACAAATGCATTTGGCGAGCCATTAATTTGTCTCCTTGGGGGCTCTTTCGTGCCCCCGAAAGAAAATCATGCCAGACCCGGCAGGTTCAACCCGTGCTGGACCGCGCATTCGATGGCGGACTCGTATCCGGCGTCGGCATGGCGCATCACGCCAGTGGCCGGGTCATTCCACAACACCCGCTCCAGCCGCGCCGCCGCTTCCGGCGTGCCGTCCGCCACGATCACCATGCCGGCGTGCTGGGAATACCCCATTCCCACCCCGCCGCCATGATGTAGGCTGACCCAGGTGGCGCCGGATGCGCAATTGAGCAGCGCGTTCAGCAACGGCCAATCGGACACCGCATCCGAGCCGTCGCGCATCGCCTCCGTCTCACGGTTCGGGCTGGCGACGGAGCCGCTGTCCAGATGGTCGCGGCCGATGACTATAGGGGCTGATAGT
The DNA here is from genome assembly GCF_009765685.1 of Acidisphaera sp. L21. Taxonomy (GTDB): domain Bacteria; phylum Pseudomonadota; class Alphaproteobacteria; order Acetobacterales; family Acetobacteraceae; genus LMUY01. Next base: position 41,400 of record NZ_LMUY01000114.1, on the reverse strand, counting down.
TCGCCGCTGGCCACCATCTGGTTGAATGCCAGGCCCAGCCGGTGGCGATCGCCCAGACCAACCCAGCAAATGCGCGCGGGCAGGCCTTGGAAGGCAATCCGTTCCTTCGCCATGTCCAGCCAGCGGTGCAGATGCGTGTCGTGTGGCATCAGCTCCTTCACCTTGGCGTCGGTGCGGCCGATGTCCTCCGGGTCGCCGGACAACGCCACCCATCGGAAGGGACCGACGCCGCGGCAAAACAGCGGTCGGATGTAGGCAGGAACGAAGCCCGGGAAGTCGAACGCGTCCGCTACGCCCATGTCGTGCGCCATTTGGCGGATGTTGTTGCCGTAGTCGATGGTCGGCACGCCCCGGCGGTGAAACGCCAGCATTGCCTGCACATGCGTTGCCATGGACCGCTTTGCTGCCTCCGCCACGGCGGTTGGGTCGCGGGCGCGGCGATCCTCCCATTCCGCGACGTTCCAGCCGCCTGGAAGGTAGCCGTTGAGCGGGTCGTGGGCGGAGGTCTGGTCGGTCACGATATCCGGCCGCACCCCGCGACGCACCAGTTCGGGGAACACGTCCGCCGCATTGCCCAGCAGCCCGACGGAGATGGCACGCCCCTCCTCGCAGGCGCGCCGGATCATGGTCAGCGCCTCGTCTAGGTCCTTCGCCTGCATGTCCAGGTAACGGGTGCGCAGCCGCATCTCGATCCGGCTTGGCTGGCATTCCACGGCCAGCATCGATGCGCCGGCCATGGTGGCAGCCAGCGGCTGTGCGCCACCCATGCCGCCCAGCCCGGCGGTGAGGATCCACCGCCCGGCCAGGCTGCCGCCGTAATGCTGGCGCCCGGCTTCGACAAACGTCTCGTACGTGCCCTGCACGATTCCCTGGCTGCCGATGTAGATCCAAGACCCGGCGGTCATCTGGCCGTACATCATCAGGCCGCGACGATCCAACTCGTTGAAATGCTCCCAGGTCGCCCAATGCGGCACCAGGTTGGAGTTGGCGATCAGCACCCGCGGCGCGTCGGCATGGGTGCGAAACACGCCGACCGGTTTGCCGGACTGCACCAGCAGGGTCTCGTCGTCGCCCAATCGCTTCAACCCGGCGACGATGCGGTCGAAGCTGTCCCAGTCGCGGGCCGCGCGGCCGATACCACCGTACACCACCAATTCCTCCGGCCGCTCGGCGACCTCGGCATCCAAATTGTTCATCAGCATCCGCATTGCGGCCTCGGTCTGCCAGGACCGGGCGGTAATCTGCGAGCCGCGGGGGGCGCGAATCCGGCGGGCATTGTCCAGGCGGCTCATGCAGCGCTCCGTGTCAGGCCGGGCAGGTCGAGCCCCGGCGGCAGAATCGTGTCGCCCCGCACCAGCGCGGTGGCGGCGGCGATGTCGGGGGCCATGTAGCGATCCTCGTCGAGGCGGGGCACCACGGCGCGCAACCGGGCACGCACGTGCTCCAACGCCGGGCTGGAGGATAGCGGGGCATGGAAGTCGCAGCCCTGGGCGGCGGCCAGCAATTCGATGCCCAGAACGCTGCCCAAATTGGCCGCCATCGGCAGCAACCGCCGCGCACCATGGGCCGCCATCGACACGTGATCCTCCTGGTTGGCAGACGTAGGGATGCTGTCTACGCTGGCCGGCGTCGCGCGCTGCTTATTCTCCGACACCAGGGCGGCCGCGGTCACTTGCGGGATCATGAAGCCGGAATGCAGCCCGGGCCGCGGCGTCAGGAACGCTGGCAAGCCGGAGAGCGCCGGGTCGATGAGCATCGCAATTCGGCGCTCCGAAATGCTTCCGATCTCGCATAGCGCCAAGGCGATCATGTCGGCCGCAAACGCCACCGGCTCGGCGTGGAAATTGCCGCCAGAAAGCGCTTCGTCGGCACCGGCAAAGATGAGCGGGTTGTCGGACACGCCGTTGGCCTCGGTCCCCAACGTGTCGGCGGCCTGGCGCAGCAGGTCTAGCACCGCGCCCATCACCTGCGGCTGGCAGCGGAGGCAGTATGGGTCCTGTACCCGCTCGTCATTCACCAGATGGGATTGGCGAATGGCGCTGCCGGCCAGCAACGCCCGCAGCGCCGCCGCCGTCTCCCGCTGCCCAGCGTGCCGGCGCAGGGCGTGGATGCGCGGATCGAACGGCGTGTCGGAGCCACGGGCCGCGTCGGTGGACAGCGCGCCCGTCAGCAAGGCCGCGTGCAGCAGCGCCTCCGCCTCGAACAACGCGGCCAGGGCGTAGGCGGTGGAGAACTGGGTGCCATTCAGCAGCGCCAGCCCCTCCTTTGGGCCGAGCACGATCGGGCGCAGTCCCACCCGGTCCAGCGCCGTGGCGGCAGGCACGACCGCGCCGTCCAGCAGCGCCTCGCCCTGGCCAATCATCACCATGGTCATGTGGGCCAGCGGCGCCAGGTCGCCGGACGCGCCGACCGATCCCTGGGATGGCACGACCGGCACGACGCCGCGGACGAGCATCCCCTCCAGCAACCCGAGCACGCCGGGCTGCACGCCGGAGGCACCTTGGGCGAGGCTGCACAGCTTCAGTGCCATCATCAGCCGCACCACCGGCACCGGCATCGGATCGCCCACCCCGGCGGCGTGGGACAGCACGATGTTCAACTGCAGTTGGGCCAGCGCATCCGCTTCGATCCGGACGGAAGCGAGTTTTCCGAACCCCGTGTTGATGCCGTACACCGGCTCCCCCCGCGCCAGGATGCGCCCGAGCGCCGCCGCGCTGGCCCGCACTGCCGGCATGCAGGCGCGATCCAGCGACAAGTCTGCGCCGCCATAAACGGCCCGCCATTGGTCCAGCGTCACCGCGCCGGGTGTCAGCATCGTCATGCCCCCCTCCAGACCCGGCGGTACAAAGGATTGAAGCCGATGCGCCAGATCAGTTCCGCGGGGGCGCCGATATCCCAGATCGCTAGGTTGCAAAATTTACCCGGTTGCAGCGTGCCGATCTCCGCCTGCAGCCCCAACGCCTGGGCGGCGACACGGGTGAACCCGGCCAGGCATTCTTCCACCGTCAGCCGGAACAGCGTCGCCGCCATGTTCATCGCCAGCAAGGGTGACGTCAGCGGGGAGGAACCGGGGTTGCAGTCGGTCGCCAGCGCGATCGGCGTGCCGTGGCGGCGCAGCGCGGAGATCGGTGGCGCGTGCGTCTCGCGCAGGGTGTAGAACGCGCCGGGCAACAGCACCGCCACCGTTCCCGCCACCGCCATCGCTGCGGCGCCCTCGTCGGACGCATATTCCAGATGGTCCGCCGACAGCGCGCCGTATCGGGCCGCCAACGCCGCGCCGCCAAAGTCGGATAACTGGTCCGCATGCAGCTTCACCGGCAGCCCGAGCCGTTGCGCCGTGTCGAAAATGCGCGAGGTCTGCGCCGGCGAGAAAGCGACAGTCTCGCAGAACACGTCCACCGCGTCCGCCAGACGCTCCGCAGCCAGGGCGGGCAGCATCTCGGTGCAAATCCAGTCGACGTAGCCATCGGCATCGCCGGCGAACTCCGGTGGCACGGCATGGGCGCCCAGATAGGTGGTGGTAATGCCGACTGGCCGCTGGCGCCCCAACTCGCGGGCGGCGGCCAGCATGCGCCACTCCGCTTCTCGATCCAGGCCATAGCCGGATTTGACCTCGACCGTCGTGACCCCCTCGGCCAGCAGCGCGTCCAGGCGGGGAAGGCTTTGGGTGACCAGTTCCGCTTGGCTGGCCGCACGCACCGCGCGCACCGTGGAAAGGATCCCGCCGCCGGCGCGGGCAATTTCCTCATAGGTAGCGCCGCCTAGCCGTTGCGCGAACTCCCGTGCGCGGTCCCCGGCATGGACCAAATGGGTGTGGCAGTCGATCAGCCCCGGCGTGATCCAGCGGCCCTCGCAATCGAAACGGGCAGCGTCGCTGGCGGGCAGGTCCTGCTCCGGGCCAGCAAACACGATGCGGCCGTCGGTGCAGGCGATCGCACCCCGTTCGATCACACCCAGCTTTGGCAGCACCGGGTCCAGCGTGGCGAGGCGAGCGTTGTGCCAGACAGTGTCGATCCGCATGGCATCGTACCCGTGCTGTTATGTCTATACGTATCCGCCCCGCGCTCAGCTTGTCTAGCGTTGAGTTTGGAGCCAGACTTGATGCATGAACGCCCCGCTGGAGCCGCCGATCGCGCCGCTCTCCCTCACCGGCCGAATTCATCGCGACATCCAGCAACGCATCGTGTCCGGCGACTGGCCGGCCGGTACTCGCATCCCATTCGAAACCGAACTTGCCGGACAATATCGCTGCTCCCGCATGACGGTGAACAAGGCGCTGTCGGCTTTAGTACAGGAAGGACTGATCACCCGGCGCCGCAAAGCCGGTTCCTTCGTGGCGGAGCCGAAGGTCGAGCAGGCGGTGATGGAGATCCAGGATTTCGCCATGGAAGCGGCACGCCTGAACTTGCCTTATCATCATGAAATTTTGGCGCATAGCCTCAAGCGATTGGGCGTAGCCGCTGCTCGTGCTGCTGGCTTGCCCCATGGTGCGCGGGTGCTGCATGTGATGTGCCGCCACAGTATCGGCGAACGGCCAGTGGCGTTCGAGGATCGCCTGATCGCCCTTGCCGCCGTCCCCGCTGCTGCCGACGAACAGTTCGACCTAATCCCGCCCGGCACCTGGCTGCTGCGTCGCGTGCCCTGGAGCCAAGCCGAGCACACAATCCGCGCCTGTTGCGCCGACGCAAGCCTTGCCCGGGTGTTGGACGTCAAACCGGGGGAGGCATGTTTGGTATTACATCGGCGCACCTGGCATCTGGGCAAGCCAGTGACCACCGTCGACATCACCTACGCCGGCGAGCGCCAGCATCTGGTGGGCCGCTTTTCGCCATAGGCCGGATGCGCCTGCCGCCAGGTGCGTCGGTGTCAGAGTCAGTCGTCAATATCCCAATTGACCGCTGCGGGGGCGTTATGTCTATACTTTAGACTGCGGCTTGCCCACACTTCACGGAACACCGACCGAGCGATGACCGCCCTTGCATTCGAACAGGTGCTCCCGACCGCATGATCTCCGCAGCGACCCGTAAGGTGAAGCCTATGTCGATCCGCCTGAATGGCGCGGACCGCCTTGGCGTCTCCCCAACTGCGCTGACGTTCCTGCGCCGTCGATAAGATCCGGGCATGGCGCGATACGTCCTCCTCCGCCTCCTGCAGGCCATCCCGATGGTCGCCTGTGTCGTCATCCTGGTCTTCGTCCTGCTACAATTTACGCCGGGTGACCCGGTGCAGGCGATCGTCGGCGACTATCCCGTGCCGCCGGCGTTCCGCGCCGCGATCGTGCTGCAGTACCACTTGGACGACACGCTGCCGGTGCGGCTGCTGCATTTTTTCATCAACCTGCTGCACGGCGATCTTGGCTACTCGTATCAGCAGCAGGAATTCGTCGCCACTTTGATTCTGCAACGGGCGCCGAGGACCTTGCTTCTAGCGGCTTCCGCGTTTGTCATCGGCGTGCCGGTGGGGATCGGCATCGGCCTGATTTCCGCGACCACCCGAAGTGGCAATGTCGACCGCTTCTGGACCACCGCGGTGCTGGTCGGCTACGCCATTCCCGGGTTCTGGCTGGGACAGTTGCTAGTGATCCTCTTCGCCATGCAGCTCGGCTGGTTTCCCACGCAGGGGATGGCGCCGGTGTTTTCCCGCGCATCGGGAACCGCCTTCGTGCTCGAGCGGGTTCGCTACCTTGCACTGCCGGCCATCACCTACGCAGTCTACGAAGCCACCCGCGTCGCGCGCCTGATGCGCGCCAGCACCATCGAGACGCTCGGCGCCGGATACATCGTCACTGCGCGAGCCAAGGGCTTGTCACGCGGCGCGATCATCCGCGGCCACATCTTGCGCAACTCCAGCCTGCCGGTGCTCACTGTCATGGGCTACGCGTTCGGTGTGGCGATGGGAGGCGCGGTGCTGATCGAGACGGTGTTCTCCTGGCCCGGCATCGGTTTGCTGTTGATCGAGGCGATCCGCAACCGCGACAACCAAGTTGTCGTGGGCGTGGTGTTGTTCATATCGCTCGCCGTCATCGTCATGAATCTGATCGTGGATATTCTCTACGGTTTGCTGGACCCGCGGATCCGCGCCGGCCGATGAGGGGAATGCTCGGGCGGCTCGCCGGGACGCGCTACGGCATCGCTGGGTTGCTGATCATGCTGGTGCTGGTGCTGTTGGCAGTGTTCGCACCGGTTCTGGCGCCCTACGGACCACGCCAGCAGGTCGGAATCAGCTTGCTGCCGCCATCACGCGCATTTCCGATGGGCACGGACAATATCGGGCGCGACATGTTGTCGCTGGTGCTGATCAGCACCCGTGCCTCGCTGCTGATCGGCGTCACCGCAGCCCTCGCAGCGCTGCTGGTAGGCGGCACGGTGGGGATGCTGGCGGGCTACTGGCGGGGTACCACCGAAGCAGTGCTGATGCGCCTGGCGGAACTCTTCCAGATCCTGCCGGTGATCGTCGTCGTGCTGTTCGCCATCGCGCTGTTCGGCAGCAGCTTCTGGTTGCTCATCGCCGCCGTCGCGCTGGCGATTTGGCCGTTGGAGGCACGGCTGATCTACGGCCAGTTCGTCAATCTACGCCAACGCGAATTCGTCGCCGCGGCCATCGTCGCCGACATGCCGGCCTGGCACATCGTGCTGCGCGAGATCCTGCCGAACGCATTGCCGCCCGTCATCGTGCAGGTGGCCCTGGATGCGAGCCTTGCCATTCTCATTGAATCCGGCCTTGGCTTCCTCGGCCTGTCGGACGCGAACATGGTGAGTTGGGGCCAATTGCTGTTTCCAGCGCAAACCTACCTGCAATCCGCGTGGTGGATGAGCGTCTTCCCGGGCGTGGCGATCTGCATTGCGGTGATCGGGTTGAACCTGCTCGCGGACGGGCTGAACGAGGTGGTGAACCCGCGGGCCGGGCAGCGGCTCGTCGGGTTGCCGGAATGACCGCGGCTCCGCTGCTGCAACTCGAATCGGTGCGCGTGCATTTGCGCATCGGGCGCACGGTGGTGCGCGCGGTGGACGGCGTCGACCTTACGGTGGCGCCAGGGGAATGCGTCGGCATCGTCGGCGAGTCCGGCTCCGGTAAAAGCACCTTGGCCCGCGCGATGGTGCAATTGCTGCCGAATGTGGCAATGTCCGAACTGTCCGGCCGCGTGATGTTCGATGGCACCGATATTGCCGCGATGCCCCGCCCGGCGCTGCGTCGGCTGCGTCGGCAACGCAGCTTCTCGATCGTGTTTCAGGACCCGCTCGGCTACCTCAATCCAACCCGCCGGGTCGGCGTCCAAATTGCCGAGGCGTTGCCGGACGATGTCCGCCGGGCGGCGCGTGTCGCCGCAGTGCACGCCCTCCTGGACGAGGTCGGCCTACCCGACCCGGTGGTGATTTCCCG
>NZ_LMUY01000114.1:18315-33935 GCF_009765685.1 Acidisphaera sp. L21 | reverse complement strand
TCCTGGTCGCGGACGAGCCAACCACGGCGCTCGATGCCACGGTCCAGTTGCAGGTGCTGCGCTTGCTGCGCCGTTTGCATCGTGATCGTGGCATGGCGCTCGCATTGGTCACCCACGACATGGGCCTGGTCGCAGAGCTGTGTGACCGCGTCTACGTCATGCAGGCTGGGCGAGTGGTGGAGGAGGCCGACGTGTTCACGCTGTTCGATGCGCCGCAGCACCCGACCACCGCGAGGCTGGTGGCACTGAGCCGGCAGCGCCACCTCCCGGTCCTGGCCACCGCGGGATGAGCCAGGCGATCCTGAGTGCGCGGGGCATCGTTCAGGAATTTACCGCACCATCGTGGCGGCGAGCGAAAATCCGCGCCCTGGACGGCATCGATCTGGACGTGCGGGAGGGTGAGACGCTGGCCATCGTCGGCGAATCCGGTTCTGGCAAGTCAAGTCTCGCCCGGCTGCTGCTCGCGCTCGCTAAACCCAGCGCCGGCATCATCGCCTATCGCGGTACGCCGATATCAGCCCTGTCCCGGACCCAGCGCCGCATCTATCGCCGTGACGTTCAGGCCGTGTTCCAGGATCCGGCCGCATCGCTCAACCCGCGCATGCAGGTGATGCAGACTCTGTCCTACGTGCTGCTGGAGCACCGGCTGGCAACGCCCGCCACAGTGCGCGGCGTGATCGAGGCGCAGCTCGAAGCGGTGGGCCTCTCGCCGGCTGCTGGCTTTCTGACGCGCTACCCACATCAACTCTCCGGCGGCCAGCAGCAGCGGATCGCCATCGCGCGCGCATTGCTGTTGCAGCCGAGGCTGATCATCGCGGATGAACCCCTGTCCAGCCTCGATGTGTCCGTCCAGGCGCAGGTTCTCGCGCTTATGGCAGACCTGCAGGCCCGGCTCGGCATCGGCTTTGTGGTGATCAGCCACGACCTCGGTGCGATGGAAGCAATTGCCGATCGCGTTGCAGTGATGTATCGCGGCCGTATTGTCGAGGCGGGTCCCGACGTACTCAAGCACCCGCAACATGCCTATACGCAGACACTGTTGGACGCCAGGTTGATCCCAGATCCACGCCGTGCCCGTGCCCGCGCTGCTGCCGAAGAATCTCTGCAAAGGAGCTCCTAATGCGATCCAGCCATATACGCCGCCTCGTTGGGGCATTCCTGCTATCGGCCTGCGCCGTCTCACCCGTCTGGGCCCAGAGCCCCGCCCAAAGCCCCGTCCAGAGCCCCGCGCCCAAGCGCGGTGGTGATATCGTGATGACACTGGATGCGACCGGCATGGCGATCCTCAATACGGAACTGACCTCCCAGTCCCCGGCACTCTGGATGGCCGATGTCTGGGCGGACGGGCTGCTGGCCCATGACGCTGCCGCCCATCGTGTGCCGCATCTTGCCACCAGCTGGACGATCTCGCCCGATGGCCGCATCTACACGTTTCACCTACGCCAGGGTGTGAAATGGTCGGACGGCCAGCCCTTCACCGCCAAGGACGTCGCCTTCACGCTCACCCAATTCGGCAAGCTCAACCCGTTCCTCACCAAGCTGACGCCCCTGGTGGCCAAGGTCGAAACACCGGATGAATTTACAGCGGTGATCACGCTGACGCAGCCGGTGACCGCGGCGCTCGAATTGTTCGACAAGGAAAACTTTGAGCTGATGCCGGAGCATATCTATGCCGGCACCGATCTCGCCACCAACCCGGCCAATCGCAAGCCGATCGGGCTTGGTCCATTCAAGTTGGATTCATGGGAGCCGGGCCGGTCGTTGATCTTCGTGCGCAATCCATACTACTGGGATCAGCCCAAGCCGTATCTGGATCGCGTCTTGGTGGCCTTGGCGCCGAGTGCGCAACAGCAATTGAATGCCGTGATCCAAGGCGAGGCCGACTGGATGCAATTCCTGGATTTCAGCCAGGTGCAACAAGCGCAGCAGGCCATGGGCAATGGCCGCTTCAAGGTGGTGAAGATCGTCATCAACGCGCCCGAGCGGGCATCGCTCGACTTCAACCTACGCCGGTCGCCGATCAGCGACGTGCGCGTGCGTCGTGCCTTGTTCCAAGCGACGGACCGGCAACGGATCAACGCCGATGCCTATCGTGGGCTGGCGTTCCCCGCCACCAGCGCCATCCCCGAGCAGTTCACCAACCTGTATGATCCTTCGGTGAACTACACCACGATGTATCCCTACGACCCCGCCGCCGCCGGCAAGCAATTGGACGAGGCGGGGTTTCCGCTGAAGGACGGTAAGCGATTTTCGCTGGAGTTGGCCTACGCAGCCGGGCCGCCCTTCGATGCGATCGCCCGCAGCATTGCCGCGCAGTGGCTGCAGGTGGGAGTGGACGTGCGGCTAACGGGGACGGACGCGCAGATCTGGGCGGACAAGGTCTACCACAAATACGATTTCGACGTGTCGCTGACGTCGTTAACCGGACGCTCCGACCCGACATTGGGTGTCGATCGCAGCTTCGTCTGCAACCCGGCGCCGATTTCGTATACGAACCCGACCGGCTACTGCAATCCGGACCTGGACCGTATTGCGGCGGCGGCTGCCGCCGCGCCCGAAGACCAGCGGAAAGCGTTATACAAGCAGTACGAGGAAATTGTCGCCCGCGATCTGAACGAAATCACCCTGACCAACGCGCCGACCTATAATGCCGTGTCGACCCGCTTTGCCAATCTCGACGCGCAGTTCAACATCTCTTTCAATGAGCATCCCAACTGGGCGGAGGCCTGGCTGCCGAACAGTCAATAGCCGCACATCGGGCACCCGCTCCTTTTGGAGGGGGCAAAGCCGCGCTAGAGCCCTGCCGTGTTGATGCTGCGTCCCTTGGGCCGCGGCAGCCCCAAATGGTCGCGCAGGGTCGATCCCGAATACTCTCGCCGGAACACACCTAGGCGCTGTAAGACAGGCACGACCTGGTCGACGAAGGTTGCGAGGTCGTCTGGAAAGAGCGGCGGCAAAATGTTGAAGCCGTCGCAGCCACCCGCTTCCAGCCAATGCGACATGTGGCCAGCCAATTGCTCCGGCGTGCCGACGAAGGATTGGTGAACGCGCGAGCGCACCATGATCCGTGCTGCGTCACGCAGCGTCAACGCCTCCCGCTCCGCCCTTTCGACCAGAGTGGTCGCGTTCCGGTTGAGAGCCGGGCTCGACGCGCGAATATCCGCTGTCGGCAATGGCTGGTCGAGCGGATGATCATAGAGGCGGAACTTCGTCATTTCCGTCAGCATCCAGACACCAACGGCAGGATCGACGAGTTCCGCGAACTCCTCGGCCCGGCGTTGCGCCGCGGCCTCCGTGTCGCCCAGCATCGGCGACAGGCCCGGCATGATTTTCACGCTGTTGGCCGAGCGGCCCCTCGCTGCCATGCGGGCATGAATATCGGACCGGAACGCCTGCGCCTCGGGCAACTCGCCTTGGGCGGTGAATATCGCCTCGCCGATGCGGGCTGCGAAGTCCCGCCCGGGCGGACTGCCGCCCGCCTGCACCAGCACTGGCCAACCCTGCGGCGGTCGCGGCATCATCGCCGGCCCGGCAACCGCGAAGAACGGACTGCTATGGTCGACGGCGTGAATGCTGGCCGGATCCAGGAATTGACCGGTGGCGGCGTCACCCACCACGGCGCCGTCATCCCAACTATCCCAAAGACCGGTTACGACATCGACGAAAGCAGCAGCCCGCTCGTATCGCAGCGCCTTGTCCATCGCATGGGTGCGGCTGAAATTCAACGCCGACTTGTCGTCCGATGTGGTGACCACGTTCCAGCCGGCGCGGCCGCCGCTCAGATGATCGAGGGTCGCAAACTTGGACGCAATCGAGAACGGCTCGTGATAGGTCGTCGAGAGCGTGGCAACCAATCCAATCCGCTCGGTCACACTGGCGATGGCCGAGACGATGGAAACCGGATCGAGGTTGTTGATGGCGACCTGCCCCATCACGCGCCCCTCCCGCTCGCGCGCGTTCAGCGCATCGCCGACGAAAAACATGTCAAACTTGCCGCGCTCGGCGATCTGCGCGCATTCGCGGTAATAGCCGAGTTCGGTGATGCGCTGCGCCTGCATCGCGGGATGCCGCCAGGCAGCGATGTGGTGACCGCCTGGATAGATAAATACGCCGAGATGGAGCTGCCGCCCGGTCATGCTGCGAACTGACTGCGGGGCCGGGGCAGGTGGAGATGCTCCCGCAACGTGCGCCCTACGGCGACAGCCGGGCGCAACGAGCGGGCGCGCAACTCTGGGATCACGTCGGTCGCAAAAAGTTCCAGATCCAACGGCAACACCGCCGGGGCGATATGGAAGCCATCGCACAGCCCACCCGCGAATAGGTCTGCCAGCCTCGCCGCAAGGGCTGCTGGCGTGCCGATGAAGGGAATGCCGCCCAGCGACCAGGCAAGTTGTGGCGCCTCGCCTGTCCGGCCCGCATCCGCCAGCAGCGCCGCAGCAAGCGGCCCGGTGACCATGCCGTCGAGCACCGCGGCGCGCGTGTCCGCTTCCGCCTGCGTCCGCGCGAGCAGTGGGACAATGGTGGCCAGCAGAAGAGGCCGCGCGCCCAGTGCGTCGCGCAGGCCAGCCAGTTGATCCGGTGCCGTTACCGTGGCCAAGAAAACATCCGCGGTAACGGCGGCCAGAGCCAGCCCCTCCCGGCTGTGATCGCTCTGCACGATGACGGGATGGCCTTGCAGCGGTCGTGGCGCGTTCAGCGGCCCACGGACCGAAAAATACTCCCCTCTATGGGTGATCCGGTGAACCCGGGCCGGGTCCGTAAACAACCCGGCCGGCTTGTCCAGCACGATCGCTTCGTCTTCCCAGCTATCCCATAGCTTGCGTACGACGCTGATGCATTCGAGTGCACGCGCATATCGGGCTGACACGTCGCGTGCCTCGGCATGGGCAAAGTCTCCGGGTCGATACGTTTTTTCCCTAACATCGGCGATCCAGGCGGTGCGCCCCGCCGTCAACCGGTCCGCACCGGCAAACGAGCGGGCAATGTTGAACGGCTCGGCGTGATCGACGGGGACCGACGCCCCTAGACCGATCTGCTCGCCATCTGCGGCCAGCGCAGCGATCAAGGGCATCGCATCGAGTTCGAACGTGCCAGCCTGCCCGCTGGCCGCTACGGCCGGCCCCCAGGGTGAACTGCCGAACAAAATAGCGTCCAGGCCAGCGCGCTCCGCCTGCAGCGTGAGCTTTCGGAACCAGGCTAGTGACGGCGCACGCGGTGCCCCGCCAACCCGCCAGGCCGCGGGGTGGGCGCCGCAGCCGGCCCCAGAGACGGTCAGCAGCATGGATCGCCCGGATGCCATCATGTCTATACCTAACACCCGAATTTTCGTAGCGTAAAGGGACGCCCGGGGGCCCCGCCTCGGCGCTCGTTATGGGGCAAACACCATGAAGCGTATGATGTCGCTTGGCATGCTGACCGGCGGCGGAACCGGCAATCACCCGGCCGCCTGGATGCACCCCGACACGAACGCCGGCGCATCCACCGACATCGCTTTTCTACGCGGTCTTGTCGAACTGGCTGAGCGCGGCAAATTCGACCTGTTCTTCGTCGCCGATACCCCGGCTGCACGCACCGAGAATCTGCACGCGTGGAGCCGTTTCCCCATGTTCATGAACGTGCTGGAGCCTGTCACCCTCCTGACCGCGCTCGCCAGTGCGACGAGCCGCATCGGCCTGGGCGGTACCGTTTCCACCAGCTTCTCCGAACCCTATAATGTCGCGCGCCAGTTCGCGTCGCTGGACCATGTCACCGCCGGGCGGGCGGCATGGAACGTCGTGACCTCGGCTAATGACTACGCGGCGCGCAATTTCGGCCAGGCTATGCTGCCGCCGCACGCGCTGCGCTACGAGCGGGCCGGTGAATTCGTTGATCTGGTGCGCAAGCTGTGGGACACCTGGGATGATGACGCCTTTATTCGCGACCGCGACCGCGGGCTCTATTTCGACCCGGCGCGCATGCATGTCACGCATCACGAAGGCAAGTATTTCAAGCTCGATGGAGCGCTGAACGTCGCCCGTTCGCCGCAGGGACATCCGGTGATCATCCAGGCTGGCGCGTCGGAAACCGGCCTCGACCTCGCCGCCCGCACGGCCGAAGTGGTGTTTGCCTCGGCGTCGAACCCGGACGATGCAAAGCGCAACTACGACGATTTGAAAGGCCGCCTGGCGAAATACGGCCGCGCCCCAGATGATCTAAAGATCCTGGCGGGCCTACCCATCGTGCTGGGCCGCACGCAGGCAGAGGCGGAGGACAAGGCACAGGCGTTGCAGGACATGATCCATCCCGATGTCGGCCGCTTCCGCCTGGGCACCGACCTCGAAGCAGATTTGTCGGATCTACCACTGGACGAGCCGATCCCGTTGCACCGCCTGCCCAAGAGCGCCAATCAGCACAAGGCGTTCTTCGATGGGATTATGAAGATCATCCGGGAGGAGAATCCGACCCTGCGGCAGCTTTACCTGCGCTACGAACGCGGCCGCAAGACCATCAAGGGCACGCCGTCCCAGATCGCCGACGTGATGGAGGCGTGGTTTACCAGCCAGGCCTGCGACGGGTTCATGATGCAGTTCCAGGTCCTGCCCGGCGGCCTGGACGATTTCGTGGCGGGCGTGGTGCCTGAGTTGCAGCGCCGTGGCCTGTTTCGCCTCGACTATGCCGGGTCGACCTTGCGCGACCATCTGGGCCTTCGACGGCCAGAGAATACGAACACGCGCAGTTCCGGCTGATAGCACCGGTGAACAGGGGTTAGCTTCCCTTCGCGTCCGGACCCGCCGCAGGATCATGTCCTCGGACAGCCGCGCGATGATAAGACATCCGCGCCTGATGATGCTGGACGAACCACCATTCGGACTGTCGCCACTGATGGTGGAGCGAATCCTGAGCGTGGTGCGAACCCTGGTGCGTGATCATGGACTGACGGTGCTGCTCAGAATGTAGGACATGCCTAACCCGGCCACGACTGCGTGCCGGGCGGTCCAAGGCATGGGCCAAGCGGGAGCGCCTACGCCTCTACGTCTGAGCACCGCCGTTGACCGCTATCATTTGGCCGGAGATGAACCCGCCTTCCTCGGAACAGAGCAGGGCTACGGCGGCAGCCACGTCGGCGGGCAATCCGGTGCGCCCCAGTGGCACGCGGAGTCGCTCGGCCTGCTCGGCGGTGTCGGCGCTCTCCTGCCCATCCTGCCGGATTGGACCCGGCGAGATGCTGTTGGCTGTGATACCATACGGCCCAAACTCGGTCGCGATTGATTTGGCCAACCCCCAGCCGCCATGTTTGGCTGCCGCAATATGCGCGTAGCCTGTTGCCCCACGGATGGAATTCATCCCGCTAAAGTTGATGATACGGCCCCAGCGCCGTTCTATCATCCCCGGGAGAAAGGCACGCGACAACCAGAAGCAAGCGCCCAGATTGGTATCGAGCACGCTCGTCCAGTCGGCATCGCTGATCGACAGTAGCGGCTGGTGCGGGCGTGAGCCGGCATTGTTGACGAGGATGTCGATCGTACCAAATCGATCCAAGGCGGCGATCCCCAGACGCCGGGCTTCCGGCAGGAGGCCGACATCACCCATGAGAACCAGCGCCTCGACGCCTAGCGCGCGCACGTCCGTTGCCACGGCTTCGCAGGCCGCCTGGTTGGCGCGGCCGTTGACAACGATGTTAACTCCCACCCGTGCGAGCTTGAGCGCGATGGCGCGGCCGATGTTCCGGCCGGAGCCTGAGATGAAAGCAGTGCGTTGCATGTTGCGAAACTCCAACAGTTTGCCGTTTTCTCAGTCGGCCAGCCATCACACACCCTTACATGCGTATGCAGATGGCCAGTTCTGCGTGTGGGCAATCTCCCCCGGCCAGCTGAGTTTGTCACGCCCAAGCATCAGCGTCATCGGTTGTCGCCAAACATGACAGGCGGGCGGTTTTCCGCTTCGCCGTGGGCGAGCGCTCTCGCACTTGCCCCTTGATGACCTGACCATCAACTACGAACTCGCGGCGTCCCAAGGTTTCAAGCCAAACGATTGGTAGCTCGTCGAGCGCTGAAGCCGCCGGTAAAAGTAACCGTTCGCACCGGGACTTCGGTGCGGATACGCTCCGCGTCCGCCAGTGCCGGCTGTTACGATGCCGCCCGCAGGAGTGGAGCCAACCCGTAGTTCCTAGTGCGCCCGGTCACCAAGCCGGTTGCGACACCGTCCGTCATCATGGCCAGGGCTACGAGGTCTGCGTCGCCATACCGCCCTCCAACGACGCCGATATTTTGCGCATGACCTACCTTGCGAGGATCAAAACAAGGATCGTCGCTAGAACGCGTCCGCACCGTCATGATAACTCCGTGATCGGTGAAGCGTATTCGATAGACCGTTGCGGTCGCAAGAGGTTGCCGAGCCCGTCGAAGCGCATCTATCTG
Organism: Acidisphaera sp. L21; assembly: GCF_009765685.1. Lineage (GTDB taxonomy): Bacteria > Pseudomonadota > Alphaproteobacteria > Acetobacterales > Acetobacteraceae > LMUY01. Next base: position 25,539 of record NZ_LMUY01000114.1, on the reverse strand, counting down.
ACCTAGCAAACACGTCGCGGGAAGGGTGTTTATCAAGTCTTGTCTCGTCTCCTCTCCTCATGTTACCGACGCTCGTAGGGGTCACATCAGGCGTCCGCTGCGCCGCGGGTTGGTAGCAGGACAGCGGGGGCTGGGGTTCAGCCGCGCTGGACGGCGACGATCTCCTGCGGCCGGGCATTGGTGTCGTTGACGCCGGGCATGTTCTCGCCGGCGGCCAAGCGAGCGCATCGACATACCCGGGGCCAAGGCGCTGTTGGCGCAGGCCGGGTATGATGGCCGCAAGGTCGTGTTCTTCAACGCAACCGACAAACCGGCCGTCAGGATCGCAGCAAGGCCGCCAGTCGAGGAACGAAGTCTTGCCCGTGCCCCTCGGCCACCGCTTTGTCCAGCGTGGCGCTCACCGCAACGGCAATCGTCTGGTCAACACCGCTCGCCGTCGCCGCCTGGCGATAGTAGCTCAGGTCCTTCGCGGCGTTGCTGAGGAAAAACGGCATGTTGGAGGCGTCGCCCTGTAGCAAGAACGGCGTCATGCGTTGCAGTGCCATGCCGCCACCACCGCCCTGGTTCAACACCTCGATCAGCGTGGACATGGGGAGACCGGCCTTCTCACCATGGGCCGCAACCTCCGCCAACAGCGCCACGAAGCCGAGTGAGACGTAGTTGTGCAGCAGTTTCATCAGATGGCCGGCCCCAACGCCGCCGACATGGGTGATGGTTTCGCTGAACGTGTCCAGCACCGGGCGCACACGGTCGAGCAACGCCGGGTCACCGCCGATCAGCAGGTTGAGCGTGCCGGTCCTGGCTTGGGGCGGTAATCGGGTCATGGCCGCGTCCAGGAATTCGCCCCCCGCCGCGATGACACGTTCGGCCATGCGCTGGCTCGAATCCGGCAGCGCGGTCGAGCAATCCACCACCACAGTGCCCGGCCGCAGATGGGCGACCACACCATCGGGATCCGTCAGGATAGCTTCCACCTGGGGCGACCCAGTGACGCAGAGAATGACGATCTCAGACACGCCCACCACTGCCTCGATGCTGGACGCCACGAGCACTCCCAGGTCCCGCAAATCGCCGGTCGGCTGGTTTCCAGCGTGGTCCAGGATGGTCAGGCTGTAACCGGCCTTGGCAATGTTCCAGGCCAGGCCGTGCCCCATCATACCGACGCCGATCAAACCGATGGCGGGCTGCTTGCTCATCTCTTCCCCCGAATTTGTGCCGGGCCAAGCGTTGCCGGTTTGCCGCATCATACCGGAGCAGGCGGCCTGCGCCAGTCCGAACGCAGGTCCAAGGTAGCGCTGCAAACCATGGCACCCCAGATCGGCAGCATGACGCAAAACGCCGCGAAACAAAACGTGTGGGTCATGATCAGCAGAACCGGGCGGGTCGGGGCGGTCACAGCTAATGAATGCGCCTGCGACTCAACGAATACGCGCGATTCATTGATCCGTCGGCGGTCGAGTAGCGCAAGTGGCCCGATCAATGCGCCGATAAGGAATGGCACACGCCAGCCCCAGTCCATCACTGACCCGGCGCTGGGTCCGGAACTGAGCGCAGCAGCAACGCCGGACCCGGCGGCCAGGCCGAAATAGGTGCTGACAACATGGATGCCACCGTAAAGGCCGCGCCGACCACGCGGCGCCCATTCGACGATGAACGTCGCCGCGCCGCCCCACTCGCCACCGGCCGAAAAGCCCTGAAGCAAGCGCGCCAACGTCAAGATGATTGGGGCGGCGATGCCGATCTGCGCATAGGTTGGGATCACGCCGATCACCCCCGTGCCAATGGCCATCGCGAGAACAAGCAGCAGCAGCGCCGGCTTTCGCCCATGCCGGTCCCCGAACCGGCCAATGAGAAAACCGCCAAGCGGACGGATAACAAATCCAACACCGGACTCCTCAAGGAAAGACAGCGTCAATAGTCCCCGGCGCCATTCCATTGGAGATCGATTTGCTTTGCGGCGCGAATGATCGAACCAGATGAATACAAGAGGACTATAGAAGAGTCCATATAATGGACACTACCGGGAGCAGTTCCCTTAGGACAGAACCATTATACAGGCGAGAATTTATGACAATAAAAAAACGCACCAACATACGTCCACATCGTGGACGTTGTAGATCATGCTTGCCATCGCGGGAACAAGCCGCATAGTCAGCCACAGCGATAATACCGATCCAGAGGCAAGCCATGACACTGATCGATCTCAGCCGCGAAATTTACCACAAGATGCCACGGCTGCCGAACCATCCCATGATCATCATATCCGCCTTTACGACGCACGAGGAAAAACGTGTCGCCGACGGCTACAGCTTCTCATCAGCCGTCACCTCCTTGAACATGGGCGATCATTCCGGCACCCATGTCGACGCGCCCGTGCATTTCGACGACCGACCCGGCGCCAAATCCATCGACGAAATCCCGCTGGAGAACTACTTCACCGAAGCAGTCTGTCTCGACCTGTCGCACATGCCGCTCAAGAGCGACATCAGCATTGCCGACCTCGTGGCCGCCGAAAAAGCTGCGGGAATCGAGATCCGTCCGAAGGACACTGTGCTGTTGCATATGGATTTCTACCGGCGCGCCTTCGGAACGGAGGGTTACATCACCGACTTTCCTGGCCTGACCAAGGAATCGGCAACCTGGCTCGGCAACAAGGGCATCACCATGTTCGGGGTCGAGGCAGCAAGCCCGGGCCGCCCAGGGCGCAGCAATTTCGAGGTGCATCATGTCTGCCGCGACATGGGCTTCACCCATATCGAGGGCCTCATGAACATGGAGCAACTCGTCGGCAAGGGCCGGTTCCGCTTCATCGGATTCCCGTTGAAGATCAAGGGCGGCACCGGCAGTCCGATCCGCGCCGTCGCATGGCTCGATGACTGAAGCCTGGGCGCTGACGGCAACCGGCCTGAGCGCGGCTTTCGCCACAGGCGCTTTGACACCGGAGGCAGCGTTGGAATCGGTGCTGCACCGGATCGAGGCGGGCAATCCGGCGCTCAATGCCGTCGTGACGATCGACCTGCAAGGCGCGCGCCGCGCGGCAGCGGCGGCCGGTACAAGATGGCGTTGCGGCCAGTCACTCGGACCTCTCGACGGCGTGCCGCTGACAATCAAGGATAATCTGCACGTCGGCGGCCTCCGCGCCACCTGGGGAAGCCGCCTCTTCGCCGACTTCATCGCCCCGCAAGACGACCTTCCCGTCGCGCGGTTACGAGCCGCCGGGGCAGTCATCGTCGGCAAGACCAACACACCCGAACTGTCCCTTTCGGGATATACCGATAATCTCGTCTTTGGCTCGACCGGCAACCCGTGGGCACCTGCACTATCTCCCGGGGGTTCCAGCGGTGGCCCGGTGGCGGCCGTGTCCTCTGGCATGGGGCCCCTGGCGCTCGCCACGGATGCCGGCGGCTCCATTCGGCGGCCCTCGGGCCATGCTGGGGTCGCAGGTTTGAAGCCGGGTGTCGGCCGCGTTCCTCAGCGGTTCGGCTTTCCGGCATTGGCGCATGATCTGCAAGTGATCGGCCCGATCGCCCGGTGTGTCGCCGATCTGCGCACCGCGTTCTTGCTGATGGCGCCTGCGCTTCCGCCTGTAGCGCCTTCCCTGGGCAGGCTACGCATTGGCAGTTTTGCCGCTATCGGCAACGCGCCGATCGAGCCCGCCGTTACGGCGGCATTCGCCGCCGCCTGCGACGTGTTGCGCGCGCAGGGCCACAGCGTAACGGCAATCGCGCCGCTCTGGGATCCCGACGAGGTCGGCGCGCTGTTCAGCATACTCGCAAGCGTGGGTGTCGCCCGCGTCATGACAACGATGCCGGGTTGGGAAACCAACGTGACTGCCGCGATCGCCAAACAAGCCCATGCCGGGTTCGCCGTCAGCGCGACGGACTATGTGCTGGCGCTTGACCGGCTGAGCGCGTTTCGTGCTGGATTGCTCGACGCAATGCGCGGCTGGGATGTCATCGCGACGCCGTCTTCCCCGGCATTGCCCTGGCCGCGGGCGAACCCCTATCCCACCCCGATCGATGGACGGACCGCCCCACCCGGCGCCGCCGCCATATTCTCGACAGCGATCAATCTGGCCGGGCTGCCCGCGATTGTCGTGCCCGCGCCATTGCCGCCGGGAGCGCTCCCGGTCGGATTGCAGTTGATCGCTGCGCCCGATAGGGAAATCCTGCTGCTTGATCTGGCGGAGCACTTCGAGGCAGCGAGCCCGTGGCGCCAGATTGCCATTGCGGCCGAGCCGACGCTGCTGAATTGCGAAGAAACCGCGCACTAGGAAATCCGACGTCCCTTCCCCATTCACCCAGAAGGCACCCACCTCCGGCGCATCTTGCGATGAGGCGTGGGGGGCTCGCCAATTCCCTCCCGGTGTGTCGGATGATTTGCCAAGCAGCCTTAGGTGCCCGTGGAGCGGACCGGAAACTGCGACATGTCCAGCCCCTCCAACCAGGCCGGTCCACCCTGTGCAATCCAGCAAGCTGCCGCGACATGAGCAAAAGCTTGATGGATCACCAAATCACGCTCGCTGAAAGTACCGCGTGCGGCGTTGGCGCATATGAGCACGCCGAGGTAATCGCCTTTCCAAAGCAGAGGTGCGAACAATGTCGAACCGGCCTTGAACGTTTGCAGTATCTTCACGAAGCTTGAATGCAGCGTCGTGTCGCGTAACAGCAGGGGCCGCCGGGTATGGGCGATCTCGCCAGGATGTCCCAGCGCGATATCGACGAGTTCGTGATATTGTTCAGGCAGGAAATTCACCGGCGCGGTGATCAGATGGTGTCGTCCATCCGGCGTGCGCATGAAGGCAACGGCCGCAGATGTTGCCGCAAGAGGCCCGGCTTCCCGGAATGCATTCGGGCGTGTCGACGCTGTGGGATCCCCTAACAGCGCCGGAATATTGCGGGTAATGCACCACAGCGCCTCCTCGGGCCCTTCGGCCGCGCACGCGTCGGCTGTGATGCGTGATAAGGCCAGGACATGTTCCAATGCATTCGAAGCTGACACGGCGGGCGACCTCCGGTTGGGTGATGTCGTGAGTGGGCCTGCGCTGTAGCACACGCCCACGACATAAGCAGTGCTGGTGGCGCAATGAGTTCCAGGCTGGTCCGATTTTTGCTTCGTGATTGACACCCGGGTTTGCCCAATTTGAGTCGCCGCAACGATGCTGAATAGGAACAATCGATGATCAGCCGACGTCGCGTTCTCGCTTCCACAGCTTTGCTTGCCGCGCCCGCCCTGCTGACGGCAGCAGCGCCCGAGACGGTCAAGATCGGCACCATTCTCGGCGCACCGAACATGGCTTCTTTTCTGCTTCCCGATTACCTCAAGAAGGTGAACATCGATGCAGAGATCGTCGTATTCGCCAATATCGTGCAGCGGATGCAGGCGGTTGCATCGGGTGATATCCAGATCGGCTATGGCGGCATCAATGCGGCAATCGGGCTCGCCGGACGCGGAACCCCGTTGGTGCTGCTCTCCAACGCCACTGCCGGCGGGTGGTATTTGATCGGTGGCCCGGCGGTAACGAGCGTTGCCGATCTCAAGGGCAAGAAGGTCGCCGTGCAAGCGGCCAGTATCTCCCATCTGTGCCTGCAGTGGAAACTGAGGCACGAAGGCATATTCGACAGCGTGGACGTCCTCGGCATGGATAACAACGCCATGCCGATCGCCATGCAGCGCGGCGATGTCGACGCAGCGATGGCGTTCGAACCGCACGCGACCTACATCGTCATGAACAACTGGGGTCACCCGGTATGGGAACCCTACGACACGCCAATGGGCCGGCTGAACCTCGGCGTCATCGCAACGCCGGATTACGTGGCCAAGAACCCTGCCATCACCAAGGCGATTATCCAAGCCCACAAGGCGGCCACGGCGGACCTGGCGCGGGACAGCACCCAGGCCGCAGACGCGGTGGTGAAGACGCTCAACATGCCTCGGAACGTCGCCGTCGAGTCGCTCAAGAACGTGTTCTTCACCACGGATTCGGGGCCGGCATTTCACAGCCAGGTCAGTGCCCTCGGCGCCATGATGCTGGAGGCGAAGATGGCGCAGAAACTTCCGGATTGGCGCCAGTTCATCGACACCACGTTGATCGACGCTGCATGAGGCGGCTGCCGCTCGGCTTGGTCCCGCTGCTCGTGTTGGTAGTCGCATGGGAGATGACGGCGCGGGCCGGCGTCTATTCCAACGCATTGTTCCCCGCCCCCGCAGAAGTCGCCAGCGTCTTCATCGACGAGTGGCGCCTGCTGCTACGCCATACCGAGGCAAGTGTATTGCGCGTGGTCGTGGGTGTAGGGCTTGCGTTCATCACCGCCGTTCCGCTCGGATTGGTGGTGGGGCGCTATCCAACGGTGGACCGGCTCATGGATTGGACGATCCAGATTTTCCGCTGCTTTCCCGCCATCGCCTTGATCCCTCTGGCAATCATGTTCTTCGGCATAGGCGACCGCCCCGCAATCGTACTCATCTGGTTCGCCTCGTTCTGGCCGCTGCTGATCAGCACGATTTTCGGCGTCCGCAACGTCGAGCGTACATTGCTTGCCGTGGCGCAGGTCGCACGCGCCAGCGACCTGCTCGTGCTGCGCGACATCCTCTTGCCGAACGCATTGCCGTCCATTCTCACCGGGTTCCGCCTTGCCACCGGGGCCGGCTGGTTGACGGTGGTGACCGCCGAAATGATGGCGGTGAAATCGGGCCTCGGCTACATGATTCTCTACGCACAAATGGTGTTCCGGCCAGACGAGGTCGTTGCTGGCATCCTTATTATCGGGACGATCGGGCTGGTGTTCGACCAGATGATCCACCTGTTGCGACGCTATTTTTGCCGGTGGCAGGATGGGCTGGTGATGGCGCCGTGACGAATGTCGGATCCTACATCACGCTGGATGGCGTAACCAAGACCTATAGCCGCCGCGGCGAGGACGTGGTGGCGCTGGAGCATATCGACCTGCAGGCCGCACTGGGCGAGTTCATTTGCCTGCTCGGCGTGTCCGGCTGCGGCAAGTCGACGCTGCTGAAGATCCTCGCCGGTCTGGAAGGCCCCAGCGCCGGGTCGGTCCGCATCGGCAACACCCCGCTGGCCGGCCCGCATGCGGACGCGGGGGTCGTATTCCAGGAACATGGATTGTTCCCCTGGATGACGGCGCGCGCCAACATCGCGTTCAACCTGAAGTCTCGCGGTGTGGCTGCGGCTGAACGTTGGCGCATGACCGATGAATTGGTCCG
>NZ_LMUY01000114.1:0-18286 GCF_009765685.1 Acidisphaera sp. L21 | reverse complement strand
AGCGCGTCGGCATTGCCCGCGCTTTGACCACACGCCCGAAGATCCTGCTCATGGACGAGCCATTCGGCGCCTTGGATGCTCAAACCCGCGGGGTCATGCAGGCGGAGTTGCTGCGGGTATGGTCGCTCTATCGTGCCACCGTCTTGTTCGTGACCCACAGCGTCGAGGAAGCGATCTACCTGGCCGACCGCATCGTCATCATGACGCCGCGGCCCGGACGCATCCGCCGTATCCTCACCGTGGATCTGCCGCGCCCGCGCGACCCCACCGCCCCCCAATTCAACGCCTACGTTCGGACCGTGCTCGACGAGATCCATGACGATCTGTCGTTGCTCGGCGCAAGCTGACGGGAGAGAGAGAATGCGTTTCACAGCGTGGCCTGCATGAGCCTGATCGTCAGCGAGAATTTCCGCGCGTTGTTCTACGCACCGTTCTACCTGGCCCACGCCACTGGCGCCTATGATATCCAGGGCGTGTCCGTGTCGCTGCAAGCCTCGCCAAGTCCGGCGGAGTCCGCCCGCATGCTCCAGGAAGGATCGGTCGATGTGATGTGGGGCGGCCCATTGCGCGTCTTGATGGAACGGGACACGGATCCGTCCTGCACGATGAAATGTTTCCAGGCTGTTGTGTCTCGGGACCCGTTTTTCATCCTCGGTCGGACACCTGCCCCCGATTTTGAGCTCCCAAGCCTGGCATCGATCCGCCTGGCGACGGTGGCGGAGGTGCCGACCCCCTGGCTCTGCCTGCAGGACGATCTCCGCCGCGCCGGCATAGACCCGGCATCCCTCGATCGCCGCTCCGATCTGCCGATGGCCGACAGCGCCGCGGCATTGCGGCGTGGCGAGATCGATGCCGTGCAGGTGTTCCAGCCCCATGCGGAAGATCTCCTTCGGGATGGGGCCGCCCACCTCTGGTATGCGGCGGCGACACGCGGCCCGACCTCCTATACCAACTTCGTGGCGCTGGAGCGTACCCTGCAGGCCCGGCGGCCGGAACTTCTGGCGATGACCCGGGCAATGCGCGCCACCTTGCAATGGATGGCGACGACGCCGGGCACCGAGATCGCCACCGTCTTGGCCCCGTATTTCCCCGACCTGCCTACGGATCTCATCGCCGCTTGCGTCGACCGCTATCGCGCGCTGCAACTGTGGAATGACGATGCCGCGCTGTTGCGCGAGGGATTTGCCCGGCTGAGAAACGCGATGCTGTCCGGCGGGGCCATCACCCGCGGCGCATCGTTCGAGGAATGTGTCGACGTCGGCCTCATCTAGCATATCGCCGGGCCGCATCAGAAAATGCTCCTTTAAAGTCTGACAGAATGGGAATGGAAAAGTCATGAGCAAGCAGATCGACGGCCTTGCGCAATTCGTCGCCTCGGCTGCCTGGGATGACTTTCCAGCCGCCGTGCAACACCGTGCCAAGCTCGTCCTGCTCGACACGGTGGGGGTTATCCTCGCCGGCTCCTTGCGGCCCGAGGTGATTGCGCTGCGGGCGCGATTGGCCCCCACGGCGGGAACCGGCGCCACGCTGTTCGCGCCTGGCCTGGCCCCGGCCGCCCCGCAAACCGCGGCGATGCTGAACGCGATCGCCGGGCGTTCCATCGAACTCTGCGAAGGGGTGCGGGGATTGCAATCGGCAGTGCACATCCTTCCCGGGATCCTCGCCATCGGCGAATATCGCAGCAGCACCGGCAAGGCGCTGCTCGAGGCGTTGGTGCTGGGCTACGAAGCCGCCGGGCGGCTTGGGCTTGGCTACACCCCCCGCCCGTACTCCCACCCCAACGGCCAGATCTCCCTCCTCGCCGCCGCCGCCGCGGGGGCCCGGCTGAACGGGCTGGACAGTGCCGGGATCAGCCTCGCCATGCGCATAGCCACCACGATGCTGATGACGCCCAGCTACACCAACACGGCCGCCGGCGGCACCACCCTCAACCTGCCAGCGGGCATGGGCGCCTACGCCGCCGTGCTGGCGCCAGAGATGGCCGGATCCGGCTATGTCGCCCAGGAAGACGCGATCGAAGAAGCGCTTGGCACCATGGTGGGCGCCGCATTCGATAATGCCGCGCTTCTCACCGGGTTGGGATCGTCCTGGCAAATCGCCGAGGGCTACTTCCGGTTCTATGCGTGCTGCAACCCGATCCACCCGGCCCTCGACAGCCTGCAGGATTGCTTGGTCGCCCTCGATGCAACCCCCACCAACATCGAACGGATCGATGTCACAACCTACGCATTCGCGTCCGTGATGTGCAATCCGCAGCCGCCAAACTACTTCGCCTCGAAATACTCCCTGCCCCACGCGGCGGCGACGCTGGTGGTGCGGGGGGGCTTGGGATTTGCCGATCTCGACGATTCCTCGCTGGAGGATCCGGTGATCGCCAGCCTGCGTCATCGGGTTCACATCACGGAAGACCCGGCGATGACGGCGCTTGGCCCGGATCGCAAACCCGCCCACGTCACCGTCACGCTGGCCGACGGCCGCACCGCGCAGGCAGCATGCGAAAACTCGAAGCGCGACACGTTCCACCCCGACCCGGAACCCGGCGTTCGCAGCAAGTTCGCCGAACTCGCAGGCACGATGCTGACGGCGGATGGTATCGCCACTGTCGAGCACGCGATCGACCATGCCGAGGATTGGGGTTCCGTCGGTGACCTGGTCGCCTTGCTGCACCGCCATGCCAAATCATGACGCAGCATCACAGAAACCCCGTCGTGATCATGGGAACCGCTGCGATCAACACCAGACCGATCAGCAAAGCGACCAGGTAAGGTATGATCGCCCGGATGCCTGCCGTGGGATTGATCCCGCCGATCGCGCAGGCGGAGTAATAGCCGACGCCGAAGGGCGGCGAGAACAATCCAACGCCCATGGAAAGGATCACGACGACGGCATAGTGCACCTCGTTGATCCCGATCAATCGGGCCGCCGGGAATAGCATGGGCCCGAACAGCACGATGGCCGGTATGCCTTCCAATACCGAGCCCAGTACGATGAACATCAACATCGACATGGCCATGAAGGCGGCTTTGCCCCCCGGCAACCCGACGATGGACACAGCCAACGCCCGGGCAAAACCCGACTGCGTGAGCGCCCATGCCATCGACGTCGCCGCACCGATGATAAAGAGGATCGTGCCGGAGAGCGCAGCCGTACCGATCAGCGCCGGCCAAAGCCGACCCCACGCGATCCGCTGCCGGAATGCTAGCGCCGCCACCACGCCGTAAAGCAGGATATAGGCGATCCCGATCGTCGAAACCTCGGTCGCGGTGGCGACACCCTCCAGCACGGCTGTGCGGATGATGAATGGCAGCAGCACGGCCGGCAGCGCGACGAGCAGCGCACGGCCACTCTGCGCCCAGCTTGCCTTGCGCACATGCGTCAGATCCTCCGTGCGGTAGCGCCACCAGACGACGATGCAGAGCACGATCGCCAGCACGATGCCCGGCATCAGCCCCCCCTTGAACAGCGCCGAGATGGAGACGCCCGTGACCGATCCGATCGTGATCAGGACCAGGCTGGGTGGGATGGTTTCCGTTTGCGCCCCCGTTGCCGCCAGCAGCGCCACCAAGTCGCCGGGCTGGGCGCCACGCTTCTGCATTTCGGGGAACAGCACGGGCGCAACCGCCGCCATATCGGCGGATTTCGAGCCGGAAATCCCGGAGACGAGATACATCGCCCCCACCAGAACATATTGCAGCCCGCCTCGAACATGGCCGATCAAACTGCCGAGGAAGTCGACCATGGTGCGCGCCATGCCGGTGATCTCGATGAGGAACCCCAGGAAGATGAACAGCGGGACCGACAGCAGGACGATGTGGGACATCCCCTCCTCGAAGCGATCGACCATCACGCTCATCGGCCCCCGCGTCATCCAGAACAGGTTCGCGAACGTGCCCAGACCGAAGGCGAAGGCGATGGGAATGCCGGACAGAACCGCACCGCCCACCAGCAGCACGAAGAAAATGATCAGCCGGTAATTGCCCATCGAGTACAGCAGTGGCTGGCAGGCCCCCAATGCCCCGCCAATGGCGGCGATCAGCACGAATGCCAGGAAGACATCGCTCCAGCGCGCCACGCGGCCAATCCGCAGCAGCCCGATGACCAACATCAACCCGAACCCGATGGGCAGCGCAGCGGTTGCCCAAGCATTCGGCACTTCCAGCGCCGGTGTGATGTCGACGATCTCATCCAGGGCATGATCGATCGCCGGCGACAACAGGCAGGCGCACAACACGATGCCGGACACCAGCGACAGCGCCTCCAGCAAGCCATGCAGCCGAAGGTTCTTCGTGCTGGAGAACAGCGCCATCCGCATATGGGAAAATCGGATATAGGCCACGACGGCCCCCAACATCGCCAGCCACAGGAACAGCATCTCCGCCAGTTCGTCCGACCAGGTGACCGGCGCCAGAAACACGTAACGGGAGATGACGCCGACGAGCAGGATCGTGATCTCGGCCACGACGATCAGCGCCGAAACCGCTTCCACGATATGGGTGATCACACGCTCGATCCACAGGGCACTTGCCGCATACCGGCCGGCAAACCCACCGCCGTAGCGCGCAATATCGACACTCATGGGCAGCTCTTCCTTGATCGGGTATGGCGTTTTTTCACCGCGTGATGCTGACGTGCGCTATCGTCACTTTGTTTGTACGGACAATTTGCGGAGGTTTGCCATGGCGATTTCACCGGACACGGCCCAGTTGGCCCACTCGCTCGATGCAATTCTGGTCAAGCTGCTGGCCGAGGTGCATGGCAGTCGGGCCACGTTGCGATTGGACGACCCGGCGCGCGGCTGGCAGGTCGCGTTCGTCTGTGCGGAGGCGTTGTCGCCGGGTGTGGCATCGATGCGCGGCGACGGGTCCATCAATCAGCGCGCCGCCAGCACCGCCCAATGGATTGGAACCAACAAGCGCAACCTGTTGCAGCCCGACTTGCTGGACAATCCACAACCAGCCCCGCCCGCCGCCCTGCTGCAGGCCTACGGCGCCAAGGCCCAAATGCTGGGACCGTTGCTGGATGATACGGGTTACCTGGCCGGCTGGATCTCGATCCACTATGTCGATGGGCCTCACGCCTTGTCCCAACTTGATTCGGCAGCAATGGATCGTGCGAGGGCGCAGGTCGCTCACCTGGTCGGCCTTGGCGACCAAGGTCGGGAAGCCTGAGCCGATCAAGACAAATTCCGTGTCGCCATAGGCGGTCCACCCCGGCCATCGTCATCGTTCCATACTTGCAAAAGTCGAGCCAAACGGCTGCGGCGGCCGCGGCACCAATCCTGCATAGATTGCCGTGTTTGTACGGACAACCCCGGTCCACCCTTTGCAGCAGGAGATATGAGAATGAGTGATCATACGCCTCGTCCGACCCTCGCGCGTCGCACACTCCTCGCAGCGGCGGTGGCCGCTCCCCTGGCGCGGCCGGCCATCGTGCGGGCACAGGGCAAGATCGTCCTGAAATACGGCACCGACAATCCGATGGACAACCCGCTCAACATACGTCTCTCGGAAGCATTCGGGCGCATCTCGAAGGAAACCAACGGCGCGGTCGAAATTCAACTGTTCCCGGACAGCCAATTGGGCAGCGATCCCGATATGCTCAGCCAACTCCGCTCCGGCGCGCTCGACATGTTTACGTTGACCACGCAGATCCTGGCCCGCGTGGTGCCGGTCTGTTCCATTACCGGAATGCCGTTCGTCTTCCGCTCGAACACGGAGGTGTGGGCGGCAATGGACGGCGATCTCGGCGCCCATATGCGGGGCGAGATCGCCAAGGCGGGGCTGTTTGCACAGGAAAAGATCTGGGACCTCAGTTGGAAGACCATGACGTCCTCCAAGCAGGAGATCCACAAGCCCGAAGATCTGAAAAACTTCAAGATCCGGGTGCCAGCAGGGGCGCTCCTGGTCTCGTTCTTCAAGGCGCTCGACGCCTCCCCCACGACGATCAACTCCAACGAGGCGTACACCGCGTTGCAGACCGGCGTCGTCGACGGCATGGAAGTGCCGTTGATGACGTTCGAGACCAGCAAATTCTACGAAGTGCAAAAATCCGTCTCACTGACCCGGCAGATGTGGGACGGTGAGTGGTCGCTGGCCAACGGCGCCACCTGGAAAAATTTGCCAGCGGATATTCGCACCGTCATCTCCAAGCACCTCGACCAATCGGGCATGCAGCAACGCGACGATGTCTTCGCACGCGAGGCGCAAGTGGCGGCCGTATTGCCGAAGCGCGGCTTGCCGGTCTTCACCGTCGACCAGGCGCCATTCCACGCCCGGCTCCAAAACGTCGGGTTCTACAAGGACTGGAAAGCGAAATACACGCCGCAGGCATGGGCACTGCTCGAGAAATACACCGGCCCGATTGCCTGATCTGCCAAGCCAATCTTGCCGCGCAGCAATTGTCGCCGGACGCCGCGCAATAGTCGCCTAGCCAGGGCGTTCCTTTGCCGGCGAGGCCCGGGCTCGGGCCTCGCCATCCGGCGCCTGCGCCGTCCCTTTGGCTAAGGATGGGGCTACGTGCTCGCCCCCTTCCTCACGTGCGGAATTGAACCGGATGCGCGCCGGATCAAGGCCGAGGTCGCGGCAGATGTCGCGGATCACATCCTTGGTCGGTCGCCCGGCAATCTCGTCCAGCGTATCCAGTGCGTCCAGCCGTTCCCGCAGCGCCTCGCCCAGTCGTTCGGCCCGCGCCCCATCTGCTTCGCGCTTGATGGCGTCGCGGACCGCGCGGGCAATCTGGCGACGGGCCATCGCCGGTTGGTCATCCGCACGGCCGGGCCGGGCCCAGCCGCGATCCAGCCGCTCGGCCAGCAGCACCGTCCGCCGGATTGCCCGGGACACTTGGTTGAACGCGGCGGCCACGATGTCGGTCCGCCGCACGGCGTCACGCCGGGCTTCGCCGGCCGCGCTCGCGGCCTGGTCCGCCGCAATCGCTTCGGCCAGCGATGTCGCCACCGCCGGCACGCCGCTCGCGACCTCCGCCATGGCCGCCGCGTCGGCCAATGCCGTTTCCGCTTCGGCTGCGCGCCCAATCATCCGGGCCACGCTCAGCCCAATCTGCACCAGTTCGGCCAAAGCCTCGCGCAAAGGCGCTGGCGCACAATCTATCGCATCGGAACGGGTGGGGCGTGGCTGCATGCCGCAAGCAAAGACCACACGACCAGGCCCAGTTTCAAGCGATGCGTGAGGCGCCTATCCCCGATCGCGGAGGCCAGAGCAAAACATGACCCCGTTTGGACGGTCCTAATCCGGGCAACACCCACCGGACGTGGCGACCGCCTGTTCTCGCCGCATCCTGTGGTCTATGAGCCTATCGACCCAACAGACGGCTGACGGAGACGGCGACAATGCGTGACGCGGCGATAGCGGCTTCCCGGGCCCTGGTCGATAACGGCGACTTCCTCGCGACGCTATCTCGCCGGGTCGCCCTGCCGACCGAGAGCCAGAATCCGGAGCGGGCGGATACGCTGCTGGAATATCTCAGCGATGAAATGGCGCCTGCCCTCGCGCCGCTTGGCTTCGCCTCCCGCATCGCACCGAACCCCGTGGTCGCCGGGCCACCCTTTCTGGTCGCGACCCGGCACGAAGCGGACGGCCTGCCCACCGTGCTCATCTACGGCCACGGCGACACCGTGCGCGGGCAGGACGCACTGTGGCGCGACGGCCTCGCCCCCTGGCGGGTCACGGCGGCGGGGGATCGCTGGTACGGCCGTGGCATCGCCGACAACAAGGGCCAGCACAGCGTCAATCTGGCCGCCTTGGCCGAGATCATCCGTGCCCGCGGCGGACGCCTCGGCTTCAACGTCAAGCTGCTGCTGGAAATGGGTGAGGAAATCGGCTCACCCGGCCTGGCCGCGTTCTGCGCGCAGGAGCGGGAGGCGCTGGCCGCCGACGTCCTGATCGCCTCGGACGGGCCGCGACTTGCAGCCGACCGAGTGACGATCTTCCTCGGCTCGCGCGGCGCCTGCAACGTGGAACTGCGGGTGGACGCCAGAACCCGTGGCTTCCATTCCGGCAATTGGGGCGGCGTGATCCGCAACCCGGCGACCGTGCTCGCCAGCGCCATAGCCTGCATGGTGGACCAGTGCGGCCGCTTGCTGGTGGACGCTTTGCGCCCCAGCGACATCCCGGGCTCCGTCCGCCGGGCGCTTTCGGATGTCGCCGTAGGCGGCGGCCCGTCCGATCCGGACATCGACCCGAACTGGGGTGAACCCGGATTGTCACCTGCCGAACGGCTATACGGCTGGAACACGCTGGAGGTCCTGGCCCTCGGCAGTGGCGACGTGTCGGCCCCTGTCAACGCCGTGCCACCTTCCGCATCCGCCGTGGTGCAGCTTCGCTTCGTCGCCGGCACGGATCCGACCACCATCGTCGCGGCCATCCGCGCCCATCTCGACACGCACGGTTTTCAGGGCGTCGAGGTCATCGGCAAACGCCGCGACCCGTCCCCCGCCACCAGGCTTGATCCCGACAGCCCGTGGGTGCTCCGCGTCGCCGGTTCGATCTGCCTCACGACGGGAACACCACCGGCAATTCTGCCCAACATCGGCGGCACTCTGCCGAACCACGTCTTTGCCGATATCCTGTCGCTCCCGACCGTATGGATCCCGCATTCCTACGCCGCCTGCGCGCAGCACGCGCCGGACGAGCACATGCTGGTGTCGCTCACGCGGGAGGCCCTCGGGGTGATGGCCGGCGTCTTCTGGGATCTCGGTGAGCCGGCAACGACCCCTTGATCAGCCGGGACGATGTCCAAGCATCGAGGCCTCGAGCTCCGTCAGCGCAACCTGCCCGGACGCCCAAGGGCTGAACCGCGCCCAAGCCGCAGCCGCAATGATCGCCTGGATCTGATCGAGCTCGTCCAAGGAGGTACAATCCGTAGCATCGTCATGCGAAACAGCGAGACCTTGCGCCTTCAGCTCGTCGAGCCGCCGCGCCGCAGCCACTCGAACGAATTCTCCATCGAGGAAAACATGTGCCATGTGCCCATCCCCCTATCCTATCGCCAGAACTTGACCCCTCGCGCCATAGCCGCCTGCTGGCCCAGATTGCGAAAACCGTCCGAAATGCTCGACAACCGATCGTCCCACGCCGCGTCGATAGCCTGGTTCTCGATGATGCTGTGGAACCGGACCATCATCATAATCAAAAATAGCGGCTTGATGAAGGCCGCACGAAGCGGTCCGGCCAGCAACAGTGCGACCAGGATCGTCATCACCCCGCCCATCTCCCTCAAGGCATGCGGCAGCGCCAAGGTGATGAGCGCAGCCGGGATGAGCAGAAACACCGCCATGGCAACCGTCAGCAAGCGCTCCAGCACGACCGACCATAGGGCCGTCTTCAGCACGGCAGGCGCATTCTGTGCGTAGTAGACCAGGCCTTCACGGCTACTGCGCCACGGATCCTCGTCTCCGCGTGCCAAGGTATAGGAAAAGATGACCTTGTCGAGATACCGCGTGGCGCCCTTCAGGACGATGTTGACGATACTGGCGATCGACTCCAAACCCGGGATCGGCAGCATCTCGGCGATCCAGTCCATCGTGCGGTGCAAGCTCTCTACCACGCCGCGCACCAGGGCATTCAGGCCAAACAACAGCGTTTCTTGGCCGATCCGCGCGCGGACGATCTGCTTGCCATAGGCGAACATGCTCTCGTTCCCGTTCCCCACGACGCCCTTTGTCATCAGCTCGGTCAAGACGGCGACGTGCCCACATTCAATGAGATGCAGGGCATAGCGGATGATCGTGCCCCAGAAATACGCCCCACACCCCAGGCAGCCGATGGCCCATACCCAACCGAACGCGGTGGCGATGTGCTCCCCCAGCCATGCCGCACCCCCAAGCGCTACAGCCAACCAGACGATGACCAGGATGGATGTCACCAGCAAAACCGCAAAACGTACCATAGCGAAGGGCAGGCTCCGCAACAGCAGGCCAATCGCAACGCGGAGGGACGGATCGCGCACGCCAAGCGGATAGGCATGTCGCACCGGGCTCGGTCCTGCGAAGCGCCAGGCGGAACCCGGCGGCAGCCGAACCGTCTCATCCTCATCCCGCGCCATGACATTTCCGTTGCGATTTCGGAAGATGTTACAGAATGTGAGCGCGCGCGCAACTGGACCGATCCACAGGGCCGACGCCAGCTTCGCGCGACGACTCGACTACGATGACCCTGGTGTCACCAGCAGAGACAACGTTGCATTATGCGTACGATGTCAGGCATGTTCCGGTCGAACGAACCGGAACCATGCATGCTTCAGCTCGCCCAGCAAACATTGTTTGCCATTGCTGCAGTGCTCTGCCTCCTATGCTCCGCTTTGGCTCCAGCCATGGCGGAAGAAAGACTTGCTCTCGTCGTCGGCAATAGCCTGTACCGCAACGTGCCTGCCCTCAACAACCCGGGCAATGACGGCCGGCTCATCGCCAAGGCATTGCAGGATTCGGGCTTCACCCTCATCGGTGGCGGCCCACAACTCGACGTCACCCGTCCCCAACTCGAAACTCTGATCCGCGAGTTCGGGCGCCGGTTGACGGCGAACAGCACGGCATTGTTCTACTTCGCCGGCCACGCTGTCCAAATCGGCGGGAAGAACTACCTCATTCCCGTCGAAGCCAACGTCGCCAGTGCGAACGACGTCAAATACGAACTCGTCGACGCAGACTTCGTGCTCGATGAAATGACCGCGGCGGGAAGCCGCCTGAACCTGGTGCTGCTGGATGCATGCCGGAACAATCCGTTCAGCGGCAGCGCTCTGCGCGGCGTAACCACCGGCCTGGCGCAAGTTACCGCTCCCACGGGGACCATTATCGGCTATGCCACCCAACCCGGTGCCGTCGCTGCCGATGGGGACGGCGCCGACAGCCCCTACTCGACCGCACTTGCCCGGGCCATCGCGACGCCCGGCACCCCCCTGCTCGAGGCTCTGAACACGGTTGGCGTCGACGTGCAGGCCGCCACGGGTGGCCGCCAATTGCCCTGGCTCGCCCTGTCGCCACTTCATGGCAGCTTCTCCTTCCGGCCACAGTCCCAGTTGGCCCAGCAAGCCGCCGACGCACCGGCGATCCCTGCTCCGGCCCCCAATCGCGGGGTCCGCACACCGGAGCCAGCGCCCGGTCTCCCTGCGCACGCCACCCCCCCGGCCCAGACCCAGGCGCAAACCCAGACACAGACCCAGACACAGACCCAGACCATGGACGTCTGCCCGGCCGATTACGATGGGTTCCCGGCCGACGGCCCGGTGCTAGCCTGCGGCTGCACCGCCGAGGCATCGACGCCCGGCCGAAGCTCCGTGTTCGGCGATCTGGTTTATGCCAACCACTCCTCGCTATGCCTGGCGGCACGGCATGCCGGTGTCATCTCGGGCCGCGGCGGGCAGATCATGGTCTGGCCAGCGCCGACGCCCGACGAGGATCCGCCCTTTCCCTCGATACTGCGCAATGGCATGCAATCCTACGGCACCACGCCGGGTGGCACGGCCTTCCGCGTATCGGCCGTCGGGGCAGAACCGCCGCCACTGCCGCCGCCCTCGCCGCCGGGAATGCGGGTATTGGAGTTCTGCCCGCAGAATTACCAGGAGTTTCCGGTCAACGGACCAGCATTGACCTGCGGCTGCACGGTCGAGGCCTCGATGCCGGGGCGCGCCTCGGTCTATGGCGACAAGGTCTATGCCGGGCACTCGTCGCTATGCCTGGCAGCCCGGCATGCGGGTGTCATCACCGGGCGCGGCGGGAAGATCATCGTCACCTCGATGCCGACGCCGGACGCCGATCCGCCATTTCCGTCCGTGCAGCGGAACGGGATCCAATCCTATGGCAGCACGCCGATCGGGCCCTCGTTCCGCGTTTCATCCACCCAGCCGGTCGTTGCGCCGCCCGCCGCCCCGGCCCAGCCGCCGATCGCGGAGACGCTCCGCGCGCAAGGCCGGGTTCAGGTCTACATTAATTTCGACACCGACAAGGCCAGCCTGCAGCCCAGCGCCGAGCCGGTGCTGCGCGAATTGCTGACGGCATTGACCAGCCGTCCGGAACTTCGGGTCAGCCTGATCGGCCACACGGATGCGCTCGGTTTGCCCGCCCATAATCAGGACCTTTCGGCACGCCGCGCCGCGACCGTTCTGGCGTGGTTGGTTCAACACGGAATCACGCCCTCGCGCCTGCAATCCAGCGGCCTCGGCTCCAAGGAGCCGATCGCCGACAACAACACCGAACCAGGACGCGCGCTCAACCGCCGGGTCGAAGTGAAGGCGTTGAACTGAGCCGCCGCGCCCGGAAACCGCGGCAAGCCCGATGCCGGATCACTCGGTAATGGGTGCCATCTGCGCCGGGTCGAACTCCAGCCACACGTCGTCGCCCACCTCGAACCGGTGATTGGGCAGCGCGGACACCTTCAGGCGCAGCCCAGACTGGCCCGGCGCCACCAGGTAATCCCATGTCTCACCCAGGAAAGCCCGTTCCATCAACCGGGCGGCCACGCCACACACTCCCGCCGCGGGCCGCGCCCGGTGCAACCCGATGCTTTGGGGCCGCACGGAGAACAACACGGTGCCGGAACCCGGCGTCACGTCTTCGAACAACCCCCGTGGCAGCCCAAATCCGTTGAATTCGATCGTCTCGCCCTGGCAGATCCCCTCGATCAGATTGGTCCGGCCAATGAACCCGGCCACGAACCGCGTGCGGGGGCGGGTGTAGAGTTGGAATGGCGTGTCGATCTGCTCGATCCGCCCGGCATTCATCACGGCAATCCGGTCGGAGGTCACCATCGCCTCCCCCTGGTCGTGCGTGACGTAGACCGTGGTGAAGTGAAACTGGTCGTGCAGCCGGCGGATTTCGAACCGCATCTCCTCCCGCAGACTCGCATCCAAATTGGATAACGGCTCGTCCAGCAGCAGGACGCGCGGTTCGATCACCATCGCCCGCGCCAATGCGACACGCTGCTGCTGGCCCCCGGACAACTCGGCCGGATACCGCTCGGCCAGCGCGTCCAACCGCACCGTCGCCAGGATCCGGTCCACCCGGCGGCGCAACTCCTCCCGCCCGATATGCCGCAGCTTCAGCCCGAATGCGACGTTCTCCGCCACCGTCATGTTCGGCCAGATGGCGTAGCTCTGGAAAATCATCGACATGCCGCGCTTCTCCGGCGGCAGGCTGGCGCCCGGTGAGGAGATCACGGTCCCATCCATCCGGATCACCCCCGCCGTCGGCGCATTGAACCCGGCGATCATCCGCAACGTCGTCGTCTTGCCGCAACCAGAGGGGCCAAGCAGCGAGACGAACTCACCCGGCGCGATCCGCAGGTCCAACTGCCGGACTGCGGTGTAATCCCCAAACGTGCAACTGATCTGCTCCAGCGACAGCCGCGGCAGCGTTTCGCTCATGACCGCCGTAGCATGAAATCGCGCCCCACCAATCGGTATCCCACCATGACGATCAGGATCGTCGCCAGCAACAATACGAAGCCGAGCGCGGCCAACGTTTCAAAGCTGCCATTCTCGCTGAGGTCGAGCATCATCATCGCGATGACCCGCGTATGCGCCGCCACCAGGAAGATGGCTACGCTCAACTCCCGCGTGGCGGGGATGAAAACCAATAGCCAGGATCCGACCAGGCTCTTCTTCAACAACGGCACGACGACCCGGGTCACGGCCAGCGTCCGGCTACCCCCCAGGATGCGAACGGCATCCTCCATCTCCGGGTTGAGCGACCGCAGCCCGGCCATGCAGTTGACATAGGCGATCGGCAGAAACCGCGCCGTGAAGCCCAGCACCAGGATGGTGGCGGTGCCATACAGCGCCAGCGGCGGCGGCGACCAGGCGGAATAGAAGCCGATGGCCAGCACGATGCCGGGTATCACCAACGGCGCCATGCACAACGCGGTTAGCACTTTCGTAAAGCGCCCCAGCCGCCGGCTAACCAAATACGCCGCCGCCAGAGCCAACACGACGGCGAAGCAGGCGCTGGCCGCGGAATAGGTGAAACTATGCAAGATCGTCTCGCGCGACGCCGGGTCGGCCAGCAAGGCGCTGAAATTGCCGAAGGTGAGGTTCGCCCAATGGAACCCCAACCCCCAGGCCTTGCTGAACGCCGCCTGGGCCAGCGCCGCGTAGGGCAGCAGCACCGCCAGCCCGACGACGAACAGCGCGTAGGCGAACATGACCCATCGCCACGGGCCGAGCACCGTCGGCCGCCGCACACCCCCCTTGCCCGTGAGCGCGATGTAGCCCTTGCGACCCAGCACGACGCGTTGCACCGCGAACAGGGCGGCGGTGACGAGCACGAGCGGAATGGCATAGGCAGCCGCAGCCTCCGCCCGGACCGGGAACTCGAAAAACTGCCAAAGCTGCAGCGTCATCACCTTGATGCGGGCCGGCAAGGCGATGATGGCGGGTGTGCCGAACAACGCCACCGTGTCCAAAAACACCACGATCGCACCGCCGATGATCGCGGGCAGCACCAGCGGCAGGGTGATGCGAAAGATCGTCCGCATCCCGCCGGAGCCGAGGATGCTGGCCGCCTCTTCCATCTCGGACGATACGCGGTCCAGCGCGTCGGAGGTGAATACGAACATATACGGGAAGGCATAGAGCGCGGTCACCACGACCATGCCGCTGAAGGTGTAGATATTGACCAGGCCGTGTTCCGCCCCCGTCACCGCCATCCACGCACGGTTCAGCCACCCCGCATTCGGCCCCGCCAGCAGGATCCAGGCGATCGCCCCCAAATAGGGTGGGGTGATGAAGGCGCCCAAGGTGAGCACCTGGATCAACCCCTTGCCCGGCATGTCCGTCCGCGACACCCCCCAGGCGAGCGGCACCGCAAAGACCGCCGACAGCACCGTCACCTCCACCGCGTAGAGCAGGGAGTTGCCCAGCGCCTGTATATCGCTCCAGTTCCAGTAGGCGATGACGTAATTCTCGAGCGTGAACGCGCCGGTATCCGTCGACCGCAGGCTGGAGATGACGAGCGATCCGACGGGCGTGGCAACCAGGAACAGCAGCGCCAGAAGTGCCGCCGCCGAGATGATTTTCGTCAGGTCCAGCCCCCGCCAGATCGCCCGGCCCCTCCCGCGGCCCGCGACGCTCCCGACGCCCGGCCCGACCCCAGGTTCAGCCAGTGAACGTGTCACGCCATTTCTGCTTGTTTGCCGGAAGTTGCTTTTCGATCTCCTCGGGCGTGGGCGAGAAGAATTTGACATCGGTGAGCGACTTGGCCCCTTTCGGCGGCGACACATCGTCACGCAGGGGTTGTTCGAACGCATCGGCCAGAATCTGCGAATACTCGGCACTGGCCAGGAACTCGATGAACAATTTGGCCGCGTTTGGGTTCTTCGATCCCTTGATGATGGCCGAGGGGGAAAGATCCACCAACATCCCGGACGGTGGATAATTGACCGCCAACGGATTGCCCTTTGCCGCACTGCGCAATGCGGAAGACGGATTGCCAGCCGCCACCACACGCTCGCCCGAGTTCAGCACCGTCGTCGCATCGTCCACGGAGCGACCGATCAGCGGATTCAACTTGTTCAGCTTGTCGAAATAGCTCCAGCCATATTTGTTCTCCATGGCGACGGACCACACGCCGACGATCCCGCTGTAATTCGGGCTGCCGAACGAGATTTTGTCCTTCCATTTCGCATCCGTCAGGTCTGGCCAGTCCTTCGGTGAGTCGGCCGCGCTCACCTTGGCCGTGTTATACAACAAGGCGACCTGGCCAACCCAGCTCACCTGAAAATACCCCTGCTTGTCGAAGTCCTGCAGCGACTTGGCCATCCCGGCCGCGCCCTCCGCAGTAAATTTCACCAGCAATTGCTTGCCGATGAGGTAGCTCATATGGCCGACATCGGTGCTGGTGAAGATGTCGCATTGCGGCGTCCCGCCCCGCAAATCCTCGGTCAGCCGTTGGAACGCCACCTGCGACGTCGTCTTGACCGCGCTGACGCTGATCCCCGGGTAGCGCTTGGTGAACGCCTGGCCGATCTGGTCGCATAACGGCTGATCCAGCACGCCGGAATACCAGCCGACCTGCCCTTCTTTCTTGGCAGCGGCGTACAGTGCCTGAATACCTGCACTATCGCCACTGCCTTGCGCCCGGCTGCTGCTGGCTGCGATACTGGTGGCCGCGCCCAGTAGGGCGGTCCTTCTGGATAGTTTCATTGGTCCGTATCCCCATTCTTGACCGCGGCGAATCTCCGTCCGCCTTTATCCGCTAGCCGGCCACGCCAGCCGCCGCTGCGGCGGCCACGAACGTATCGCGAGCGATCTGCATGTCCTCGATCGATCCGAACGCGCTCATGTAGTGGCCGCGAAACCCGGTTGCCTCGATCATTCGGAACATATCGCCGAAGTCGAAATCCCCCTCGCCCGGCAGCAAATGCTGCTCGTGCCCGTTGCGGAAACAATCCGCCAGCCGAACCTCCGCCACGCGCTCGAACGGCGTCGTCTTCACGAAGCCATCCACCCCCTGCGGCATCAAATGGGCGTGGTTCGCGGTAAACGACAGCGCAAATGCCGGTGACTCGATCTTCTCGTAGTAATACCGCCACTCCTCGATCGTGTGTGCCAGATAGTGCACTTCGGCATCCGCCGGTTCCTTGTTCAGGTTTTCCAGCAGCAGGCGCGCACCGCGCCGTTCCGCGTATGCCACCATCCGCTTCAGCCGCTCCAGCCCGGCAACCATGCGTTCCGTCACATCGGCAGTGAAGTGGTAGCCGGCATGCACGACGATCCACTCGGCGCCCAGGCGCGGGGCGATGTCGATATACGCCTTCAAATAGGCCTCGACCGCATCCGACACCAACGGCGAGTATTCGGCCACATTGATGGCCGACAGGGTATGCAGTCCCAGATGGATCTGCTGCCGCTCACACAAATCACGAATGCTGCGGACCCGGGCGTCGTCGAACCGGGTGAATGCGTTCTCACCCGTGTCCAACTGAATGTCGACGTAACGGACCTGGTTGCTGGCCGCCCATGCCAGCCCTTCCTCCAGCCGCATGCGACGGCCGATGTCCACGCCGATTCGATCGCGCAGGCTTTCCGGCATGGCTTTCCCCGCATGTTCGTCTTCTTGCGAACAACTCTGACAGCCTGCGGCGTCTTGTAAAGACGCAAATGAACCAGCCCACCCAACCAGCGGTCGCGATCGCGTCGCCCGCTAGAACTCCTCCCACCCCTGTTCTGCCGGGGCACTCTTCAGCGCCAGGCTACCGCGGGACACCAATCTCGGCGCTTTGACCCCGCTGGTCGATTTTGCCACCGCATGGCGGGGCGCGGGTGTCGCCTTGGCTTGCCCGGTCTCGTTCCCGGCGCGGAAATGGCCGATGAGTTTCGCCAACTGATCGGCCTCCCCCGTCAGCGAGTGCGAGGCCGCCGTCGATTGCTCCACCATCGCGGCGTTTTGCTGCGTCACCTGGTCCATCTGGTTGACCGCCACGTTCACCTCGGCCAACCCGGTAGCCTGTTCGCGCGCCGACGCGGCGATCTCGCTGACCACCGCGCTGATGTCGCCGACCCGCGCCGCAATCCGGGTGAGCGCTTCCCCCGCCTGCCCAACCAGGTCCACGCCACTCCCAACCTGCGCCGTGGAGGCCTGGATCAGGGCCTTGATCTCCTTGGCAGCGCCCGCCGAGCGCTGTGCCAGCGCCCGCACCTCGGATGCCACGACGGCGAAGCCGCGGCCGGCGTCCCCAGCCCGCGCCGCTTCCACGCCCGCATTCAGGGCCAGCAAATTTGTCTGGAACGCAATCTCGTCGATCACGCCGATGATCTGCGAAATCTGCCGGGCCGACGCCTCGATCGCCGCCATCGCCTCGACCGCGCCAGTCACCACCACGCCCGAGCGTTCCGCATCCGCCTTGGTCTTGGCCACCACGTCCTGCGCATGGTCCGCGCCCTCGGCCGTCTTGCGCACCGTCGCGGTGATCTGGTCCAACGCCGCCGCAGTCTCCTCCAGGGACGCCGCCTGCTGCTCCGTGCGCCGCGATAGATCATCTGCCGCCTGGCTGATCTCTCCCGTGCCGGAGCGGATCTCCTCCGCCGCACCGACCACCGAGCGCATCGTGCCCTGCAGCGTTTCCAGGGCCGCGTTGAAGTCCGAGCGCAACACCTCGTACTCGCCAGGAAACGCATCGGCCAACCGGAACGTCAGGTCGCCCGACGCAAGACAGGCCAGACCCGAGCCAAGCGAGGCCACGACCTGCGCTTGTTCGCGGGCACTGCCGGCGCGCGACGCCTCGACATCGGCCCGCTCGGCCTCGGCCGCATCCCGCATGGCGGCGGCGTCCGCTTCCACGCG
>NZ_LMUY01000022.1 GCF_009765685.1 Acidisphaera sp. L21 | reverse complement strand
CGCCGCACAGCGCCAGCGCCGGCTCGTCGGGGGCGACCCTTAGGTCCGCGCCGAAGCGCCGCTCGACCATCCGGACCTCAAAGCCCCGCGCGCTCGCCCACTCGCCGCAAACGCGGGTCTTCATCTCGCCCCGGTGATACACCGTTGAGAGCACGGAGGTGCTCTCGGTCGAAACGCCGACCGTGTCGACATCCTGCAGGAACACCCGCACCGCGCTGGGGTCAGGGTAGGGCAGGAGGCCGATCGCCCACAGGAATGCTTGTCCGAGGTGCCCCAGCCCAATCAGCCAGAAGTCGG
The DNA here is from genome assembly GCF_009765685.1 of Acidisphaera sp. L21. Classification (GTDB taxonomy): domain Bacteria; phylum Pseudomonadota; class Alphaproteobacteria; order Acetobacterales; family Acetobacteraceae; genus LMUY01. The sequence continues at coordinate 38,982 of NZ_LMUY01000022.1, read as the reverse complement.
CGGGCAGGACCTCGGGCGGCGGCCCGTCTGCTTCCTGCGACCGCCAATCCCCAGGCGCGAGATCCCATAGAGACATGCCGACCGAACGGCTGCCCGCCATGGCTTCCCCGTTCAGGTGCGCGAAGGCTTCGGCCACCCCTAGCGCGCCCGCCAGCACGCCTGACAGCGCGAACTCGGACGCTTCGCATAGCGGTTCGGCCAAGCCTGGCACGACGCCACCGCGCCAGCCGTCGAACGTCGCCCTCACCGCGAACGATGCTCCGGCATCGAACGTCGTGCCGATGGCGATGACCGGGACGCCGGGGGGCGCCTCTTCCACGATTTGCCCCCTAAAATGCACGACCGCGTCCGCGAGCGATCCCGTCGGCATGACGGACACGGCGAGCCGTGCGCCAAGAGCGCCGGATACTGTGACGCCGCCAAGAAACGTTCTTCGCCCGCAGTTCAGCGCGGTGAACAGCGCTGCTTGATGGGTCGGGCTTTGGGACGCCCGCTCCCCGACCACGATGTGCAGCCGGAACGCCTGAAGCCGTTCCATGGCGTCTTCGACCGTCGCGGCGGCGCCGCTATCGACGAATAGCTTTGCGGAGCGGTTGAGCTCCTCGATTGGGTCGTTCATTTCAACCTCCCGAGATGCTCAATGTCGGCCGCAGGAGCGACGATTGAAGCCGATCCCATTTGAACCGCCCGAGATACCGATAGAGTCCCACCTTTCGAAGCCGGACTGGCGCCGCTGCAAAGTTCGGCAGGATCATCGAGATATGGCCAGGCTCAGCGATCATCGGGTGCTTGCGATCGGACTCGCTCTGACCTGCGGCACCTCCATGGGTATGGACATCGGCGACGACAGTCTCGCCCCGTTCGCGGCACAGGCGCCAAAGGTCGGCCATGCAGCCCCCGTCGATCACGATGATGCCCGTATCGAAAGCGGCGGGATCAATCTCGTCGTAGAAGACGACAGACGTCACCCGCCTCGGTCCGTCAGCGGGGCCAAGGAGGAAGGCGCCGCTCTCTCGCTGATAGCGGCCGCGGTCCCGCAATCCCTGAAGCAGGTTGCCCCACAAGGTTGGCGAGATCGCAAGGTCAGGCCGCCGACCGCAGAGGCGGGAGATAAGAGCTTGAAGAGAGAAGCTCATGGATGATCTCCAGGTAGTGGATGATCCCAACCGCCGGCCTCCAGAGAAGCTCGGGATGGGTGTTGGTCCAGTAGGTATGCCCGGGCAGGGCGAGGCGATCGCAGGGCAGGTAGAGGGCGTTCGGGTTCCAATTCGGGTTGAAAGCCGTCGCGACGCGCCCGGTGCCCTTTGGCCACCCGGACGGCGGGAGTGCTTGGCCCGTTTTCGCGTCGCAGGGTTGTGCGTTCGGCAGCTGAGCCGGATAGCCGTCGAGCAGGAAACGGAAAGCCCATTCGGTCCCGTTCCTTGCCCTCACCGCGATGTCCGCCGCGGGCCATTGGACCCGTAAGACCCGCCAGCGGCCCGCGAGGGTAGCTAGCTGGAAATCGGGGCGTTCCACGTGCGCCAGGAACGCCCTTTCGGCTGCGCCGGCAAAGGCGTCCATCAGCCCTGCACCAGTTGCTTGCGGACCAAGTCGAAGCTTGCCTTGCGGCCTCCGTGGGCCAGCGAGCCCAGGTGCTTATCGAGGCTGGGCTTGTCGCGGGTGCCACTGACCTGGAGCACGTGCTCCCCTGCCTCCTCCGGACCGAGGCGCGCCTCCTCGACGGCCCAGCGTGTCACCGTCGCGACCGTGGCGGACGGCGGGAAGCGGTGGTGGAAAGTGGCGGCGTTGTAGTGGACCTCCACCTCGATTTCGCGCGCCCTGTGGGCGTGGAAGACCGGGCGGTCGTGGCCGTGGAGGGGATGATGGCGCTCCAGCGGCTCGCGGTGGTCCTCCTTGAAGACCAGGAGCTCGGCAACGTCGATACCGCGACCTTCAAGGACGCGGAGGAGGTCGGCGACGACGGCGGCTTCGCCGAGATCGAAGCGCGCCAGCGGCTCGGTCTCGACTGTGACGAAGACAATGGTGGGCATAGGTTCGGTTCCTCATGGGAGACGGCACCTCGCCGTCCTGAGAAACCTGATCGGTAGCCAAGGCCGGAAGCGGAAACAGGCAGGGGGCGGAATTTACAAGCCCTAGAAGAGCGGGGTCAGGTGGCGGATGGCTCGCCCGGAACCGCGCACACGAAGAGGAACGGGCAGCGCGGGCAGCCGAAGTCGCTCTTGATCGGCTCGAAGCGGCCGGCTCGGATGTCGGCGACCGCCTGCTCGCAATCGCCGACGCGCTTCCCGAACTTAGCCGCGGTCTGGTCGATGCGTGCGACGCCGCCGTCTTGGAGGTAGTGGTTCTCGACGCGGGCGCTTGCGCCGAACGCCTCCCGGGTCGCCTTCAACATCAGGGTAGCCGACAGGCGGTCAGGGTCCGATTTCGACAGGCGGCCCGACCGAATCGTCTTCAGGACCACCGTTGCATTCTCTGCCCCGACGCGGTCGACGGGAATCGCGATAGCTTCGTTCGCTACCCGGGTCGACAGAAAGCCTCCGGGGAGGCGATCGCCGGCTGCGGAGCGGTGGAGGCGGCCGAGCATGCCAAGCGTCAGGTTGCGGTAGGCGCCGCCGAAGGGATGCTGGTCGAGCTCGGTCCGTGCCCACGCTTCGTCGAAGATCACCTGGGCGCGCGCCTCGTCGTATGCCTTGCCTTCCGCGAGGCCACGGACATAGGCAAGCACCTGCTGCAAGCAGCCGTGCGCGTCGAGGTAGGCTCCCGCCCGAGTCCGGGCCGCCAGGCCGAGCACGCGGGAGTAGAAGAAGCGCCTCGGGCAACGGGAGTAGCCCTCGATGTCGGAGGCGCTCAGTCCGTCGGGCGCGCCTGGAGACGTGATTGCCGGGAACGCCGCCACAGGCGTGAGGCGCGGCAAACCACGCAGGCTTCTTCCCGGCGCGGCGGGCACGCGTTCGAGGAACTTCGAGGGGCCGGCGTTCCGCCCGTTGCGGGTAGCCGGGCGGTAGAGGCGAAGGTGCGACCGTGCCCGGGACATCGCGACGAAGAGGATGCATTCCTCCTCGGCCTCGTGCGCGTCCGATTCCTCGCCCTCAATCATCCCGGCGGGCGCCGGACAAGCCGGGGGGCGGTTTGCCGCAGGTATTGCCCCTGCGAACAGCCCGGGCATGTGCACAGCGTCAAACTCCAGGCCTTTCGAGGCATGGACGGTCATGAGCCGGACGCCGTCGAGGCCTTCGAGCTCGGCAGGGAGCTGGCGGAGGTCGCGTTCATCGGCGAGCAGGATCATGTGGCGCACTCGGTCGAGCGCCCGCCGGATCGGGCTTCCCTTGCCGGAAAGCGGCATCTGGCGCAGCGCCTCGATCAGTTGGCGGACGGCGACGCGCCGCATGGTGGCGGAAGGCGACTGGCCAGAGAGCACGGTCCGGAAATAACCGCTGGCGTCGAAGAGGTAGCGGCCGAGGGCGAGCCACGGCGTTGTTCCGCGCGTCATCCCTTGCAGGTGGCGGGCGAGGAGGGCAAGTCCCTCGCGACCGGCCGTGGAAAGCCCGCTCACGCCTTCGAGCCTACACAGCAGGTCAAACACCCGCTGCTCGGTCGCTTTCCCGGCTTGTATGACCGCGAGCGCGTCCTCCAAAGGCACGCCGTATTCGGGCAACGAGGCCGCGCGAAGGAGGCCGGGACCGACATCGTCGGCGACCAGGGAGAGGACGCACAGCAAGTCCTTGACCTCGGGCCGTTCGAACAGAGGGCCCAAGTAGAGGACGGGTATGCCGCGCGCATTGAGCTCGTCCGCGATCTTCGCCAAGGCACCGTTGCTCCGGGCAAGCACCGTCTGGTCCGCCAGTTCGACGCCTGTCGACTGCAGGTCGCGGATGGAACCGGCCAGCTGGTCCATTTCACCGGCGCCGTCTGGTGCAACGCACATCGCGGGGGCTCGCCCGCTCAGCCCGTTGGCAGCGCTCAGCGCGGCATCCCCGGCGTAAGCACTTACCTTCATGGTGCCGCCGAACCTCGTGTAGAGGTCCACGATCTCCTGGCTGGAGCGGTAGTTCTTTTCCAGGCCATCCCGCCTGCCTGAGGGATAGTCGGCCTCAAAGCGAGCGACGTTCGCCGCCGACGCGCCGCGGAAGCGGTAGATCGACTGGCGGGCGTCGCCGACGACCCAGAGGTTCCGTCCCTCCCCGACGATCTCCTGCACGAGCTTTGCGCTCGCCCGATTGACATCCTGGTATTCGTCAACGTGGACGTGCGTGAACCTCTTCCTGATCGCGTCGCGAAAATCCGCGTCCGAGCGCATGAGGAGAGCGGGCCGCATGACTAGGTCGCCGTAGTCGACAGCCCTGCCAGCCGCCAGCGTCTGCTGGTAGTGCTTGTAGACGAGCGCGACCTCCCGCGCCTTCCCGGCTGCGAGGCGGTCGTCGTCAGTCAGTGCCGTGCGGCGCATCGCCTCGGCAAGCCGTTCGTAACCTTCCCAGGAGCAGAGCTCGTCCTTCGCCCTGGCGATCGCCCGCAGGATGTCGCGCAGCGCCAGCGCCGGTTCCATCAAGTTCAGGTAGTGCGAGACATCCAGCGCCGGCAGCGCCTCCTCCAGCATCGCGACAGCTTCGCTAGGGTCGACAACGGGCGGGTCGTCGGACACTCCGAATAGGGCATGGTGCCGCCGGATCGTGTCGAGGCCGAACGCGTGGAACGTGCCCGTCCAGACGTTGACGGCCTTGAGGCCGGCGGCACCCTGCAAACGCTCAGCCAGCTCCCGCGCCGCCTTGTTGGAAAAGGTCAGGGCAAGGATCCCGCTGCCCGGCACGCCCTCGTCGAGCAGGGAGGCGATCCGGGCCGTGAGGGTCTTGGTCTTCCCGGTTCCGGGCCCTGCTCGCAATAGGAAAGGGCCGCCCCGGTGGGCGACCGCCCTCGACTGCGACACGTCGCATGCGGCATCGGGGCGCCTGCTCTCCAACATGACGGAGGGCAGATCCGGGAGCAGTAAGCCGTCTGCGAGCTGCTGGATGACGGTCTCGTAGCGCAGCCGCAAGGCGGCCGAGATTCCCGACGCGGTCCCGCCTTCCACGAACAGCCTCTTCGCGAGCGGCCTCGGGAGCAGGAACTCCCGTGCGAAAGCGTTTGCTTGCGCCTCGCGCCGCTCCTTGATCCCATAGGTTTCGATCCGCTGCATCGGATCGCCTCCGTTTTTCCCGGAGCGGGGATGGTACCCGGGAGATGGCCCATCGTGGATCTCGTAGTGTCCAATCTCGTGCGCTAGAACCTCGGCGAACCCCTCGTCCGGCAAATCGTCCCGGATAAGTATCGTCGCGAACCCGCGATCGAGCTGCCCGTGTCCACCTTCGAGGTCGGGGTGGTCGGGCGCCTTCAGCTTTACCGTCAGCGACCGCCAGGCGGCCGCCGTCCATGCCGCTTCGGCGCCAATCGCGCTATCCGGTATGCCGGCCGCTGCGCGGAGCTTCCGCGCCCTCGATCGGATGATGGCGAACTGGTCCATTTACGGCTCTAGCGGTTCCAGCCAGAATCGCTTGTCGACATCGTCTAGGGCCGACTCCCTAACGACGTCAGCAAAGCGCATCTTCCTTGCTTGCTTCAACCCGCCAGGGGCGAAGAAATCCGCATAGGCGGCTTTTTCGGCCGAAGCGAGCGACGCCCAAACTGCTTGTTGGGGGATGTCCAGCTCCGCACTGAGCCACCCAACGAGCTTTGCAGGGATCGACATCTCGTCGACCTTGCCGCGAACGATCTGGCGCAAGATGTCGGTGTCGATCCTGCACCTGGCGGCGATGTCGCCCAACCGCCCCACAGGGAGCCCGTCGAAGGGCTTCGCGTCCTGCGAGGCCGCCGCTGCCCAGAAGCGCTCCAGTATTAGGTGGTGCTCGCGCGCTGTCCGGGTGACTTCGAGCTCGTCGTCGGCCAGATCGCTTCCAAGGGAGGCGGACCACTCAGCGGCGAAGGCGAGGATATCGTCACGCACGCCGGGATTTGCGTCCGCGATCTGCCGGACGCGCGCGCCGCTCGCTCCGGTTTCCAGCTCCTCATGGACGCTGGCAAGGATCTCGTCCAAGACGAGGGGGGGCGGGAGGGTGCCACTCATTGTTCCACCTTTCCACGCGCGCCACGGCGCGCGTACCTTTCTTCTCCGCGGGCCTTCGCCCGCGCGTTTGCATTCAAGTAACGGACGTTGCGCGCGGAGCAGCCGATCAGCTTCCCGGCCTCTTCCTCGATCATGCCCATCTGCTCGACGTAGATGACGGCAAGCCGTTCCTTTTCGGTCAGCTTGTCTTGGATCTCTGAAAGCTCTGCCCGGACTTCTGCCAATGGCCGGGGCGACCCTGCATGCCGCAACCCAAGGACATCGGCCGCTTCCTCGCCCGTCAGTCCGCCTTCGAGACCGACCAGATCTTCCTGCGCCACCTCGCCGGCCGTACGGCGGCGCACCTTGCTGATCGCGGTGAAGAAGAGCCGCTCGGCACCTGTCTTGAAGCTGAACTCGAAGACGTCCATCCGATCGTCGCGGAACCACTCGTCGACCTTCGTCGCGACCTCACCTTGCACCCACTCCCGCTGCGTCTCGGTCAATGCGGACACGAGCTTGTCTCCGGATCGCTCCAGGCGAGAGTAGAAGGCGACAAGCAAGGCGTCATATGCCTGGCTCCTCCTGTTCGGCCGGAAGTTGCGCATGAGATAGACAAGCGTCTGCGGGCGCAAACAGCCCGACGACGCCAGCCTGAAGGCTTCCGCAAGCGGAAGCGCAAGCGTCATTTCGATCTCTTCGGTCACTACGGTCGGCCGAACGTACGGGGTGCCCGTACCCCGGTTGATGCTGGTGAGCGGCCGAACGGCGCTCCTAGTGGTCTTATCGGTCATCATCTGCCCATATATCGGCAAGTACGCTGGAAAGCGGAAACAAGACTGAAGAAAGAATTTTGCAGCCGCGAAGTTTTTAAGCCGCTCGGCAGATACAAAGATGAGATCGACGTAAACCATCCGAACGCTTGTAACTCAGTCATACCAGTTAGGGGCATCTTCACCGCGGCGTTCGAGTTCGAGATGGGCAAGCCAGGTTTAAAGGAACGATGGCCCAACGACTCTAATATGCCACTTTAAAGGTTGGGCTATCCTCCGGCCGTGTTCGTTGGTGATCGTAGATGCGGGTAGTGGCGATGTTGGCGTGCCCGAGCCACTCCTGCACCTTGGCGATGTCGGCCTGATGGTCGAGCGCGTTGGTCGCGGCCGTCGCTCTGAGCGCATGGGCGCCCATTTCGAAGCCGAGCCCCGCCGAGTAGGCCCGCACCAGCTTATACACGCCGTCCGCGGTGATCGCTCGCTCGAGCCGACCGGTGCGATTGTTCCGGACCGGCCGGAACAGCGCACCGGCCTCGTCGGTGCCGTGACCGGCCGCCTCCAGGTAGTCGTGGATCAGCGCGTTGGTGCCAGGATGTAGCGGCACGTAGCGCGTTTTGCCGCCTTTCCCGGAGACCTTCAGATGCGGCACGCCCTTACGCGCGTGCCGGGCGTCGCGGACCTTCAGTTTGCACAGCTCCTCGCGGCGCAGCGCGTGGAACAGCAGCGTCGACAGGATAGCGCGGTCGTGCTTGCTCTTGACGGTGTCCATCTCAGGTGCCTCCAGCAGCTTGCGGGCCTGGTGGTCGCCCAGCGCCGGTGTCTTGCCTTCGCCGCTCTCGGTCTTCGGCCGCTGCACGCCTTTGACCGGATTGTGGGTGACGGCGTTGCGGTCGCACAAATGCTGGAACAGCGAGGCGAGCGAGGCCAGCCGATGCCGGATCGTGCTGCCGCCAAGCCCGCGCTGCATCAGGGTGTCGCGCCAGGCGATGATGTGGGCACGCGTGACGGTGCGGAACTCCTCCGGCCGGCCGATGCCGACGAAGCGCATGAAATCGCTGACGGCGTGTTCGTAGGCGCGCCGGGTGCTCGGGTTGCTGAGGTTGGCGAACCACTCCACCTCGGGCGGCACGTCGGCGAGCCGGTGGAACTCGGCCGCGGTCAGGAGCCGGGCGCCAGGCGTGATCTCGGCCGGAAGGTGGTCGGCGGACGGCTTGGCCATGGTTTGGAGTTTACTATTGATAAAATCTGTTGTCACAGAGTAAGCGACCGCCAGGTCAGTCTGGTCCCGACACGATTCTTAGTGTAACATAAAGGACGTTATGTTTCCTATACTGGCCATTTAATGCAGTAATCTAATAAGCATATTTTTGGCATTCATTATCGGAATAGCAAACGAGCCGTCCAACAACCTGGCCTTTAAGATTAAAAACCTCTCCCGCCTCGTTATATTTTAACACTAGTCCCCTGATGTTCACTGTTCCAGATCGTGGGTCTCCAGGCGCGAATGCGGCTTCCTGCCTGCGCCTCAGGTCCTCCTGAAAGTCGCGCATCACATTTGCCTGCGCCCGTGCCATTGGATGTCCAGGTGGCCAGATCAGATCAAAGTGAAATCCATCCTTCATACCCTGCATACCTACAGTATAAGAACCGAAATAACATGCAGCAGGGTCAATTCCTGGCAGGGCGGCTCTATCATTTATCTTTTTGGCTTGATCGAACTGTATTGAAATCCTACTGTTCACGACTTTCGAGCCAGGCATCGGCGTCGACATATAATCTCTCCACGATATTAGCTTTTGGGCCATCGTGTCAGGACAGCCCGGGTATGGGCCGACCCGCCATGCGTAGGCTGGAACAGCTACGCTGGTCAGCAGTATAGTTGCTAACGCCAGACATGTGGCCGCTTGCAGTCGATTACATGAATTCGGTCTCATCGGGTTCCTTCTAGGAGCTGACCCACTCAGGGAGGAAGGTTAAGTTCAACCGGCCCTTGTGTCGCGGGCTTTTGCGGAGGAGAGGCGAGAGAAGGCCCGGTTGGCAGGGGAGTTTGTTGGATGTCGATACGGTACGGGATTGGTGGTGGCGCTACATCTTGGCGTAAAGGCGATGCCGTAGATGACATAAACGTTGTGAGGCTCTGTTCGAAGACCGTCATTCCTTGTAAGAGCCTCGCGCGTTCGTTACGATCCCGGCTCCATTGCGCGACAACAGCTGCATAGGCTGCGGTTTCCTCATATTTTCTGTGTCGGATTTCGACGATGCGTTCGTATTCCTGTCTCTCGGTGTCAATGGCCCAATCCGGCACCATTGCGTCCCGCGCCGCCTCGCCGTCTATCGCGGCTAGAAGAAAAGCTTTCGATAGATCGGTGCCTTCTCCCCCGACGGTCGATGCGGTCAGCTCTCCGAACAACTTGATGCCCTGATCGACTGTCACAGGCGGCTTACCTTGAAGCATGTTCATAAGAATCTGCTTGGCGGCACTTTTCAGCTGTTCCCACTGATCCTTTTGATTGTTGCGGGAAGCAGCATCCAACGGGTCTGGCGGCACCTGCTGTAGCTCAAGCTTTGCCTCTTGTAACTCCCTCTGGACAGTCTCACGGCCGCAGGCGGGACCGGGAAAGTTCTGACTTGCTCGAATGGCCCGTTCAGCCCTCCAGAAGGCGTGGCGCACCTGGGAATCGTACTCGCTCCGTTTTTGTGTTTCGGGGCGCAGACCGGGGATTTGGACAGCTTTCAACTCTGTGGAAGAAGGATCATTGCTTCCAAGCGCAGTGCAAGTTGATTGGGCATCCGCTGCCCAAGACCACAACAGGACCAGAGAAAATGCTGCCCCTTGAGCTACGCTTGTTCCCATTTGCTAGGCATCCGATGCGACCAGACTGCGCACCTGCGAACGTCGGCACAGGCTCTCAGAGTCTTATCCTCTCCACCTCGTCTTGCGTGAGTCGTTCTTTTGTCCGGTCATAAAGTTTAGTCGTACGCGGGCTCTCATGCGCCGCCATCTCCTGGGCATGCTCCAGCGTTCCGCCATTAGAAAGATACGACGTGATCCCGGTCGCCCGAAAACTATGATTTCCGATCGGCGCCATGATGCCGGCAGCAAGCGCCCTCCGCCGGATCATCCGCCAGGCATCCGCCTGATCCATCGGCCTCTCGGCCAAGACCGTCGCGACATGCCCCTTGGCGGTCCGGAACAGCCAGCCTTTGCGGTCCTCAGCGATGCCGGCCGCCGCGATATAGGCATGCAGCGCCTCGGCAAGCGAGTGATGGCACGGCATCGCATGCTCCTTGCCGCCTTTCTCATGCAGCCGGATCGTCCAGCCAGCACCGCGCGGCCGGAGGTCCTCGACCTTCATCTTCAGCGCCGCGCCGATGCGAGCGAATGAATAGGTGAGGGTGGCAATCAGCGCCCGGTCCCGCAGATCGCGCAGGGTCTCGGTCGGGATGGAATCTAGCAGCTTGCGCCACTCGGCGGGCTCCAGCACTGGCGTCACACCGGTCTTCACCACATGCTTCGGCCCGCGCACGGCCGCGGCCGGGTTGAACGGCACGACCTGGCCAGTGATCAGCCAGTCGAACAGCATGCGCACGGCGGCGAGCTGCTGCTTCACGCCGGGCGCTGAATGGGCCTGCTGCAGCGCTTCTATATAAGTGGCGACGTCATAGGACCGGATGGCGGTCAGCATCAGGCCGCGCTCGTCGCACCAGGCGAAAAACCGGGTGCAGGCCCGCGCATAGGCACGGCGGGTGTTCGGGTTGCGGATGTTGGCGGTGAAGAAGTCGACATAACGCCAAGCGGCGTGCTCGCCGGCTTCGGCGATCAGCGCCGGGATCAGCTTGCCATCGGGCAGCGGGGTCAGCGCGCCGGGTGGAATGAGGGTCGGAACCTGGTCGTTCATTCCTGCATCGTATCACACATGTCACCCATGATAAAGGACGTTATCATGGGTGATATAGAAGACTGGACCGGTCAGGATATCCCGAGACAATCTGTTATCAATAGTAAACAGTTGAACAGGGGCGGCAGCTAGGCATCGGCCCGGGTCGGTCATTTAGACAACGCGAGACCAGGCAAAGGGAGAGTTGGATGACCGGCGAGCTAGAAGCTCTGAAGGCTATTCCGCCCAAAGTTGTCGAAGAGGCATATAGCGATGGCGTGGCAGACACGCTCAAGGAAGCAAGCAATGCGGAGCAACCCCGATTGTCACACTTTGAAAGTGTCGTTTAACAGAGTGATACACCCTATTCATCGACCTTCTGGCTATCTCGTATTCGTTCATAGACCTCGCGCGCCAGGTGCTGTTGAGCAATGTTGCGGAACTGCTCGTCCTTCATCACTCGATTGAAAATTTCGTCGTTGCCCTCCATGCGCTGGATAAATAGGTCGTCAAGCACGCGCCCGAAGAAAGCAGAGAAGTTAGCCTCACTGTTCGCCTTCGCCGCCTCCACAATTCTCTCGTTGCGCTCAGCCGCTGCACGCACCTGGTCAAAGAAGAGCTGATCGGCCTCCGTGAAGTCAGTCCCGAACCGCTCGTTGAGCTGATCCACAAGCGTAGAAAGCGGGACGTGTATGTCCTTCCGCTGCCCAGTGCCGATATCGGACGGTCCCTTGAGCGGATCGGCCGCACCCTGCGACAAGTCGATCGTACCCTCACTCACCTGTTGAAGCCGGAAGAACTTCAGGGCGACATCATCATCGAGCGTGACCTTGGCACCGTTGCCCGGCGGCGGCAGCTTAGCGGAGAAGTTTCGTACGAACGCATAAAGCCGTTCAAGCTCCTCGTCGAAATATGGAAGTATTTGCGACAGGAATCCATAGAGATTGCGGAAGGCGGTTAAGTGCCCGCGAAACTCCTCCTGTTCCGCCTCCTCGCGTTCACTGAAACGCGTGATGCAACGGTCAACGACCGCGTTCATCTGCTTGTGATCCTGCCCGGTCGGGTCACGCCGTGCTTTGAACCAGACGGCGGCAAAGTCGCTAACATCCTGCGGCGTGAAGATCGCGGGCTGTAGCAACTTGTGGTGCAATTCATTGAGCTTTTGCGGGTCAGCGTTCTCGCCCATGGGAGTAGTTGTGTAGTAGGGTTTGAACGCCTTAAAGATGTCTTCTTCTTCGTTGCGGAAGTCCAGGACAAAGGTTCTTGTTTTGCCAGAGGCCATGCGGTTGAGGCGCGAAAGCGTTTGTACGGCCTGTACGCCAGCCAGCTTCTTGACCACGTACATGGTTTGCAAAAGCGGCTGGTCGAAGCCCGTCTGATATTTTTCGGCGACGATGAGAACGCGGTACTCGTCCTCCGCAAAGCGCTCGGCCAGCTCGCGCTCAGGCAAACCGTTGTTCATGATCACCTCGGTAAACGTCGTCTCTGGTTGGTCTGGGTCCTCGACAGCGCCGGAGAAGGCGACCACGGCGCGGATGCCCGTGTAACCCTTGTCCTTGATATAGAGGTCAAACGCCTGCTTGTACTTCACGGCGGACAAACGCGAGCCGGTGACGACCATCGCCTTGGCTCGCCCGCCGAGTTCGTGCATCACCTTCAACCGGAAATGCTCGACAATGACCTGCACAACTTGCTCAATATTGACAGGGTGCAACTCGAAGAACTGCGTCAGCGCTTTCGCCGCCGCCTTCTTAGGCACGTCGGGATCGTCGACGATCTGCTTCACCAGCCCGAAGAAGCGCTTGTAGGTGGTGTAATTCTGCAGCACGTCGAAGATGAAACCTTCCTCGATGGCCTGCCGCATCGTGTACTCGTGGAACGGCGCGGCACCTGAAGATCCCGGCTCGTCGAACACCGCCTTAGTCTTGAACTTGGGCGTAGCCGTAAACGCGAAGAAGCTGAGATTAGGCTGGCGCGGGCGTTGCAGCGCCTCCTTTAAAATGGAGGCTCGCGTCTCCATGGAAAGATCGCCGTCCTCGTCTTCACCAAGCTGGGCCGCAATGGCATCAGCGATGGCATCTTTGTTCAGGATGCCCTTGAGCGCCGTGACTGTCTCGCCTGACTGCGAGCTATGCGCCTCATCCACGATCACGGCAAAACGCCTACCAGCGGTGCTCAGGGCTATGCCCTCCCCTTTCTTCTCCAGTGTACGGATAGCTTGGCTGATGAATGGAAATTTCTGAATGGTCGAGATGACGATTGGCGTGCCGCCGGCCAGCGCCTTGGCTAGCTGCTGTGTGTTCTCGTCAATCTTTTCTACAACGCCAGTCTTGTGTTCGAACTGGTAGACGGTGTTCTGCAATTGGTCGTCCAGCACACGCCGATCCGTGATTATCACCACCGAGTGGAACACCTTGGCATCAGCGGTGTCGTGCAGACTCGCCAATCGGTGCGCAAGCCATGCGATGCTGTTTGATTTGCCCGAGCCAGCTGAATGCTGGATCAGGTAATTGCGCCCCGCGCCATGTGCCCGAGCGTGCGCGACAAGCTTTCGCACCGAATCGAGCTGATGATAGCGCGGGAAGATCATCGCCTCGCGGCGTACGCGGCGTTTGCCCGTAGGCGTGTTCACCATGCGCTCGCTGCTGTCGAGGTGCATGAAGCGCTGCAGAATGTCGAGCAGGCTGTCGGCGCACAGTACCTCGTCCCAGAGATAGTGCGTCTTCCAGTTGTCCTCGACTGGTGGGTTGCCAGCGCCAAACGCGTGGCCGCGATTGAACGGAAGGAAGCTAGTGTCGGCGCCCTTCAGCTCCGTCGTCATCCATACTTCATCCGGATCAGCGGCGAAGTGGACCAGCGCGCGCTCCTTGAAGCGGAACAGCGGGTCCCGCCCGTCCCGGTCCTGAATATACTGCTTGCAGGCATGCTCCGCGCGCTGACCTGTTAGCGGGTTCTTTAGCTCCGCCGTGACAATGGGCAGGCCATTCACGCTCAGCACCACGTCGATGACGCAGGTGCGCGGCGTCCCGTCCGGGCGTTTGAGCACGGTCGAGGCAAAGGAGAGCTGGCGCGTGATGGTCAACCGGTTGGCGGCGTAGCGCGCGGCGCTGTCCGGGTTCATGCCCGAGTTTGGCTGGAAGTAGGCAAGGCGCAGTTCCTTACCGTAGCACTTGAAGCCGTGACGCAGTACGCCCAACGCGCCTTTGCTCGCCAACTCCTTGGCTAGGCAGTCGATGACAGTGCCGACGGTGCTGTCCTTCAGCATCGTCTCGAGTTGCCCCCAACGCGTGGGTTGACTTTCGCGAAGGAAACCGACGACATCATCGGGGAACAGCGCAACCGTGCTGTCGAAGTCAGACGACTCACGCCTTTGGTAGCGATCAAGCGTGATGAGGCCATGCTCAATGGCGCGTTCAAAATCGGTTTCGGTGTGACCTGCCATGCTTCACACCGTCCTAATCGAGGTGTTGTCCAACGTATCGAGCGTTAAACCGCTCAAATCATCATAGTGATAATGCCGGATCGATGGGTCGCGCGCCAGATACTTTCCCGCCGCATCGAGATACGCGGCTGGCCTGTCGTTTTCAGTTATCACAAATTTGCGGACCCGCATTTCGCGGTCGTCGCCAGTGTATTGGTTGATAATCTTGCGCACACTTGCACACCAATTCACCCCAGACTTAAGCTGGTCAATTATGGACTGAGCTTCGAGGCTGCGCGTTTTGAACTCGAACAAATGGGCATTGATGCATCGCCGATTGCATTGGAAGACAATGAAGTCGCAGCGCTTCGACCACTGCTTGCCGTTGTCGTCAAGAAAGTGGAATAGAGGCTCCATCCGTCCGTCGAGTTTAATAGCGAATGCCCGCCCCTGAAAGGGGAGCATCACTTTTCGTGTCGACTTCTTTGTCTCGCCCTCCCGAAAATACTTCTCAGTAAGCGTAATGGAGCCAGACGCTCCATCGTCTACCACATAGGCGTCCGAAAGGTAGGCCCGAAGGTGATCGAAGTAGCTTGCAGCGCTGAGGCTCATTTTAACCCACTGATCTGCCCGGTCACCGCGGCAGTAATGAGGGCGGAGCGGTATTCGGTCAGCCGGTCAATGCTTTGTCGCACTATTCGGGCGGCATCATCAGAAGCTTTCAGAACATTTACGATTGTGTCGACGATGAAGCGTTGCTCATCCACGGGCGGCCTGGCAAATTGATATTCCTTGACAACACTCTGGGGAATATTATTGGCGAGGCCGACAGCGCCGCTGACCGAGAGAACAATTTGCTCTCTCATGTACTTTGCCGCCAGGGCTAGCTCGGTAAACCGGGCACT
The DNA here is from genome assembly GCF_009765685.1 of Acidisphaera sp. L21. GTDB lineage: Bacteria > Pseudomonadota > Alphaproteobacteria > Acetobacterales > Acetobacteraceae > LMUY01. The sequence continues at coordinate 23,932 of NZ_LMUY01000022.1, read as the reverse complement.
AGTGTTCGTAATATCGAGAACGATCCGGTATGTCTTATCCGAAAACATCAGCTTGGGAGGGCAATCAGGAACCAGCGCTACCGAACCGATCAAATGAAGTGATCCGCTTGCGCGGCACATCAGCAAATCGCCTTTGTGAACCTCTAGTTGAATTTTTGGCTCAATGCCATATGGAAGCGCTTTGTGGTCGTGGGACCGAAAGACACCTTCGTTGACGCAACCCGACCGAAGCACTCCCCATTCGGAATCGTCTTTCTGGCGTTCTTCGCATTGAGGGGACCAGCCCTGTTCGATGCGCAATATGGATCGGCCAAATGGAACGACCTCCCAATGGCCCGGTATCGAGCCAAGCCAGTCGATGCCACTGTCCTTCATCCGAGCGGCGGAGTTAAGGCCCTTAGTTACAGCCTGTGTGATGATCGACTGCCGCTTCTCAGCCAGTCGCTCCAGCAGCGCCTGTTTTTTTCCGGTCAACGCGTCGATCTGCGCTGTCTTATCATCTAGAAAAGTTACGATGCGCTTCTGTGTTACGAGAGGTGGTAAAGGTAGGGGTTGATGCCCTACTACTTCCCAATCAGCTCTTGGCATTTTTGAGCCAAAGGTTTCTGCATTCACCGCGTCGACAAATGCTCTGGAACTAACCACATAGAATAGGTAGCGCGGTACGACGTGATCAGCTCCACGAAGGCAAAGCAGTTCTCCTGAGCTGACACCAGAGAATGAAGCATGATAAACCTTCGCCAAGTATGGGCGTAGTTTGTTGAACAGCACATCATCCGGTTGGAATTTGCGACTTTCGGCGTCAGAGGGCTTAGGGGTTGGGTTTAAGAGTTTGCCCGTCCATGAGGTAATGTCCTCATTAGCGATGTAAGGCAAAGTCTCGGCTTCTTGCTCCGTGGGCCGCTCGGTGGAGAGTTGCACGTGCCATTTGAGCCAGTCGGTCCGCCAGTGGGTAGGCGGATTGGCGACCCATTGAGGTAATTCGCTGCTGTGCTGGAAGTAGCTCACACCACCAAACCTCTAAGCAGCCCGGCTATCTCGCCCTCCAGCTCGGCGATGTCCGCCTCAATCGCGGCCAGCAGGCGCGGCGGCTTGTAAACGTAGAAGTGTCGGTTGATCGGAATTTCGTAGCCCACCTTGGTCTTAGCGTGATTCACCCAGGCATCGGGCACATGCGGAAGCACCTCCGCGGTGATGTAGGCGTCAATCACGGGACGCATCGCCGTCACCAGCGCGTCGTTGGGCTGATCCGGCCCGAACGCCATCGGCAGCGGAAGCGCTGTGCGGGGCGGCAGCGGAATATTCTCCACATCGCGCAACTCGCTGTCCGACTCGGGGCGGCCCTTGCCGTCACAGCAAATCTCCGCCATGGGGTCGCGCTCGCCGAGCGCGGCGAAGATCGCCTTTTTGATCGGTGTTGGTAGCGGCATACGGACGCGCCTAGCGGCGGCGTCAAGGTCCACCTCAAAGCGTTCGCGATCCATATAGCGACCCTTGCCGGCAAGCTTGCGAAGCATCGCTCGGATCGCATCCTGCATCGCACGGCCCGCCGCTTCTTCGGCCGCCACCGCTTTGGCATCCTTGCGCTTCTTCGATCCGGCCAATCCGGCGAACGTTGATTGCTCGTCCAGCCGCGCAATGCGCTCCGGCGTCGCCTCAAAGTTTAGGCGCAGCGGACGCTCGACGGTGACCTTGAGAAATCCGAACTCCCGGTTCTCGAAAACTCGGCTCACCACCCGCTCCTCGTCCTCGCCCTCGATCGGCACTGTCTCGCGCTCGCCGTCACGGAAGTTGCTGTAAATCGCGGTCAGGCGGTCGATGTGCGCCTCGGTCAGCTCGTTGCGCTTGTTGTTTAGGCTCTTTTTCATTTTCTGAAAAAAGCGCGTGCCGTCGATGAGCTGCACCCGACCGGCACGCTCGGGCGCCTTGCGGTTGGTGACAAGCCAGACGTACGTGACAATGCCAGTGTTGTAGAAGAGCTGGTCCGGTAGCGAGACAATGGCATCGAGCCAGTCGTTCTCAATGATCCAGCGTCTGATGTTGGACGGTCCGGAACCAGCGTCACCGCTAAACAGGGGCGAGCCGTTGAAAACGATCGCGATCTTGGACCCTTCGCCGCCCTTCGCCGGCGAATCCTTCATCTTCGAGATCATGTGCTGCAGGAACAATAGTGACCCATCGTTAATCGCGGGCAGCCCAGCGCCGAAGCGGCCGGAGAAACCGGACGTGTTTGCCTCCTTCTCGACAATCTTTTGCTGATCCTTCCATTCGACGCCGAACGGCGGGTTGGCAAGCATGTAATGAAACTGCCTACCCTCGAAGCCATCCTTGGTCTTGCCGTCGCCCAGCGTGTCGCCAAGAACGATATGATCTGTCTCCTCGTCTTTGATTAGCATGTCCGAGCAGCAGATCGCCCACGCCTCGTCATTGTATTCCTGGCCATACAGGCCGAGATTGGCGGAAGTATTGCCGGCGCGAATAGTCTCCTCGGAGACGGAAAGCATGCCGCCGGTGCCGCAGGCCGGATCGTATATCTCACGGTAGACGCCGGGTTTGTAGACGTCTTCCTCGCCCGTGTACACGAGGTGTGTCATGAGGCGAATCACCTCGCGCGGGGTGAAGTGGTCGCCAGCCTCCTCGTTTGCCTGCTCGTTAAAGCGCATCACCAGATGTTCGAAGAGGTAGCCCATTTCGAGGTTGCTGATCTCGTTAGGATGGAAGTCGAACCCTGCCATGGCCTGAACGGCCGCGAACAGGCGGTTGCTTGAGTCGAGCTTCTCAATCTGGTCGCTGAATTTGAACTTTTCGAAAATATGCCGTGCGGTATCAGAAAAACCTTTGATGTAATCGGCAAGATTTGGTGCGATGTTGTCGCTGTCACCAAGCAGTTTTTGGAAAGTGTAGGCGCTGACGTTATAGAGCGGCTGCTTTCGGTTGGCGTCCACGACTTTTGTGAGCATGCGCGGAATAGCGCTTTCGGGCGTGCGGGCGGCCAGGAGCCGCTTATGCTCCGCGAGGACCGCAGCCTTCGTTGGTTCCAACACGCAGTCAAGCCGACGCAGCACCACCATCGGGAGCATGACGAGCCGATATTGCGGCGGCCGGTATGGTCCACGCAGACGATTCGCGACTTCCCAAATTTTGGTAGCGATTGCCTTATGACGTTCTGTAAGCAATGACAGCCCCTAAGTCGGTAAGCGGGGAAAAGCGATTATCCCAGCTCCCATGGATTGATGATCTCAACTTCACAACCGGCGAACTCGTCCACCTTGCGTGTGGCCAGCGATGCCCCCCGTGAGCGGGCAATCGACGCAATCTGCGCATCTGCCTGCGAGATCGGCTTACCAGCCTGGCGGCGGCCGGCAGCGATGGTGGCGAAAGCTTGGGCGGCCAAGCTGTCGAAGGGCAGAATGCGCCCACTAAAGTCGTCCTTCAGCATGGCCTCGATTTCTGCTGTCAATGCCAATCGTCGCTTGCCGCTCGGCAGCAGCGCCGCCCCATACCGCAGCTCGGCTTCCGTGATGGCAGAGATGAAGATGCTGGCGTCGGGCTGGCCGCCGAGCCATTGCTCGACATGTGGATTGGGGTCCGCGCGCATCAGCTCAGATAGAATGTTAGTATCGAGAAGGATCACGAATCGAATGTCGGCGGCTTGCGCATCGGCTCGCGGGCCACAACTGGCAGCTCGACGCCACCTAAAGGGGCAAACCTGGCGCGGATGGAAGCTGCCAAACTGCCCTTGCGGGTTGGTTCGCGGTTAAGCGCCGACCGAAGAATATCACGGGCCTCGTCTTCCATCGAGCGGCCATGCACGGCGGCTTGGATGCGAAGACGCGATTTCAACGTGTCATCAAGGTTGCGAATGGTAATGCTCGCCACGAGCCCTGCCTTGTCATCAATGATAGCATTATAGGCATTGATGGATCGTAATGGCGAATGTCTTACCGCCCCGATCCTAGCCCCCGCTCCTGCCTATGCCGCTCGCGGTCCGGCTCCAGTTCCCGCGCGAGCCCTCGGCGTTCCCGCTCCTCCTGCCGCGCCTGCCACTTCTCGGTCTCCTTCGCCTCGCGCTCAACGCGGCGCCCCCAATCCTTGCTGAGGCTCATCCCCTCTCGCGCCTGAGTGAAGCTGCGTGCCAGCTCGTCCAGCCCAGCCTGATGCTCGCGGCCGACCCCGGGCACGGTCATCCTCCTGCCGCTGGTGGCGGCGCGGGACGCATTGCGCATCCCCTCCTCACCAAGCCGTTGGCTGGCTGCGGCCATGAACCCGTCCAGCTCGTGGGCCACCCGCGGATCGGCCCGGCCTTCGCGCCATGCAGCGGATACCAGCTCTTCCTTCCGCCGTTGCCGAGCGTCATAGCGGTCGCCCTCGCGCGGTATCTCCGCCGTCAGCCTGGCCATCTGCACGGCCTTGAGCGTGTCCAGCGCCTCCTTCGACAGTCCCGGCACCTCGATGGCATCCCGCGCCCGCTGCTGCTCCACCTCGCCCGTGTGGTGGCGCACGGCGGCGTCCCGTGCCGCCGCCTCCCGGTCCAAGCTGCCGCCGATCGCGGCGGCGGCGGACCTGGCGCGCGTCCGGTCGTTCTGGGCGGTACTGCTGGCGAGCCACCCTTCCCGGCCGCGCAAGGTGCCCAGCACCTCCGGCCCGTCCTCCCGCAAGGTCCGTGCGGCGACGCGAAGGTCACGGCCGGACCGCTCGATCAGCTTGTCCAGCGCATCGCCAGCCTGGTCGGGGTCACGGTAGGCGCCCTGCAGGTAGGACTTCTGTGCCTCCACCTCACGCACGGCACCTGGAGCCTGGCTGGCAACCTGCGCCAGTTCCTCAGGAGACGTGCCGCGTCCAAGGCTGTCCCGGCCCTGCCCGATCGGGTCGCGCCACGCCGGCAGCAAGGGTGCCGGCGTATGCGCCGCTTCCCGTGCCTGCTCGGCCCCACGCTCCTTCTCCTGCGCCCGAGCTTCCCACGCCGCAGTTTGACGGCGGACATAGGCGGGATCGACCGGACCTCCGCGGACCTCCTTTTCGGCCAGCCTGCGCGCGCCGTGCAGCTTCAGCTTGTCGCGCTCGGCATCGGTGCCCTGGAACTCGCGATCTACCTTGCCATGCAGCGCGTCCAGGAACTCGCGCCCGGCCGGCGACAGCAGCCCGCGCACCTGGTCAAGCGTGCCGCCCTGCCGCGCGCTATCGGTCAGCACGTCCCGCAGCTTCTGGCCCCGCTCCTCGCGCTCAGCCTCACGCTTCTGCTCTTGGGTCAGCTCGTCGCGCGTTTGCCATGCGATGGAGGCTGCGCGTACTTCGCCGCGCCCCATTTGCTGGGCGAGTTGGCCGGCATCCCGCGCTGTCTCCCGCGCGACAAACACTTCCGCGCTTTCCCGCTGCCGGGTCAGCGCGACGTAGCTCGCCGCCGAGCGCCAATGCTCGGTGTGGTAGAGATATGTCCGGTCCAGAGTCTTGCCCTGGCCTTTGTAGATCGTCCCGGCGTAGCCGTGCCGGAAGCCCTCGAAGTCGGCGGCGGACCATCGCACCTCCCGCCCGTCCTTACCGGCAGCGTCTAGCCTCGCGGTGATCTCGCCCGTGCTCGGGTCCAGCCGGGTGATGGTGCCCACGTTGCCGTTGTAGATGCGCAGCTTCTTGTCAGTGTCGGTGAACTGCACCCGATCGCCCACGGCGAAGGCGGCACGCCCATGCTTGGTGTCGAGTTGCACGTCCTGTCCAACCAGCTCGCCCCGGTCGCGGCGCACCTGGCGCAGTTCGGCATTCAAGGCGTCCACGTCCCGGTTGGTGTAGGCGAACACGAACCGGCTTTGTCCTGGCTGTTCGTCGGCATCGCGCTTCCAGGCTGCCACAAGCGCGCTGCGGGCCTCGTCCTGCTTATCCGTCCAGGTGATCGCCCCGGCCCTGTCGAACGCACCCACGGCTTCGGCAAATCGGCCCTCGGCCAGGTCGCGTGCCGCCTGGCGTTGCCAATCCACCCGCTGCCGGGTCACCTCGGTGATTTCGGCCGAACCGTGGCGCTGCCGCATCTCCGCAAACAGCCCGCCACGCTCGATGCTGGCGAGCTGGCGGTCGTCGCCAGCGAGGATCACTTTTGCCCCAGCTTGGCGCGCGACATCCAACAACTCGCCCGTCACCCGCGTGTCGAGCATCGCCGCCTCGTCCACCACCACAACGGTGTGCCTATCCCAATCGGCCCGCCCGTTCTTGATCGCAAACAGCGCCGCGTGGACAGTGCGCGCCTCGCGAAACCCGTCCTGCGCCAAGTCCTGCGCCACGGCATTCGTCGGGGCCAAGCCCACCACGTGCTTGCCGTCGCGCTCGTACGCGTCGCGGATTGCCGCCAGCGTGTAGCTTTTGCCGGTGCCGGCCCGACCCTCGATCAGCTTCAGGTGTCCGGCGCCGATCGCGTGCTCGAATGCCTCGGCCTGATCGGGCCGGAGTGTCCGCGCCGCCATTGCGGCCTTGGCGCTGCGCGCAGACACCGCGCCAGCTTTTTGGCGGTACAATCCACCTGCTGCCGCCATCGCGGCCCGCTCCTGTTCCCGCACCTCCCGCGTGGTGTACCGGTCCGACACAGTGCCTGTCTCGCGGTCGTATAGCGGCATCAAGTTGGGGCTTTTCAAGACGGCGGCGCGAATCGCCGCAATCTCTTCTCTTCCCTCCCGCCCTTCTCTCCCGAGCTGCTTAGTGAGGAACCGGTCAAGATCGCGCTCGGTGAAGGTCGCGTTGTTCCGTGTCAGCGCCGCCAGCACCTTTTCCGGATCGCGTGCGGCCTCTTCATTTGCCTGGCGGATGGTCTCGGCACGTTCGACGATCTCCGACCCGGTGCGCCGCATCCGAACCGGGCCGATGTGCCCCTGGCTGAGCGTCGCCGGACGATCGACGCGCGCCTCTATCCCATGCTCGCGAAAATACTGGTCCTGGTGGTCGCGCCACAACTCGCCCCATACGGCACCATCTGCCACACGGGGGCGCTCCCCCGCCTGGCGCACCGCGGGCTCAAGGTCGCGTGCTTTCTTGGCGTTCAAACCATCCCGGTCGATCCGGCGCGTGGTGATCAGAAGATGCGCGTGCCAGTTCGCCCGCTCGCTTTCCGCTTCGGCCCCGTGGGGCGCATGAACGTCGAGCTGAACCGCCAATCCCTTCGAGACAAAATGCTCCTGGGCGAAGGCGCGGGCCATGGCAACCCGGTCCTCGGTCGTGACCTCCCGGTCGGCCGGCAACGCCAGCACGATCTCACGGGCAACCTGGGCGTCCTTACGGCGCTCGGCGGCTTCCGCTGCGTTCCACAGCTCGCCAGCCCGGGCAAACTGCTCCGGCACGCCCTCGGGCAAAAGCACCTCGTGATGCTCGGGCCTATCGCGGTGCCGGAAGTAGAACACCTCGCCTGTCCGCTCAGCTTCGATCGCCTCGCGGGCGTTGTAGGCGGCCGACCGCACAGCGCTGCCGCCGGAGGAGCGGGAGATATAACGGGCGCGGGCAAACTGAATCGCCATGGAGGCATCTTGAATCAGCCTGGGCGCCCTCGCAAGCCGCATTCTCTTGAATGCATATTGCGTCTGCGCGGTTTCGCTCGCCTAACGGCTCACTGGTGCAGAACGCGTTGCGGGGGTTACGTAAGGCACCCAACAGGACATACGGAAGCTACATGGCTAATCGAATGATCCCTGACGGCCTGGATGCACTCCGCGTCGAGCTAAAACTGGACGAGGTCATGCGGCTCATTGAGCGAACTGCTCGATGGGTTGATCCAGCCACTTTCCGACTGCTGCCGCTCTGGTATCCGGAATACGCCCGGCGGGCATATTTCTATAAATCGAACTGGTCAGAGCCGCAGATGAACAAGAACCGGCAGACAGGCTACACGGAGCACAAACGCGAAGGAAATCTCTACGCCAACAAAGCCTTAACTCATGCTCTCGGCTTGCGGTCTGACGATCGCCCAAATTGGTCTTGTTGCCACATATGGGGGATAGACGACGCACTTTATCAGGAGGCAAACGCCGTCGTCCAAGATCGACGCTTCTACTCCTGCGTTGCAAATATGGTTCTGCTACCCACCCCCCTGAAGGCATTTACCGACACCATGCCGGAGGTAAAAGCCATGCTCCGTGTCTGCGCTCATAATCTGTACGGTTGGGCCTGCGAACACGAGAGCATGACCGAGGCCGTTGCCACCGTAAGCAAATGGAACGGCTGGGATGCTTATCCGGCTTCATGGCCGCGATCGCTTGGTGCCTTCCTGGTACCAGGCGTTATGCCGCTGGAAGATGGCATCCGGAAATCAGCAGTCGTACGGCTTGCTCGGATCAAAAGTGATCTCGCCAACGCCGGCTCTCATTATCCACGGGACGAGGTGCGAGCCACGTTGGATTTCTGGAAGATTGCGGTGTGACGCCCAAGGCATAGCAAGGATGGGCGTCGCGAAGCGATGCGCCTGCGGAAAGTCTGTCGTTTTGGGTTGCCCTAACCTCAAACGACGATAGAATTTTGCGCGTCTTAGGGTAGGGAGTGAACCGCGTGGCCCGTTCGCTTGCTGAGCGCCTTCGCGCGCATGAACAACAGAAAGCCCGGCTTGCCGAACAGGAAGCCAAACTCAAAGACGCCGGTCGGAAAGCCCGCACCCGCCGCCTGATCGAGGCGGGCGGCCTAGTCGAGAAAACCGGCCTCCTCGATTTGGACACCAACGCCCTTTATGGCGCGCTACTGTCGCTGCGCGATGGGGCTGACGATAAGAAACAGGTCGAGCAATGGACAGCCCTCGGCGGCCGGACCTTCGCCCGTGAAGCTCGCGCCCGCGATGAAGGCAAGAAGCCGATCGTGCTGACCTTCTCGGCCGCGCTCGCCAAGGAGGCAACCGCGACCCTGCGCACGGCCGGGTTCCGGTTCAACAAGGTGCTGCAGCACTGGGAGGGGCTAGCGCGCGTCGAGGATGCCGAACAGCTCGCCAAGGAGCACGGCGGCAGTGCCCGTCAGGTCTCCGCGCCCCTGCCCGCCCCTGCCGCACTGGACACGGCGGCGGCGTGACCTGGCTGCGCCGGGTGCTGGCGGCATGGGTCCTCCTCGCCGGCAGCCTGCCCGCCTACGCGGCTCCCGCAAACCGCGACCTCGCCCGCCTCCCGTTCAACGCGGCTTTCCTACTCGGTGTCGGGATCGTGCTGGCCGTGATGAGCGCCCGCTACGCGACGCCCGGCGGCAATCCGGCGACGAGGGTTGCCATGCGGCTCAAGTTCATCGTCGGCCTGCCGCTCACCTGGGTGGCGCTGGCGTTCGTCCATGCCGAGACCGGCTTGCCACGCTCCGAATGGATCGCTGTGCCGCTGTGGATCGTCGGCGTCCTGCTGTTCCTCGGCTACGGCCAGCACCTGGTGCCCGGCTTTCTGCGGCGTTGGTTCGGGTCAGGGTATCCCAATGTCACGCTGACGACGCACGGCTCCGCACATTTCGGGACGGCGGCGAGCGGCGCGCGCCATCTTGCCCCCGCCGCCCCCGTCGATGCCTTCGTGCTGGGCTACATGCCGGGCGCGCCGCGCAAGAGCGATGCTCGCTTTCGGCAGGATGGACACATTCTCACCTGCGCCCCGACCGGCGCCGGCAAGGGCTTGGGCGGGGTCATCCCGAACCTGCTGGACTATCCCGGCTCGGCCTTCGTGCTGGATTTCAAGGGCGAGAATTACGCTGTCACCGCCCGCGCCCGCCGCGAGCTGGGGCACCAGGTCGTCCTGATCGATCCATTCGGTATTACCGGAACCGCCGGGCACGCGCTGAACTGGCTGGACACATTGGATCCCGACTCTCCCGATGTGGTGAGCCGCGCCGCCGGCTTGGCCGACATGCTGGTGGCCGTCGAGGGCAGCGACGGGGATTCGCACTGGACCGATACCGCCCGCGAGCTGCTGCGCGGCCTGCTGGTCTATGTCGCCACCCTGCCCGCCGAACGGCGCACGATGGCGGAGTTGCGCCGCATCGTCACTGCCTCTGAGGACGAGCTAGCCGATACCCTGGCTGACATGCGAGCCGATCCCGAAGCCGGCCAGCGCATTCCCGCCCGCGCCGCTGCTACGCACCTCAACCGGCCGGAACGGGAACGCGGCTCGGTGCTATCCACGGTCGTGCGCCATACCGCCTGGTTGGACGATCCGCGCCTCTGCGCCGCCTTGGCGCAGTCGGATTTCAACCTGGCCGATCTCAAGCGGCAGCCGATGACGGTCTATCTCGCCATCCCGCCTGATCGCCTCCGGACATGCCTCGGGTTTGTGCGCGGGTTCATCGGTCTGGCGCTGGACGGCATCACAGCAGCCTCTGGGAGGCCCGTACACCGGGTGGCGTTCTTCCTCGATGAGTTCGGCCAGCTCGGGCGCATGGACCGCCTGGCGGACAGCGTGACGCTGCTGCGGGGCTATGGGGCGCAGCTCTGGCTGTTCGTGCAGGACCTTTCCCAGCTTAAGGCCGTCTATCCTCGTTGGCAAAGCTTCTTGGCCAACACCTCGCAGCAGTTTTTCGGCACGGCAGACTTCGACACCGCGCGCTATCTATCGGGCGCCCTCGGCCAGCAAACCATCCGCTACGAGACGCAGAACGTCTCCCAATCGAGCGGACCCTGGATGAAGCCGGGTAACTCGTCCAGCAGCACCGGGGAGCATCTGCAGGGCCGTTCGCTGCTGACACCCGATGAGGTCATGCGCCTCGGCCCGACCCGGCCAATCGTGCTGGTGTCTGGCGAGCCGCCTTACCTGCTGCACCGTGTCAGCTACCTGACGGACCCGGCCTATGCCGGCCGCTTCGACGCCAACCCGCTGCACTTGACCAATGCTGCCGAATGAACCCCGGCTTATTGCATATCCATCAAGGGGTCGTCGGACGATTTGTCCAAAACTGCACGCTAAGTCACCTGCCGGGACGGCATTGAAACGTATGGCTTTTGTCAACGACCGTTGACTAGAATCATACAGCATGGCCCCGGCCCCGAAAATCGCCCGCTTCGTCGCCTATTATAGAGTGTCCACCGCCCAGCAGGGCCGAAGTGGGCTTGGCCTGGACGCGCAGCGCGAGGCCGTGCGGGTGTTTCTGGCCGGTCGCGCCGACGAGCTGGCAGAGGCGTTCACGGAAGTTGAGTCAGGCAAGAACGCCGACCGGCCGCAGCTCGCCCGCGCGCTCGATGCCTGCCGCCTCACCGGCGGAGTGCTGGTTATCGCCAAACTCGATTGCCTCTCACGCGACGCGCATTTTTTGCTGGGGCTAGAAAAGGCCGGCGTCGAGTTCGTGGCATCCGATATGCCGAACGCCAACCGCCTTACCGTCCGCTTGATGGCCGTGATTGCCCAGGAGGAACGGGAGATGATTTCGGCCCGCACCAAGGCGGCGCTCGCCGCGGCCAAGGCCAGGGGCCAGAAGCTGGGTGGCAACCGTGGCGGCCCGAAGGTTGCGTCCGCCCTGGGCAGAGCCGCCCGAACCCGTTCAGCGGACGACTACGCCCGTCAGGTCGGACCGATCGCGTTGGAGGCATGGCAAGCCTCGGACTCACCCAAAGGCAGTTACGGCCAGACCGCCGCGACGCTGACGGCGCGCGGTATCCTGACCCCACGCGGCGGTAGGTGGACACGGGCGGCCGTGCGAACATTGGTACAGCGGCACATGGCGATCTCGCCCCGGCAAGCGTAAATTTGGGGGACTGATGACGATACTCACGCAGGCGGAGACCGACGCCGAATTTCAAAAGGTGGCACCTGTTTCACAGGTGACGGCGGGAACAGAGCCTTTCCCGTACCTGCTGCTGTCGGCCGACGACTTCGAACGGCTCGCCTGCGGCCTGTTACAGGTGTCGGCACCTCCCGGTCAGACCAAGGACTGGGAGCGAGCGAGTCTGATGATCCGCGGCGCCGATGCCGGTCGTGACGTAGTCCTGCTTCGTCAGGAAGAGGTTATTAGCGTCGTGCAATGCAAGCGCCTTGAACAGGCGATGGCGCTGCCGGCCGTCTTCCGCGAACTGGCGAAGCTTGTTCTCTATCCAGGCATTAACCCGAGCCTACCGAAGATTACACCCGGGATACGGTATGTGCTGGTAGTCGCAAGGGAGCCGGCGGGGACCGTCATCGATTTCTTCGATCGGCCAAAAGATCTTCTGCCGGAAAAGGTCGGCTTGATCGCCGCCGCAGTGGATGAGGTACTCGAAACGTATAAGTCTCTCGCGGCTACCCCGGCCCAGGCGGAGGAGGCCAAGGCGCACGTTATTTCGGTCCTGCCAACCCTGGAATACAGCCTTATCAGGCCTCATGAGTTGGACACCTGGCTGCACGTCCAGCCGCAGGTCTCCTCCCTATTTTTCCGTCAGCGGCTCGTGACGGACAACACTCTCCTTGGCCAATCGACGGCAGAGATTCTAGCTGAGGTGCGCAAGGTGCTGGCCCAAACTGCCGGTGTTGGCCTGCTGACGGACGAAGACCTCAAGATCATCAAGGAGCGGATCGAACAAACTCCGCCGTCGCACCGGGCGAACTTCGGTTTCGCCGCGACATTCGGGTACCCCCGGGAGATGTTCAGCGGTGATGCGGGCCTCAAGGCGCGTGTCGGACGGCTCGCGGTTCTCCTTCAGGAGATGAACGGCGATTATTCTGACTGGCTGTTTGCGAGAGGCAACACCTTTGCGGACGACATATGCGAGAGCCCCGAGGGAATGTACTCGCATCCGTACGCGCGTCAGGTGCCGCGTGCTTTTTTCGGGTATGTTCTCCGCGATCTTTTGCAGGAAAAACTTTCTGGCGACGTGATGGGCCAGATCATCGCCAAGCTCAGCGGTCAGGGCCGATACCCCGACGATGAAGCGCGATTAGCCGCCGTTCGGCAGGAATTGCTGGCCCAGGGGCAGCGCTATGTTGTCGGCGATTTCAGCCAGTTGGCGGGAGCGCCGGAACTGGTTGCCCTCAAGCGCCAGGTGATACAGGGGCTGATGCAGGGGCTTTCTTCCGATCAGCAGCTTGAGCAGGCGCTTGACGTAGGCATCGCGGCGATGAAGCCGAAGCTGTTCGGCGGAGCGTCGAGCCTACGCCAGTTGTGTGCCTACAAACCAAGCATCTTCATTATGGGTGTCGATGCAATCGATCAGCCCGCTGTCGTCAAGCTGATGGCGGAGACAGTTCGTGGGTTGGAATCGTTGAAGACAGCGGCAAAGGCATGAATGGAATGACTGTCGGCATGCATGGCCGACCTGCTTCTTTCCACGCCAAACGCGAACCGTATCACCGCCGTATCCGACCGCGGGTATTTGCCACCTACCTAACGGCTCGAAGTCTCGGTGCACGCAAGTGCCAGGCTCGGCAAAAGAGAATTCTCCGTACCACGAGACACCACTGGTGACGAGTTCGCGGTCAGGGTGGCCTTAGCCTGGTGTCGGAATTTGGACGTTATGCCAACTGGCCCCCTTAGCGTGCAGTTTTGGACAAATCGTCTGCCGACTCCATCAAGGTGCATTCTGCTCGCTTCACGTCAGAATAGCCGTGCCGATGGTGTCCCCGTGCCATCGTCCGCGCCTGCCTGCGTTCGTATCAGATTCGATTGACAACCGTCGGTTGACGGTTTACAGTTTCTGATGATCCTGCGATTTCGACATAAAGGCCTCGAACGGCTTTTCGGCAGTGAAGACACGAGCGGCGTCAATCCGCAGCTGGCATCCAAACTGCGTCGCATGCTGATCCTTCTGGATCGCGGCAAAGACGCGAGCGCGCTGAACATGCCCGGATATCGCCTGCACCCGCTCAAGGGCGACCGAAGCGGCCAGTGGTCGGCGATGGTGTCCGGAAACTGGCGCATTGTTTTTGAATTCGATGGCGAGAACGCCACGAATGTTGACCTGGTCGATTATCATTGAGGAAGGAAAAGTTCATGGAGATGCGCAACCCGCCACACCCCGGCGAAATCGTTCGGGAAGACTGCCTCGAACCGCTTGGCCTTACAGTCACCGCCGCTGCCGAGTGGCTGGGCGTATCTCGCCAGACACTGTCGGAGCTGCTCAACGGTCATAACGGTCTAACGGCCGAGATGGCGATCCGGCTCGAAAAGGCTGGCTGGAGCAATGCGGAGACCTGGCTCGGCGTTCAGCTTGCCTATGACCTCTGGCAGGCCAAGCAGCACGCCGGTGCCATCATGGTGAAGCCCTATCCCGCACCCGCTATGCCGGCCCCGACCTGATCGCTCATCTAAAAGGCATGGTTTTTCGCGCGGAGCTCCGGGACCCTGTCAGTCGACCGGCTGCCCGGCAACGCTGATCCAGGTTAGCACGGCACGTGGCAATAAATGCGGCATACCGCGCATGAAGTCACTGAGCTGTTTTCGGGTAATAAGAACCACGTTCGACGGTATGACGTGGCCATAATTACCCGATGCTGCAAAAAGAAATGCTGTCTCCTGTCCAGCATAACTCGACGCATCAATCCAGGTCCCTCCCGATTTCACCTGCACGATTGCCCGCTCTCCCTTTTCCCGGTGAACGAGCACAAATTCATAGTGTGCTGTGGTGACGGTTCGCGTACCAGGCAGGACATACCATCCGATGACCTGAAGGTAGACGAACACTACGTTTTCGAGGTCGGCATCGCTCATGAACTCGTAGACATCGAAAACGGTGTCGGCACTGGGCAGGCCTGCCAGTTTGGACGAGAAGGCCAGCATCCCTGGTGAACGAATGGGCTGGAACGTCTTCGACGGCCGGAAACAGGCGATGACCTTGCCGGGCACCGCATCGGCGACGCCGACCTCGATGATTCGCACCTTTCGGAAGTTCACGATGTCGGCGCCGATCGCAGCTTTGTCTTCGTAAGCGTAGCGCCACGGCTCCAGAATCTCGGCAAGGAAGAAGCGCCCTTCCGTGTCCCGGAACCACACGAGATCGCCAATTTCCGGCCGCTCCGCGAACGTCCACACGGAGTGCCACGACATATCCGAGCCATATTGGCGGCTCGCAGCCTCTTTATACCATTCGAGATCGTCGGACTGCGTTACCGTCTCATCTGGTACAGGCCATCCCATGCCGATGATCGAGCGGTCAAGACAGAGCGCAACGGACGCTGCCACGTTGCCATTTCCACCTCCGGGCCGGATATGCAGTCGCCACAGGCTGGTCACGTGTTGAAACTCCGCTCAAATTCTATCCCACCCACCTTTCGGCGTCCGGACGTTCCATCCCAGTTCGGATTTTCGCGCAAACCCCAGATCGTACGGGCCAGATTGAGCTTCCCCGTTTTGGCGCGGGTAACCATGCCGTAGAAGTAACCTGCCGGCGACGATGTAAAATACTCCGCCGGTTTGGCCGAAACGATGCCAAGGGCAATGGCGGCCTGTTCGCGCCCCAGCACGAAACACGCGTCACCCCAGAGCGATTGGGACACGCCAAGGTCATGACGGAGCCAATCGGCCGCCTCCACCATTTCGGGCCACGCTGGCGAAGATGACCGCAGGTAGGGCTTCAATCGCGGCGCCAGCCGGACCAACTCCTCGGGGCCTATCCGCAGCACGGTGCCGTGGTCGGTCCGCTCGGGTGACCCTCCCTGCGCTTTCTGGCTTTCTCTCGGCCATAACGGCGTTGGAACAGGGGGAACCTGGGCTGCCCCGGTCGACTTACTTCTCTTGGAAGCCATTACAGTATCCTGAATAGGATTTAGGTTTGTTTTGTAGTTCGTATAGAGGGGTCGGTTTTCCGCCCCCTCGGGGTCATTATCCACTGCTTCCGGGATGATGGAGCCAGTAGCGGGAACGACGATGGCGAGCTGCTTTTCCAGCCTTTCGCGGGCTTCCAGCTGCCGCCGCTCCAGACTGGCGACACCGCAGGCCAGCTCCTCTTCGCGCTCGACGCCTTTGAGCGAGCGCACGAGTGCCCGGCTGTCGCTCTCAAGCGTGCGCCATGTGGTATCGAGCAGCGCCTGTTCGGCAATGGTCTCGATGATCTGGGACAGGCCTTTGCGCGCAATCGTGGCCCGGCGGCGTAAACGCCTCATCCGTTCGCGGAGCGCCCTGCCCTCCTCCGCGACGGCCTTAAACTCCGCCATGCGCGAGAACAGCGGCGACAGGTCGAACCCGTAGGCCTCGACGATGCGCCCCTGTTTGTCGCGGGTTCCGCAACGTCTGCCATTCGGACTGTCTTTCATGGTGACGAGGCCGAGCTCGACCATGGCGCGGTTGATCGCCTTGACCTGGGTCAAGCCAATGGAAAGGCATTCACGCTGCATGGCAGCGGACGGCCATACGATGGGACGGCTGCCATCGAGCCAGTCCTGCGCTTGCGTGAACTTGAACAGCCAGTCGACCGCATGAACGATGCGTGGGCTGAACCCGAGATGAGGCGCTGCCTCTTTGAAGGCAGCCAGCACCTGACCGGGGCGCGTTGTCCCCTGCCCTACTGGCGGCCCGGTAAAGTCCTCGGCGAGCTTCGCTGTTGCCAGCATGGCCAGGGTCATACGGCGTAGTCCACTCGGCACACGGGTCGAAACCCCGGCCGAGCTTGGGCGATGCGCCTCTGGGGCGCTTTGATAATCCATCACAATCCTCCTCTCGGTTGGATCGCGACGGGCAAGCTTCACCCTTAAGTGAAAACGGCAATTTTCACTTGCAAATGAGGCGTCTCTTGGCTAGGCTGGGACTGTTGATTTTCCTCAGCGGTCGCCGTAGGGCCCGTCACGAATTTCGCAAAGGCCCACCCGGCAAGGTGGGCTTTCGCATTTTTGGTGACCTACTGGGTCGCTTCTCTCCCGCGTTCGATCAGTTGCAATAGCGCAAGGCTGCGGCTCCGCAGGCCCTGGCGTTCCTTGAGCTCGTCGATGAATGCCAATGTCTCGTCGGGAAGCTGAAACAGCACTTCCTTCGCTCCAGCCTCGCGCAAGCGCTGCCGGTAGAGCGTGTTTTTATCGAGCGAGGCGGTGTCTTTCTGCATCAACGAACCCGAATCAGTTCTCTAGAGACCGATTGTCGGATCGAAAGGCAGTCTTGTCTACTAGCTCATCTGAGCTCTGTTCGTCTCACCGTTGAAAACGCTTGGTTTCCTTTGACAATTTCGTATGCGGATATATCGTACTGGCTCCGAATCGCGTCCGTAGCGCGGTTACCGGCACAGTCGACTCGGAATTGGGGCCGATTACTGGCTATTCAGGCCATTTAGGCGTCCCCAAAGGCCCGCTTGGCAGTGTGCTTGCGGTAGAGATCATCTATCG
The DNA here is from genome assembly GCF_009765685.1 of Acidisphaera sp. L21. Classification (GTDB taxonomy): domain Bacteria; phylum Pseudomonadota; class Alphaproteobacteria; order Acetobacterales; family Acetobacteraceae; genus LMUY01. The sequence goes on along the minus strand of NZ_LMUY01000022.1, from coordinate 6,743 downwards.
CGAGCTTCAGCAGGTCGGAATTTTCGAGCTTCAGGCGGATGCGCAGGAGCGCCACCTTCTCGACCGTCTCGTCATCCAGGTAACCGCCGATATGCTTGAGCTCCGAACGCGGCGGCTTTGACTTACCGCGCTTCGGCGCTTTGACGGGCTTCGGAGCGGCGTGGGCTGCGCGTGAGTTAGCGCCACGGCTTTCCTCCCTGCTCTCTTCCTGGGCGTCTGCTTCAGCTGCGGGTGCTGCTGGCACACCCTTCAACTGCGGTGCCATGCGGACTGGCGGCGTGTCGTCGTCCTCGGCGCCTGGCCCCTGAAGGGCGGCGAGTAACTCTGCGGCAGTCGCTTTTTTGGCCATGGGTTACGCCCTTTTGTGCACACGTGCACTGGTGCCCAGGTGCAACTCGTTACTGAGCCACTCCCACAATGCATTGATTTCTTTAGATGCCTTACCGTTTGGCTCCAGCTCCTGGGCCGTCTTGCCATGAAAGCTGCCATCGCGATGCACCTGAAATTCGTGCAAGCTCATCGGCGACAGTTCAAGCTTATTCCCCTCAGCTACGCCTCGAATTTGCGCATCTTCGGCCTTCCCTGACGGGTGCACGAAATTCGGGACGACAATCCCACGCTTGCCAAGTGTGCGGCAAAGCCGGGCGGTGCGCGGTAAGCCCTCAAGACACTCCGTTTCCGATGTGCAGGGAATAAGCACGAGGTCGGCAGCTTCTACGGCAGCTGGTGCCTCGGTATTGCGCCCGGGCGGGGTATCGATCAGCACGAGGTCGCATCCTCCGACTTTAAGCCGGCATATAGTCTCGGGCAGGTCGTTCTCGGTCGTGAACTGCACGAGTGGCAAAACCATCTCTTTGGGTCGCCGTTTGCGCCAGCTCGTCGAGTTCTGCTGGGTGTCCATGTCGAGAATGACAACGGCAAGCCCTGCGCCGGCAGCGGCCACGCCAACGCTGCGGGTGATCTGGGTTTTGCCCACACCACCCTTGTTGATCGTTATTGCCACCACCTTCGTATCACTATCGGCCATTCGTCGCCCCGCGCAGTCGTGCACAATGGCACGCGTGCAAACATGCACTAAATTGGAGCTGCGGGTCAATGTGCACCTGGGCAACCGGTCACAGGTGCCAATGTTCCATTGTGCACAAAACCCGGCGCAGCTGTGCATTCGTTCACACGTGCACACACGCACACGTGCACAAGCGCAGGACAATACTCCACTTACCCACATATCCAACCCCTTATGGGTATCGTGCACGCGTGCACAATTGCATTGGTGCAGGGGGGGCACCCGTGCAGCCTTGCGTCCTCGTCGCGGGGGCAAATGGAGCTGGCGCCTAAGAGGCGCAGGGTAGAGGAGGGGGCTTTGCCCCGTTGCCCTGCCTATGGTGCCGCGCAGCCCGGCAGCCTTTCTGACGGGTCGTGCATCCGCCGCCCGCATTACATCGCCAAACCACACCAGCGCACGAGAGACCGGACCACTGTCTCGGCGGGGCCGGTGCCTCATCTCCACGGCGAACTCACTCTAGACAAGAACAATTGCATTCTGTGCCTTATCCGTTTCGCGCTTCCGGCCCCCGCGCTATCGTCTCAATCATGCGCATCGTCCACGCTGCCGACATTCACCTAGATAGCCCGCTTGCCGGCATGGCCCGGCGCCAGCCCGAACTGGAGGCGCTGGTGCGTACCTGCACGCGCGATGCCTTTACCAACCTGGTCGATGCCGCCATCACCAACGAAGCCGACGTCCTGCTGATCGCCGGCGACCTGTACGACGCGGAGCAGAGGAATTACGAGACCGGGCTGTTCTTCGCCCGCGAGATGCAGCGCCTGAGCCGCCCTTGCGTCGTCATCCACGGCAACCATGATTCTGCATCGCAGATCACCAAGTCCCTGCAGCCGCCACCCAATGTCACCATTCTACCAGCCCGCAGGCCCGATACGGCCTATTTCCCAGAGCTTGGCCTAGCCGTGCACGGCCAGTCCTTCGGAAGCCGGGCGGAAGCGGAAGAGCTGGCTGGATCCTATCCAAAGCGGGTCGAGGGTGCGTTTAATGTCGGCCTGCTGCACAGCTCCATGGAGAATCCGGGCCAGCACGCGCGCTACGCACCCTGCCGGGTCGGGACGCTGCTGGCGCGCAACTACGACTACTGGGCGCTGGGCCACATCCACACCCGCGCCACCCTGCACGAAGCGCCCTGGATCCACTTCCCCGGCAACATCCAGGGCCGACATGTGCGGGAAACCGGCCCACGCGGCGCGACCTTAGTGGAGGTGGACGACGATCACCGCGTCCGCAGCCTGACCTTCCTGCCAACGGACGTGCTGCGCTGGGCCGTTGCTGACATCGATGCAAGCGGGCATGGCAGCATGGAGGCGCTCACGACCATAATCCGCTTCGAGCTCGACGTGGCCGCGCGCGCCGCGGAGGGCCGGCCAGTCGTCGTGCGGATCGTCCTGAGGGGTCAGACGCCGCTGCATGCTGCCCTGCTGGCCGACCCGGCGGACATCGACGCGCAGTGCCGGGCCGCCGCCACCGCCATCGGACCCGACGTCCATGTTGAGGCCGTGAAGCTTCGAACGACGCCGGCTAGTCAGGCCGAGGACATGGTGGCACTCGAGCAGGCGGTCCGTTCGGCGCTGACCGATCCTGCCACTGCTGCCGGCCTGTTGGCCGACTTCGGCCGCCTGCGGAACACGTTGCCGGCAGGGAGCGAGGTGGAGGTGCCGCAGACGGCGGAAGGGCTGGCCCTGCTGGTCGATGACGCGTGGGAAATCCTGCGCCACACCCTGGGGAGCGCGCAGCGATGAGGCTGACCCGGCTGCTGCTGGAGCGCTACGGTCATGTCAGCGGGGAACTCTTGGAGTTCCCCGACACGCACGGCTTGCATGTCGTGCTCGGCGCCAACGAGGCCGGCAAGTCCACGGCACTGGAAGCCGTGGGCGACGGGCTGTTCGGCTTCCCTACTCGGGGACGCGGGCGTATGAACCACCCCGACGATCCTCGCGTGAGCTTCACCCTGCGTGGCGCCGATGGCGTCGAGGCGAGCTTCGTCCGCCGTAAGACCGGGCGCGAGAAGCTGCTTGACGGATCTGGCAGTGCGGTGTCGGAAGCGGCGCTGGGGCGTTTCCTGGCTGGCACCGGGCGAGACCGCTTCCACGAGGTGTTCGGGCTGGATGGCGAGCGGCTGCGCAAGGCGGGCCGCGCCATTATGGCCGAGCAGGGCGATGCCGGAGCAGCCATCCTCTCGGCCCAGACCGGGCTGAACGGCCTGCGCACCACGATCGAGCGGTTGGACACGGAAGCGAAGACCCTGTTCGGCGATGGGCGGGGCCAGCGCCGCATCAGCACCGCCGCCGATGCCATCAAGGTGAACCGCCGCCTGGTGGCCGAGCGGAGCGTGAGCGGCGGGGACTACCTGGCTGCGTGCAAGCACGCAGACGAACTGGAGCAGGCAGCCAAGCGCATCGAGGCAGAACGCCAGGAGCTGCGCACCGAGCAGGCACGCCTTTCCCGCATCCGGGCCACTGCCCCAATCCGGGCAGAACTGGCCGACATCGCGGACCAGGTCGAAACGCTAGGTCCCGCGATCCGGCTTCCAGCCAACGCGGCGGCGCAGTTCGAGGCTGCGCGAACGAACCTCGATCAGTCCGGGCGCGACCGTGCCCGGGAGGAGGGGGAAATTGCCGCCATTGACGAGCAGCTTGGCGCCCTGCACGCCGACCCGGCGATCCTGCTGGAAGCCGAGGCGATCACCGCCCTGGACCGCGACGAAGAGCGTATCGCCGGCATTCGGCGTGACCTACTGGGGGTCGAGGGCAAGGCGTCGGCCAGCCTCCTGGCGGTCGAGGACCAGGCGAGGCGCCTCGGGCTGCCGGAACGCGGTGCCGCGTTGCGGGAACGGGTGCCGGACCTGGTCACGCGCCGTACCGCTGAAGCCTTGCTGAAGCGCCATGTCGCCAACGGAGAGCGGACGATGTCCGCTGCCAAGGCGGTGCAGGAGGCGGAGGAGGAAGTCGCGGAGGCCGCCGGTGCCGTGACGGACCAGACGGAGCCGGACGGCATGGAGACGCTGCGGGACGCGGTGGAGGAGGTACGTGGCGCAGGCCCGGTCACAGTGGAACTGGCGAAGGCTGCCACGAAACGGGACATCACGGCGGCGGAGGCGGATGGGCTGACATCCCGTCTGGCCTTGTGGACCGGCACCCGACAGCAGCTGGAGGCGACCACCGTCCCCCTTGACGCGGAGGCTGGGCGGCTCGGGACGGCTATGGAACGGGCGCAGGAGCTGCATCAGGCAGCAGAGGACGCCGTGGCGACCAATGCCGAGGCGGCCGCTACGTGCCAGGCTGGCATGCACCGCCTCGAAGCCGGGGAAGCCCTACCCACGGAGGATGCTATCCTTGAGGTTCGGACCCGCCGTGATGCGGCCTGGACCGAACTGCGACGCGGGCTCCACGCCGGCGGCCCTGTCATCCCGCCGGATTTGCCGGATATGGTCGAAAGCCTACTCCGCCAGGCCGACGGGTTGATGGACGCCCGGCATCGCGAACTCGCGCGCGTCCAGGAGTGGGAGCGCCTTCGGATCAAGGCGGGGCAACTGGCGGAAGAGCGGCACGCCCTGCTGCCGAACCTGGATGCGGCACGCCATGCGGCTCAGGACGCCGAGGTTGCCTGGCACGCTGTATGGCGCTCGGCCAGTGTTGTGCCGCAGGAACCGGCGCCGATGCGGGAATGGGTGCGCGACCGCGCATTGGTCTTGGCGGCCGCTAAGGACGCGCATAAGGCTGCCGCGGACCATGGCCGCCTGGCGGAGCAGGAGGCGACGCTGCGTACACGCCTGTCCCAGCTGCTCCCGCCCGGCAGTGGAGACGGACTTGCCGGGCTACTGAGGCAAGGAACGAAGCGCCTCCAACAGCTCGACGCACAGCGAGCGGAACGCCTTGCCGCGGTTGCGCGGGCCGAGAAGGCCGGGAAAGACCTGGCAAAGGCTCGTCGCGAACAGGGCGTGGTCGCGGACGACGCATCGGACTGGATGATGGAATGGACACCTGTCGCGGATCGGCTAGGCCTTCCGCCCAGCGCCGACCCTGCCCTCGTGACCGAGCTGCTGACCACCTGGGGGGAGCTGGACAAGGAACTGGAGCGGTGGCGTGGGTTCGAGCTTCGTGTGACGGAGATGCGGGAGGCCGCCGAGGCCCATGATTTCGCGTTAGCAGGTCTCGCGGCACGGCTGGATCTGCCGTTGTCTGAAACCCTGCTGCGCGAGCTTGTCCAAAGGTCGCACAGTGCGACAGAGGCTGGGACAGAACGGACCCGGCTGGGCGAGGCGCGCTCGAAACGCGTGGACGCAATGGCAGCTTCGGTCCAGGCGGAAACGGATGCCATGGAAACGCTGACCGTGCTGCGCCGTGCCGCCGCCGCCGAGGACGATTCCGGGCTTCGCACGGTGATCGAGGGGGAGACGGCGCGTTCCGCCTTGCTGCGTCGGCGAGGAGAGCGGGACGTAGCGCTGCGCGGGCTGGCGGACGGCAAGGCGGCGGCGGAACTGACGAAGGAAGCAAGCACGATCGATATCGATGCCATCCCTGGCCGGTTGCACGCGATTGGCGAGCGCATGGCGGTGCTGGACACGGAGGCCAATGCCGCGGCCGGCGACCTGGTGCAGGTCCGCCAGCAGTTGCAGACGATGGAGCAGGGCCAGGACGTGGCGGGCCCAGCTCAGCTCGTGCAGGACTCGCTGGCTGAGATCGAGGACGCGGGTGGGCGCTATATCCGGCTGCGCCTGGCCCACGCCCTGCTCCGCGGCGGCATCGAGGCCTACCGCCGCAGCCAGCAAGGTCCGTTACTGGCGAAGGCGAGTCTGCTCTTCGATGAGCTGACTGGCGGACGTTATACCCGGCTGGAGCAAGACGAGGGTGACAAGGGCGAGCTGTTCATCGTCGCGGTGCGCTCGGATGGATCGACCTGCCCGGCATGGGCACTCAGCGAGGGCACAACGGACCAGCTGTTCCTGGCTCTCCGCCTCGGCTCCATCGCGCTGGATGCGCAGGCGGCCGAGCCGATGCCGTTCATTGCCGACGACCTGCTGGTCAACTTCGACGACGAGCGTGCCAAGGCAGCGCTGCAGTTGCTGGCCACCTTCGGGCAGACGACGCAGGTGATCCTGTTCACACACCATCGCCATCTGCTGGACCTGCTACAACCAGGTGCGGCTTCAATTCATCAGCTGCCGCGGGAAATTGCTGCGTAGATGGTTGCCTAAGCCTTTGTCGTCTTGAAGACGATCGCATCATTACCCTCACGCATGACGACGCTGCGGTGCTGCAAACAGGTCAGGTCGAGGTTGCATACCGTCGGCCTCATTCCGTCTACGGTCATCCTGATGACCTGGGCGACGACGACCGCCGCCGCCACCATGCCGACGAACGGCGCGCCAACAGCTATCTCGGCTAGCCTGGTCAGTCCGCACTGGTCGAGCTTTCCTCGGTCGCGAAGGTCCCGGTAGGCGGAAGGTAGGCTTTGCCGTTCTTCGACGTCTGCAGTGCTCCGATTCGCCCAGATCGCGGCAGCCCCAACCGGTGCTGGGAAGCTATGAGTGCGGATGAGCCGGAAATCAGACGCGCCGTCGCCGAGGCCCGCCTCGAACACGTTTGCGAAACCCGCTCCCTCCAGGAGCTCTCGCGCCTGCAGGTTGTCGACGCCGCACAGCGCCAGCGCCGGCTCGTCGGGGGCGACCCTTAGG
>NZ_LMUY01000155.1:100130-103729 GCF_009765685.1 Acidisphaera sp. L21 | reverse complement strand
CGACGGCAAGATCATCGCCCAAGGCACCCCCGCCGCCGTCCGCACCGAGCCGGGGGTGATCGGGGCCTATCTGGGCCATCGCGCATTGGGGGCCCCGGCGATATGACCGCCCCGCTGCTGTCGCTGGATGGCATCGACACCTATTACGGCCCGGTGCAGGTCCATTTCGGGCTGACGCTGGAGGTGCGCCCCGGCCAGATCGTCTGCCTGCTGGGCGGCAATGCCAGCGGCAAATCGACCACCATGAAGATTATCCTGGGACTGCTGCGCCCCCGCGCCGGCCTCGTGCGGTTCGACGGGCAGGACATCACCGGGCTGCCCACCCCCCAGGTGATCCGCCGCGGCATCGGCAGCGTGCCGGAGGCGCGGCGGCTGTTCGGCGCCATGACCGTGCGGGAAAACTTACTGATGGGCGCCTACGCCCGCAGCGACCGCGCGGAGGTGCTGCGAGACCTGGACAAGATGCTCGAGCTGTTCCCACGCGTGCGCCAGCGCCTCACCAACCGCGCTGGCACATTATCCGGCGGCGAACAGCAGATGGTCGCCATGGCGCGCGCCCTCATGGGCCGCCCCCGGCTGATCTGCATGGACGAGCCGACGATGGGGCTGTCCCCCCTCTACGTCGACCGCGTGCTGGATCTCATCGCCACCGTGAACAACGAGGGCGTGACCGTGTTCATGGTGGAGCAGAATGCCAGCCTGGCTTTGCAGATCGCCCATTATGCCTATGTCTTGCAAACCGGGCGCATCGCGCTGGCCGGCCCGGCGAGCCAACTCGCACGTGACCCCCGCATCCAGGATGCCTATCTTGGCGGGGAGAAGGCGATATGATCCGGCTACTCGACAGGGAGGGTTCCTGCCCATGCTAAAGCTCGGCTTCTTCACCCGCCTGCTGGACGAGGCGCCGGCATCCGAACGCTACAAGCTGGGCCTGGAGCAGATCGTCCATGCCGAGCGGCTGGGCTACGACACCGCCTGGGTGGCGCAGCACCATTTCCACGAGGCGGAAGGCGGCCTTCCAGCCCCAACTGCGTTCCTGGCCTACGCCGCCGCCCGCACCTCCCGGATCCGCCTCGCCACCGGCATCATCACCCTGCCGCTGGAACTGCCGCTGCGGGTCGCGGAGGATACCGCCGTGCTCGACATGCTGGCGGACGGGCGGCTGGAGGTCGGCGTCGGACCCGGCGGCAACCACTCCGCCTTCACCGCCTTTGGACGGGACCCTGCCGACCGCGCCACGCTGATGACCGACCACCTGGCACTGATTAAGCGCGCCTGGACCGGTGGCGAGCTGCAAGGCGGTGACCGCCTCTACCCAACCAACCCCAGCCTGGTCGACCGGGTCTGGCAGGCGACCTTCACCGTGGAGGGCGGCCGCCGCGCCGGTGCCGATGGCGACGGGCTGTTGCTGTCCCGCACGCAGCCGCGGCCGAAGGACAATCCCGCCGCTACCATCACGGAAATTCAGGCGCCGATCCTGGATGCCTATTACGCCGCATTGCCGCCGGGTCGCGCACCACGGGTCTTGGCGTCCCGATCGGTGTTCGTGGCCGATGACCGGGCGAGCGCATTGCGCCTGGCGGAGATTGGGTTGCGCCGTAACCGCGCACGCCTCGGCCTGCCGCCGGGCGGCACCCTGGCCGAGTGGCTCACCGCCGCGAACAGCCATGTCGGCACGCCCAACGACGTGATCGACAGCCTGGCCGCCGACACCACCCTGCAACGCGCGACCGAACTTGCCGTGCAGGTGCATTCGATCGACCCGCCGCATGCGCTCACCCTCCGCTCGTTGGAGTTGGTGGCCGAGCAGGTTGCCCCGGCACTCGGCTGGGCTGGCCCGCGCGCCGTCGCGAAGGCGGCCTGAGCGTGGACGCCATCGACACCCTTGCCAGGATCGAACCGGGCTCCACCCTGGATGCCTTGCGCCGCCGCAAGCCGGTTACCCGCAACAACGCCCAGGCCAGCTTCGACGCCCTGTTCGGCGCCGAGGCACGGCTGCCCCTACGGGAGCGGGCTGCGGTGGCCCTTTTCGTGGCCGGTCTGCAAACGGACGAGCCAGGCCAAACCTTGTACGGCGCTATGCTTGCCGACGAGCCGCTACACGCCGCCATCGCCGCAGAATTCAAACACGCCGCCACGACCGGTCCCTACGGCGCCTTCCCCGCGGGACCGCTGACCCGAGAGGATCTCGCCGGTCCGTCCTACACCATCTCCGCCGCGGGCCGCGCCGCGTTGGGCGCACGCCTGGCCGCCGCGTTCGAGCAGGCGCACATGCTGGTCTTCCACCCGCGGGACGCCACGCCCGGCGCCATCCGGACGCTCGAGGCGGTGGGATGGAGCACACCGGATATTGTCACCCTCTCCCAACTGGTCGCCTTCCTGTCCTTCCAACTCCGCGCCGCCCATGGATTGCGCGCCCTGGCCGGGAGCCTCGCATGACCGAGCCCGTCACCTTCACCCGTGCGCTGCTGGATTGGCTACCCTGGCTGGAGCCGGTGGCGGAGACCGATCTCACCGATCGCCAGCGCGCCGGCCTCGTCGACCCGGCGCGCGTGAAATCCGCCTATTTCCGCCTGCTCGCCCACGATCCCGACATTCTCGGCGCCCGCACCCGCACCGATAAGGACATCTTCTTCAACGTCGCCGAAGGCCTGCCCCGTGCCGAGCGCGAATTGGCCGCGGCCGCCACGTCTCGTCTGAATGGCTGCATCTACTGCGCCTCCGTCCATGCCCGGCACGCCGTCACCTACTCCAAACGCGACGCCGACGTGGACCGGCTACTGGCGGAGGGCATTGGCGCCGACCTGGGCGAACGCTGGAACGCGATCACCGAAGCCGCCGCGGCCCTGACTGCGACCCCGCCTCAATTCGGCGCCCCGCATATCGAGCGCCTGCGCCGCGCCGGCCTCGGCGATCTAGAAATCGCCGACCTCATCCACGGCTCGGCTTTCTTCAACTGGGCCAATCGGTTGATGCTGTCGCTCGGCGAGCCAGCGGTTTAGCCCGGCGCCTACCGGTGCGGCCAGGTTTGGCGTTCGACAGCGCTGAAGAAGGCCTGCACCTGGTCATTGAAGGCCGCGGGCTCCTCCAGATTGATTGCGTGGCCGGTATTCGGACACATCCAGAGCCCCGCCCCAGGAATGCACCTCTTCAGCATGAGATTGGTTTCCAGGCACGGCGTGTCCTCGTCGCCAACCGCAAGCAAGACCGGCGTCTTGAGCCCCGCGAACGCGTCCTGGAAATCGTGCAACGAGGGACGACGCGTCTGGTACTGCGCCATAGTGTTCGACATCCCCAGCGCCGAATGCCCGCTGAGGTGATCCACGAAATCGGCCCAGCCACGGGGATCCTTGCGCCGCAACTGAATCCGGGTCGGCCGCGTGCCCATATCCAGCGCAGATTCGTCCATGCCACGATCGAGGAACTGGAGCGCGGCGACGGGTGAGTTACGCAGCCACGCCTCCCGATCCGCAGGCGCCGAGCCCGAACCTGCACCCGCTGCAACCAATGCACTCGCCATCTGCGGATAGCGCAACCCGAATTGCAGCGTCGCGTAGCCGCCCATGCTGAGCCCGACCACATGCGCACGCTGGATCTTG
>NZ_LMUY01000155.1:42987-100060 GCF_009765685.1 Acidisphaera sp. L21 | reverse complement strand
CCATACTGCGCCGGGTCCGCCGGCACATCGCTCGGCGGGTAACCACGCGCGTTGTAGGTGATGCAGCGATACGACCGGGAAAAATACCGCACCTGCGTTTCCCACTCGCGGTAATCCGAGCCGAACTCGTGTACGAAGATGACCGGATAACCCTGTCCGGTTTCCTCATAATACAGCTTCACGCCAGCCGCATCGACATGGGGCATTCGATCCATCCTCCAATAAGTCTCACAACGACGACTTCGGTCCGGCCCGCGAGTAGCGTCTAGGTCTGGCTTTCAAGCGCGTTTGACGATTGGCGAACCGCATCCTCCTGGCCGCGCCGATTGTCCGCTGCCGTTATCGCCTCGTCGATACCGCCGCCCAAAGCTTCATCTGTTTGCAGCGCGTCGTCGGCAATTGGTTCTTCAGCAACTAGATCGGCCGATGCTGCCGCCTGCGCAGCGGCAGCTTCCGAAGGCTCCGCCGGAGCGTAGACTATGGCCGTCGGATCGTCCGCCAACGACACGACCGTCGAATGCACGTCCTCGACAGCGACGTCCTCCAACGGGGAAATCGCAGTCCCAGCATCCTGCACCACAATGGTCGCCACGGGGGGATCGGCAAGACTCAGATTTTCGACGGCGGTTGGCGCGGGAACGGCCGTGGCAGCATTGGCCCCGGTCTCCTCATCCTCAAATCCGGCCGCGTCGTTGCGCATCTCCGCCAAAATCGTGTCGCGTTTCAAAAGGCTGTCGAACCGTATGCCCGCCGCACGAAACATGTCTCCAGCCTGGCTTAATGTGACCTGGCTATCGGTAACGACCAAACCCCGGACCATCACACCGAGCACTCTCGGGTCGTCATGGAGGCCAAGCTCGCGCGGGGATTTCGGGTCGAGGTGACGCAGCGACAGCTCAGCCTCGGCATCGCCGATCAGTGCCTCGGCGAATTGCTGAAGTTCGATCAACTCCGCCCGGTCGGCGCGAAACACCCACTGGTCGATGACCCGGCCGTTCACCTCCACATCGATTGCGACAGGTCGTTCTTCCGACGCGCCGATGACATGCGCAACAGCGAACATGCGGACATTCCCGGCGAGGTGAGCGGCCGGAACGAAGACGATCTTGCCCTCGTCACCGATGGACCACCGGCCGCTGCGCTCTGGCGGATGCCAACGGCCGGTGGCGATGGAGCGCGGGTCGAAGTCGCAATTGAGCTGCGCGCCGCGCTGGAATGCGATGATCTGCGCTTCGGGGATTCTGACCGCCTGCCGGATCGACAGACTACGAAATCGCAAGCCGAGCAGACGTTCGTCCTTACTTCTGCCCGCCAGGAACGGTGAGAGCGCCTTTTCGATGCCGAAGTCCAGTGCGAGGACACCGTCTTCCTGGATGACGCTACGCGGAATCAGGACCCGGATCTGACCCAACTCGCTTTTGCCCAGTTCCGCGGTGCCGATACCGACCCCATTCGCGGTGATCTGCATGAGCGGCAGCTCACCACCCCGGTCAAACACGCCGAGTTCCGCCGACAGGATTAGGTCCCCATTGATACGGTGGCTGGTGCTACGATCCCACAGGCGCAATCTCATCTGCGCCAGTGCGCCGAAGGACCAGGCGCCATGCTGCTCGGCCTTGTACCATGGGCCACTCAGCACAGCTTCGGCAGCGGGATTGGCCTCGACGCCCTCGGCGGTGAGGAGAAGTGGGGTGCCGAGCGTATAGTCGGGTATCGGAGCAGCGGGAGTGGCCGCCGTCGACACCACCATCCTGATGAGGCTGAAGCCGAATTTCTGGTCGGCAGAACCAATCTTAAGCTGATTGGGCGAGTGTTGATTGCCGGGCACCAGGTCGATCTGCAGGGGTTCGGCCGCGGCCCGAACCTGGCGCGGTATCTGGACGACGATGCGATGCACCTGATTGTCGGTGAATGTCCATTTACCACAATGGGTCGTGTTGACGATGGCCATCAACGTCAACGGATTGGCCTCGGTCGCAGCCGGGCGCAGCCAGAACCCGACGCTGAGATCCGCGTTCGGCGACTCTGGCACCATGAGTGCCAGTCTGGGACGAGTTTTGTCATTGAACACGCCCCAGGCGGAGCTCAATGTCCATTTGCCTTCCAGGAAAGCGCCGGCTTTTGGATCGTTCACGAAGTCATAGACGGCACCGAGCCAAACACGCTGCGGGTCGGCGTGCGTCACACCCAGATAGCTGACCGTGTCGGCGACATTGGCGATCGGTGCAAGGGCGAACCGTCCAACGCCGATGCCAATCGACCGCTGGTCGTTCGTCTTCGAGACCCGCGCAATCGGGGTGAGCGCCGCGTTCTGCAACTCGATCGTCAAGCGTTTGGCGCCGGCCAGAACCTTCATCGGAACGATGGCGTGCCGGATCTGCAGGCCCGGCCGACGGATCTGCCAACGACCGACGGGAACGCCATTGATGACGACATTGACATCATGGCTGCCACCGGGGAACAGCAACGCCTGCGTCTCCATGATCAGGATTGCCTCTTCCTCCATCGGCAGGGTCAGTTCGACCTCCAGCCCCGCCGTGAGGTGGGACGACCACGATCCCCAGCTCTCGCTCAGGTACCAGCCACCGCGCCGATGGCGTGCAGCCTGCATACGATCGGCAAGGCTGATGATGGTCCCGATCGTGTACGGACGAGCCGGTACGGCCTGGGTGGCGTTCAGGAGCAGCGCGTCGATCATCTGCTCCGCCGAGTCACGCCAACCAAAGCTGCGGTAGTTTTCCGCGATGTTGGCTTCGCGCGCCTTCAAGGCAAGTTCGCTGCCGGCGTAGAACTGGATCTTCGTGATCCATTGATTGGGATCCAGCGGGTCCAACAACTCCACGAAATCCGGTGCGATCTCCGGCACCGATGAAGCATTCGACGCCAGGCAGAGCTTGCCGTAACGCAGGCTCTCGGAAACGGGCAGACCCCATCCCTCATACAGCGAGGGATAAACCGATAGTAGGCAACTTCTATACAGCCACGCCAACCCGGCGTCGTCGACGTCGCTCAGCAGCAGCACGTGATCTTTGATCCGGGGATCACCCTTCAACGCATTTGCAACTTCGTGGCCATTCCACGCGACACCACCGACCAACACCAGAGTCGGGCAACGCTTGCCCATCCGCGCCTGCAGTTTGAGCCACACGTCATAGAGCAGTTTGTGGTTCTTGCGCTGATGGATGGCCCCCACGCAGAGGATGAAGCGCTTATCTTCGAGCAGCCCTGCAAAACCCGGCTCCTCGGCGCTCTCGCCCCCGGCATCGCTTAATTCGTCTCCCAAACGGAACATGCCGGGAGACGGGATGAACAGGTTGTAGGTCCGGTCACCGAACGATAGCACGTCATTTCGGGTATTCTGCGAATACACCAACATCTGGTCCGAGTTGCCCAAGAGCGTCGTCAGATTTTGCACAAAGACCGGGGCGTAGTTGTCCGCAAACCAGAATGGAAAGTTTACCGGAATCACGTCGTGGATCAGTGGCGTCAATCGTAGCCGGTAGCGATGCTTGAAAGCGATCAGGCCTTGCGTGTAGTTGGCGTTCTGCATCCAGCCACTGCCGATGACGAGGTAGTACGCCCCCTCGGGCAGGATCAGTTCGCTGGGAGGAACCTCATCGTAATAGGCCACCAAAGCGCTGGTTTGACCAGATTGATAAACCTCGAAGGGAATTTCGATGAAGCAACGCGCCTTGTTGTTCCACGCGACGAGTTGGATCGAGATTGTCCGTGAACTGCTCCGCAGCGCCTCCGCCATGGCAGCTTCGACCCGCGCTATTCCAGTCCAACTTCCTGTATGATTGGCACCCGTTGTCACGTCATACACGATAGCAATGCTTGCATCGGCAGCGGCGGCGATGGTCGCCGGGGCCTCTTTCACCGGCTCCGGCGCGCGCGCGGCATAAACCTGGCGATAAACCTCGATCGTTCGCTCCCGGTGCCGGGTCCAGCTATAGGTCTCGGCAATGAAATTCTTCTGCGCCGCAATGTCGGCCGGCGAGCGGCTCGTCTCATAGGCTTCCAGCACCGCCGCGCGGATCGACCGCACCGAAGCCGGATCGCAATAGCGGCTATAATCACCGAAGTATTCGCTCTCACCAGACTCGTCGCTGATCACCAGGGATGCACCAGACGCGGCAGCCTCAAGCGCTGCGAGCGGAGCCCCCTCCGCCCAACTCGGCAACACCGCCACCCGCGCGGCTGCAAAGGCGGCCGCAAGCATCGGCGAGTTGGGCGGCAAACGCTCGATCGTGTGCACGTTGGGTGTTCGATACGTCTCGATCAGATCGCGATATCGTTGGGAGGCCGTGTGTCCGATCAAGACCAGCGGAATATCCGTGTCGGCCAGGGCGCGCATCAGCATCAACTGGTTCTTGCGCGATTCCTGGCGTGCAACGCACAGCACGAAATCCTTCAACCCGTATTCCGCCTCGAACAGTGCCGGGTCGCCGTGGGCGAAAAGGCTGGTATCGACGGGGTTATGAACGACGGTGCCGTTCGCGGCATGCGCGCCGATGCGCTCCATCCGCAGTTTCTCGCGCTCGGACAGGAAGATGACGTGGTCACTTAACGCCACCATCTCCCGAACCGCAGCAAAATAGCCCGGCGTCGCCTCTGGCAGGAACTGCGCGCCCCGTGCGGCCTCGCATTTATGATAGAACTCTTCCAACCCTGCATCCAAATGCTCCGGCGTCTCACTCGTGGAAAACACCCGCTGCAACTCGGTATCCCAGAGCGGCCGGTACGAGAGGTCGAGGAAAATAGGCGAGAACACCACACCCCGCCCGGCGTTGCGTGCCCGGCGCAGCAGGTCGAGCGCGGTTTTCGGGTCCCACACATTCACGCCGTGCACGATGTCGAAGTCGGTGAACCGCCGGCCAGGATGGCGGGCGATTTCGGCCTCTAACCCGGCGTCCCGCAATTCCTGGGCGAGACGCGGCACCCGGACGGTCGGGCCACCTGGCGACGTAGCTTCCGTGCCGTGCAGGAACAACCCGACCCGCCGTGGCAATGCCGACGCGTCGGCAGACTGCTTGCGGGGGCGGGCGAGTTTGAGCCCGTGGGTGCGGGCAAGACCGCGGAACACCTTGTCGTGTCCCTCAGCCCAGTTTTCCCAGGTGCGGTCCAGTACTGTCTGGCGCAGGGCGCGCTTGGTGGCGACCAGCTCCATCAGAACACGCCGGAGGTCCGCGGCGTCGCCCACCTTGAACTCGACATGGGGAAACTCCGGCACCCAGCCGATCGCCGGGGCGATCACCTCGGTTCCACAGGCTAAAGCCTCGACAACGCACATCGGTCCGCCCTCATACAGCGCAGGGACCAGCACGTAATCGAGTTGACGATAGAAATCCGGCATCGCATCACCCGGCAGTTTCAACGCCGGGCCAGGCCAGCCCTCCCCGGTGAAGGACCACTCGATTTCCGGAATGTCCATTACTTGGGCTACGAGGTGCTCACCCTTCCGACCGGTATGGTATGTTCGCCCTACCACGCCGATTCGGATCTTCGGTGTGAAGTGTTCTAGGTCAACCCCGGGAGAGATGGCAACGACATCCTTGATCCCGCTGTCTTGCAGCATGGAGGCGTAGAGTTGGGCGTGGGTAATGCAGTATTCGACGTCCGCAGCGACCGAGAAGAATTTGTCGTGTGCTTCTCCAGCAGCCTCGAGATGTGCGAAATAACCAACCTCGATCGGCGAAATCCGCCGGCGGCGGCAGGCGAATGTCATGTAATATTGTATGGACGCGGTCGGGTCGATGCCATCGCCGAATCGTACGTAGGGCAACCGGCTGGATATTTCGGTGGCGAGTTTTTCGAGGATCCAGCCGCGATCGGAAGTAACAATGTTAACAAATGACATGCGAACCCATCTCGTTATCTGGACCGAAACCGACGGCTGTGCGGCAGCCAGCCAGCCGCCGCATTTGACGAGTAGCTACGTTACTCGACGGGTCACAATGCGGCAATCCGGTTTACTAACACTGGACCAAACCGTCTAATGCCAAGCGAAGTCGTCTATGAAGATGAGGATATTCTTGTCATCTTCGATCGTGATGAAAATATCGACTGTTTCGTTACTTTTACGGGCGTCGGGGACCATAAACGGAAAGGGTTTGGCCAGGACTTCATCAAAAAAAACCGCTATTCTGGCCTATTCTTCGTCTCGAAATGGAATCATTGGTATCAAACCCAATCGATGCCGGAAGCGCTAACCCGCGCCGTTGCCGTTCTCGATCGGCACAGCTTCAAGACTATTATTGGATACGGCTCATCGATGGGTGGTTATGGAGTGATCTCGAACTCCAGCAGCCTCAAATTGGCGCGCGCTATTCTGGTGGCACCGCAGTTTTCGATCGATGCGGCGAAGGTGCCGTTCGAGAAGCGCTGGCGTGCCGAGGCGAACAAGCTGGTGTTCTCGCGTGACGACATGGCATCGCAGATCAACAAATCGACCAAGAAGTCCATCTTGTTCGACCCGGTGTCCATCGACCGTCTGCATGCCGATCTCTTCGCGCAATTCCCGAATACCGAACTCGTTTCCATCCCCATGGGGGGGCATGTCCCAGCCCGCGTCCTGCAGGACATCGGTCTGCTGCAAACGACCATCATGGGCCTTGCCAACGACAGCTTCGACCGAAAAGCCTTCTTGGCCCGGCTGCATGCAGATCGTCGCAAATCGAAGACATACTGGCATGCCCTCTACGAAGCCGCATCGCCGCGGCGCCCGAACGTCGCGCTATATGCCGCTGAGCGGAGCCTCGCGCTGGCCCCTGCCGAGCCGGTGATGCTGCTCCACCGCGCCAATTTACTCACCCGGGTCCGCAGGTTCGAAGACGCACTTGTTGCGGCTGAGGCGGTTGTGGCAGCGGTGCCGCAGCATCCTGCAGCCTGGCGAGCCTTGAGCACGGCGAACCGGTATCTCAACCGTGCGGCAGAATCGGTTTCCGCGGCCAGGAAGGCCGTCGAGTTACGGCCGAAAGATGCCGACCTCTGGCGCCTGCTGTTGGATGCCGTGATGCTGGCGCAGGATTACGACGAGGCCGTGCGGGTCGGAACGGAGGCAATCAGCCTCGCGCCGCACTACGCCCACACCTATCTGCGAACCGCCCAGGCGCTGCACGAGCAAGGCAAGCTCAGGGCGATCGAGATGCTGGCCAAGGCCGTGGCGTTGGCGCCAGCAAACCAGTCCTGGGCCACTATGCTGGCAGACTGGCGCAATGATCTTGCCGAAAAGCCAACACTCTCTCCCACGTAGGAATGTATGGACCTTCCCACAAGGAAGACCGTTGCCCCCTACACCGTAGTCAAGACCGTCTCTCACCTCACCCCGCTCGGTCCGACACCGATGCTTTCGGCAAAATCGGTAGCATCACACGGCTCGCCCGTTCGGCATCGGCGAATACCGTGTTGGTCGCAATCCGCGTGCGCCGGGAATTGCCGTCCGGCTCACCGGTGTTCGGGTTGACGTCGAATTTCGGAAAGTTGCTGGACGAAATGTCCAACCGAATGCGGTGCCCGGCGGCGAACAGGTTGGCAGTTGGGAATAGCGTCACCCGCGCCCGCACCAACTCGCCGGGTTCGCGCAACCTGGGGTTTGCCGGGTCCTCCGCATAGCGCAGGCGTAGGATGCCGTCCGTCAGGATCATGGCGTAACCCTGCGGATAGTCGGCGCTGGCGGGATAGACGTCGATCAGCTTGGCAGTGAAGTCGGTGTCCGGCCCATTCGTCGCCACGAACAGCTCGGCCTCGATTGGGCCGACGACGCAGGTCGGCTCCGTCAGCGCCGCAGTCTGGAACACGAGCACATCCGCGCGGGAGGCGAGTGGCAAATAGGGCGGCGTGCAGCCGAAGAAAGCGGGGCCTTCCACCTGGTCGAAACTACCGCCGACCGCGACCGGTTCCAGGCTGGTCAGATTGCCGCCGATCGTCGGCACGGGATGGCGCGGATCGTAGTCGAACTGCAGCGGCAGCGCGTCGGCCTGCGGCAAGCCGGGCGCCAGCGAGCCGTCGGCGTGCAGGTAGAACGGGGTAGGCTGCGCCTCCGGCACCGGCCAGTCCGCCGCGGTGATCCAGTGGCCGCCATGGTCCAGCTTGCCCGCTGCCGTTCGCCGCCCACTGCCGCCACCCATCAGGAACAGGCGCACCGCCGGCTCCTCGCTCGCAGCGCCGCGCAACACCTGATCGAAGAAGCGCAGGCGGTAGGACAGCCAATCGCCCGCCCACGCATCGATCGTGGCGTCCGGCCCGAAATCAACGTCGCCGAAAACCGTCACGCTGCGGGCGCCATGCGTCCACGGCCCCAAGATCAATCGCTGCGGCCCCCGCCCGGCGTCTCGCAACCCGCGGTAATTCCCCGTCGCGGTCAGCGGGTACGGGTCGAACCAGGACGACATGTGCACGCAGGCCGCCTGGCTGTAGCGGTCGTGCCACCCCGCCGCCCAGATCCCCAGTTGCTGCCAGAACGCATCGAACGGCCCGTGCTGCCACTGCTCGAACAGATAGGCTTCATAATCCGGATGGTGCCGCAGCGGTGAGTGGCCGGGCTTCCACGGCATGCGGGTGAACCAATCGCGCAGATCCTCCGCCGCGAGCGCTGCGTGCAACACCGGGTCGGCCTTGGCTTCCGGGGAGATTAGGGCATTGTTGAACGCCCAGGTCGCCTGCTTCAGCTCGAACGCGCCAAACTGGCGGATGCCGCCGGTCCAGCTGTTGCAGAACCCGCCGCTGTCCATCACCTGCCCCACCAGGCCGGGCGGCGCCAGGCAGCCCAGCGCGGCTTGCGTGTGCGCGGCGTAGCTGAGCCCCATCGTGCAAATCCGTCCATCGCACCAGGGCTGTTCCACCAGCCAGGCACAGGTATCGAATCCGTCTTCCCCATCCGAGAGATATTTGACGAACCGACCTTCCGAGCCATAGCGACCGCGACAGTCCTGGTAGATCGCGGCGTAGCCCTGTTGGACCAGCAGTTGCGCCACGGCGCTACGACGCAGGGGCGTTGTGTCGGCGGCACTCAGCTCGCTGCGGCTGGTCTCGTTGCGGCCGTACGGCGTTCGCTCCATCACCGCCGGAAACGGGCCCGGCCCTTCCGGCAGGTAGACATCGGTGGCGAGCCGCACGCCGTCTCGCATGGTCACCAAATGCAGGGTCGGCGTCATGGGCATCTCCTCGTGTCGGTCAGACAGCAGCCGCTACGGTCAACGGATGCAACCCCTGCGTCACCGGATTGTTAGGTGCCGCCCGCCGGGTGGGCGAACAGGACGGAGGAATCTTCACTCTCATTCGCCTCGAATCGCACGCCGGGCCGGGCCGCCCAGATCGCCTTCTGCCAATACAGCGGCAGCACGGCATAATCGTGCATCGCCACCGCCGTTGCGTCGGCCAGCAGCGCGTTGCGCTTGGCCTCGTCGAATTCGGCGGAGGCCTGCGCCAACAGCGCATCGAAGTTCGCATTGGAGTAGCGAGTGCGGTTCAGCGCGCCCAACCCATTGACCGGGTCATACGTTGCCAGGATAGACCGCAGCGCCTCCGATGAATCACCGGTGCTGCTGCTCCAGCCAAATAGGAAAACACTATACTTCCGGTCCGTCGCCCCGGGCGCGAACACGTTATAGGGCAGCGCCTCCACCCCCGCCACCTGCAGGCCGCCGCGCGCGAACATCTGCCCCGCGGCCTGCGCCACTTGGGCATCGCCGGGATAGCGGTCGGCGGACGAATGCAGCGTCACCCGGAATCCCTGAGGGTAGCCGGCCTGCTCCAGCAAGTCCTTGGCGTGTTTCAGGTCCAGCGGGCTTGGCGCCAATGCAGCAGTGTAGCCACCCTCACCTTGTGGCACGATCTGCCCGGCCGGCACGGCAGCGCCGCTCAGCAGGCGCGAGGCTATGACGTCGCGGTTGATCATCTCCGACATTGCCTGCCGAACACGGACATCTCTCAGGGGATTATGCGGCAATGCCTGCCCGTCCCGCCCAGTGACGAACGGCGTGTCGTCCCGCGCCGTGTCGAGCGCCAGGTAGATGATGCGGTTGGTGGCCCGGCTGAACACCTTCACCTGGTCGTTATGGTCCAGCTTGGCCGCGTCCGTGGGCGGCACGCTGTCGATCAAATCGACCTCGCCCGTCAGCAGGGCCGCCAACCTGGCGGCGTTGTTGGGGATGAAGCGCAGGGTCACGCGCTGCCAGTCCGGCTTGCCACCCCACCACTTGGCGTTGGCGCTCATCGTCGCGCGATCGTTCGGCACCCAGGACTCGAAGCGGTATGGCCCGGTGCCGATGGCAGCTTTTCCGTTGTTAAACTCGTCATTCCCCACCCCGGCACCCAGCTTGGCAGGCACGATGAAGATCAGCCCTATCTGCTCCATCAGCAACGGCGTGGGCGCCGGCGTACGGACATGCAGCGTCAGTGCATCGACCACCTCCGCCGCGGCCACGTTGCTCACCGCGTGCGTGAACGGGGCGGGGCTTCGATTAATATGGCGCACTCGGTCCAGCGAGTAGGCGACGTCATTGGCGGTGAAGGGCGTGCCATCGTGGAAGGTGACGCCGGGTCGCAGCTTGATCTCCCAAGTCAGCGGATCGAGGGTTTTCCACGATACCGCCAGGGAGGGTTGCAGTTGGTTGGCAGCGGTGAACGCCACCAGGCGCTCGAAAATGCCCGACGCGGTCGCGTTGTTCGGGCCGGTTTGGGAAAAATGTGGGTCGATGGCCGAGTGCTCGGTCGCACGTCCGAACGTCAGTTCCGTCGACGGCCGGCCTTGCGCGCGCGCCAACCCCGCAACGGCCGATGCCGCTGCCGCACCCATGAACATCCGTCGCAACATCGGCGACCTCTCCCCCACCATTTGCGCGAATTTATGCGCCGCGCTCCACGCACGCACAACGCGTAAATTGGCCGGTTCATCGGGAGCGGACCGCACACGGCCGCTCCCCAGCACGACGGATCCCGCTAGAGTTTGAAGTTCAGGGTGAACAGCGCCGCCCGCGCCGCCCCCGTGATGATGTGGCCCGGATGCAGCCCATCATAGTAGGTCTCGTCACTGATGTTGGTGATGTTGACCTGCGCCGTGATGTGGTCGTTGATCGGCGCCTTGGCAAACAGCTGTCCGATCGTATAGCCCGGCGCCCGCTCAATGATCGTCGTGCCCGTGACCGGCAGGGAACTGGCCGTGCGGCTGGAAACGAGGTTGACGCCGCCGCCGACTTCGATCCCATACCACGGGGTTTTGTATTCGATGAACGTGCTGAACGTGTGCTTCGGCGCATTCGGCGGCTGATGCCCCAGTTCGTTTATGTTCGGCGACGCAACGACCTCGGCGTCATTGTAGCTGTAGCCGGCAAAGATCTGCAGTCGCGGCGTGATGTGGCCGGTCACCCCCACTTCAAACCCATACACCCGGTAATCGCCCGCCAGAATGGACGTCGTCGGGTCGACCAGGCTGGTTTCCCGCACATTGGTCATCGCGAGGCGGTAGAGTGCGGTGGTCAAGGACAATTTGCTGTCCAGGGTATCCCACTTGCCGCCGATTTCGTAGTTGGTCGATTTCTCGGGCGCCACCGCCGCAGTGCTCGCCGTCAGGCTCAGCGCCTCTGCCGACGGATCGAAGGACGTGCCGTAGGACGCGTAGACGCTGGCATTCGGCACCGGCTTGTAGACGATGGCGGCGCGCCAACTCGGCATGTCGTCATCGCGCGTCACATGCGCAACCGGTGCCACGATCTGATGGTACGTGCTGTCGTAACGATCGAACCGCCAACCACCAATCACCTGCAGCTTGTCGCCAATCTTGATGGTGTCGGTCGCATACACGGCGTAGGCATTCGCGGTATTGCCCGCGATCGAGGAAACCGTCAGCGGATAGACGCTGGAACTGAGCGTGGTCGGCGTCAGCAGGCTCACGGTTGCCTGCGTCCCAACATACCGCGTCGGGTCCGACGTTTGCCGCGATACTTCGATCCCCGTGACGAGGTCGTGCGAGACGGGCCCGGTCTTGAAATGCAGATTGACGTCGGTGTCGTTATCCAGCGTGGTCTCCCGGCTAGACAGCGCGATGACGTGCTGGTGAACCAGGGTCGAGCTGAGCGGCAGGGTTGCCGGCACGATGTCCTGCGACGCCGTATAACCGGTGATCAGCGGCTCGGTAACGGCAATGCTGCGCTGGTAGCTGCCGTAGCGGAGCTGGTTGGTGACGGTGACATTGTCGTTGAAATCATGCTCGACACGAATTGTGCCGACGTCGACATTGCTGCGGAAATAGTCGCTCTGCGAATAGCCGTAGAAGTTCGACGTATTCACTGGCGCCGGCTTGCCGTTGATCCAGGGTAGACCGTAACTGGGCGTGTCGTAGCTTTGCTGGTGGAAATAGCTGAGCTTCACCCGCGTATCCGTACCCAGGCCGAAGGCGAGTTCCGGCGCCAGTCCGAACCGGCGGTTTTTGGTGTAATCCTGCCCGGCCACGCCGCCATCGTCGATCATGCCGTTCAAGTGGATCGCCGCCCCGGTGACCCCCGGGATGGCGCGATCCATGTCGAAGGTGGTCCGCTTGGTGCCATCCGTGCCGAACGCCACGCTCGCCGTTGTCACCGGGTCCAACTGCGCCTGCTTGGACACTTGGTTGATGATGCCGCCAGTGGAACCACGGCCGAACAGGATGGACGACGGCCCCTTCAGCACCTCCACCGATTCGAGGTTGAACGGGTCCCGGTAATAACTCCCGAAATCGTGCATGCCATCGAGGTAGAAATCGTTCTGCGCGTTGAAGCCACGGATGGACAGATTGTCGCCCTGCTGCCCGCCCTCACCCGCCTGCAGGCTCACGCCGGGCACATCGCGCAGGGCATCGCGAAGCGTGGTCACGCCCTTGTCGTCCAACAATGCGCGCGGCTGCACGGAAATCGACTGCGGCGTATCGAGCAACGGCTGCGTCAGCTTGTCGATCGTCGGCATCGTGACCTGATAGCCACCGGTGGGGTGCGCGACAGCGCCGACCGCCGTCACTGGCGCAAGTTGCGTATCCGGCGCGGTTTGCGCCTCTGCGTGCCGATCGAACCCGGTTGCGGTGGTGCCGATGGCCACCCCCATGGCGGCCCGTGTCACCCGTGCAAGGCGCGGCGCCCTGTCGATAACCGGATTAGCGTCTGCCAACTTACTCATGCGCGGTCCAATTGAGAATGGTTCTCACTACCACCTGTCGCATGATGGTTTCACAGTGTCGAGATCATCAAACCTCCTGACACCTTTCTTTACAATTGGACTGCCTGCACCAAGAACAACCGTTATTGATTCGGAACGTACTGGACATAACGGCGAGGTCTGACACTTCGTTACATCAAGCCCATGGGAGCGGCGTAAACTCTGCGGCGCTGTGTGCGTCTACCAACACAGTCGGAGAGTTCAGGTATGTCCAACGCAGCAATCATCCCTGTGCGCCCACAACGCGACCCACGGATCGATGTCATGCGCGGCCTATCGCTGCTGATGATTTTCGTGGACCACATACCCGACGACCGCCTGAACTGGCTCACCCTGCACAATTTCGGCTTCTGCGACGCCGCCGAGGTGTTCGTGCTGCTGGCAGGTTTTTCCGCCATGCTCGCCTACGGCCGCTCGTTCGAGCGGGATGGCGCGATCAGCGGCCTTCGCCGGATCGCGCTGCGCTGCGGGCGGATCTACCTATTCCAGGTTGGGTTGCTGCTCACCACGCTGCTGGTGGTTTGGAGTTGGAGCAACCACTACCATCTCACCTCCAAGATCCTGGCGCCCATTCTGGACAAACCGGTCGCCGGGCTTGCTCACGGTCTAACGCTACGCGCGCTGCCGAGCTATCTGGACATTCTGCCGCTCTACGTGGTGCTGCTCGCGGTGTTTCCGCTCGTCTATTGGGGCATTCGGCACAACATGTGGCTTGCACTCGGCGTGTCGGCCGCGATTTGGGCGACTGCCGGGCTAGACCACAGTCTAAACCTGCCAAATTGGCTGGACGATGATGGCTGGTACTTCAACCCGTTTGCCTGGCAGTTTCTGTTTGCCATCGGGGCCGTTTTATCGGTGCAAGTGACGGCGAATGGCGGCGCCTTACCCCAGCGTCGCTGGCTCGTCTGGCTCTGCGGCGCCTATCTCGCATTCTGCTTCTTCCAGGCGGCCCCGTGGCACGACTGGCATCTGCCCAACTTCCAGCTGTTTGCGATGGCGATGCCGGACAAGTCGCACCTCAACGTGCTCCGCATCGTGGATGTCCTCGCGCTATTCTACGTGCTGATGAGTTCGGCCTGGGTTCGTTCAGTCGCGAAATCGGCCTTGTTGCGGCCGGTCGATGCGTGCGGTCGCCACTCGTTGGAGGTGTTCGGCCTCGGCTGCCTTTTGGCACTCTTCGGGCGGCTGGTCTTCCGCACCGACGGGGTCAGCATGGCTACGGAATTCGGCGTCAATCTCATCGGCCTTGCGCTCATGTGCGGTGCAGGCCTGTGGCTCGATCATGGTCGCCGCCATTCGTCTGGCTCGACCGGGTTACCGCCCGTCCGCCAGTATTGGGTGCCCGCCCAGCGGCATTAAGGCATGGCGGGGGGGAGACCCGCCCGCCAGCCCATGTCCCAGAATGCTGTCTCCAGCCGCACGGCTGTGTTGAAACTGGCCTGCAAATCCGCCAACCGCATCCCGGCGCCCGATCGCGCCCCTATCCGCTCCAGGGTCGCCTCCGCGCTGCCCGCGGCCTCCTGGTACTCCGCACCGGCATACGAGGCGATCCAGGCCGCATAGGGGTTTGCCGCCCCGCCCCGACCCTGCAGCGCGCTGCCGATTTCGGCATACCCCAGGATGCAAGGCGCAAGGGCCACGTGCAGGTCCAGCAAATCCCCCGCCGTTCCCCGGTCCAGGACGAACCGAGTATACGCGACCGTCTCGACACACTCGGGCTCGGCTTCCATCTCCGGCTCGCCAATGCCCCACTCCGCGCAATAGGCGACGTGCAGCGTCATCTCCGCCAACAGCGCCGCCATGCCGGACGCGGCGGCATGCAGATCCTCCAGCCGCGTGCTCTTATACCCGGCAAGCGCATAGGCGCGGACGAAGTGGATCAGGAATAGATAATCCTGAACCAGGTAGTGGCGAAAAGCCGACTGCGGCAACGAGCCATCGCCCAAACCTCGCACGAACGGGTGATCGACGTAGTCGCGCCACAGCGACCCGGCGCCCCGCCGCAACTGGCCGAACAGGCTCGTGTCATCGTCGGTCATGGCCGATCCTCCCACTATCCCACCCATCCCTGTAACGCTTGCAGCCAGCCCGTTCCATCCCGCCCATCCGGATTGCAGCCGGCCGCCCGATGCGGGAGAGTTGACCATGACAAGGGGAAGGTGGACCGGACATGCATGTCGACGGCCAGTGCCATTGCGGCGCCATCGCCTACGAAGCGGAGGTCGAGCCGGACACGATCGCCATTTGCCATTGCCTGGACTGCCAGCGCCTGAGTGGCGCCGCCTTCCGCTCCAACGTCGCGGCGCCTGCAGCGGGCTTTCGTATCGTGAAAGGCGAACCGCGCCACTACATCAAAACGGGGGAGAGCGGCGCCAAGCGCGTCCACGCTTTCTGCGCGACGTGCGGGTCTCCGGTCTACTCCTCCGCAGTCGACAACCCGCAAGCCTATACGCTGCGGGTCGGCGCGCTCAGCCAACGCGACGCGCTTGGGCATCCGGCGCGGCAAATCTGGGTGAAGCGACGCCTGCCCTGGGTCACCACGCTCGGTTGCGTGGCAGAGATTGACGGCCAATCATAAGCACCGGCTGCCCCTGATGGCTCGCCAACTCATGCGTCCGAACGCACGAACATACTCGTCGGCTATTAGCGCCGTTTCATCTGGGCCGATTGGCGCTTCATGAAAATGCCCGCCTGAACCTCGATGTCACGGTCCCGGATGACTTCCGCGAAGCCATGCCCGGCCAGTGCCTCCAGGATGACGGACTTCATCGATGCCACGGATCGTCGCTCTGGATCATCCCTCCGCCGGGCAACCTCGGCCTGCAAGGCTCGCTTCAGTCGCCGGGGCACCTCGATCGTCAGCCCCTCCATCTGGTCACCAGGATCCTGCGGCGGCGCTATTGCGACCTCTCCCACGAACCCCGACGTCAATACCGATTCGACCCTTGGCTTCGCCCGGCGTGGCGTACTGCGCAGGTTCGGCCTCGGCGGCGCGGGAGCCTCTTCCTCCTCATCCAGGCGGCCCAATTGTGGCGGGATCAGCTTGGTCACCATCTCAGGCCACCTCACTGGCCGCAGATGCGATGGTGGCCAGGGTATCGCGAACTTCCGCATAGACGGCCGCCATATTCTTGGCAGCGCCTCCGTCCGGGTCGTCGAAGACGGGCGCCACCCGGCTGAAGCTGGCCCGCTTGAATGCCGTGCGCTCGAACACAGGAGTATTAAGGCGTGGTAACCCCGCATTCTCCAGTGCGGCCTCCACGACCTTTTCGACCTCTGGCCGGAACCCTGTCGATGCCCGGCTGATGACGATGCGGTAGGGGATCGTGCGCCGGGCGCTTTTGCCAGCCTGCAGCACATGGCGGGCGGTCGAATGGCAACTCTTCAAATCGTCATTCGACGGTTGGACAGGGATCAGAACGAGGTCGGCGTAGTGGATGGCGTGGATCATCGCCACGCTGGCCGATCCCTGCAAGTCGCAGATCACCACGTCCAACGCGTCGGCCAACCCCTGGATGACCTCCCCGATCGAGTCCTGATCGGTCTGGGGCGCCAGCACGATGGCTGCTGTGGGGACCGTTGCGGAATTGCGGTCCCACACCGCCACACTCAGGCCGGGAACATCCTCCCGCGGGTTCCAGACGTCCCTGCCCGCCTCTTTCGCCCGGTCGGCGAAAAACTCGCTGGAGTGCTGCTGGATCAAATCGGCATCGACGATGCCGACGCGATATCCGTCGAGCGCGAAGTGCACCGCCAGGTTGCGGACCAAGGTAGACTTCCCCGACCCACCCTTCTGCCCGGCAACAGTCAACACGGACACTGCATTCTCCGATCTTACGGACGGTCGAACGTTCGTACCAATGAAATCACGGACGGTCAAGCGTTTGAGGAGACCAGGGGCGGGAGCAATCGTGGGCTTGTGAATGAGGTCGATGTCGTGCTTCAGGCGTTCGTGCGTTCGTACTATCGTAGATGTAGACCCTTTATATCAGCAGTGGCATATTGCCAGTGCCTTGAGATACTTAGGCCGGTATGATCGACTGAGAAGTAAGGTTGGCATGGCCGACATCCATCCGAAAGCGCGATAGTCCAGACGCTCGTGCGTTCGGACGATCGGACGCCACGATCATTGTCGCGGCCCACAACTCGACGCGTCTGATATACATGTGACAACTCGATTGGCTGTCATTTCATACGATCGTTCAAAGGCACGAACGCATGATCAATAACACGCCGTCCACCGCGGCCTCGGGGCAGGGCAGGGGGCGCTTGCCTTGAGCAACTCCCTACCGGCCCCGCTCCCATCAATACCCAATCTGGCGCAGCAAAGCGCCCCGGCTTTGAACGAACTCACCCACCGCCGCCACGAATCGCTCCAGATCCGCTGCACCGACCGGTAGGCTCAGCGCCACCATTCCGCGCCGGGCGAGATAGATCCCCGCCTGCAACATGTCGAAGAAGAACAGCTCCCGCAGCCCGTCCTCCTCCGGCGTGGCCGCATACGGCCGCTCGATCGGGCCATTGCGAAAATGCGGCGTCGTCATCGACCCAAGGCCGGTAAAATGCATCGGCAGCCCGGCACAGGCCTCGTTCAGGGCATGGCGCAATGCCTCGCCACGCGTGAACAACGCGTCGGCCATGTCGGCGGTAAAGATCTCGCCCATCGCGACCCGGCCCGCCGCCATGGACAGCACGTTGTTATTAAACGTGCCAGCGTGGGGCAGCTTGCTGGCGAACAGATCCATGACATCCGCCCGGCCGCCGAAACCGCCGAAGCTCATGCCGCCCGCCACGTATTTGCCCAGCGTCGTCAGGTCCGGCACCACACCGACCCGGTCTTGCTGGCCGCCCGCACTCATGCGGGATGTCATCACTTCGTCCAGGATCAGCAGGGCGCCCGCCTCGGATGCGGCCGCGCGTAGCGCCTGCAGGAAATCGGGCCGGGCAGGGATGCAACCACCCCCACCGACCATCGGCTCGATGATCACTGCAGCCAGCCCGGCGGCGTGTTCCCGGATCAGCGCCAGCGCGCCATCCGTGTCGTTGTAATCGGCCAGCACGACGGGGAAGGGGACGGTCACCTGGCTGGTCCCCGCCAGGGGGAAGGTGAGCACGCCGCCATGGTAGCCGCCGCGGAAGGCCAGGATCGTGTCGCGGCCGGTAAAGGCGCGGGCGGCGGTGATGGCCATCAGATTGGCCTCGGTCCCGCTATTGGTGAAGCGCACCAGTTCGATCGATTTAAATCGGTCGCACAGGATACGGGCCAGATGCACCTCCGCCTCGCCCACCGCGGCCAGGTTCAACCCGGCCGACATCGCCTGCGCGATCGCCGCGTGGATGCGCGGCTCCGAATGGCCGAACAGCCCGGCGGTGTATTCGCCGCACAAATCCAGATAGGCATGGCCGTCGATATCCCACAGCCGGCAATCCTCCCCCCGCGCCATGGCGGTGGGGAAGGGGCCATAGGACAGCACGGACCGCGTGTTGCCGCCGGGCATGACAGCCAGGGCTTGGTCGTGAAGGGCCTGGCTTTTGGGGCGGCCTGCGACGTAGGCCGCCCGTGCCTCCGCGACCGAACTGAGGATGTCGCTATTGGACAGCGTGGCGGTGGCACTCATTCGGTTTCGCCCCTGGGTTGGCGTCCGGTATAAGACCGTAGATGCCATCTCGAAACCATAAAAAGTGTGATCACACAATGCTGGACGCGCGGACCGACCCGGCAGAGGCGGGGGAGCCGCCGGGTGGCACCCTGGACGAGCAAGCCTATCGCCGGCTGCGCACCGCCTTGGTGGAGGGCGCGTTCGCCCCGGGGGACCGGCTGTCGATCCGCCGGGTAGCGGTGGCGCTGGGGGTGAGCGCGATGCCGGTGCGCACGGCGCTGCGGCGGTTGGCGGTGGAGCAGGCGCTGGACATCCTGCCCTCCGGCACCGCAATCGTGCCGCGGCTGACCCAGCCTGCCTTCGCCGAACTCGGCGCAATCCGCGCCGAACTCGAGCCACTGGCGATGCGAATGGCCACGCCGAAGCTCACCCCAGCGTTGCTGGATGCGCTGGACCAGCGATTGGCCGAGCACATCCAAGCCCGCGAGCGTAGCGACCCGGAGGCAGTGCTGAAGGCCGATCGCAGCTTTCTGTTCATCGTTTACCAGGCCTGCGAGGCACCGATGCTGCTGCAGTTCATCGAGTCGCTGTGGCTACGGCGCGGCCCGGTGTTCTGGGAGGCACGCTGGTCGCTGCTGAGCCATGGCGGCGTGCGCCATCACCATCGGGAGATTTTGGCAGCGCTGCGCCACGGCGACGCGGCGGAAGCGGCCCTGGCGCTCCGGCAGGAGATTACCAGCGCCACGGCCTTCCTGATGACGCATCTGCAATTCGCGAACGGGCCATCGACCCCAATGGGCCTGGCCGCGCTCGCGCCGGTTCGCTAGCCCGGCCTAAGCATCCGCCGTCTCGGTGACGATGGGCGTCGCCGGGTCCACCAGCACGATCCAGGCGACGGCGCCGGCGATCAGGATCACGGCAGAGATCACGAACGGCATGGTCCATTGGTCGTTCTGCGCAAGCACCCCGAACACGAAGGGGGAAATCGCACCTGCCACGTTGGCCGCCATGTTCATGATGCCGGCCAGCGTGCCCGCATGGGCGCCGGCAACGTCGCTGGGAACGGCCCACCAGGGTCCAGTCATCAACTCCATGAAGAACAGCGACGCGGCCAGGCAGCCGACCGAGGCATAAGCGTTATCCGCCATGGCAGCCGGGATCAACGCGGCCGCCGCCAGCAAGAACGATGGCACCACCACCGCCTTGCGCGCCAGCCCAAGCCGCCCGGTGCGCTTGAAAATCGCGTCCGATAGTAGGCCGCCGCACACATCGCCCGCCATGCCGGCGAGCAGCGGCAGGCTGGCGAACACGCCCATCTGCCCCAGGGACATACCCCGATGCGACACCAGATAGGTCGGCAGCCAGGTCGTGTAGAAGAAGATGCAGTAGGTGTAGGCGGCCGACCCGATGATCAGCCCCCAACTCGTGCGCGATTGGAACAGCGCCCGCCACGGCGTGGCACTGCGCTCCGCCGCCACACTCGGCGCCCCGTCGGCGGCGGAGGCGAGTTCGCTGACAGTGATCGACGGATGGTCGGCCGGACAGTCGCGATACAGCCGCCAGAAGCCGACGGTCCAAACCAGCCCAAGCACGCCGAACACATAGAACACGCCGCGCCATCCCCAGGCGGCGCTGACCGAGACGCTGGCCAGGGGAACGATCGCCGTGGCAAACCGGCCAAACAGATGCGGCGCCCCCTGCACGAACCCGCGCTCGCTACGGCCGAACCACGGCACCAGCGCCCTGGTGCCGCCGGGGAAGGCGGCGCTCTCGAACAATCCGGTCAAGAACCGCACCGCGCAGAAGGCGAAGAACCCGCTGGCCAGCCCCGTCAGCAACGTCGCCAGCGACCACAGCGTCACGCACCCGCTGAGCGTGCGGCGGGGGCCGATGCGATCGGTGAGCCAGCCTGCGGGAATTTGCCCGATCGCCGACGCGATCACGAACGCGCTGAAGATGGCTCCCATGCTGGTCTTGTCGATCTTGAACTCGGCCGCAATCAGCGGCGCCGTCGACGAGATCACCGCCTTGTCGAGGAAGGTGATGAAGAACATCGACGAAATCAGGCCGAGCACGATCCATCGCAGTTTGTTCCTGCGAACATCGAACAGGCTCGGCAGCGCCAAAAGCGCACCGTCCAGAGGTTTTGGCGTCGCGAGGGCATGGGTCTGGGCCGGCATCCGCGATCATCTCCTCCACCGGTCGGGCTCGGGCGCCCGCCGCGGCTCTCTGGCCGTTCCGGTATCGTGACGCGTATGGTTATGCAGACAAGTCGCTTCTTTTCCGTGAGCGATGACTGGAAGTAATCGCAGCTTGGCCGTGCCGGGGCGGCGCGCCCACTTGCTCCAGCAGAAGTGCGGCCATTCGCCCGGCCGCCGGGGACATATAGCCGCCGGGCCGCCGCAGCAGGCCGAATTGGCGGCTGAGGCGCAAATCGGGGCAGTCGAGTTCGACCAATAGGGCGCCGTCGCCGTGCAAATCCCGCCGCGACAGGAATGTCAGCAAATCGGTTCGTGCCACGACGCCACGCAGCAGCGTCTTGGCGCTCACCTCCACCTGCAACGCCGGCTCCGGCAGATTGCGGCTGACGAGGGCGCGCCGCAGCCACGCGGTGGAGGCGAGCCCGGCGGCCGGCAGCATCCATTTGGCCGCCGTCAATGCCTCCGGCGTGATCCGCCGACCGGACAGCGGATGGCCGATGCGTCCGGCGACCACCAAGATGTCCTCTACGATCGGCCAGGCGGCGAATTCCGCCTTATCCGCGCCGGTCAGCGGTGCGACAGCCAGGTCCAGCGCGCCATCGCGAAGCCCTTTGCGCAGGGCGTCGCCAAGCCCGATCGTCACCGCAAACGTCAGTTCGGGTGCCGCAACGAGCAGGCGCGCGAACAGGTCTGGCAGCAGCCACTCCGCCATGGTCGGGCTGCTGCCGAGCCGGATGTGCCCGGTTTCGCCTCGTGCGGTCTGCGCGACTTCGCCCAACGCCTCCGCCACGCCGTTCGACAAGCGATAGGCGTGGGTTAGCAGCGTCTCGCCCACTGCCGTCAGTCGCACGCCGCGGCCTTCGCGATGGAACAGCTTGACGCCCAATTCCGCCTCCAACCGGGCGATGGATTTGCTGAGCGCGGGCTGGCTGCGGCCGACGCGGTCGGCCGCGAGGCGCAACTGCCCCAATTCCGCGCAGGCGGTGAAATAGCGCAGGTCGCGCACGTCCATCGCGATGACTTTCGGTTATGGCATGGTGAGGAAAAGAGATTTGCGTTCATGCACTCGCCAGTCAACAGTCGTCGCAACCCTGGGGCTGCCCCCGGGGATGAAGCAGGCGGGGAATGCCATGGACGGACCAGACAACCTGGCGGGACTGGAACTGGGCCAGGGCGATTGGCGCTTCACCCCCGCCCCGGCCTGGGGCACCGCACTGCCTGCCGAGATCCAGTTGGGCGACGTGGCCGCGATCGCGGTGGACCGGAACGACCGCGTATTCCTGTTCAACCGCGGCAGCCACCCGATGGTGATCCTGGACCGGCACGGCACGTTCCTGGACGCCTGGGGCACGGGCGTCTTCAAAAACCCGCATGGCCTGCATATCGGCCCGGACGACGCGCTGTATTGCACCGACGACGGCGACCACACCGTCCGTAAATGCACCATGCAAGGCCAGATACTTCTGCAACTCGGCACGCCCGCCACACCGGCCCCGGCAATGAGCGGCCAGCCTTTCTGCCGCTGCTGCCACACGGCGCTGTCGCCGGAGGGCGATATCTACGTGGCCGACGGCTACGGCAACGCGCGCATCCACGTCTACGCGCCGGATGGACGGCCGCTGTTCGGGTGGGGCCAACCGGGCACGGAGCCGGGGCAATTCAACCTGCCGCACAATATCTGTTGCGACGATGATGGCTGGATCTATGTCGCCGACCGGGAGAACCACCGCATCCAGGTGTTCGACCGGAAGGGCCGGTACGAGACCCAACTGAACAATCTGCACCGCCCCAGCGCGCTTATGCTGTTCGGCCGCACCTGCCCGGTCTGCATCGTGGGCGAAGTGGGGCCGTATATGAACGTAAACCGGCGCACCCCTAATCTGGGCCCGCGAATCAGCATCATGGCGCATGACGGCACTCTGCTGTCCCGCATCGGCGTTACCCCGGCGGCGGGGCAGGGGCCGGGGCAATTCTACTCGCCCCACGGGATCGCGATGGATAGCCAGGGTGACCTCTATGTCGGCGAAGTCAGCTCCCGCGCGTGGCCGTCCCTGTTTCCCGATACGCCGCCGCCCAATCCTCTGCGCCGGATGCAGAAGCTGCTGCGGGTGCGGGCCACGCCGGGCGCGGTGTGATGCCCGGCGCCGAGCCTTGCTCGCGCTTGCCCCAGGGGGCATTCTAGCGGCCAACAAGGGCAACAAGCGCGGCGGGAATGGCAGGGCCAATGCGGCACGATCTGCTGACACTCAGGCTATTCGTCGCGACCTGTGAAGAACAAAGCATCGCCAAGGCGGCGGAGCGGGAGAACATTGCCGCCTCCGCCGTCAGCAAGCGCCTGTCCGACCTGGAGGCGGTGGTCAACAACACGCTGATCTACCGTCGCAGCACCGGGCTGGAACTGACCGCCGCCGGACAGGCACTGCTGCGCCACGCAAGGGAAATCCTGCGCGACCTGGCGCAGATGGAGAACGAGATGACCTCGTTCACCAACGGCGCCGCCGGGAATGTGCGGATGTACGCCAATTCGTGGGCGACCGCGCTGTACCTCCCGCACGACCTCGCGCGCTTCATGGCCAAACATCCCGACATCCGTATCGACCTGGAGCAGGAGGTGAGCCCGGTCGCCATCCGCGCCCTGAACGAGAACAAGGCCGACCTCGCCATCATGGGGGGCGATTACCTGGTCCCTCAATACGTGACGCTGCCCTACCGGGCGGAGGAGTGGACCGCTATTACCCCGCTTGATCATCCGCTGGCATCGCGCACCAGCATCAAGCTTGCGGACATGCTGCCGCATGATTTCGTGGGCGTGACCCAGGGCAGCGCCATCGACACGCTGGTGATGCGCGAGGCAGCCCGCATCGGCAAGGTCGTGCGGCTGCGCATCCGCGTCACCGGGTTCGAGGCCGTGGGCGCCATGGTGGAGGCAGGGCTGGGCGTGAGCATCGTTCCCGGTAGTTGGGTCGAGCGATATGCGACCAGCATCCGTGTCGCCCGTATGCGGCTGGAGGAAGTATGGGCGCTACGCCGCCTGGTGATCTGCGTCCGCACGCTGGAGGACCTGACCCCGGCGGCGCGGCTTCTGGTGGATCATCTGCGGTCCGGCTAGCGCCAGCACACCACGAGCCGCAGCGTGGATGACGAGCGCGGCATTCCGATCCACGATTTGTGTTGCGACGCCTGCGTTGCCTACTGTCGAGCGATAAAATCAATGCTCGTCGGTAATGGTCGGGTAGGAGGGACAATCCATGTCAGAATCGGCGGTGGATGTGCGGACGCCAGCGACGCCCAGGGCTCAACCCGGCGAAGCGC
Source organism: Acidisphaera sp. L21 (assembly GCF_009765685.1). Taxonomy (GTDB): domain Bacteria; phylum Pseudomonadota; class Alphaproteobacteria; order Acetobacterales; family Acetobacteraceae; genus LMUY01. The sequence continues at coordinate 75,762 of NZ_LMUY01000155.1, read as the reverse complement.
TGCGATTCGACCGCGTGACCTGCTCGTTCCGGAGCAATTCGGGGGCAGGGCTCTACACTGCGGTGCGCGATGCCAGCCTGTCGGTCGACACCGGTGAATTCGTGTCCGTCGTCGGGCCGACGGGGTGCGGCAAATCGACGCTGCTGAACGTGGCCGCCGGCCTGCTGCGCCCGACCAGTGGCACCATCACTGCCTTCGGATCGTCCTTCGCCGGCCTGAACCGTGACGCAGCCTATTTGTTCCAAGGCGAGTCGCTGATGCCGTGGGGGCGCGCCATCGACAACATCGCGGTCGGCCTACGCTTCCACGGCAAGAGCCGGGCAGAGGCGCTGGAGATTGCCCAGGACTGGTTGGATCGCGTTGGCCTGCATTCTCACGGTGCGCTGTTCCCGCACCAGATGTCCGGCGGCATGCGCAAGCGCGTGGCCATCGCGCAGGCCTTGGCCTTGAACCCGCCGATCATTCTCATGGACGAACCATTCAGCGCGCTGGACATCCAGACCCGGCAGATGATGGAAACCGAACTGCTCGACCTATGGTCGCAGGATCGCAAATCCGTGCTGTTCATCACCCACGACCTGGAGGAGGCAATTTCGCTCTCCGACCGGGTGGTGGTGCTGTCCGCCGGGCCGGGAACGCACCCCATCGCCGAATTCACCATTGACCTGCCCCGCCCGCGCGAAGTTGCCGACATCCGGCTCAGCCCGGATTTCCTGCGGCTACACACCGCGATCTGGGGCGTGCTGAAAGAGGAGGTCCTAAAGGGCTATGCTCAAGGCAAGCGATGAGATCCTGGCCGTCCCGCCGACGGTCATTCCGGTAGAGCCGTCCCGCGCCATCGACTGGATTCCGGCGCAACGTGTCGTCCTGCTCGTCGCGCTGTTGCTGCTATGGTGGGGTCTGGTGCGGCTGGGTGTGCTGGACCCGTTCTTCTTTGGCGACCCGGTGCGCGTGGCGGTCGTCGTATGGAACTGGTGTACCTCCGGCACGATCCTGGTTCACCTCGGCTACACCCTGTCGGAAACACTGCTGGCCTTCGCCCTGGGAACGGTGCTGGGGATCGGCGCCGGCCTGGTGCTGGGGCTGAAGCCAAAGGCCGCGCGTTTGTTCGACCCGTTCATCAAGGCGGCCAACGCCACACCGCGCGTCGTGCTGGCGCCGATCTTCGCGCTGTGGTTTGGCCTTGGGATTTGGTCGAAGGTCGCACTGGGCACGACGCTGGTGTTCTTCGTCGTGTTCTTCAACGTCTTCCAGGGCGTGCGCGAGGTCAGCCCGATCGTGCTGGACAACATCCGCATGCTGGGTGCGTCCCGCCGGGATCTATTGCGCTACGTGTATTTCCCATCCGCCACCAGCTGGGTGTTTTCCAGCCTGCACAACGCAATCGGCATGGCCTTCGTCGGCGCCGTCATCGGCGAGTATCTCGGCTCGGTCAAAGGTGTCGGCTTCCTAATCCTGCAGGCGGAGGGTTCGTTCAACGTCGATGCAGTCTTCGCTGGGATCGTGATCCTGACGATATGCGCCCTCGTGCTCGACCTGGGCGTCAGTTGGATCGAGCGGCGATTGCTGGTTTGGCGGCCGACGCACGGCCAGGCGGATCGAGAGGCAACGTGATGAACCACGATGCGACCGAAGATGGGGGTCTGATACCGTTTTGCACCATAAGAACACAGCGCCACCCAAGGCGCGCACAGAAGGGGACGTCATCATGAGGTTTCGCCATATTGTCGGCGCCGTGCTTGCGTGTGCATCCGTTGCGGCAGCCCGTCCGGCCGCAAGCCAGCCGGCACCGAAGCTGATCCCCGTGCAGATCGGTGCGGCAGCAGCGTCCGCCAGCTACATCGCGCCCTACGTCGCCATCAGCAAAGGCTATTTCCGCGACGCCGGGCTGGATGTGAGCGTCGCGAATTTCCAGGGCGGCGCCAAGGCGATCGAGGGGCTGATGGGCGGCAGCATCGACGCCGTCTCGGGCTCGTATTCCTACAGCATCCTGCTCGCCGCCAAGGGCCGCAAGATCAAGGCGTTCGTGAACTTCCTCCGCTGCCCGGCCTTCGTCGTCGCGGTCGGTAAGGGCAAGTCCGCCACCACGATGAAGGATCTGAAGGGCATGCGGCTCGGCATCACCTCCCCGGGGTCGTCCACGCAGCAGGCGCTGAACTATCTGTTCGTGAAGGCCGGGCTGACGACGGACGATTATACGCCGGTCGCCATCGGTAATACCGCAGGCGCCGTGGCCGCCGTCCGCTATGGCAAGGTCGACGGCCTGCTGCTGGTCGACCCCATTATCTCGATCCTTCAGGACGCCGGCGACATCAAGCTGATCGAGGATATGCGCACGCAACAGGGGAGCATCGCGGGCTTTGGTGGATCCTATACCGAGGGCAGCCTGCTCGCCACCGATGCCTGGATCACCGCCCACCCGGCCGTGGTGCAGGGCCTCACCGACGGCATCGTTCGCGCCGATCGCTGGATTCAGTCTGCCACGCCCGAGGAGGTGACGGCCGCGCTGCCGGCCGAGATCGTCGGCGACGACAAGGCCCTGTTTGCCCGAAGCATCACCAACATGAAGACGTGCTTCTCGCCGGATGGCGCATTCCCCGCCGACGGGGCCAAGCAGGTGATGGACATCCTGGCGACGTCCGACCCAACGCTGCGCGCGGCCAACATCAACCTCGCGGACACCTACACGAACCAGTTCGTGCAGCACGCCCCGGCGAAATAGGCCTGCATGGAGGATCACCCTATGGCCCCGAAAACCATGTTCGCGAAGATTTGGGACGAGCACGTCATCGACGATTTCGGCGATGGCGTCTGCCTGTTGCACATCGATCGTCACTTGCTGCACGACCTCAACGGCTCCCGCGGCTTGCTGGAACTGAAGCGGCGCGGCATTCCTGTGCACAACCCGGAACTCACCTTCGCCACCCCCGATCACGGTGTGTCGTCGGCGCCGGGCCGCGTCGGCATGAATGCCAACGGCACCGAGCTGCTGGAATCGCTGCGGCGGGAGACGACCGACGCCGGCATCCGAATCTTCGACCTCAACCAGCCCGGCCAAGGCATCGTCCACGTCATCGGGCCCGAACTGGGGTTGAGCCTACCCGGTGCGCTCATCGCCTGTGGTGACAGCCACACCTGCACCCATGGCGGCATCGGCGCGCTGGCTTTCGGCATCGGCACGTCGGAAATGGGCCATGTGCTGGCAACGCAAAGCCTGGTGCAGCGCCGGCCAAAGACCATGCGCGTGACCTTCAATGGCAAGCCCGCCCCGCATGTCCTGCCGAAGGACCTCATCCTGCATTTGATCGGCCAAATCGGCGCCGCTGGCGGCACCGGCTACGCGATCGAATACGCCGGCGAGGCCATTCGCGCCATGGGGGTCGAGGGCCGCTTGACCGTGTGCAACCTGTCGATCGAGCTCGGGGCCAAGATCGGCTTCGTCGCCCCGGACCAGACCACGTTCGACTACGTCGCCGGCCGCCGCTTTGCGCCCAGTGGCCCGCTATGGGACGCCGCCCTGGCCCATTGGCGCACCTTGCCCAGCGACCCCGACGCCGTGTTCGATCAGGAAGTGGTGGTCGATGCCGCCGCGGTGGCGCCGCAAATCACCTGGGGAACCAGCCCGGAGCAGGTCTTGGGCGTGGACGGCATGATCCCCGATCCGGCGGCCGAGCCCGACCCGAGCCGTCGCAGCGCCATGCAGGCGGCCCTCGATTATATGGGCCTGGCTGCGGGCACCGCGATCGCTGGCACCCCGATCGACTGGGTGTTCATCGGCTCGTGCACCAATAGCCGCCTGTCCGACCTGCGGGATGCCGCCCGGGCCGTTGGTGGCCGCACCGTGGCGGCCGGGGTGAATGCCTGGGTGGTGCCCGGCTCGGAAACCGTCCGGCGCGATGCCGAGCGGGAGGGCCTGGACCGCATCTTCACCGACGCCGGGTTCCAGTGGCGGGAGGCCGGGTGTTCGATGTGCCTCGCCGCCAATGGCGAGACGGTGCCACCGGGCCAACGCTCGGTCTCCACCTCCAACCGCAACTTCGTCGGCAGGCAAGGGCCGCAGGCGCGCACGCATCTGGCCAGCCCGACTACGGCGGTGGCAGCCGCGCTGACGGGTCGCATTTCCGATATTCGCCAGTTGGGGAGGTAGACTGTGCAAAGCTTCACGATCCTGACCAGCGTGGCGGCCCCGCTGCTGCGCAACAACATCGATACCGACACCATCATCGCCATCCACCGCCAGGTCGGCACCAATATTCGCGGCAAATTGGGCCAATGGTGCCTCGGCTCCCTGCGCTACCGGCCGGATGGCACGGAAGACCCGGATTTCGTGCTGAACCGCGCCCCATTTCGCGGTGCCAGCATCGTGCTGGCGGGGCAAAACTTCGGCTGCGGCTCGTCGCGCGAGGGGGCCGTCTGGGCGCTGCAGGAATATGGAGTCAGCTGCGTTATCGCCCCCAGTTTCGGCGACATCTTTTTCAACAACTGCTTCCAGAACGGCTTGCTGCCGGTGGTGCTGCCGGAGCCGACTGTCATCGCGCTCGCCGCGGAGGCACAGACCGGCGCGGCTGTCACGATCGACCTGGTGGACACCGTCGTCGTAGCGCCCAGCGGCCAGCGCTATCCCTTCACCGTCGAAGCCCGGCGTCGCACCGCCCTGCTAAAGGGTCTGGACGAAATCGGCACCACTCTGGCCGAGGCCGGCCGGATCACATCCTTCCAAACCCGGGACGCCGCAGCCCGGCCCTGGATCTATCACATCGGAGAAGCATCATGAGCGCTGGGTCCAACCAAATGAATGTCGCCGTCATCGGCGGTGAGGGCATCGGGCCGGAGGTCACCACCCAGGCCCGGCGCGTGCTGTCCTGGTTCATCGCCAAGCGCAGCCTGCCGGTGGATCTGACGGAAGCGGCCTACGGGCTGGAGGCATATCGCGCCACCGGCGAGGTACTGCCGCCGGAGAGCCGCAAGGTCATCGACGCCGCGGACGCCATCCTGTTCGGCGCCACCGGCGGCGCGGAAACGAAGGAGGTGCCTATCGAGGCACGCAAGAAGAACACCCTGTTGAAGATCCGCAAGAGCCTGGATCTGTTCGCCAATGTGCGCCCCATCGTCACGCAACCTGGCCTGTACGAGGCCGCCCCGCTGAAGGCCCGCGTGCTGGAAGGCGTCGATTTCGTCATCGTGCGCGAATTGTCCAGCGGCATCTATTTCGGCGAGCCCCGCGGCATCGAAACCCTGCCGGATGGCAGCCGCCGCGGCTTCAACACCACCAGCTACACGACAGCGGAAATTCGCCGGGTCGCCCGCTTCGCCTTCGAATTGGCCCGCACGAGGCGTGGCAAGCTGTGCTCGGTCGACAAGGCGAACGTGATGGAAACCGGCGTGTTGTGGCGGGAAGAAGTGGTCGCCATGCACGCCGCCGAATTCCCCGAGATCGAACTGACGCACATGCATGTCGACAACGCCGCAATGCAGGTGGTGTATCGCCCCTCGCAGTTCGACGTGATGCTGACGGACAATATTTTCGGCGACATTTTGTCCGACGCCGCCGCAGTGGCCGCCGGCTCGCTGGGCATGTTGCCGTCCGCCTCGCTGGGCCCGGTGGATGCGACGGGGCGGCGCCAGGCGATCTACGAGCCGGTGCATGGTAGCGCGCCGGACATTGCGGGCATGGGCATCGCCAACCCGATCGGTTCGATCCTCAGCGTCGCGATGCTACTGCGCATGACGCTCGGGCAGCCGGAAGACGCCACGCTGCTGGAACGCGCGGTCAGCGACGCTTTGGCCGGCGGCGCCCGCACCGCCGATATCGTCGAACCCGGCGCCAAGCCGATGTCGACGAGCGGCATGGGCGACGCAATTCTGGATGCACTCGAGCGCCTGGCGCACTAGCCGCAGCCGGCACACACCAATAGGGGAGGATACAAGAATGGTCCGCACTACCGGAATGCTCGTGGCGGCAATGGCAGCGTTGGCGGCCTTGCCGGCCAGCGCCGCTGGTCTGACGACGGTGCAGATCGCATCGGCGTCTGCATCCGTCAGCTACATCTCGCCATATATCGCTTTGGCAAAGGGCTACTACAAAGACGCCGGCCTCGACGTGTCCATCGCCAACTTCCAAAGCGGCAGCAAGGCGGTCGAGGCAATGATGGGCGGCAGCGTGGATGCGATTGCCGGCGCCTACTCCAATGGCATCCTGATGGCGGCGAAGGGCCAGAAGGTCGAGACATTCGTCAACTTCCTCCGTTGCCCGGGCTATGTTCTAGCCGTGGGCAAGGGGCATGACGCCGTGAAGGGCGTCGCCGACCTGAAGGGCATGACGATCGGTGTGACAGCACCCGGCTCATCGACGCATCAGGCGCTCAGCTATCTATTCGTCAAGGCCGGCTTGAAGGGCGACGATTTCATCCCGGTCGGCATCGGCAACACCGCGGGCGCCGTGGCCGCGGTGCAGTATGGCAAGGTCGACGCAATGCTGGGCGTGGACCCGACCGTCACCATCCTGGAACGGGCCGGCAACGCGCGCACCATCGTCGATCTGCGCAGCGTCGACAGCAGCCGGGCAGCCGTAGGCGGGGCCTATCCCGAGGGCAGCCTGCTCGCCCGCACCGACTACGTCACCAAGCACCCCGCGGTGATCCAGGGGCTCACCGATGCCGTGGTGCGTGCCAACCAGTGGATCGCCAAGTCGACCCCGGCGGAGATCGTCGCTGCCCTGCCGCCGGAGATCGTCGGCACCGATACCGCGCTGTTTGCCGACAACATCGCGAAGATGAAGACCTGCTACTCCCCGGATGGCGTGCTGCCGGTGGATGGGCCGAAGACCGTGCTGGAGATCCTCAAGACCTCCGACCCGACCCTCGGCAGCAACCCGATCGACCTGGCGGCGACCTTTACCAACGCATTTACCGACAAGTCGCCGAAAGGCTGATTTCGCCGTCCGTAGGCCGCTCGGGTAACAGACCCGGGCGGCCTACGGAGGGCAGTTACCTCGCCAAATGGCCGTGGCCTTAATCGCGCCCGCTACCCCATCAAACGGTCCAGCGTGATCGGAAACTCCCGCACCCGGATGCCCGTCGCATGCCAGACGGCGTTCGCGATAGCGCCAGCCGTGCCGGTAATCCCGATCTCGCCCACACCCTTGATTCCCAAGGCGTTGACGTGCGGATCATGCTCCTCCACCAAAATCGCCTCGACGGAGGGTATGTCGGCGTTCACCGGCACATGATACTCCGCCAGGTTCTGGTTCATGATCCTGCCGGACCGGCGATCCGTCAGTGCCTCCTCGTGCAACGCGAAGGACACGCCCCAGATCATCCCGCCGTAATATTGGCTCTGCACCATGCGCGGATTGATGATCTTGCCCGCCGCAAACGCCCCCACCAGGCGCGTCACCCGGATCTGGCCAAACTCCGGATCGACCTTCACTTCCGCAAACACCGCGCCATGGGCATGCATGGCGTAGGCGGATTGGGCCGCCGGGTCGGAGGCGCTGGCGCCGCGCCCCTCGATCTCCGTCAGCCCGGCACGCGCCAGGATGTCGCCATAGCTCTCGCTGCGGCCCTCGTCATCGCGGCGGTGCAGGCGGCCACTGCGCGCGATCACCCCGGTATTGCCCGCGCCGAACAGCGGCGAACGTTGGTCGTCCATCGCCAGATCGGCCAGCTTGGCGATTACGTCGGCCCCGGCACCATGGATCGCCATGCCAGCCGTCGCCGTGTGCGCAGACCCGCCGGCAATCCCCGCATCCGGCAGGTCGGATGACCCGGCGCGGAACTCCACCTGGTCCTGCTCCAACCCCAACCCGTCGGCCGCGATTTGCGCCAGCGCGGTCCACGCACCCTGGCCCATGTCGTGGGCCCCGGTCTCCATCACCCCAGTGCCGTCGCTGCGGAGCACCGCGCGCGCGTGGCCCTGGAACATCAGCGCGGGGAAGGTCGCAGTGCCCATGCCCCAACCCACCAACAATCCGGCCTCGTCCCGCATCTGCCGCGGTGCCAACGGGCGAGTGGCCCAGCCGAACCGCGCCGCACCCTGGGCATAACACTCGCGCAATGCCTTGGACGAGAATGGCTTGCCGGAGATCGGCTCTACGTCCGAGTAGTTCTTCAGTCGGAAGGCCAACGGGTCCATCCCGCAGGCATGCGCCATCTCGTCGATGGCGCTTTCCATCGCGATGCTGCCGGTCGCCTCGCCAGGCGCGCGCATGAATAGCGGGGTGCCCGTGTCCAGGCGAACCGCCTCATGCGAGGTGGCGATGGCCGGGCTGGCGTAGACGGTATGCGCCGTGTCGGCAGCCGGTTCGAAGAAGTCGTCGAACGTGCTGGAGGCCGTTTTGGCGTGGTGGGACACAGCCGTCAGCGCACCGTCGCTGGCCGCACCCAACCGCACCGTCTGCCGTGTCGGCGCCCGATGGCCGACCGGGCCGTACATCTGCTCCCGTCGCAACACCAGTTTCACGGGGCGATCGACCAGCCTGGCGGCCATCACCCCCAGCACCTGCGGGCCGGAGAGCAACCCCTTGCAGCCGAACCCGCCGCCCAGGAACGGGCTGCGGATGTGAATGCCCTCCGGCGCAATCCCGAACAGACCGGCAAGCCGGCCCTGCGCCATGGCCAAGCCCTGGCTGGGCGTGTCGATCGATAGAGTGTCGCCATCCCAGGTCGCCACGATCGCATGCGGCTCCATCGGGTTATGGTATTGCGCCGGCGTCTCGTAGGTCGCGTCCATCCGCAACGCCGCGCCTTTGAGCCCGGCATCCACGTCACCACGGTGCATCTCCGCCGGGTTACCAACGCCGACCGCGGGCGGCGCGAAACTGGCATTCCCGTCCAGCCCCACCCGCGCCGGCTCCGTCACATATGCGGGGGCCAGCAACGCGGCGCCTTCGGTGGCGGATTCCAGCGTATCGGCAATCACCACTGCAATCGGCTGGTTCGGATAGCGCACCCCGTCATTCTGCAGCAGGTCCATGCGGAACATGAACGGGTTGGTCTTGGCGTCCGGGTCCTCCGCCAGCTTGGGCGCGTTGCCCGGCGTCATCACCTGCACCACGCCCGGGTGTGCCATCGCCGCCGCAACATCCAGGCTGGCGACACGACCGCGGGCGATGCTGCTCACCGCCATGACGGCGTACAGCATCCCCGCCGGGTGATGGTCCGCGGCATAGCGCGCCGCCCCCGTCACCTTCAGCACGCCGTCCATCCGGGTCAACGGCTGGCCGATGCTGGACCCTTGGCGGGTATGCGTCTGGCCCTGGATCGATGTCATCTCAACCATGCTGGCTTGCTCCATCTGGCGCCGCAAATGGGGAGGCGGGCAAAGCGGGCATCCGCGACGGCGTGCCGGCCGCCGCCAGGATCAGCGCCCGGGTGACGATGCGCCGGGCGAGTTCGATCTTGAACTCGTTATCGCCCGAGGGTTTGGCATCTACCAACGCCACCCCCGCCGCGCCGCGGAACAGCGCCGGGTCGGGCAAGGCGCCCACCAGCACCGCCTCCGCCGCACGGGCACGCCACGGCTTCAGCGCAACGCCGCCCAGGGCGATCCGTGCCTCGGCGATACGCCCGCCTTCCATGCGCAGGGCCGCTGCCGCCGACACGACGGCAAACGCATAGGACGTGCGGTCACGAACCTTCAGGTAACGGGCATGGCTGGCGAACTCGGCCGCCGATGGCGGCAGGCGCACCGCCACGATCAGCTCGCCGGGTTCCAGCACGCTCTCCTGCTCCGGCGAGGTGCCGGGCAGGCGATGGAAATCCTCCAGCGTCACGTCGCGGCGCCCATTGCTGCCCTCGACTTCCACCACTGCGTCCATTGCCACCAGCGGGACGCAGAAATCGGACGGATGGGTGGCGATGCAACTCGGGCTCCAGCCGAGCACGGCATGCGTCCGCGTCTCGCCACCGACCGCGTCGCAGCCCGCGCCGGGGTCGCGTTTGTTGCAGGCGCTGGCGGTGTCGTAGAAATAGGCGCACCGCGTCCGCTGCAGCAGGTTGCCGCCCACTGTCGCAGCGTTGCGCAACTGGCCCGAGGCGCCGGACAACAGCGCCTCCGCCACCGATGGGAAGCGCCGGGCAAAGCCCTCGTCATGGGCCAATTCCGCGTTGCGGATCAATGCGCCGATGCGCAAACCGCCATCCGGCAGGTGCTCGATATCGGTCAGGCCCGGCAGCCGGCCGACATCCACCAACCGGCTGGGGCGCACGACGCCGCCCTTCATCAGATCGACCAGGTTGGTGCCGGCAGCCAGATAAGCGGCTCCCGGAACGGACGCGGCGGCGACCGCCTCCGGAATGGTGGTGGGCCGCAAATATTCGAAATTGTTCATGCCACTTGCTTTCGGTTGGCAGCATCCAGCGCTTTTTGGGCCTCCAGCACGGCCTCGGTAATGCCGGCATAGGCCCCGCAGCGACAGAGATTGCCGCTCATGCTTTCGCGCACCCGCTCCGGATCGCTGCCGACCTGGCCCTCCGCGATCATCCCGATCGCACTCATAATCTGGCCGGGCGTACAGAAGCCGCATTGAAACCCGTCATGCGCGATGAAGGCCGCCTGCACAGGGTGCAGCGTGTTGCCATGCGCCACGCCCTCGATCGTGAGGATGTTGGCGCCATCGTGGCTGACCGCCAGCGCCAGACACGAATTCATCCGGCGGCCATCGACCAGCACGGTGCAGGCGCCGCATTGGCCCCGGTCGCAGCCCTTCTTGGTGCCCGTCAGGTCCAGCCGCTCTCGCAGCAGGTCCAGCAGGGTGACGCGAGGGTCATCCAACTCCAAATGGCGTTCGACACCGTTGACGGTGAGGCTGAGTGGTAAGGTCATGACATGCTCCGAAAGAGCGAATAATACGAAGAGGCAGGCAGCAACATTCCGCGCGCCGGCATCGAGCAACACAGGCCGCATGGCATCATACCCCAGGATGCCATCCGCCATTGCATGACTATACGGAGGCATCCTCCGTTTATCAAGCGAAACTCTGCCCCCGTGCGAGGGCAGAGCGGGTTCAGCCGGCGGGGGCGAGCTTGTCCTGGGTCTTGGTCACGAAATCACCGGCATCGTGCCGTTCGTGCAATTGGCTGGACGGCGCGCCATTCACCCGATTGACCATGCGGCCGCGCTGCACCGCCGGGCGGGCGCCGATCGCGTCGGTCCAACGCATCACGTTCTTGTACTCGGTCACCTGCAGGAATTTCGCCGACTCACCATACAGGTTGCCCATCGCCAGGGCGCCATACCAGGGCCAGACCGCCATGTCGGCGATGGTGTATTCGTCACCCCCCAAATAGGTCGTCTCCCCCAGCCGGCGGTCCAGCACGTCGAGTTGGCGCTTCACCTCCATGGCAAACCGGTCGATCGCGTATTCGCTCTTGAACGGGGCGTAGGCGTAGAAATGGCCGAAACCGCCGCCCAGATACGGCCCGCTGCCCATCTGCCAGAACAGCCAGGACAGGCATTCCGCCCGGGCCGCCGGCTCGGTCGGCAGGAATGCGCCGAACTTCTCCGCCAGGTACACCAGGATCGACCCGGACTCGAACACGCGGATCGGCTTGGGCCCGCTGCGATCCAGCAGCGCCGGGATCTTGGAGTTGGGGTTCACCCCCACGAAGCCGCTGCCGAACTGGTCGCCGTCGCCGATGCGGATCAACCAGGCGTCATACTCCGCCCCAGCGTGGCCGAGCGCCAGCAGCTCCTCCAGCATCACCGTCACCTTTACGCCATTGGGCGTGGCCAGCGAATACAGCTGCAGTGAATGGCGGCCGACTGGCAGCGCCTTCTCATGCGTAGGCCCGGCGATTGGCCGGTTGATGGAGGCGAAACGGCCGCCATTCTCCTTGTTCCACGTCCACACCTCGGGCGGGGTGTAGTCGGCTTGCTCGGTCATCGGCGGTCTCCGAAGGAATGCAATGTGGCCAGGTGAATTTGGGGCGCGGCAGCCACAATCCAATGCGCCGCAGAACTTTCATCAAAGGTTCCACCCGCCACGATCCTGCACTAGCGTCCCGTTCCGCTGCACCGCAGCAACCACGGGGAAGGGCAGGCCGCGATGATGCACCTGATGACGAGCCTGATCGGCCTGGGCAGCCACCTTGCCGGGTGGCGCCACCGCGACGCCTGGTCCGCCACGACGATGAGCCTGCCCAACGCCATCCACATCGCCAAAACGGCCGAGCGCGGCAAGTTCGACATGCTGTTCCTGGCCGATGGCAACGCCGTGCGCCAGATGGACGACCCCATCCTGTTCGCCGCCACCAGCCGGTCCGACCGTCCCGCCGCGTTCGAGCCGCTGACCCTGCTGGCCGCCCTGTCGCAGCACACCAGCCATATCGGCCTATTTGCCACCGCCACCACCACCTATGACGAGCCCTACCTCCTCGCCCGCCGCTTCGCCTCGCTGGACCATCTCAGCGGGGGCCGGGCCTGCTGGAACATCGTCACCGGCTCCTACCCCGGCGATTCCGTCAATTTCGGCCGCGCCACCCACGTCCCCCGCGCCGAGCGCTCCGCACGCGCCCGCGAATTCGGCGAGATCTGCAAGGGCCGGTGGGAGAGCTGGGCGGAAGACGCGTTCATCGAGGACAAAGCCACGGGGCGCTTCCTGGACCCGGCAAAGGTGCAGCGGCTGGACCATGTCGGCAAACACTTCTCCGTCCAGGGCCCCCTCAACATTGCCCGCCCCATCCAGGGCTGCCCCGTCCTATGCACCGCCGGCCAGTCCGAGGAAGGGCGCGAACTTGCTGCCGAGCACGGTGAAGCCATCTTCTCCGTCGCCTTCACCAAGGCCGAGGCGCAGGCCTTCTACGCCGACCTGAAGGGCCGCATGCCGAAATTCGGCCGCGACCCGGGCCAGCTGAAGATCATGCCCGGCGTGACCATCTACGTCGGCCGCAGCGAGGCGGAAGCAGACGAGCAGTATCGCGAACTGCAGGAACTGATCTTGCCGGAGTTAGGCGTCGCCTACCTGTCGAAATACTGCCGCATGGATCTATCGGGCTACCCGCTGGATGGCCCGTTGCCCGACCTGTCCGGCGAGGTGGAAGGCGTCGCCAGCTACCGCAAATCCATCGCCGAGTTGGCGGAGACCGAGAACCTCACCATTCGCCAAACCTACGAGCGTGTGGTGCCGTCGCTCGGCCACGTGCTGTTCAAGGGCAATCCGGTGCAAATCGCCGACCAGATGGAGGATTGGTATCGCGGCCAAGCCTGCGACGGCTTCAACGTCGATATGCCCGTGGTACCCCGCTCGCTGAACGATTTCGTCGAACTGGTGGTGCCAGAACTTCAGCGCCGGGGCATCTTCCGCACGGAATACGCGGGCGGCACGCTGCGCGAAACCATGGGCCTGGCCCGGCCGGCCCGGAAATTGCGGCACGGGTGAAATGCAATGAACCCTCAATCCTGAAACTGCTTCCAAAGCACCATCCGCTCCCGCAGATCGATCACCCTGCCATCCACGGTAAACGTGCCGTCGCCGTTATGATGCAGCGTCCGGCGCTCCTTGCGGTCGCGGTTGATCCAGATCCGCACCACCTCCAGGATGAACAGATTATATTTGCCGGCCAGCGCATCATCCGCCACCCGGCATTCGAGGTTGGCCAGGCATTCGCCGATCAGCGGCGCCGTTACGCTCTGCGCGGGCAGGACGGTCAAGCCGAACCGCTTGAACTTATCGACCTCCCCGCCTGAACAATTGCCGATATCCACCATGGTCGCCGCCATATCGACCGTAGGGATGGCGATGACACACTCCCCCGTCGCGGTAAGCGCCGCATGACTATGGTCCCATGGCCCGATCACGCAGCCGATCAGCGGCGGGGCATGCTGCACGACCATGTGGAATCCCATGGTCATCACGTTCGGCCGGTCGCCATCCACCGTCGTCACCAGCACGATCGGCCCCGCCTCCAACAGCCGATAGGCCTTGTCTGCCGGAAACGCGTCGAACCCGGGGACGGATTTTGCCTTGCGCGCCATCGCTAGCGCAGCCGCGGCGGATACGTCAGGCCGCCCTGCGCTTGCACCGCATCCAGCGTCGCCAGCCACATCGCGAACCAGGACCATCTCAGGGACATCACAGGCTCCGCCACAGCAACGAGGCGGACCCTAGGGCGCGCCGATGGGCTACGTCGACGGGGCGGCAGGGCAGTAGTACTTCCCAAGCCCGCTTTCCCGGCGCAACCTCGCCCCGCGAGTGACGGGCCATTTGGAAGGAAAACCGGGGTGTCGAAGTCGAGTGAGCGTCAGATCCATTTGGCCGCCTTCAATTACGGAGGCATGTACGGCCAGTCCTGGCGACACCCGGCGGTCGATTCCACCATGGATTTCAGCCTCGCCTATCAGACGGAATACGCCCGCACCGCCGAGCGCGGGCTGCTCGACGCGATCTTCATGGCCGATGAGAGCAGCCAGGCGCGGCCACCCAGCGAGATGGACATGCTGAAGCGCATGTCCAGCAGCACCGCCTTCGAACCGATCACCCTGATGACCGCACTGGCCGCCCGGACCGAGCGGATCGGCCTGATGTTCACCGCCAGCTCCACCTACTACGAACCCTACAATCTGGCCCGGCTGGTCGGCTCGCTGGACCACCTCAGCGCGGGACGGGCGGGCTGGAACCTGGTCACCTCCAACAACGTCAACGAAGCGCCGAATTTCGGCCGCCCCATCCCGCCCCATGCCGAGCGCTATGCCCGCGCGCGGGAATTCTACGATGTGGTCACCGGCCTATGGGACAGCTTCGACGACGATGCGTTCCGCCGGGACAAGGAATCTGGCGTTTTCTTCGACCCCGACAAACTGCACGCCGTGAATTTTCAGGGCAAATATTTCCAGGTGCGCGGCCCTCTGCGAATGGCCCGGCCGCCACAGGGCCATCCCGTAATTGCCCAAGCCGGCGCATCGGAACCGGGGCGGCAATTGGGGGCCGAGACGGCCGACGTGATCTTCTGTGCCGCGCAGTTCATGAACGATTCGCAGGCCTTCTTCGCCGACATCAAGGGCCGTGCCGAACGGGCCGGCCGTCAGCGGGACGATGTGAAAATCCTACCCGGCGTTTCCATCATCTGGGGCAGCACCATGGCGGAGGCGGAGGACAAGTTCGACGCCATCAGCAAGATGTGGCCGCTGGAGATCGCGATCCAGGGCATCACCGGCGGGATCGGCCTGGACATCACCCAATACGATCCGGATGACCTGTTTCCGGAACTTCCGCCCTCCAACGGAATCCAGGGCCACCAGCGCGCTATTACGGAGTTTGCCAAGCGCGGCAACCTCACCATCCGGCAGACCGCGCAACGCCTGGCCGCGTCGATCAAGCACCGCACGCTGGTCGGCACCACGCAGATGATCGCCGACGACATGGAGGCCTGGTTCCTTGGCGAGGCATGCGACGGCTTCATCCTCATCCCGCCCTACCAATTGCAAGGCCTGCAGGAATTCATCGAGCACGTCGTGCCCGAGTTGCAACGGCGCGGCCTGTTCCGCACCGCCTACACGGGCCGGACACTTCGCGAGCATCTCGGCGTTCCCCGCCCACCCAGCCGCTACGCGAGCGCGTAGGCCTGCCCTACGCCTGAGCCGGCCACGTGCCCGTCAGCACGGTGCTGGGCGACCAGTCATTGGCGAAGCTCCAACGCATTGACATCGCACCGGGGCGGCGCACGATCTGGCGCGGGTGGAACCGCCACAAGCGCTCCGCGCCTTCGAACCCCGCCACGTCCGGCCCGTCCAGAACCAGCGCCGCGTCCCCCGTCATCTGCAGCAACTCCCCGGTGGTGAACTCCACGAACACCAGCCCGGCCTTCCCCGTCAGCAGCATATTGCCCAACGTGGAGAAGAACCGGTTCCCCGAGAAATCCGGGATGGTGAGCGTCCCGTCCGGATCGACGCGGACGAAACCCGGCCGGCCGCCGCGATGGGATACATCGACCTGGCGCTCCCCCCCGGGCAGATCCGCGTAGCTGGCGACGAAGAACGTATCCGCCTCGATCACGATTTGGATCGCGGCTCCGTCCAGCCGATCCAGATAAGTCGGGGGTGACGCCGTAGCATGGGCGAAGCGGGGCTGCCGCCCCTGAATGTATTTCGGGCAGTTGCCGAAGGCCTGGCGGACCTCGATGTCGAACCCGGTGGAATCGCTACGCCGCACCACGCCGTTCAGCCGGTTGCGCCGCCGGGTGGTCAGGTCGATGCCCAACAGCCCGACCGCTTTGCCGTCCGACAGCCCCGGTTCCGCCGGGTCATCGGGCTGGGCGGGGATCGCGGCATGCAACTGGCTGGCGTCCGGCGCACTCAAAAATCCACGCGGCGCCGCCCGCAGCGTGGCCCACGGGTTATCCGCCCCGTCCACGCTTCCCAGCACGACGAACGGCAGCAGCGGGTAGAACAGGCGATGCTGCTCGGTCAATGCCGGGCGGATCGCGCGCCGCCCAACCCGGTCCATGGCCTCGGCAACGCCCTCGTGCCGTTGCAATGCCAATTCACCGTCATGCCAGGGCGATACGACATCGTCATCCAACATAGGAACCTCCTCACCGCGACGACGACCTGGGCCCAATCCCCGCGAACAACATGTTCAGCCCCTCGGCCAAGGTCGGATGGGCCAGAATACCGTCCCGCAATGCGGTGAACGGCAACTGGCCCAACATGGCCATCTGCACCACGGCCATCACCTCCCCAGCCTGCGCGCCCAGCATCCCGAAACCCAGAATGCGATCGCTATCCGCTGCCACAAGCGCCTTCATGAACCCCTTCCGCTCCGACAGCGTGCGGGCCCGCGGGATCATATCCATCGGCAACTTTGCCAGGCGATAGGATATGCCTCGCTGCTTGGCCTCCTGCTCGCTCATTCCCACCCGGGCAAATTCCGGGTCGATGAACACGCTGTATGGAATCAGGCGATCCGTCGTACTGCGCGATCCGCCAACGATGCCGCTTTTGGCCACCCGATAATCGTCCAGCGCCACATGCGTAAACATCGGGCTGCCCGCGACCTCCCCCATCGCCCAGATACCCGGCGCACTCGTCTGCAAATACGGATCCACCGCAATGAACCCGCGTGCGTTCACCGCAACGCCGGCGATGTGCAACCCAATATCGCGCGTCATCGGTTCACGCCCCGCCGCCACCAACACATGGGAGCCGGTGAAGCTGCGCCCGTCCTCCATTGCCACCGTCACACGATCGCCGGAGCGCCCTGTCACCATGGCCACCCGCGCGTTCAACGCCAACTCGATCCCGTCGGCGATGAATAGATCCTGGATCGCCTCGGCCACGTCGTCATCTTCGCGCGCCGCCAGATGCGGTCCCCCTTCGATCACCACGACCTTGCTACCCAGATGCGCAAACGCCTGCGCCATCTCCATCCCGATATAACCGCCGCCGATCACCAGCAGAGTGGATGGCAGCACGTCCAGCAGCAGCGCCTCCACATGGGTCATCGGTGACGCCGCCCGCAACCCAGGTATCGCCGGGATCGCGGCCTTCGTGCCGAGGTTGAGGTAGATGCGTTCGCCTGTCACCCGGCGCACCCCCTCACGCGTCGCAACCTCGATCACCCGGGGCTCAACGAAGCGGCCCCAACCCAGGATCAGATGCAGCCCGCTCGCCTCGAAGGCGTGCTGGTGGTATTCGACCATACCGGCCACCACGCCCGCCGTGCGGGACGCGACTTGCCGCATATCGATGCGAACCTCCCCGGTATGCACGCCAAACTCCGACGCCCTCGCAACCGTCGCCGCGACCTGGGCGCTGCGCACCAGGGCCTTGGTCGGGATGCAGGCGATATTGATACAGGAGCCGCCGATCAGCCCTCGTTCCACCATCGCCACCCGCTTGCCAGCCTTCGCCTGGTCCATGGCAAGCGTCTTGCCTGCCTTACCGCCGCCAAAGACGACGATGTCGTAGGTTTCGATGTCCGCCATGACCGTAGCTCCCCCGCTAGATGCCGTGTCTTTGCAAAAACCGCTGGATCAACACGGCGATGTCCGTCGCATGGGTTTCCAATGCGAAATGACCGGTGTCCAGCAGATGTATCTCCGCATTGGGCAAATCCCGCCGGTATGCCTCGGCCCCGGCCGGCAGGAAGTGCGCATCGTTCTTGCCCCATGCCGCCAGCAAAGGCGGCTGATGTTTGCGGAAATAGGCCTGGAAATCGGGGTAGCGCTCCGGGTTGCTGCGATAATCCAGGATCAGGTCCAACTGGATCTCCTCGGCACCCGGTCGCGCCATGTACGCGATATCCAGCGTGTATCCATCCGGCGACACCAGGTTGCGATCCGCCCCATTGAAATACTGCCAGTCGCGGATCGTGTCCGGCGCCAACGACACGCGCACGGCCTCCCGATGCTCGCCCGTCGGCTCCCGCCAATAGGTCTGCCAGGGTCCCCAAGCGTCGGAGAATCCCTCCATATACGCATTGCCGTTCTGGCTGATGATGGCGCTGACCCGCTCCGGATACCGTAGCGCCAGTCGCAGCCCCACAGGCGCGCCGTAATCGAAAATATACAGCGCGTAGCGGGAGAGCCCCAGCGCATCGACGAACCCGGCTATCACCTCCGCCAGGGAGTCGAAGCTGTAGGTGAACGCACCGCGCGCCGGCGCGACGGTGTTGCCGAATCCCGGCAAATCCGGCGCAATAACGCGATAGCGGTCCGCCAGCAGCGGGATCAGGTCGCGGAACATGTGGCTTGCGGTCGGGAAACCATGCAGCAACAGCAACACTGGGGCATCGGCCGGCCCGGCCTCCCGATAGAACACGCTCACGTCGCCGACAGCCTGAGTACGAAATACTGGGTGCATAGAAGCCTCCTCATCAACGCCATATTGGGCGTTGCAGCCGAAGGCGTAATGCGCATAGTTGAGAAGGGTTGATTGCAGGATCTGCAACGATGGATCGGTTGGACGCCATGCGGGCTTTCGTCGCCACGGTGGATCACGGCTCGCTTGCCGCCGCGGGGCGCCGCCTTGGCCACTCCGCCGCATCGGTTACCCGGGCGGTCGCCTTGCTGGAGGCGCGGCTGGGCATGCAGTTGCTGCACCGGAACACCCGCGCCCTGCACCTCACGCCGTTCGGTGACACCTACCTCGCCACCTGCCGCAACGTCCTGGACACATTGGACACCGCAGAGCGCGGCGCCGAAGCCGAGCAGACGAAACCGACCGGGCTGCTGACGCTGACCGCGCCGCTGATGTTCGGCACATTGCACGTCCGCCCGGTGCTGGACGCGTTCCTGGATGCCAACCCGGCCGTGCAGGCGCGGCTTTTGCTGCTGGACCGCGTGGTCCACCTGGTGGAGGAAGGCATCGAACTCGCCGTTCGCCTGGCGCATCTGCCAGACTCGGAATTGCTCGCCATTCGCCTGGGGGAGGTCCGGCGCGTCGTGTGCGCCGCCCCCACCTACCTCGCCCGGCACGGCACGCCATCCAGCCCGGCCGAGCTACGTGAACACGCCTGCATCGTGGAAAACAACGCTGCGGATGCGGACACCTGGCGGTTCGCGCCTGGTTCGGACCGTGCCGAAAGGCCGGCGCTATCGGTGCAGCTTCGCCCTCGCCTGATGCTCAACTCCGCCGCCGCCGCAATCGATTCCGCCATCGCGGGGCATGGCATCACCCGCGTGATGTCATACCAGGCCGCAACTGCGGTGGCCGCCGGGCACTTGATCGTGCTGCTGCAGCGTCATGAAGTGCCGCCGCTGCCGGTTCACCTGGTCCAGCCACCGGGGCGCACCGCCACAGCCAAGCTGCGCGCGTTCCTGGACTTCGCCGCCCCCCGGCTACGCAGCAACCTGCTGCAGGCCAGCCGCGACATCGGTGAAACGCGCTGACCCGACGTCACCTGGCGACGTAGACTGGCATCTGTCGGGAGGCGAGGCACTCGATTCGGGAAATCGCCTCGTCCTCCCGCCCGCGATCGCCGACTCGGCTGCGGGTAAATCGCCATATAATCAACGGCTGGCATCTTTCGGGGGGCAAACTGGCGTGTACCGGGTTCGGAGACTGGCATCTTTCGGGGACCTTTGAAGGAAGCTATGGCCTTACAATCATTTAGCGTCAGTAGGTTAGAAACTTCATCAACAGGAGTCTGTCGGGACTTACTATAAGGACTAATAGCTTAGCGACTATGGTGGGTACGACCGACCACGCAGGCATGCCCGATAGATGCCAGGATGACAGTATGGCCGGGCACCGTCATCTTCTGCCCATCGATGTAGAAAGCAGCCGGCGACATGGGTGAGGTGCACAAGCTTCTGGAACTCTACGGCAAACCCAAAGTGCTGCAGATGGATCTAGACCGCCAGATCGTGGACGCCGCCGCCGGTTACATGGGCAGCGAAGACGGCGAGGTCGGCTACCTGTATAGCGGCTGGGCGCAATCGAGCCTGCCGCACAAGCGCATTGCCGACGACGCGGTGTGGCAAGTGCGAACCGACCACGTGTCGCTGATGGTGCAACCGGGCTTCCGCCCTACGGCGACTGGCGATGCCATTCCGGTGGGCGTTCCCTACGGCTCCCGCGCCCGGCTGATTTTCCTATATTTGCAATCCGAAGCACTAAAGTCGAACAGCCGTGAGGTTCCCCTGGGTAAGAGCCTCCATGCCTGGCTGAAGCGACTGGACATCTCGGTCGGTGGCACATCGATGGCGGCCGTGCGCGACCAGGCGGAGCGGATCAGCCGATGCCGGATGTCATTCCAGATCAAACAGGGCAGCCGCACCGGGCTGGTGAACCAGAACGTGCTGGACGCGTCCATGTTCGTCGAAGACGACTCGGCTCAGGGCGCATTGTTCATCGAGACCGCCAAACTGTCCGAGTTGTTTTTCGATCAACTGAAGCGCCACCCGGTGCCCGTCGAGGAAAGTGCGGTTAAACAGATCGCCAATAATAGCCTGGCCATCGACGTCTATTGCTGGCTCGCCTATCGCCTGCACAGCCTGTCCGAGCCTAAACTGGTCACCTGGAAGAGCCTGCATCTCCAATTCGGCCGCGGCAGCCGTCGAATGGATCATTTCCGTGCATATTTCCGCAAGGTGCTGGAACTATCGATGGCAGTCTACCCGGGCGCACAAGTGGCGACCGACGAGCGGGGCGTGACCCTGATGCCAAGCCGTCCGCCGGTGTCTGCCCGCTCCACCCTGTCCACGACGCGAAAGCTGCGGGCCTGACCAGCGTCTCCCGATAGATGCCAGCAGGGCAGTAGATAGCTTTTACCTAAGCGTGGCCCGGACAATAAAAAAGGCGGCGACCAGATTGGTCACCGCCCTTGCCGCCATAAAAGCTGACTATTCTTCGGCGAGATGGTCTTCAGAGGCTGGCTCGGCAGTGTCCGCCTCTGGGCCTTCTGGCTCGGAAACAGCCTCGTCCCACACGGGGGCTGCGCTGGCCTTCGATGCCTTCGGCTTGCGAGCGACCGGCGGCTTGGCTTTCGGCGCCGCAGCAGCCTCTAGATCGGCAACCTTGGCTTCCAATTCCGCAATATGGGATGCAGCGGCCTTGGCAGTCTTGGTAGCCTCCCGGGCCTTCGTGCGCAGGGTCGCGACCGTCTGTTCCAGCTTGTCGACCTGGGCGCGCAACTCGTCCTTGCTCACCTTGACGGCCGGGGTCACCGCAACGCGCTTTGCGACGGCCGGGGCCTTGGCAGCCTTGGCAGGCGGCTTGACGGCGACGGGGCGGGCAGACTTGCGAGCTTTCGCGGCGGCGATGACGGGCGTTGCAGCCTCCATCTTCGCGGAGCGTTTCGTCGCCGTCTTCGTTGTGGCGGCGCGGGCGGCTGGCTTGGCCTTCGCGGCCGGCTTCTTCGGGGGGGTGGGTTTGGCGACGCGCGCCATGATGCTAATCCCTGTTGTCGGCTTAGGTGGAGAACTTGCCTTTACGGCAAGTCTCCGCATCGTGTCTTTAGCAAATCAATCAGCTAGCGAGAGCGTCCTTAACCTGCTTCGCCGGGCTGAACGCCATCTTGCGCGAAGCTGCGATGTCCATCGTGGCGCCTGTGGCAGGATTGCGGCCCTGACGTGCCGGCACGTCCTTGACCTTGAACTTGCCAAAGCCGGGTAGATTAACCTCGTCACCCTTCTTCGCGGCCTCGATGATGCCGGCGAACACGGCATCGACCGTCTTTTTAGCGACGGTCTTTTCGACCCCAGCGGTGCTGGCAACATGATCAATCAGGTCGGCTATCTTCATTCTGATGTTCCTTATGGTGGCGCAGATGGGCCAGAAAGCACGGGATTGCCCCGATGTCACGGTGTTCCGGCCCTTTTGCGCAGTTTTGATAGCGTGCGCCAGTCCACGCTTGCCGGGCCTGAACGTGGCCAGCGCAATTTAGTTGCGACGCCGCCGGGGCTGGCTATCAGTTTAGGCCTAGAACATCGAACGGCCCATGGCATATCGTTGCAGCAACCAAGACTAGCCGGCCAGAGGAACGTTCTATTTGCAACCCGCAAAACGCTGAAGATAGTTGGTGCAGCCGATAACTGACCGGATCTGGAACAGTGCATAGCGGGTTTGAGGAAGGGACTTTTCTTGGCGATTAACACGATGGCCCGCCTGTTGGTTGTCGATGACAATCCCGATAATCGTGACGTGCTTGCCCGCCGGTTGCGTCGGCTGGGTCACACCGACGTCGACATGGCCGTCGATGGACGGGAGGCGCTGGATGCCATCACCCGTCAGGCCCTGGCCGGCGCGCCGTACGACGCCGTGCTGCTGGACGTCATGATGCCACGGATGAACGGGGTGCAGGTGCTGGAGGCGATCGCAGCCGACACACGTGTGGCCCAAACGCCGGTCATCATGATCTCCGCCGCGACGGAGGTTGAGACCGTGGTGCGCTGCATCGAATTGGGCGCCGAGGATTACCTCCCGAAACCCTTCAACCCAACCCTGTTGCGGGCACGCCTGGGCACGGTGCTGGAGAAGAAGCGACTGCGGGACGAGGTCGCGCGGCAATTGCTACGCCTGGAGAACGAGTTGGCAGAGGCGCGTCAGCAGCAACTCAGCATGGTCCCCGACGCATTCCCGCCGCCCGATCCCGCACACCCGGCAGTCGTGCACGCCGTCATGTTTCCGGCACGCGAAATCGGCGGCGACCTGTATGATTGTTTCGACGCCGCACCCGGCGTGTTGTGCATCGCTATCGGTGACGTGTCGGACAAGGGCGTACCAGCCGCCCTGTTCATGGCCCGTACTCGCAGTCTGCTGCGTGCCTCGGCGCTGCAGCACGCGGCTGCCACGGGCGCGCCGCCCGCGCCATCCGAACTGGCCGCCGTGTTGAACGAAGAGCTGTGCAAGAATAATCCAGCCGGCATGTTCGTCACATTGCTGGTCGGGTTCTTCGAATGCGCAACGGGGCGGCTTTGCTTCGTGAATGCCGGGCATGTCCGCCCCTGTCGCTTGGCGAAGGGCGAACCGGTCCGCGAGATCGTCACCCGGCCGGATCCACCACTCGGCATCCGGCCGGGCCTCGTCCACGCCAATCACGAAATGACGCTCGCGGTTGGCGAGGCCATCGTGATGATGACGGATGGCGTGTCCGACATGGCCGACCCGGATGGTGAGCTTTACGGCACTCACCGGATTATGCAGCACCTGACCGATTTGCGCGACGCCATGCCGGACCAGATCACCACCGCGCTGACCGACCGGCTGCGCATCTTTGCCGCCGGCACGCCGGCCGCTGACGATGTGACAGTGCTGGCGCTGCGCCGCCTATAATTCAGCGCGCGAGTTGGGTCGCGATCTTGCCTAGCAGGCGCGGCAGGTCCAACGGCTTGGTGTCGTAGTCGTCGCACCCGGCCTGTATCGCCCGCTCTCGATCGCCGGACATTGCGTGCGAGGTCAGCGCGATGATGCGTAGCCCGGCGGTATCGGGGCTGGCGCGGAGTTGCCGCGTCGCCTCCCAGCCATCGATCACCGGCAGGCTCAAATCCATCAGCACGATGTCGGGCTGCTGCGCGCGGGCCATGTCGATCGCCTGTTGGCCATCGATTGCGATCGTCACCTCGTGCCCATTGCGCAGCAAGCGGCGGGACAGCATGTCGCGGTTCATCTCGTTATCTTCGACCAGCAGAATGCGCGCCATGGTCAGGCAGTCTGTCTCGCGGTGGTCGCCAGTGTATCGCGCAGAACTTCAGTCAGGCCCAAATGCCCGCTTTGGCCCTTGGCGATAACGCGCTGTGTCATGCTGGCCAACGCCTCTCGTTCGGCTTCGGTCAAGGTCTTTGCCGTCAGCACCAGAACGGGGATGCGCCGCCAGCTTTCCCGTTCGCGCAAATGCCGCATGAACTCGAATCCATCCATGACCGGCATCAGCAAATCCAACAGGATCAGTTGCGGCGCCGGGTTCGCCTCCAGCCAATCCAGCGCCTCGCGGCCATTGTTGGCGATGGCGGCGCGCAGGCCCATGCGCTCGACCGTGCGCTCGCTCAATTGGCTGACAGCCGGGTCGTCGTCCACGATCAAGATCGACGGATGCGACACGGCGGCACAGTGTTCCCGCAGCGCCGCAGCCAATTCGGCGCGGTCCACGGGTTTGGTGAGCACGGCCGCAGCCCCGAGGGAAAATCCCAACCCGCGATCTGCCGTCATGCTCACCAGAACCACCGGGATCGGCGCCAAATTCGGATCTGCCTTCAGCGATTGCAGAACGGACCAGCCGTCCATTTGCGGCATCATGATATCGAGCGTGATTGCATCCGGACGATCGCGTTGCGCCACCTCGATCGCTTCGGCACCGGAGCTCGCGTAGATGACGCGATACCCTTCCCGCGCCAGATGCGCGCCGATGATACGGCGGGACGTCGCTTCGTCGTCAGTCACCAGGATGGTCGCCAACGCCTCCGCCAAGGACACGCCCGCCGGTTCGGCATCCGGCGGCGTCTTTTCTGCTAGCACGATGGTGTCCTGCGCCGGCGCCTCCGGCAGGGACAGGGTGAAGGTGGATCCTTCATTCGGCACGCTCTGAACGGTCACGTCGCCGCCCAGCATGCGGGCGAAGCTGCGGGTGATGACCAGGCCCAACCCGGTGCCGCCATATTTGCGCGTGGTCGAGGTATCGGCCTGGTTGAAGGCCTGGAACAGCCGCGCCCGCTGTGCCTCCGTCATGCCGATACCGGTGTCGCGCACCACGAACTGAATCATGCCGGGCACGGCATCGTTGCGTCGCACATCGGCGGAAACTCGACCGTCTTTGGTGAATTTGCTGGCATTGCTCAGCAGGTTCAACAGCGATTGCTTCACCTTGGTCACATCGCATTGCATGGTGGTGATGTCGCCGGCGCAGGTGACGCGCAGCGCATTGCCGTTCTTGGCAGCCAAAGGCTGCACCATCAGCCGCACATCTTCCATGAGTGCCGGCAAGCCGATGGTTTCGATAAAAACCTCCATCTTGCCGGCCTCGACCTTCGACAGATCCAGGATGTCGTTGATCAGCCCCAGCAGATGGTTGCCGGCACTTTCGATCTTGTTCAGGTCGGCGCTGGCGCTGGTGTTTCCCTCATCCTCCGCATCCTCCTGAAGGATCTGGCTGTAACCGATGATGGCGTTCAACGGCGTGCGCAATTCGTGGCTCATATTGGCCAGAAATTCGCTCTTGACCTGGTTGGCCTGCTCGGCCTCGCCCCGCGCACGTTCCAACTCCACCTCGCGCTGCTTGATGTCGGTGATGTCGGTGTAGACCGCGACGATGCCGCCCTCATGGGTGCGCCGTTCGGTCATTCGCACCCAGCGTTGGCCGAAGCGGAGCTCCATGGCCGGGCTCTGCGTCTTGCGCCGTCGCAGCCGCCCGGCGATCCATGCTTCTGGATCATGGCCGATGCCTTCGACGATGCCGAGTGCGATGGCGTCGCGCAGCACTTGCTCGAACGTCTTGCCGGGCACGGCGACGGCCCCCAGGCCTTCGTGGAGGGAGAGGTAGGTGGCGTTCTGGAGGACCAATTTGTCCGCCGGGTCGTACAGGACGAATCCCTCCTGAATGCTGGCGATCGCGTCAGCCAAAATCAGCCGTTGCGAGTCGGCTTCGGCCGCGAGGCGCTGGCGTTCGCGCTGGCTTTCGCGAAACAGCACCATGGCGCGGGTCATCGCCCCCAATTCATCCTCGCTGCTGGGCGGCAAGGGGGCATCCAGATCCCCGCGGCTCGTGGCCTCGATGGCGGTGACCAGCCGGCGCAAAGGTATCAATATGGATCGCAGCACCAGCACCGTCAGCAGCACGCCCAGCACCAAGGCGGCGGCCACCACGACCAATGAGACCTCGCGCGCGGTGGCACTGCGTTCGATGACCAGGGCGCGGGCGGCCTGGGCCCGGACGGCCAGATCAGCCTCCAGCCGGCCCAATTCCGCGTCCACTTGCTGCCCGTGCAGCCTTGCCTCGGCGACCAACGAGTTGCCGACGATGCGCTGATCCGCGGTGTAGGCGTCCACGGCCTTCTGCGCCGCGTCGTCGAACGCCCCGGCCTCGGCGCGAACCTTGGCCGCAACCTCCGGCTCCCGTTCCGCCAACGCGGCCAGGCGGTCCTGCAGGCGCTGCCTGGCCTCGGCGGCATTGCGTTCGGACATGGTCAGCAAGCTGACGGCAAGGTCCGTCATCCAGTACCGCAGGCCGGCGAAGGCGTCGTGCACCTCCCGCGTTGCACCGATCAGCGTGACCAGTTGGTCCGATTGCAGCGCTGCGTCGGAGGCCCGGTTCAACGCGCGGCTTAGATATAGATTGGTGCCGACCACCATCGCGACCAGCGTGATCGATAACAGCACCAGCCGCGCCTGGATCGACCAACGGTTCAGCAAACCGCCGCGTCCCGCCATGCTAGTGCAGCAGCTTAATGCTGATCACGCCACCTAGATCGCCCAGGGACGCCCCTTCCATGGGGTAGCCGGTGATGTCGGTCTGTCCCTTCGGGCTGCCATGGCACGACAGGCAGGTGGCGACATAATATTCCGGCACGGCGATGCGGAATATCATGTGGCCGCCTTGGTCGGCCCGGCTTTCCACCGATTGCCCGGCAGGCCAGCCCGGCGCCAGGAATTTGGTTTTGATGATGTCGAGTTCCCACGCATCCGGGCGGGATTTGCGGTTGCGCACCAGATCGGGCGGGGCTGTCACGCGCATCTCCGCCTCGCCATTGGCGATGTGGGAAAATGCCTCCCCTACCAGGCGGGAGAACACGGCGGGAATGAAGCCCTTGAAGCCGGTGCCCTGTGCATCGATGGAGAGTTGGTTCGCGTCCATGACCGATTTGATCGCCTGCATTTCGTCATTCAGCAACCGGCCGGCGCGGGATGCTGGGTCGATGCTGCGCGGGTCGACCCCCGTGGTGTGCTGGTAGATTTCGACCGTACGGGCCAGCACGGTCGCACCGTCCAGCCCCTTCGGCCCAAGCGCCGGGTCGTTGATGCGGTCCTGGCTGCTGGATATGACGGCGCGGCCGGCGCGTAGCATGGCGGCAAGGCTGTCGGCGATCTGGCGGTCCTCATCGGCCTGGGACCACGCCACGCTCGAACTCGCCACGGCCAAGATCATTGCCAGAGCGGCCAGGGCGAGAGCGGCCAGGTTTCCGAATCGCAATGCCTACCCCTCCAACAATACGCCAGCGTATCGCATCCGATTCGATCCTGCATCAGGAACTCGCGGCGATCATCGCGTGCCGGGCGGCTTTACCAACATGGGCGCGACCGGCAGTAAGGATGTGGATCGCCGTGGAGATCGACGTCGTATGAGCAAGCCGGACAATATCATCTATGGAACAGAGGATCGGCTCCCTGTTCCCATCTTGCTTGCCCTGGCTCTGCAACACGTTACGATTCTCTCGATTTATCTCGTGTCCCCGGTCGTCATCGCCAGCGCGGCGGGCTTCCCCATCGGGCAGGCCCGGGACCTGATCTCGCTCACCATGGTCGGGCTGGCGATTGCAACTGTGCTTCAGGTTGGGCGGCTGGGACCCATCGGCTCGGGGCTGCTGGTGATCCCCACCTCGTCCAGCGGCTACGTGCCTGGTTGCATCATCGCCGCGCGGGAGGGTGGGTTGCCAGCCGTGACCGGCCTGTTGGTCGTATCCTCTTTGATCGAGATCGTGCTGGCCCGCTTTCTCCGCCGTCTGCGTGGGCTGCTGCCGGCCGAATTATCCGGGCTGATCGTGCTGGTGACCGGGCTCGGCATTGCGCAGACCGGGATGGATGACGTGGTCGGGGGCATCACGGCCGAGGCCGGAATCGATTGGTTACCCTCCCTGTGCGTTGCTGCCGGCACGTTGACGGTGATGGTGGCGTTGAGCATCTGGGCCAAGGGTCCGTGGCGTACACTTGGGGCCATCGTCGGCCTGGCCTGCGGCTATGTGGCCAGTCTGCAACTGGGGCTGGTCGACCCTGTGTCGCTGGACCAGTTGGCAATGGCGCCCGTGCTCCGGTTTCCTGCGTTGAGGCTCGAAGTCCCCAGCTTCGGATGGGATCTGGTGTTGCCAACCATCGTGACCGGCCTTGCGGGCACGCTCAACACGATCGGCGCGCTGACCGCGGCGCAGCGGCTGAACAATGCCGACTGGCGGCGGCAGGATATGGAAGGGTTGTCGCGCGGGTTATTGGCCGACGGGATCGGCACGATCATCGGTGCAATGATCGGCGGGGCAGGTGTCGCCGCCAGCGGATCCAGCGTCGGGTTGACGGCGACAGCACGGGCGACCAGCCGGTCGATCGGCTACGCGGCGGCGGTCGGATTTCTGGCGCTGGCGTTCATTCCGAAATTCGCCCTGTTGGTGCTGGGCGTTCCCCGGCCGGTGCTGGGGGCGGCGCTGATCTATCTATCGTGCTCGCTACTGGTCAGCGGCGTGTCGATCATGACATCCCGCCTGCTGGATAACCGCAAGACGTTCGCGCTGGGCATCGCCTTTGCCTTCGCCGTCGCCACCCCGGCGCTGACCCGGGCAGGGGCGGTCTTGCCGCTGTGGATGTCGCCGGTGATCGCGTCGCCGTTGCTGGCCTCCGCACTGGTGGCAATCATGCTGAATCCAATCCTACGCATCGGCATCCGGCAGCAGGTTGTCTTGGACATCCCCGATGGCGGGTTGCCGCATCAGACGGTCGCGACGTTCATCGAACGGGCCGGCGCGGCCTGGGGTGCCCGGCGCGAAGTGATCGATCAGGCGCAGGGGCCGATCGCCGAATGCCTCGATACGCTGGTGGATGGTGGGTTGGCCACGGGTCCCAGCCGGCTGGCGTTGGGGTTCAACGAGTTGCAGCTGGATGCCAGGATCAGTTGGTATGGCACCAAGCTGCCACTATCGAAAACGCGCCCCACGAAGGCGGAGTTGCTGGCAGACGACGACGCGGCGGCCCGCATGGCCGGCTATCTGCTTGGCCGCCTGGCCAGCCGGGTCACCAGCCGGGAGTCGGGCGGGGTGGCGGAGCTGCACCTGGTGTTCGACCACTAGAGGGCCGCTTGGCGCAGCGCCTCGTCCCGTGACCCGGCGATGGAGAACATGTCCAGGAAGCCACCAACCTCGAACAACTCCAGCGTCAGCCCTTGCAGGCCGCACAGCACCATCTTGCAATTCTGATCGCCGGCTTGCTTGTCGACCCGCAGCAGCGATCGGAACCCGGCGCTGGTCATGTGGTCCAACTGCGCCAGGTCGACGACCATGGAGCGGTAGCCCTTGTCCAGCAGGCGCTGCAGCCGCTGCCCCAGTTCGGGCGCGTTGACGCTGTTCACCTTGCCGGCCACGTGAACGATCGCCGCACCAGCGGACTCGGCTTCCAGTATTTCCAACGCGCAATCTCCTTCGATCGGCTGGGGTAACCAGCCTTTGGACATCGTAAGATCGTTACGGCCACCGTGCCGGGCGAACTGCAGCTCGTCCACCAACGATCGGACGAACAACAGACCGACCCCACCGATCTGGCGCGCCACGATCCGAGCCTGCGAGAGCGCGGGTCTGACGCTGGTCGGGTCGAATGGTGGACCGTCATCACTTACACGCAGTTCAATGCGTGCCGTATTAACTGTCACAGTCAGCCAAATATTCCGTGTGCCCTCCGACACACCGGCGAGGCCGTGGGAGATGATGTTCGTCAGCACCTCGTCCATCGCGACCTGCAACCGCGCGATAGCCTCCGACGGCACGGTGAATTCCTCGCCGGTTGCCTCCAGCCATGCCTCTGCCCGTTCGATCTCGGGCATGGCATTCACCAGCGTCAGGGACGCCCGGCCATCGTGCACGCGTGGTTCATCCATGCTGGACCGGGCCGAGGTTCTACGGCGAAATCCGCGCGTTTGCCGTCAAAGTGCGACGTGTTCCAGCCAGGCCGCGATTTCCAGCAGGCGGTGGTCGGTGCTGCGCTTGCCGACCACCTGCACACCGATCGGCATGCCATTCGGTCCGGTATGCCCCGGCAGGGTGACACAGGGGACGTGCAGCGCCGTGAAGGCGGCATTGAACACGGCGGTGCCCGTCTCCTTCAGGCCTAGTGGGGCTTCGCCGGGGGAGGCGAGGGTCAGCAGGATGTCGATGTCGTCGAACACGGCGTCGAACTCCAGCCGGCACCGCTCTGCCAGGCGGCAATTGGCGGTGTAGACCTCGTGCGTGCAGGCCTCGCCGTCCTGGATGCGGCCCAGGCGCAGGTCGGGGCTGATGCGATCGCGATGAAAGCTTTTTTCCCAGGCCAAGCTGCGGGCTCCTTCCCAGGCGGAGATCCAGCGAACGGCGTCATTCAATGCGCCGAAATGCGCTGGAAGTGACCGATCGGCGACCAGCGCACCTGCCTTGGACGCGGCGTTGGCGACGGCGTCCAGCGCCTCAAAACTGCCGGGTCCGGCCTGGGAGGCGAATGGCGTCCGGTACACGCCGATCCGCGGCGCCGGCACGTTGCCGCGCTGCAGGTTCATCGGACGCGTGTCGGTCAGCACCGCGCGGTATAGCGCGATATCCTGCAGCGAGCGGGCGTAGATGCCGATCGTGTCCAGCGTGCCGGAGGTCAGCTTCGTGCCAGCGTAGCTGATCTCACCCCAACTGCCCTTGAACCCGTGCACGCCGCAAAACGACGCCGGCCGGATGACGGAGCCGGAGGTCTGCGTGCCCAGCGCCAACGGCACCATCCCCGCCGCTACCGCAGCAGCCGAGCCGGAGGACGAGCCGCCGGGCGTGCGCGCCTTGTCGTGCGGGTTGGTGGTGGGGCCGGGGGCGCGATTGGCGAACTCGCAGGTCACGGTCTTGCCCAGCACGATCCCGCCCGCGACCCGGCTGAGCGCGACCACGCTGGCATCTTGCTGCGGCACGTTGTCGGCGTAGATCGGCGAGTTGTAGCGGGTCGCCAGCCCGGCGGTGGCGATGATGTCCTTGAACCCCAGCGGAATGCCGTGCAGCGGTCCGCCATGCCCGGCGGCGTCCAGTGCGCGGGCAGCCTCGCGCGCGCCGTCTGCATCCAGTTCGGCGAAGGCCTGGACCACTGGTTCGCGTTCCGCGACGCGGGCGAGGAAGGTCTCCACCAGATCCAGCGCGGTGAGCTTGCCGGCGGCAATGGCGGCCGCGGCGGCCGTCGCGGTTGGCATTTTGGTCGGGTCGGTCATTGCTTGGGGCTCCGTGTCTTGCCGCGACTGTGCCAATTTGCAGGCAAGGCGCGGTCGCGGGCGATCCTAGTCCGTTCTGTCCAGTCCTGCACCCGGCTTTATCGGGTGTGTATTTCGTTGATCGAGGAGTTGCAGATGATCGGACGACGCCCTTTCATGGCCGGCCTGGCCAGCGTGAGCGCCAGCCTAAGCCGCCCTGCCCTGGCTGCGTCCGGTGACAGCCGCACCCTGCGCGTCATCCCGCAGGCGAACTTGACCAGCCTGGACCCGGTTTGGACCTCCGCCGTGGTGACGCGCAATCACGGCTATATGGTGTACGATCAGCTATTGGCCGTCGATGCCGGGTTCACGCCGCGGCCGCAGATGGTCGCTGGTTGGACGGTCGAGGATGACGGGCTGACCTGGCGGTTTACGCTGCGGCCCGGGTTGCGCTTCCATGATGATGAACCGGTGCGGGCGCAGGATTGCGTGGCCTCCATCCAGCGGTGGTGGGCGCGCGACACGCTTGGCCAGATGCTGAAAACGGCCACCAACGAGGTCATGGCCGTCGACGATACGCAATTCGTGTTCCGGCTGCGCAATGCCTTCCCGCTGCTGCCGTTTGCGTTGGGCAAATCCTCGCCGAACCCGCTATTCGTCATGCCGGAGCGGATTGCGAAGACCGATCCGTATGAGCAGGTGAAGGACCCCGTGGGCTCGGGCCCGTTCCGCTTCGTGGCGGATGAGTGGAACCCGGGCTCGCGCGCCGTATGGACGCGGTTCGGCCAATACCAGCCACGCAATCAGCCGGTGGATGGGTTGGCAGGCGGCAAGCGCGCCAATGTCGAACGGGTGGAATGGACGGTGATCGCGGACAGTGCCACGTCGGCGAATGCGATGATCGCCGGGGAGCAGGATTACTGGGAATATCCGCTGCATGATCTGCTGGGCATGCTGCAATCGGCGCCCGACATCGTGGTGGGCCAGCGGCTGTCGGAAGGCACCTATGCGGAGGCGCGGCTGAACCATCTGCAGCCGCCCTTCGACAATCCGGCAACACGGCGCGCCCTGCTGATGGCGGTGGACCAGGCGGAATACATGGAGGCCGTGGTCGGCGACGATCCTTCTCGCTGGGGGCGGTGCGAGAGTATCTACAATGACAAAGGCCCGTTCTACAGCGAGGCTGGCAACGCCCTCCTCCGCACCCATAGCGTCGAGAAGGCGCAGGCGGCGCTGGCGCAGAGCGG
>NZ_LMUY01000155.1:4403-42817 GCF_009765685.1 Acidisphaera sp. L21 | reverse complement strand
ACGTTGACACAACGCCGGGCCAGCAAGCAACCGGTCGACAAGGGCGGCTGGAGCGTATTTCACAGCACGTGCGCCGGGTCCGATATCGTCAACCCGGCAATCCATCAATATATCCAGTCCAATGGCGCCAAGGCCTGGTTTGGCTGGCCGGACGATCCGAAATTGGAGGCATTGCGGGCCGATTGGTTGGCGGCGCCCGCACCGGAGCAGAAGCCACTTGCGGACAAGATCCAGGCAGAGGCGTTGGACAGCCTGCCGTATATACCGCTCGGCTTTTATTGGCAGCCCTCGGCCTGGCGCAAGACGGTGACGGGGATGTTCAACTGCCCCGTCACGGCGTTCTGGAATCTCGGCAAGGCGTAGACGCTACATCGCGCGAGACAGCCGCCGGTCGTCCGCGTCGTCCAGGGCGCGATACAGTGTCATCAGCCCGCCGACCATCGGGGCTGCGAAGGGGCGCACGGCGATGGGCTTAGGTACGCCCATAGGCAGCGCCAGTTCGGTGTCTGGTGTGCCGGTAATGTGGCGGGCCAGTTCGTGCCCGCACAGCGTCGCCAGGGCGATGCCGCGCCCGCTATAGCCGAGTGCGCCAAGGCAGTTCGGCGCCAGCCGCACCAATTGCGGATAGTGGTTCGCCGTCATGCTGACCCAGCCGCTCCAGCATTCCTGCCAGTTGATCGCGCCGATCTGCGGGAATAGCCGTTGGACGCGCTGCGTCGCCTTGTCGATATAGGGTTGGCCGTCGCTGAATACCGGGCCGTCCAGCCCGATCTGCAACCGGCCGTCGCGATGCAACCGGATGCCGGAGAATAGCCGACGCGTATCCGTCAGCGCGTGGCCCTGCGGCAGGATCGTCGCGCGCAGATTGTCGCTGAGCGGTTCGCTGACGAGCTGATAGGCCCGCATCGGAATCAGCGACTTGCGAATTTGCGGGGCAAAGCCGTCCGTATAGGCGTCGCTGGCGACCACGACCGTCGCGGCGGTGACGGACCCAGCGGCGGTTGTGATCGTCCATCCGCTGCCCGCCGGCGACAAGCCGGTCACCCGGGTTTGGGTGTGGATGGTGGCGCCGTGGCGGATCGCGGCGGCGGCCAGGCCTTGCGCGTACGCGACGGGGTTCAGCGTGCCGCCGCGCCGGTCCAGCATTGCTGCCGGGTAAAGCTCCGACCCGATGGCGGACGCGGTGGCGCCCCGGCTCAGCATTTCCACCGGCGCCCCGCGCTCCTGCCAGAATAGGCTGCGCGTTTGCAGGCCGTGCAGCCCGGCCTCGGAATTGGCGGCGAACAGCAACCCGTTGCGGCGGACGGAGCAGGCAATGCCGTGCTTCTCGATCAGGTCGAACACCAGGCCGGGCGCTTTGCCGGTCGCTTCGATCAAGCGGGGGCCATGCACGGGGCCGAAGGTCTTCAGCACGTGGCTTTCGCTGTGCTTCGTGTAGGGCACGACCTGGCCAAAATTACGCCCGCTGGCGCCCCAGGCGATGTCCTGCGCCTCGATCAGCACCGGTTTGCGCCCGGCCTCGGCCAGATGCAGCGCGGCGGACAGGCCCGTAAAGCCGGCGCCGATGACCACGACATCCGCGTCGAGCGAGCCGGATAGCGGCGCCGTGTTGGGCGGTGGCCCCGCATCCGCCAAATACAGTTGCGGCGGCCTGGCAGTATCCTTGGACGGTGCCAACATCGATCAACCCTCGGTTCAATCCGGTTGGCTGTATCGCTAACACGGATTGCGCAGGGTCAGGCAGCCTCGCGGCGTTCTTGCGTTACGGGGGCGACGACATCCATCAGTGCGGCGATCTGCTTCGGCCAGCTCAGCCCCTGCATCAGCGCGGCACCCTTCTGGCCCAGAACGGCGGCGGCGTCGCGCTGTTGATAGACCGCCTCCAGCACGGCAACGATCTCGTCCACATCGCTCTCGCCCCAACCGAGGCAATCGTCGCCGTCGACCGGGCGTTGCTGGCCCAGCGCCAGGCAGTGCAGCCCATCGCCGACCAGGTCCAGATGCCCGGTGTTCATCGACAGCATGCAGGGCACGCCGCACGCCATCGCCTCCATGGCCACCAGGTTGGTGCCGCCTTCGGCACGGTTGGGGAACAGGCCGACATCGGCCTCCCGCAGGATGCGCGGCATGTCCGCGTTGGCGACCCGGCCCAGATGCAGCACCTGCGCGGCCGGGATGCCGTTCGCCACCGTCCAACCCAGCGCGTCCACCTTGCCATCGACCAGGCTGATGGGGGCAAGCGAGGCGTTGTGGTTCAGCGTGGTGGCGAACTGCGCCCAGGGGGAGGTCCAGGCGGTGACCAGCAGCGCGTCCGCATGGCGCTGCGCAAAGACCCGGAACGCGGCGACCACCAGATCCTGGCCCTTGCGATATTCCAACTTCCCGCCGGAGAAGACGATGAACCGATCGCCCAGAACGCCGGATTTTGGCGCTGGGTGAAAACTCGTTTGATCCACACCCTGCAGCACGGTTCGCACATTCTGCACGCCCTGGCCCTCCAACACGTCGCGGTTCCAGCCGGACCCGGCGATGATCGTCTCGTACCGCGCGGCCCGCGCCAGCCCTGCCGGGGTGATCCGGGTTTGCTCGAAAAACGCCATGCCGATCGTGCGCTCGCCCTCGATCACGCTGTCGCCGGGGGAGGTGCAGCCCAGGGCCAAATCGTTGCCCAGCGCATGCAGCACCGTCGCGGGCAGAGTCGCGGTGCCGCGGCCCAATTTGCCCAGCAGCCCAGCCACCTGGTTGGACAGGTCGATCGACGGCTGCAGCACCAGGCGCTCCAGCGGGGTCAGCCGAAGCTGCGTCTCGTCCACACCGCAGGACGACACCGCGTTCGATCGGCCTGGCCCGGCGCTATGCAGCATCAGGTTCAGCCCGTAGACGCCCCACCCGAAGAAGCTGGAGGGTGACCACTGGAAGTAGACCGCTTTGTCGGCCATCTTAGCCACTCCGCATTTTGCGTAGAGCAGTTTAGCGTCGCATGGTTAACGATTGGTCAGCTATGCCGCGTGCTGCATCAGGTTCCGAATTCGTCGGTCGCCGCCAGCGAGCCGAGGAAGTGCCGGATCCTGGCCAGAAACATCTCCGGCTTTTCCATCGATGTCTCCGTATGCGACGCCTCGGCATTCATCAGGGCGAGCTTGCCGCGTCTCGCCAATGCCTCCAACCCAACGGCTAGTTCGGGCCGGGCCTTCATCGCCGCTGCGAGGGCGTCCTTGTCCAGCCGGTAGGCCCGGACTGCGGTGACGGCGGTGGCGGTCGCCAGGTACGGCATGCCGGTGATGAGACCGATCGAACCCAGCGATTCGCCAGGGCTCATCAAGTAGCGCAGGCGAGCGTCGTCGCCCTCGCCGGTCGTGATCCGGACGACACCCGAGGCGACAATGTACAATGCGTCCGGCATGTCATTCTCGCGGATCAGCGTGTCTTCGGGGTCGAGCCGAATTTCGGTCATGTGCTCGGCCAGCAAATTGCGGTCATCGGCCGCGATGGCGCCGAACAGGTCGGACCGCTCCAGCATGTCGGAAGGTTTGGGCGGCGGGACAAGGGGAACGGCGGCCACCCCCGCAATGGCCAGCGGGATGCCGGCGTGGAACAGGTGGCGGTGGATCTGCGCCGCCATTTCGCTGCGTGCCGACATGACGGTTGCGCTGGACGGCACGGAATAGCTGACCGTGTACGTGATGCCGTCGCCCTGCAGCGCGCTGCACAGGACTTTCGGGGCGGGAATCGTCAGCGGCAGGCGGCAGGCCAACGTGGCTGCGCCCAGCGTTGCGATGCACCGCTCCGGCGGAATGCGGGCGTCCAGCTTGATCTCCATCGACTCGCTGCGAACCGGGGTCGGTAGGCTGCGGTTCACCAGCCGGGCCTTGGCGATGATGCTGTTGGGCACGATGGCGATGTTGTCGCTGCCGGTGGCGATGTGGGTGGAACGCCAGTTCACCTGCAGGACGTGGCCTTCGATCCCGCCCTCGACCCAGATCAGATCGCCGGCCTTGTAGGGGCGCTCGACCCCGACCGCGATGCCGGAAAACACGTCCGACAAGGTGCTTTGCAGGGCCAAGCCGAGGACGATGGCGATGACGCCCGACGTGGCGAGCAAGCCGCTGATCGAGACCGAGAACACGAAATCCGTCACGGCGAGGATCGTCGCGACATAAATGGCGCCAGCCACCAGGTCCGATACGATCTGCGTTTCGCGCGGCCGGTGTTCCAGCACGATCAGCAGGCGCGCCAGGCCGATCGCGCTGCGGGCGGCCATGAACCACCACCCGGCCTCGATGAATTGTTCCCAGGCGTGGCCGCCGGCGCTGGTGTGATGGAATTGCGGGTCGAACGGGCTGCCCAGGATTCGCTGCACCAGTATGGTCAGCACGATCAGCCCCAAAACCCGCCAGGCCGCCCGGCCCCAGAGCGGCCATTGCCGGAAGATCCGCGGCACGATCATCGAGCAGGCCAGCCCCAGCGTCGACAGCGCGAGCAGCAGAGTGGGATCGTTCGTCGTGTTCATGGCGCCAGGCTATCACCAAGTCGGCAACGCGCGTGATGGCCTACCCCGGCGCTCAGTTCTTGAACGAACGCTCGGGCTTCAGGATGGTCTTGAACAAACTGCGCATGGCCGCGGTGGTCATTGCCTCGACCCGTAGCACCGCTGCCTCGGTGGCGGTCTCATCCGGAACGCCGTGTCCCTCGATAGGGCCGATGGCGAGCACGATCAGGTCGTCGACGCATTCCTCCAGCCCGTCATCGGCATCGTCCTCGCGAAGTTGCTCGGTGAAGCTGTCGACGGTTGCGTTGTATTTCGACAGGGCGCGCGCCGGAATGGCCCGGGCGAGTGCCACGGCATGCATCAGGTAGCGGACCAGCACCGCGTCGGCCTGCGAATCTTCGTCCTTGAACGACCCTGCGAGCAAGCCGGCGGCGGCAGCTTCGGCGATGGCATCGTCATCGATGGCGGCAAGGGCGGCGGCGGAATCCATGAACGGCTCTCAATCGGCGGCTTGGTGCCGTGTCATGCCCGGTCCGGTATCTCCATGTCCAGCAACGAGGAGGAGAGCGACTTGCCATGCTGGTCCAGCGCGAGCGAGCGGGTTACGCCGCCGCCCAAGGCGCCCTCCAGCACGAAATTCAGCGCGCCCAGGCCGGGCAGTTCGTAGCGCCGTACTGGACCGCGGACGAAGGCGGCGAAATGCGCCTGCACCCGGTCGGCTGTGACGTGCTGCAGCAACCAGGCGTAGTCGCCAGGTTGGTAGGTGATGACGGAGATGTTGGACACGTCGCCCTTGTCGCCAGTGCGGGCATGGGCGAGTTCGCGCAGTTTCATCATGCCACCTCGTAGGCGATGTGCGGCGTGATCCACTCGCGCGGGATGAGGGTGGAGGCGACGGCCAGGATCTCCCGCGCCGATTTCAGCGCGCCGCCGCCGCCGGCGGGGCCGTTGGTGTAGAGCGTCTCGACTTCGTTGCCGATGCGCACCGCCTCCCGCATCGTGGCTGTGCGGCCGACGACGCGGATGCGGACCTCCTCCGGTTCGGCGTTCACCGGCAGCGTCGGGCCACGGCGGACGGAGTCCGCGCCGATGAGTTCGAAGCGCAGTTCGGTGGTGGCGACATTGGTGAGCTTCAGCCGCTGCTCCACGATATCCAGGGCGAGCCGGGCGCGGGCGAGCGCGCCGGGGCCGGCGTAGGACATCTGGCCCTCGCCGATGAAGCTATCGTGGTAGCCGACAGAGACCTTGAGGGTCGGCGTGCGGGGCGTGCCGGCGCCGCCGGAGATGGCGACGCGGTCAGGGCCGATTTGCTGCAGGGTGGCGCCGGTGAAGTCGGCCACCACGTCCGGCTGGATGTATCGCGCCGGGTCGTGGACTTCGTAGAGAATTTGCTCCTTGCAGGTAGCGATGCTGACCTGGCCGCCGGAGCCGGCGACCTTGGTGATGACGGCGTGGCCGTCCTCGGTGACTTCGGCGAGGGGGAAGCCGAGCCGGGCCAGGTCGGGCACGTCCTTGTAGCCGGGGTCGGCGAAGTAGCCGCCGGTGATCTGCCCGGCGCATTCCAGCAGATGGCCGACCAGGGTGCCGCGGCCGAGGCGGGTCCAATCGTCCATGGCCCAGCCGAACTCGTGCACCAGGGGGGCGGTGAACATCGCCGGGTCACCGACGCGGCCGGTGATGACCACGTCAGCGCCGCCTCGCAGCGCGTCTATGATGGGCCCGGCGCCGAGATAGGCGTTGGCGGAGATCATGCGCTCGGCGATATCGGCGACGCGGCCCTCCCGCTCGATCAATGGGAGATCGACGCTGTGGAGTCGGTCGGTGACGTCGTCACCGGTTACGGCGGCGATGCGCAGGCCGGTCAGCCCCAATTCGCGGGCGATGCGGGCGGTTTGCCGGGCGGCGGCAACGGGGTTCGCCGCACCCATGTTGGTGATGACGCGAATTTTGCGCTCGGCACAGGCGCGTAGCACGGTGGTCATCCGCTCGGTCAACAGCGGATCATAGCCGGCTTCGGGGTCGCGCTGGCGCTGCTGTTGGGCCAGCGCGATGGTGCGTTCGGCCAGGCACTCGAACACCAGATAGTCGAGCGCCCCGTGTTCGGCCAGTTCCAGAGCCGGTTCGATGCGGTCGCCCGAATACCCGGCGCCGGAGCCGATGCGTAGCGTCCTCATAACAGGAACACTCCAAAGGCCACGCAGGCGATGGTCATGATCACCGACGCGGCGCCCCCCCAAGATGATCCCGGCACCACGGCCCGGTTCGCTGCCCGCATCGTAGGGTCGGGCTCGCCTATGCGACAAGTGAAGCGGCCCGGCGACGTGCGGCGTCGCAGCCAGCGCTGAGGCGGGGGCGTGATGGTCCGCGTATTGCAAGCACCCGGCGCTGTTGATGGAGAATCCCATGAAGTATCGCTTCGCCGCCCTTCTGCTCGCCGCTGGCGCGCTGGCGCACAACCCGGCTGCTGCTGCGCCCGGCTGCACGCTGCGTGTGGGCATGACGCTGGCGAGCCTGCCGACGCAGAACGGCTCCCCCGACCAGGGGACCGAGGGCATCCGGTTCATGGGCTACACCCTATACGACGCGCTGATCGACTGGGATCTGAGCCGTGCCGATCGCTCCTCGGGCCTGACGCCGGGTTTGGCCACGTCGTGGACGGTGGACCCGCAGGACCGGACGAAGTGGACCTTCAAGTTGCGGCAGGGCGTCACGTTCCAGGATGGCTCCCCATTCAACGCGGACGCCGTGATTTGGAACATGGACAAGGTGCTGAACAAGGCGGCACCCCAATATGACGTGTCGCAGGTGGCGCAGGTGGTGTGGCGGCTGCCCAGCATCGCCGGATATCGCAAGATCGACGATCAGACGGTGGAGATCTCTACCACGGGGGCCGACGCAACCCTCCCCTACCAGATGACCGCGGTGCTGATGGCAAGCCCGGCGCGGTGGCAGGCCGCGGGCAAAGACTGGGCGGAGTTCGGCAAGCACCCGGTCGGCACGGGGCCGTGGATGCTGGACCAATACTCACCGCGCGAGCAGGCGACGCTGCTGCGCAACGCTGGGTATTGGGACAAGGCCCGGGTGCCGAAATGCGACAGGCTGGTGCTGCGGCCCGTGCCGGACGCCAACACCCGCACGGCGGCGCTGTTGAGCGGACAACTCGACTGGATCGAATCCCCCGCGCCGGACACGTTGGACCGCATCCGCGCGGGGGGCGGCAAGGTGCTGACCGGGGTGATGCCCCATTTGTGGCCCTTCACGCTGAACCGCACGCCGGGTAGCCCGCTGAACGACATTCGCGTGCGCAAGGCGCTGAACCTGGCGATCGACCGGCCCGGGCTGGTGGAATTGCTGGGCGGCCTGGCCCAACCGGCGACGGGTGTGGTGGCCGAGGACAACCCCTGGTACGGCAACCCCAGCTTCCACATCAAATACGACCCGGCGGAGGCCAAGCGGCTGCTGACGGAGGCTGGCTACGGCCCGGACCATCCGCTGCACCTGAAGTTCATGATCTCCACCTCCGGCTCCGGCCAGATGTATCCACTGCCGATGAACGAGTTCATTCAGCAGAACTTCGCCGATGTCGGCGTGAAGCTGGAGTTCGAGGTGTTGGAGTGGCAGGCGCTGCGCACACGGCGCGATGCCGGCGGTGCGATGGGTCCGTCCAACAAGGGCATCGATGCGATCAACAACAGCTGGAACTCGATGGACCCGCTGAGCGCGTTTCTGCGCCACGTGGACAGCAAGGGGACGCCGCCGATCGGGTTGAACTGGGGCTTCCTGAACGACCCGGAGTTGGACAAACTCAGCGAGGAAGCCCGGCAGACGTTCGACCCGAAGGCGCAGGACGCGGTGCTGGCCAAGATCAATGCGCGCATGGTGGATCAGGCGGTCTGGATCTTCGTGGTCCACGACGTGAACCCGCGGGCGGTGACAGCCAAGGTGCACGGCGTGGTGGAGGCGCAGAGCTGGTTCGTCGATTTCTCGCCGGTGTCGGTCGACCCGTAGCGCCGGGCAGACCGATACCGAAATCCTGGGACGTTACGGGGCCATGTAAACCGACGTCAGCTGCGGAAACCAGCTTTGCGCCTGCACGAACCCCTTCACTTGCGGGCTCATCGAACGCGGGTTCAGGTCGTGCGCGATGAAGACGTAGGCGGCATCATCCACGATCAACGCATGCGCCTTGGCTAGCAGGGCGTTCTGGGCGCTCGTGTCGAAGGTCTGCTGCGCCTGGTGCAGCAGATCGTCCACCGCCGGGTTGCGATATTGCCCCCAATTGAAGCCGACCGGCGCGTCCATCTTGCTGTCGAACTGGCGCACGAAGGCGGTGGCCGGGTCGATCGGGCCGTAGCTGTTGTTGATGGCGTCGATCGCCTTGTTCACCGGCGCCTGCGCCCCCACCCGGCGCCGCCCGCGCAGCGTCTCCCATTCCAACACCTCGAACTGTAGATCAACGCCGACGGCGGCGAGGTTCTGCTGAATAAACTCGTTCATCATCTGCGGCTGCATTTGGCCAGAGCCGGAGGTTGAAATCGCCACCCGCAAATGCAGCGGATGCGCCGGAGTAAACCCGGCCTCGTTCAGCAGCCGCTTGGCCTCCGCCGGGTCGTAGTGGATGTGAAAGCTGGGTGTGCCGAACCATGGCGAGTTCGGCAGCACGTAGCCCACCGCCGGGGTCATGGTGCCACCCAGCAGCGCCGTCAGCCCGTCCCGGTCGATGGCCAGGTTGACGGCCTTGCGCACGCGGATGTCGTTCCAGGGGCTGCCGGGCAGGCGGCTGGGCTCGTAGGGCCAGATATGCGGGTAGGTGTTGGTCACCAGCACCATCCCCGCACTCTTCAATTGCGGCAGTGAGTCCGGCGCCGGTGCCTCGATCCAGTCGACCTGATGCGACAGCAGGGCGGCGGTGCGCGTCGCCGCTTCAGGCGTCGGTATCAGGATCAGCTTGTCCAGCTTCGGCCGGCGCGCCGGGTCCCAATACTCGGCATTGCGCTCCAACTCGATCCGTTGCCGGGGGATGACGGCCGTCACCTTGAACGGCCCGGTGCCGGACGGATGCAGGGCGATCTGCGCCCAGTCATGGCCGAATTTCTCCCACTGCGCCGGGGAGGAATACAGCAGGTACGAGATCTCGTACGGGAAGAACGCGTCCACCGCCTCGGTGGTGATTTCGATCGTGTTGGCGTCGACGGCGCGGTAGCCACTGATCGCCCCGATGCGGCCGCGCACTTGCGAGGATTGGCGGCCATCGAATTGCGGCGACGATTCCTTGTAGATCTTGTCCAGGTTCCAAATCGCCGCATCCGCGTTGAAGGCGGATCCGTCGTGGAACTTCACGCCCTGGCGAAGATGGAACCGCCAGATGTGCGGATTCGCCTTATCCACCTCCCATGATTCCGCCAGGCCTGGCTTCAGCGTCGGCGGCACATCGGCCCGCGACAAATCC
Source organism: Acidisphaera sp. L21 (assembly GCF_009765685.1). Lineage (GTDB taxonomy): Bacteria > Pseudomonadota > Alphaproteobacteria > Acetobacterales > Acetobacteraceae > LMUY01. Next base: position 32,879 of record NZ_LMUY01000155.1, on the reverse strand, counting down.
CAGTTCACCAGCGAATCGTAGATCGTGTAGCCGGTAAAGCGGTACCCCTCCATGCCCTGGTCCGGCTGCCCGGTGGTCAGCGGGATATCCGCCACGGTCATGGCGATGCGCAACGTGCCCTGGGCGTAGGCGGACCCGACGGACAAAGCGGCGGCCAGCAGCCCGGCAGCGAGCTTCATGCCACCCGCCCCAGCACGGTATCCCGCAGCCACCCGGCCACGGCGCAAGCCTCCGCATCCCGGTCGCGAAAGCCGCATAGTTGCAGGCCGAGCGGCAGTTCCTCCACCGCCAGCAGCGGCAGCGCGAAGGCGGGCGCCGCCACCATCGTCCAGGGCAGGGCGTAGCTGCGCGATCCCGTGTAGTCGTGATGCACGATCGCCGGACCGGAGGAGCAGAGCGCCAGGAAGCCATCGAACTCGCCGGCCAGGGATTCCACCTGGTTGCGCAACGCCGTGCGGCGGGCGAGCGCGGCGGTGTAGGTGTCCGCCGTGATCTTTGCCCCGTGCGCGAGCAGTTCGTGAATGCGTTTGCCCACCATGTCAGCCCCGTGATCGCGGTAGCTGGACAGCGGCCACTTCGTCTCCCAGGCCAGGATGTCGTACGAATAATCGTTCGCGTCCGCCAGCATGGTTTCCAGCGCAGCGATGCCGGCGTGGCTGCGACGATCGGCCACGGCAACCCCAGCATTGGCCACACGATCGCACGCAGCGTCGAACGCGGCGCGGCTGATGCCGTCCGTTTCTCCCCAGCCCTGCATGTCCAACCGGGCCAGCGCGCGGGGACGGGCAGGGGGTGGCGCCTGGTCCGGTCCAGCCATACCGAGATGCGGCGGGTTGCCACCGACATGCCGGGCGATGGCGCGGGCGCCCGCCCACATATCCTCCAGGCTGGCGCCGAACACGCCCAAATGGTCCTGCGTCAGTGCCAGTGGCGTGACGCCGCCAGTGTGCAGCGCATCGATGCTGGGCTTCATCGCATACGCGCCGCAATACCCGCCGGGCCGGATGGTGGAGGCCTGGGTTTGCGTGCCAAGCGCCAGGCTGGCCATCCCCGCACCCACTGCGGCGGCCGAGCCGGAGGACGAGCCACCCGGCGTGCGCGTGCTGTCATACGGGTTGCGCGTCGGTCCGGAATTGCTGACCGCGAATTCGGTGGTGACCGTCTTGCCCAGGATCACCGCACCGGCTTGGCGCAGCGCCCAAACGGCCGCCGCGTCCCGGTTCGGGTGCCAGCCGACGTAAATCGGGCTGTTCATCTGCGTCGGCAGATCGCGGGTTTCGATCATGTCCTTCACCGCGACCGGCATGCCGTCCACCGGGCCGATCGGGGCGCCCGCTTTCCACCGCGCGTTGGATGCATCGGCTGCCTTGCGCGCGCCGTTCGCATCCACCAGCACGAAGGCCCGCACTGCCGGGTCCGCCTGCTCGATCGTTTCCAACCGGCGCTCCAGGAAGGCACGAGGGCTGTCCTGGCCATCCCGGAAAGCCGCCGCGCAGGCAGTGTAGGGCGCCAGCAGCGGCGTGGCCGGGTCGTAGGGCAGCTTGCGCGCCACGAGGTCGTGCGGCAGCGCTGGCACAGGCCAGGGGAGATCGGTCATGCGGTGTAATTCCCAGTCTTGGCGCGCGGCGGAGGATGCAGCGCCCATTCCACCGGGGCGCTTGCAAGCCACGGGCCATGCCGGGCCGGCTACGACCGGAAGCGATACCGGAAGCGGTCCCCATCTGCCTCGATCCGCCCCGCGGTCGGGGAGGGGAAATGCACCGGCAGGATGATCGTATCGGTATCTGCCACCGAACCCAAAAAGCTTCGCCGCGACTGCGCAGCCTGCACCGGGTCGTAGCAGAAGATGGTGGACCAATCCGGCTCCCGGCACTGCAGGGCGTGATGCATCATGTCCCCAGTCACCACGGCGCGCTGGCCTTTCGAGTGGATGTTGACGCAGCAATGGCAGGGCGAGTGGCCCGGCGTCGGCGTCAGCGACACCAGGTCATCCAGCATGTAGTCGTCATCCACCAGCAGCGCCTGCCCGGCCGCGACGATCGGTTCGCAATTATAGCGCCAGACATTGCCCGGCGGTGTCTCACCGCGCTTATCGGCGGCTTCCCAGGCGGCATACTCGCGCTTGTGGAACACGTATTTCGCCTTCGGGAAGGTCGGCACCCATCGCCCGTCCCGCAGCACCGTGTTCCAGCCGCAATGGTCGATATGCAGATGGGTGCAGAACACGTAGTCGATCTGGTCGAACGCCAGCCCGGCGGCCGCGAACCCGTCCAGCCAGGGCTGCTTCGGAAAGTCCATCGGCGCCGGGTAACCCTTATCCTCCCCCGTGCAGGTGTCGACCAGGATGGTGTGGTGCGGCGTGCGGATGACGAAGGTCTGGTAGGTGATGATCACGCGGCTGCTCGCCGCGTCGTAATGCACCGGATCCATCTCGGCCAAATGTTGCTTGCCGATCGCTGGGTCGAAGGCGGGGAACATCGCCTCCGGCGTGCGCCACGGCCCATCCCGCTCGATGATGGAGGTGACTGTGACGTCGCCGATCTTGATTTCTTGCATCATCAACCCTCTGTTCGGTTATGCGACGACGAGGTCGCGGCTGCGCAGCAGGGCGGCCGTGCTAGGCGCGCGGCCGCGAAAGGCCCGATACAGCGCCATCGGGTCCTGCGTGTCCCCGGCGCTCAGCACAATCCGCAACCGTGCCGCGACGGCCGGATCGAACGGGTTGCCGGCCTCGGTGAATGCCTCGAACCCATCGGCGTCCAGCACCTCGGCCCACATGTAGGAATAGTAGCCCGCCGCATAGCCGCCGCCCGCGAACAGATGCTGGAAATGTGCCGGCCGGTGCCGAAACCCGATCTCGGCTGGCATGCCGATGCTAGCGAGGTAATCCTTTTCGAATGCTTCAATATCAATCGACTGTGGGTCTGGATGGCTGTGCAACGCCATGTCGATCAGCGCGGAGGACGTATATTCGAGGGTGGCAAACCCCTCGTTGAACCCCTTCGCCGCCAGCAGCCGCTGGATCAGCGCGGCCGGCACCGGCTCGCCGGTCTCGTGATGCAGCGCGTAGCGGCTGAGCGTTTCCGGTAGGGAGATCCAATGCTCGTAGATCTGCGACGGCAACTCCACGAAATCCCGCCGTACCGATGTGCCGGACTGGGCCGGGTAGCGCACCTTGCTCAGCAAGCCGTGCAGGGCATGGCCGAATTCGTGGAACAACGTCTCCGCATCACTGAAGCTCAGCAGCGTGGGCTCTGATTTTGCGAAATTGTTGTTGTTGATGATGATCGGCGACACCGGCGCATCCAGCGCCTCCTGGTCGCGAAAGCTGCTCATCCACGCGCCGGACCGCTTGTCGCCGCGGGCATACGGGTCGGCCAGGAACACCCCCACATGCCCTGCGCTGTCCCGAACCTCATACGCCTCTACATCCGGGTGGTAGACCGGCGCATCCTGGATGCGGCTGAAGGTGAGGCCGAACAGCCGCGTCGCCGTGTCGAACGCGGCCTGTTGAATGTTGTCGAACACGAAATATGGTTTGATTTCAGTCTCATCCAGCGCGTAGTCCGCCTGGCGCACCTTCTCGGCGTAGTAACGCCAATCCCATGGCGCTAAGTCGCCGTTGAACCCCTCCGCCTGCGCAACCGCCAACAGGCGGTCGCGTTCGGTCCGCGCCTTATGCTTGGCCGGCTCCCACACCTCGGCCAGCAGCGCCTGCACGGCATCGGGCGTCCCGGCCATCGTGTCGGCCAGGCGGAATTCGGCGAAACTGGGGTAGCCAAGCAGCCGCGCCCGCTCCGTTCGCAGCGCCAGGATCTCTGGGATCAGCGCCCGGTTGTCATGCTCGCCAGGATGCGTCCCGCGCGCGATCCAGGCGGCGAAGGCGATCTGCCGCAGGTCGCGCCGGGCGGAGAAGGTGAGGAATGGCTCGATTAAGGAGCGGGAGAGGGTGATTGCATACCCACTCAGCCCCCGTTCGGCCGCTGCCTGGGCGGCGCCAGTGCGCACGAAGCCGGGCAGGCCGTCCAAATCAGTTTCGGCAAGCTGCAGATCCCAGGCCTTCTCGTCATGCAGCACGTTCTGGCCAAACGCAGTGTGGAGTACCGCCAACCGCTCGGAGATCGCCGTCATCCGCGCCTTCGCCGCCGCGTTCAGCCCGGCGCCGCTGCGGATGAAGCCCAGATGTGTTCGCTCCAGCAGCCGCATCTGGTCCTCCGCCAGCCCTAGCGTGGCGCGACCCTGGAACAGCGCGTCCACCCGGGCGAATACCGCCGGGTCGAGCGAGACCTGCATGCCGTGCTGCGCCAGCTTCGGCGACATCTCCCGGTCCAGATCCTCCAGCGCCGCGCCGCCAAGGCTGACGACGAGGTTGAAGAATACCCCGTTGATCCGCGCCAGCGCCCGGCCACTCCGCTCCAGCGCCTCGACCGTGTTGGCGAAGCTTGGTGCGGCCGGGTCGGCGCCGATGGTGGCAATTTCGGCCAGATGCTCCGCCATTGCAGTGGCGTAGGCCGGCGGGAAGTGCGCCGGCTGGATCTGGTCGAACGGAGGAATGCCGAACGGGGTGGTCCATTCGGTCAGCAGCGGATTGGGCTCGGTCATGGGCGCATCACGGCCCCTAAGCGGCCGCCGGGTCAAGGCGGCGCGTGCTACCGCTTCAGCCGATACCCCGTCTTGAAGATCCACCAGATCCCGACAAGGCAGACCGCCATGAACAGCAGCGTCATGGCCAGGCTGATCCCGACACCGATGTCGGACATGCCGAAGAAGCTCCAGCGGAAGCCGCTGATCAGGTAGACCACGGGGTTGAACAGCGTCACATCCTGCCAAAATGGAGACAGCATGGTGATGGAGTAGAAGCTTCCCCCCAGGAAAGTCAGCGGCGTCACGATCAGCATCGGCACCAGATTCAGCTTCTCGAAGCTGTCGGCCCAGATGCCGATGATGAATCCGAACAGGCTGAACGTGACCGCCGTCATCACCAGGAACGCTACCATCCACACCGGATGCACGATCCCGAAGGGCACGAACAGCCGCGCCGTAATGAGAATAATAATCCCCAACATCAGCGACTTACTAGCCGCAGCACCCACGTAGCCGGCGACGATCTCCACCGGAGAGACGGGGGCCGACAGCATTTCGTAGATCGTGCCGGTGAATTTAGGGAAGTAGATGCCGAACGACGCGTTGGAGATGCTCTGCGTCAGCAGCGACAGCATGATCAGCCCGGGGACGATGAAGGCACCGTAGCTCTGCCCGCCCATCTGTCCCATATGCGACCCGATGGCCGAGCCGAAGACGATGAAATACAAGCAGGTAGACAGCACCGGTGACACGACGCTTTGCAGCAGCGTGCGCCAGGTGCGGTTCATCTCGAACTGGTAGATTGCGGCGATGGCGGGAAAGTTGATCACTTGCCGTGCACCAGGCTGACGAAGATGTCTTCCAGCGAGCTTTGCCGGGTCTGCAGATTGCTCACGGCGATCCCCTGGGCGTCCAACTGGCGCATCAGCGGGGCGATCCCGGTGTCGCCGCTTTGCGCGTCGTAGGTGTAGGTCAATGTCGTGCCGTCCAAGGACCGCTCCAGCGGCCAGGCCGCCAGGGCGACGGGGATCTCCGCCAGCGGCGGCTGCACCTTCAGCGTCAGTTGCGTCTTGCCGAGCTTCTGCATCAGCGCGGCCTTATCCTCCACCAGGATGATCTCGCCTTTGTTGATGACACCGATGCGGTCCGCCATTTCCTCCGCCTCCTCGATGTAATGGGTGGTGAGGATGATGGTGACGCCCTGGGCGCGCAGGCCGCGCACCATCTGCCACATCTCGCGCCGCAGTTCGACGTCCACGCCGGCGGTGGGTTCGTCCAGGAACAGGATCCGGGGCTCGTGCGACAGCGCCTTGGCGATCATCACCCGGCGCTTCATCCCGCCGGACAGGGTGACGATCTTGCTATCGCGTTTGTCCCATAGCGACAGGTCGCGCAGGATCTTTTCGATGATGGCCGGGTTGGCCCGGCACCCAAACAACCCGCGGCTGAAGCTGACGGTGGCCCAAACCGTCTCGAACGCGTCGGTGCTCAACTCCTGCGGCACCAGCCCGATCAGGCGCCTGGCCGTGCGGTAGTCGCGCACGATGTCATGGCCGTCTGCCTGGATGGTGCCGGTGCTGGCATTGACGATGCCGCAGATAATGCTGATCAGCGTCGTCTTCCCGGCACCATTCGGGCCGAGCAGGGCAAAGATCTCCCCAGGCGCGATATCGAGGTTGATGACGCGAAGTGCCTGGAAGCCGCTGGCGTAGACTTTAGTGATGTCTTTGACGGAGATAGCGGGCCGAGTGACGGCGTGGTCTGAATTTGTCATGGATCTCACAAATGGCGGTAGACAGCGGCAGCGAACTGCCCTGAAACCCCGCCGGCTCAGCCGAATGGCTTGCGATATTCGACGTAGAATATAATAGACGTTTCCGGCGTGTCATTGATCGTGCCGTGAATTATTTCATGCGGCAGCAGATATCCTGCCTTGATCGACTCCTTGACATCGATCAGCCCCTTCCACTCGATCAACTCCAGGCCCGATGACTGCATTGCCTCGGTCAATTCTTCGAACCGGTATTCGTACTTATGTTCGGCGTGGATGAACCCGGTGTCGCCGACTGCCAGGCGCGTCCCAGTCCGGTTCGGCGTGTCCAGCGCGAAGATGCCGCCGGGCTTCAAGATGCGACCTACGTCGCGGAAAATGCGTTCGCCATCCTCCCGCGTCACGTGCTCGATCGTCTCACCAGACCAAACGAAATCGAAGCTGGCATCCGGGTAATGCGCCAGGTCCGCCATCGAGTGATAGGCGTAATTGACATGGGTGCCATGGTGCACCGAGGCCACGTTCGTTTCGAGCGCACTTTTAAACCGGATGTCCGGCGGCAGGTCGATGATCGTGATGCGTTTGGCGCCGCGATATCCCATGGCGAGCAACGCGCCCTGCTGGTCGGCTGAAGCGCCGCCGAGGTCGAGCACGGCATCCGCACGGGGCAGGAGGCGACGCACCATGTCGCATCGCAATTTGTGCAGCGACACCGCGATGGCGGCGAACGCCATGTGGTTGCTGAGCGACGCGATCGTCTTGTCACGATTCGCCTGGACCTGGGCGAAGACGTAGTGCCGCCGGAACTCGTCCGAGCCGATCAGTGATGCGATCAACCGATGCTGCGGCTCGGTCTTCAACCGCTCCGTCCACGCTGCCCTACCGGTCGGATCAGCCTTGCGGCCCAAGACGACACTGTAGGCGGTATCGATGAACTCGGCATTGTCCATGCCCGGCTACTCCCTGTCGCGTCTGTGTCGGCCTGGTCTCAATCCAACGGGCGAGTGCGAGGTTGGAGCCATTGGCCAAAATAGGGCAGTCCCGCCAGCACGGCAATCCTGCTGCCTCCTGGTTTGCCCGGCTCAGCGTAGCGCCAGAAAGCACCGCCAATTGTCGTCGAACAACCAGTATGGCCGCCGCGGGATTTCTGTCACGGTCGAGAACCCAAGCTCCTTCAGGCCGAACCGCAGTAGCGAATCGCTCATTGCGGTGGTTGCGTCGAAACAAACCGGAAACCGTCCACCGAAATATTGCGACGTGAGGGTTGAGTACGAGATTTGGTATGCCGGCGAACTCGGGAACATGCTGAATATCAGGAGCCCCTTATTCGTGAGCGATGCCAGATAGGACAGAAGGAATTGTGGGTCAGACGAATGGCACATGAATGCGACGTTCGACACGAAGTCGAATGATTTCTCCGCAACGACAGTTTGTTGCAATTTATGCTGTGAGAAATCGTAGGAATCCTGGGTGAACTCGGCATTGATTCCCGTCACATCGGCTACGAACTTAAATGCCGGGTGAAAATCGCCCGCGTCGATCCCGCAAGATTGGAGACAGCCGAGCTGGGCGAGACGGTATGGGAAATAGCCCGCATTGCAAGCAAAGTCCAAATATTTCATCGACGCAATATCATCCGTAGACTTGACGATCTCTGTGATAAAATCTTCATACATCATCGCCAACCGCTCATTGGCACCAATGAATTGCTTGGCTTCTGGAAGATTGATGTCAGACGAATTCAGTATACGCCTCTTGGAGTTCAGCATGAACGCCTCTCCGGCACCAGTAAACGTACCATCTGGAAGAACAAATGGCTGATAGGCGAACAGTCTTTTAATTTCCTCGGTAACGAGTGTTTTGGGGGTTCCGTCTCTATAACTTAAACGAAGCATCTAACGTGAGATCCCGGTGTTTGAGGAGGCAGCATCTATCTTCAGGTAGAAGCAGGGTATCAGGAGATAAATTGATACGCTACCGTCGCATAACCCCGGCCCGAGTGTCGCTGCGCCCTTTCCGTGCCGACCCCCGGGATAGAGGCACGGCGAATTCGCGGATCCACCGGCAACGCGACGCGACGGCTCGCGTTAACAGATATTAAGTTGGCTGCGAAGCCGGCAACGCTGCGACCGCTTCTCACTGTGTGCATCAAGGAGTTTCGCTGAATGGCAAGCCGATCCTTTCTCGTCTGCCTCGCCGCGGTCGGTTTGTTCGCTGCCGCGCCACGTGTCGTCAAAGCGCAGACGAGTAGCGCCGCACCCTCGTCATTGAATGCGGCCTCCGCCGAGGCGTGGCTCGTCAAAAGTGTTTGCGCCGATTCTTCCGATCGCGCCGTCTCCGCCGATCCCTACCCGGCGTGTCCCTCAGGCACCCATATGCGGAGCATCAAGCTCGGTGAGCGTTTGCCTTATCGTAACCACGACCAGCCAGATGCCGGCCATCCGCAGGGCTATCTCTACAAGGATAACTACCCGGTCCTCGATGGCGCTGGGCACAGCCAAATCCTGAGTACGATCGACTGGATCGACGGTAGTTCGTATGGCTACAAGCCAGGGCGTGACGGGTTCGACGTCTTCACGATCCGCGATGGATGGGTGTCCGACCTGGAAACGCACTCCCGGCAAGAATTTAGCACGACCTTCTTCGGCGAAGGCTGCGTGCCGTATAACGGGCTACCGTTCTTTCCAATCAACAAGCCGATTGCAAGCGGCGACGCCAAGCTCCCGATCTTCCCCGTGCATTGGGAACAACTTGGCCAGCCCGCACCCGGGATCTGTGAACCGGCGAAGCTTACCCGCGAAACGTTGACGTCGTGGCGCTTCATGCCCGGCGCCAAGTTCGGCGGCATGAAAGGCTCGCCCGCCAAGACAATGGACGCGGTCGTGACGACGATGGGTTTCACGAACACTCCCGGCTTCAAAGCGCGCGGGCATCTTGAGGTATTCTACTTTACCAAATTCTACGGCATGACCCGGTGGGAGTCATGGACACCGTCCAGTCAACCCGCAAAGGCCACCGATGCATGCGAGGGTTCGACGTCAATGACGTACCAGGGCATGGATTTCACCATGTCCGCTTGCCGCGACTACTCCGCCACGCAGCCCGCAGCGTCGCCATTGCCGCTACCGCCATGGCCAGCCTCGCCGCTCAACATTCTGCAGAATTTCCACTTTGGGCAGGGTATGGCTGGCTGGAAGACGACCGGCCCCGGAATGGACCATGCGGTAAGCATCCAGAAAACGCGCGAGAAGGATGACGTCGCAATGGCGCCGGGCAGTCCCGGCCTGTCCTATCTGCAAGTCGATACCAAGGCCGGCGTGATCGCGCACGGTGCCGTCTATCAGGACGTGCCAGCCGCATCGGTGCCACCGGGCCGCTACTCGATCGGCATGATTGGTCGCGCGAATGGTGGCACGGCATCGGTCGTACTGTCATTGCAGCAGATTGCCGCGGATGGCAGCTTGATCGCTGCCAGTTCGGAGCCTGTGACGCTTGGCTCGACCGACGCCGCCCGGCGATTCGATGGTTCGACATCGAAGGTTTGGGCAAGTGACTTCAAGACAGCCAGCGTGATGCTAAAGGGCGACCCGCGCGCCTCCACCATCCGATTCGTGGTGGCGCCACAATCCGCGTCCGAGGTCGACCTCATCTCCGCCTGGCTGCTGCGTGATCCGGAACATTGAGCGAACGATAACCAATCGCGACAATCGGAAAGGCTGGTGCTAGAAATCTGGCATCAGCCTTTTGCGATTTCGGCCCGGCGGAGCGACACCCATTCCAATCAACCGATCCATCCCCGGCCAGTTGCGCGACAACGAGGCGGAGGCGATCGAGCTTGTCGCCTCACTGGTTCCACGGCACGGTGTCATTGCCGAGATCGGGTCGCTGCTCGGACGATCCAGTTGGATCTGGGCCAAAAGCGCGGACCCATCCGTCACCGTTCATTGCTTCGACCCGTGGGAACAGTCTGGCGCCGGCGGTAATTTCGGCAAACTGGCCCATGAGCACGGCCAGCGTTTCAACAACGCGCAATTCCTGGCCAACACGGCCGATTGCGAGAATATCCGCGCCCACCAAGGCTACAGCCCCAACGACTTTCTCGACTGGACTGTTCCGGTCGACCTATTCTTCGAGGATGCGGTCCACGCCGACCCGGTGTTGAGCCGCAATCTTGAGTTCTGGTCCTCGCATCTGAAGCCCGATGGTATCGCCTGCGGCCACGACTACATCAGCCGCTTTCCCGACGTCTGCCGTGGCGCCAACCAACTTGCGCGGCGGCTGGGGCGCTCGCTGCGTCTGATCGGAAGCTTTTGGCTGCTTCTGCCAGATGTAGTGGAACGGTCGGAGGATTGGCGGGTTCGCGCAGCTCTCGGGCAACTGACGGCCTTGCAGGGGGCACCTACTTCAGCGTCCCATCCGAACGAATCCTCGGCCCCTGCGGCCCCTGGCCCTGGCCAGATCGGCGACAAGGTCGCAGCCAAGCGGATTATCGCGGGCGTCCCCTCCTTCGCGTACGACATCATATTCTACCCGCCGGGCCTTCCCGCAACGCTGGTGCATGGCGAGCCGCTCACCATTCGTGGCCAGTTGAGGAATTCCAGTCGCGCGGTGTGGCGGGTCACACTCGGGGCGGAGATGGTGCTCGAATTCGGCTGCGAATTATGGGACAGCGGCGGCCACAAGATAGCCGTCGACCGCGCGATCGTCGACGGCAACGAGATCGTGCCTGGCCAGATACTCCGCTTCGATCTGCAGCTTTCGACCGCCAGGGCGGGCCTCGGGCCAGCGCGTTTCATGATCGATCTGCTCTACCGTCACATTGCCTGGTTCGGCGCTGTCGGTGGCAAGCCCGTGGAAGCGACGATCAATATCGTATCGGCGCAGTACGTCCATGCAATTGACCCGGCAATCCCAGTCGCTGATCCCACCTTCTTCAAGCAACACATTCCAGAGAACAGCCCAACGACGACGTTGCGCCTGGGCGTGACGGAGCAGCAATCCTACGTGGTGACGGCCGGCGGGGCGGACATACCCGTTCGATCGATGCTGACCAGCTACGAGTTGGCGATGCTGTATGCCTCGGCCCGATATCATGTGAACGGACAGGGAAAGATCGTCGATCTCGGCCCCTCGACGGGCGTAGGAACCCATATCTTCGCCCAGGGTGTCCGCGACAACCCGGCTGTCGCGTCGAAGGCGCAGACGATCTACAGCTACGATCTGTTCCTACTCGAAAACATGCGGCACTTCCTGGAAGAGGCCGACGACAATAAGACGGAGTCAACCTTCTGGCGCTTTCAGCAAATCAACCAGGATTATACGAACGAAATTGTGCCGGTGCCTGGCGACTTTTTGAAGATGTCTTGGACCGGCGAACCGATCGAAGTCCTATTCGTTGATCTGGCAAAAACGTGGGATCTGAATACGCACGTGGTGACGAACTTCTTCCCGTTCCTTATCCCAGGTCATTCTCTGCTCATCCAGCAAGACTATGTCCACGTCGGGGAGCCATGGATTGCCCTAACGATGGAGTATCTCGACGAATATTTTGAATTTCTCTACTTCATTTATGGCGCATCGGCCGTCTACCGTCTGAAGGCGGCGATCCCGAAGCGCGTGCTGGAAACGGATTTGCGTACTTTGCCGCTCGCCGAGGTGGATAGGCTTTTCGAGCGTGCCCGGGCAAAGGCGCCTGCCGCGGTGGCAGAGGTTTTGAAGACGTGCCAGGCGACCATCCACGTCGAACGCGACGAATTGGAGGGAGCACGGAGGCTACTACAATCAGTGAGGCTGGATATTCCGCGCCTGCCGCACCCCGCAGACGATTTTGTCACCGCCATCCGTCCCAACCTCGCGGCGGCCACGCGATGGTTCGAGCGCAAAGACAAGCTGGCTCCGAAGATTTAGCTCACCCGGGACCGAAGGCGCGCCGCCCTTCCAGCATTTGCCACGCCAGCAGGGCAGGGACGCCGATCGCTAAATCTCTGGCCCGCTTGATCAGCGACAGCGCCAGTGCGGCGTCGGCGCCGACACCAAACAAGCCGCAGAGCAGAATGAGCCCGCCCTCCTGCACACCAACCGCGCTGGGCACTAGGAAGGCGACGCTGCGCATGCCGTAGAGCAGGCTGTCGATGACCAGCGCCTCGGCGACGCTCAATCCAACACCCATCAGTCGCAGGGTCAGCCACGTTTCCAACCCGTTCAGGAACCAGGCGGCCAGGTGAATGCTGAAGGCAGCCAGCAGCGCCGGGCGATGCGTGTGCAGGGCGTGGATGCGGGCCTGCATCTGGCCGCCATCCGCCAGGTCCCGGCCCAACAGCGTGCGCGCCAGCCCGGCGCTGACCCGTTCGACCACCCCGATACCCCGGGCCTGGAACGCGATGAACGCCACCACCAGCCCGGCCATCGCGATCACCCCCGCCAGCACCGGGGCGACAAAGCCGGAGCCGGGGCGAAGCTGCGCCAGCAAGGCGAGCCCGGCCGCGGTGTACCCAAGCTGCGCGGCCAGCTCGACCGTGACATCCACCACGGTGGACGCAGCGGCGAACAGGCCGGGCACGCCGACCAATGCAGCGGCGCGGGCACCCATCACGTAGCCGCCGATCTGCGACAGCGGCAGGATCTCCGCCGCGGAATCCCGGACGGTGCGGCCAAGGGCGAATTTCGGCCACTCGCGTAGCCGGCTGCGTTGCAGCACCCACCAGGCGGTGCCCATGCAGCCCATCAGCGCCAGATGCACCCCAGTCACCGCGGCAAAGCCGCCGGCGCCCACCAGCCGGGCGCTGTGCCAAACCGCCTCCGCCCCGCCCGCCCATACGAGCAGGATCAGCAGCAGCACTCCCGCACACAACGCCACCGCCACGATCCGCTTCACCCGCCGGTCATAGCGCCCATCGGGTGGATCGGCCATCCTGGCGCCGCAAGGGGAGGGTGGTGATGCGTCGATGCGTGCTGTCGCTGCTGCTGGTGCTGTCGGCCGTTTGCGCCCAGGCAGCGCCGCCATGGCAGACACTGCCGCCCACGCCCGCCGCGATACCCACATCCCAAATCGGCGACGCCCCGCTCGATGGCATCCGCATCCACTACGCCGTCTACGGCAACGGTGCGCCGGTCATCCTGCTGCATGGCGGCCTGGCCAATGCCGATTACTGGGGCGACCAAATCCCCGCGCTGGCGCGACACCACATGGTCATCGTCATGGACAGCCGCGGCCACGGGCGCAGCACCGCCGATGCCCGCCCCTACGGCTACGACCTGATGACGGACGATGTGATTGCCCTGCTGGACCTCCTGAAGCTGCCGAAGGTGGACGTCGTCGGGTGGAGCGACGGTGCGATCATCGGCCTCGACATGGCCCTGCGCTACCCGGCGCGCACCGGCAGGGTATTCGCCTTCGCCGCCAACACCGACACCTCGGGGGTGAAGCCGAACGTCGGAAAGAACCCTGTCTTCGCCGCCTACATCGCCCGCGCCGGGCACGAATACGCCGCCCTCTCCCCCACGCCCCATGGCTACAAGGCGTTCGTGACGCAAATCAGCAAGATGTGGGCGCAGCAGCCGCATTGGACCGACGCGACGCTGCGGACGATCAAGTCTCCGGTGCTGGTCGTGGATGGCGACCACGACGAGGCGATCAACCGCACCCATACCGAGCACATGGCTGCGACCATCCCAGGCGCTCGATTGCTCATCCTGCCGAACGTAAGCCATTTCGCTTTTCTGCAGAATTCGGCAGCCTTCAATGCCGCCATCCTGGGGTTTCTGAGCGATTGATAGGACACATCGTGCTAGAATGCCCATATGCCGATTACGACCGGACAGGAACAACTCGAGCTCACTTGGAAACGCGCGCAGATGAAGGCTGGTATCGACTTGAAGGAAGCGCAGACCCGCAAGAGCCAGCAGGATTGGCGCCTAGATCCCCAGCGCGTGATCATCCAGGCGATACTTGCGACGGCGGCCATCGTCGGCGCTGCGGGGGGCGTTCTTGGCTATTTCATTGGGCACGCCACAGGGCGCTAGGCTTCACGTGACGCAGACCCTCCCAACAGCACCAACCCTGCGGGCCGACGCCCGCCGCAACCGCGACCGGCTGGTGGCCGTGGCCACGCGCATGTTCACCGATCGCGGCGTCACCGTCCCCCTGGAGGACATCGCGCGTGAGGCCGCGGTCGGCATCGGCACGCTCTACCGCCACTTCCCCACGCGAGACGCCCTGATCGGCGTCGTCTACCGCAACGAAACCGAGGCGCTGAACGCCGTGGCCGACGAGTTGTCCAACACCCTGCCATCCGACGAGGCGTTGGCCCAGTGGTTGCACCGCAGCCTGGACTATCTGGCGACCAAGCGCGGTCTGGGCGCCGGGCTGATGACCCTGTTGCAGGACAACCCGGAATTGCAAGCGGTGGCGAAGGGTGGCTTCCCGCGGATGCTGGATCGCATGGTGGAGGCGGCCAAGCGCGATGGCACGATCCGTGCCGATGTGGACGCCTCGGACGTGATGCACGCCTTGGGCGGCATCTACTCCGCCCCGGCGTCCCCGGATTGGCAGGCCCGGTCGGGCCGCGTGCTGCACATATTGATGGATGGATTACGACGCCGGTAGAAAGCCGAAGCGACCCAGCACAGCCTGCCCCTCGGCGGAACCGATCAGGGCCGCCAATGCCCTTGCCCCCGGCGCCAACACGATCAGGCCGTAGGTCGCGGTCACGGCCAAATTCTCCGGTGGTAGCACGACATCCAGCCCGTCCCCAATGGCCGCAGCGCTGGAGGCGTAGCTGATGAACACATCCACATCCCCCCGCTCCAGAAACGCCTTCACCGGGAACGGCCCCATCCCGTGCGGCCCGCCATCGCGCCCGCCAACCAGGGCGCGGGTGTGCGCGACGAGGCTGGCCTTGGCGCCGGGCCGAACCGCCTCCGCCCGGTCGAACAGGCGGTAAGCATAGTCGCCGCTGGGGTCGACCACCGGGGTAGAGGTGCCGATCCGCACCCGGTCCAGCATCAGCCGGTCCAGGAAATTCTCTGTTGTCAGCCCCAGATCGCGCCGGGCCAGGGCGACCAGCCTGTTACCGGCGAAGGGCTGCACCAATGCGCCAGGGTGTCGTGTGGCGATGGCGGCCGGGTGCTCCAGATTGGCAGACAGATATAGGTCGGGCACGTCTCCCGCCTCGATCCGTTCCCGCAGCAGGCCGGCCGGGCCGAAGACGATGTCCGGTTGTTCCCCGTGTTGGGCCAGCAGCGCCGTCAGTGCGGCGCGAAGGCTGCCCGCGGCGAAGATGCGGAGCGGCGATGGTTCGGTCATGGCGTATCCTGGCGCTGTCGGTCCACCATCCGCTATATCCCACCCGCTACAGCCCCGTCAGCCCCGTCAGCCCTAGGATATCGCATGTTCCGCCGCACCCTGCTTTCCCTGGTCCTGCTGTTGGGGGCGCACGAGGCAGCCCGCGCGCAAGACAGCCACGTCGTCACCGACCAACTCGACCGCAAAATCACCCTGCCGATGCATATACAGCGGGTCGTGGCGTTGCAGCACCAGGCGCTGGACATCATCCTGGAACTGGGCGCCGGCGACCGCCTGGTCGGCGTCCTGCGCAGTTGGCCCAGCCTCATCCCCGGCCTAGACCGCATCGACCCGGCGCTGACCAAGCTGCCCACCCCCGGCGACCTCACCACCGTGAATATCGAGTCGCTGCTCGCTCTGCATCCGGATGTGGTGTTCGTCACCAACTACGCCCCCGCCGCCATGGTGCAGCAGATCTCGGCGGCGGGCTTGCCGGTGGTCGTGATCTCGCTGGCAAAGGGGGAGGGGATCGACAAGGCCAAGCTGAACCCGACCTTCGCCGATGACGATACCGCCTATGCCGAGGGCCTGAAGGACGGCGTGCGGCTGATCGGGTCCGTGCTGGGCACGCCGGACCGCGCGGAAAATCTGCTCGCCGCTGCCTTCGCCGGGCGGCACCTGGTGGAACAACGCATCGCCGGCATCCCGCCCGATCAGCGCGTGCGCCTGTACATGGCCAACCCCGACCTGAACACCTACGGCGCCGGCAAATATACCGGCGTCATCATGGCCCGTTCCGGCGGCCACAACGTCGCCGACGGTGTTCGCGGCGCGGCCAAGGTGTCGATGGAAGACATCTTGCGCTGGGATCCGCAGGTGATCTTCGTGCAGGACCGCTATGCCCCGGTGGCGGACGCCATTCGCACCGCCGCCGCCTGGAAGCCGATTACGGCCGTGCGCGACAACCGGATCGACATCACGCCGGAATACGTCAAGCCCTGGGGCTATCCGCTGCCGGAGGCCCTGGCGCTGGGCGAGTTGTGGATGGCGAAGAAACTCTATCCAGACCGCTTTGCCGACATCGACATGCAGGCGACGGTCGACCGTTTCTATCGCACCTTCTATGGCGTTTCCTACATAGGCCCGAACTAAGTGCGCCGCCGCTGGCCGTGCGTATTGGCCGGATGCGTCGTCGCCATCTTCCTCGCCTCGTTCCTGATCGGGCGTTATCCGGTGGCCCTGCTGGACGTGCTGCGGCAGCTTTGGGCAGGCCTGCTGCAATCGACCTCGCCGGGTGACGCGACGATCCATTCCATCGTGATGAACGTCCGCCTGCCGCGCATCGCCGCGGCGGCATTGGTGGGTGCCGGGCTGTCGCTGTCCGGCGCTGCTACCAGGGCGTCTTCCGCAATCCGCTTGTCTCGCCGTTTGTGTTGGGCGTGTCGGCAGGCGCCGGGTTCGGGGCGGCCCTGGCCATCATCTACCTGCCGCAACCCGGCGCCGTGCAGATCTGCGCCTTCCTGTTCGGGCTGTTGGCGGTGGGCATGTGCTTCCTGCTGGGCCGGTCCTACCGCACGACGCCGACATTGGTGCTGATTCTGTCGGGCATCGTCGTCGGCGCGTTGTTCACCGCATTGCTGTCGCTGCTGAAATACGCTGCCGACCCGGAAAGCAAACTGCCGGTCATCGAGTTCTGGTTGCTCGGCTCGCTTTCCGGCGTCACCATGCGGGATGTCTGGGTGCTGCTGGGGCTGTTCGTGCCCTGTGCTGCCGCGCTGTGGGCGCTGAAATGGCGCCTGAACCTGCTGGCCCTGGGTGATGAGGAGGCACGCAGCCTCGGCGTCAACGTGGTGGTGCTGCGCGCCGTGATCATCCTCGCCTCGACCCTGATCGCGGCCTCCACCGTGGCGGCGGCGGGGATCATCGGCTGGGTCGGCCTCGTCATCCCGCATGCCGCGCGCATCCTGGTGGGCGCGGATTTCCGCCGGGTGCTGCCGGCCTCCGCCGCCATTGGCGCCTGCTACCTCATGCTGGTGGACGACCTGGCCCGCACCGTCACCCAGGCCGAATTGCCCATCGGCGTGCTGACCGCGATCGTCGGCGCGCCCGTTTTCGCCCTGCTGCTGCGCCGCGCCCGGCTGGGTTGGGCCTGATGCTGGCAGTGACGGCGGCCAGCTTCGCCTATCGCGGCGGCACATCGATCTTCTCGGGCCTGAACTTCGGCATGCAGCGGGGGCAGGTGCTGTGCGTGCTGGGCCCGAACGGCGTCGGCAAATCGACTTTGCTGCGCTGCCTGGCTGGGTTGGAACGGCTGTCCTCCGGCACCATCCTGTTGGATGGTGCCGCCCCGGCGCCAGGCCGCTCGGTCGGGTTCGTGCCGCAGAGCGACCAGCCGGTCTTCGCCTTCGACGTGCGCACGATCGTGGAAATGGGCCGCGCGCCTCATCTGTCCTGGACCGCCGCGCCGGGTCGCCAGGATGCCGCCATCGTCGACCGCGCCCTGGCCCGGCTCGGCATCGGCCACCTGGCACCCCGCCTATACCCCGAACTGAGCGGCGGGGAGCGCCAGATGGTGATGATCGCCCGCGCCCTGGCCCAGGAGCCGGCGCTGTTGATCCTGGACGAGCCGACCTCCCATCTCGATTTCGCCAACCAGGCCGGGGTGCTGGAACTGGCCCGCGGCCTGGCCGATGAGGGCCTGACCGTGCTGATGACCACCCACGACCCGGACCATGCATTTCTGGTGGCCGATACGGTGCTGGTGCTGTCCCACGGCGGCATCCACCATGCCGGCGCCGTCGCCGAAACCCTGACGGAGGCGCGGCTGAGCGAAACCTACGGCCGCCCGATCCGGATTTGGGATGCAGATGGCCGCACCCTGTGCTTCCCCACGATGCGGCAGCCGTCGTCCCCATAATGACGTCATCCGTGCGACGATTGCGTGACATCCGGCAGAAGAACGCTCGGCCTCCGTTGCAATGGCATCTCCCGCGGATAGAACGGCCTATTAGCCCCACCGGTCGGGAAGACACTCAATTGCCCATGCCCATCACCACTCGCGGCGCGTGCCTGTCTTGAGCCAGGTCGTCTCCGCCGAGCCAGCAATCCCCACAACCGATGCGCCCCTGCTGGACACGCCCAAGGACAAGCCCGCCTATCCCCCCGCCGCTTCCATCCCCACGCAGCACGGGCCGCATGGCATCCGTTACGACTTCAATCTCGGCTGCCGGGTGGTGCTGCCGGCGCGGGAGGTTGCGAAGCCCTGGCGGGTGCGGCTGCGCGATCTGGATACCGGCAACATCCTGTTCGAAACGACGGTGCAGCAGGGCATGATCCACAGCAGCAAGCGCTGGTTCGTCCGCTTCCGCATCGAGATATGGGCCGGCGAGGACGCCGTGCTGCAGCACGATTACGACGCGCGCGACCGCCCGGTGCTGGTCCAATTCCCAATCGGCACGCTGGGCGACACCATGGGTTGGTTTCCCTATGCCGTCCGCTTCCAACAGACGCACGGATGCCGGCTGACCTGCGCCATGTCCCAGCTGATCATCCCCCTGTTCCGCGACGCCTATCCCGACATCGATTTCGTCACCCACGAGGCATTGGATGTCGACCGCTTTTACGCGACCTACAGCATGGGCCTGTTCTTCGAGGACGCGGATTCGGTCTGGCAGCCGACGGATTTTCGTCTGGTCGGGTTGCACCGCACCGCAGCCTACATCCTGGGCGTCGACCCGGCGGAATGGCCGCCGGCCATCGCCCTGCCGGACGACACGCGCCCGATCGCCGAACCCTATGTCTGCATCGGCGTCCAAAGCTCCAGCCAATGCAAATACTGGAACAACCCGAATGGCTGGAGCGCCGTGATTACTCGATTGAAGGAGCGGGGCTACCGGGTGATCTGCATCGACCAGAAATCCGTACACGGCAGTGGCCTTGTGTGGACTCACATTCCACACGGGGCGGAGAACCAGACCGGCGACCGCCCGCTGACCGAGCGGGCGCGATGGTTGCGCCATGCCGCCGGCTTTATCGGCCTGTCCAGCGGTCTGTCCTGGCTGGCCTGGGCGGCCGGGACAAAGGTGCTGATGATCAGCGGCTTCACCCATCCGATCAACGAGTTCCACACGCCCTACCGCATCCATAATTGGCACGCGTGCAATAGCTGTTGGAACGACCCGAAATTCCAATTCGACCACAAGGATTTCCTGTGGTGCCCGCGCCACGCTGGGACGCCGCGCCAGTTCGAGTGCACCCGGCTGATTACGACCGAACACGTGCTGGCAACACTCGACCGGATGCTCGCCGCCGAGTAGCCCAGCGAGAGGCCGCCAACCGGAGCCTCGGAAACTCGCATAATTGATATTATGGAACATCAAAGCATTATCACTCGATCTTCGAGTACCTTGTGAGATCTCCAGCCTGCTGTGCGCCCTTGGCGTTTGCGACCCCGCGGCGTCCAACGGCATACTTCGCTCCTGGAATTAGGATACCGACATGGCCGACCGCCCACGCCCGATAGACGAGATCGTCGCAGATGCGGCTGATCTGGCCCAGGACGTCGCGCCCGACCTGGATGCGGTGCTGTTGACGCATTACGCCGACGCCGACACGCTCGACACCATTCGCCCCGGCGAAACCGACCTCGAGACGGTCGCCGCGGTGAACCGTGCCGTCGCGCACGAGATGCTCGAGGCCGGGGTCGAGGTGCTGGTCCAGCGCGCAGACCGGGCCGCATTCCGGCGCTGGATGTCCGGGCACGACGACACGCCCGAGCATCGCTGGGGATGGATCGATCGCGACCGGATCCTCCGCGGGCCAGCGGCAATGGAGTTGCTGGGCGTCAAAGGCGTCACCGCACCCCCGCAACTGACCTTCGGCACCGCGCCGGGCCTGGGAGCGGACCGGCTGCTGGACGCGTATGCCGACGAGGACAGCCACGAATTCGACGTACTGGTCCAGGCCATGATGGCCGCCAGCCGGACCGACATCCTAGACCTCGCAGTCCGCAAACTGTCCGAGCGCCAGGGCGATGAAGCCGCCGACGAGCTCAACTGGGTCCTGCTGGTCGCCGCAGAGGGCGCCGCCATCGGGCCGTCCGGCTGGGCCGAACTGGTGGCATTGCCCGTGGCCCTGTCCGCCGGGCCGCCGCCAGATGGCGAGGCGTTGGGCGATGGCCTGCGCCAATCCGGCGCCTTCGCTTCGACGGAGGAGTTGCGGCTGCTGCCGGGTTGGCGCTCCCCGGACGCGCTGGCGGCCTTGTCCTTCGCGGCCATTCGCCGGGTGCTGACCGATCTGGTGGCAGACAAGCCGCCGCAGGATCTGCCGCCCGGCGATACCGACGACCTTACCCGGCGTGGCTTCGGCGTGCTCATCGGCCTGCGGATCGACTGGGACATCCCGGTGTGGGAGCAAATTGCCGCCGCCACCCCCCTACAAGAAGGCGACGACGAGGACCCGGTGGAAACGCCGGAGGAAGCCCGTCGCACCGCCCTGTTCGAGGAATGGCGCAGCAAGATCTTCCAGCAAACCCAGGGCTGCGTGCCCCTGGCGCTGGTTGCGATGTCGGAGGTCGCGGACGAGATTGCGGCATTCCTGGCAGAGGCCGGGGAACAGACCGGCGGCCTGGCGGAAATCCGCGATTTCGTCGCCATGGCCCGGCAAGAGGCCGGTGAGGAAGACATCGTCTGCCGCCCCGAGGTGACCGGGGACTCACTGGAACTTTCGCTATACACGCAGAGCGGCCGGTTTCTCGACAGCCTGACTATGCCGCCCGAGCGTCTGCCGGCGCCAGCGGCGGAGATGCCCCAACTGATCGAAGCGTTTGTCAAGATTAGGTAGAGCCTGACTGCTGCACGGCGTGTGCCCCGACCGAACGACAAAGACACCGGCCGCGTGTTGAGCCCCTGGTATGGAGCATGCAAGGGTGGCCCCGTATGCGTCGGGGAGCGTGAGTCGTGAGAGTGTGCATTTTCGGCGCCGGGGCCATCGGCGGGTTCATCGCGGGCTATATGGCCCGGGCTGGCATCGATGTGTCGGTGGTGGCCCGTGGCGCGCATCTCCGTGCCATCCAGGTCAACGGGCTGACGGTGGACGCCACCGACGAACGCTTCACTGTCAAGGTCCGCGCCAGCGACAACCCGGCCGACCTGGGCGTACAGGACGGTGTGCTGGTCTCGGTGAAGGCCCCCGCTTTGCCCCAGATCGCCGGCATGATCGCCCCGCTGCTGGCCGACGACACGCCGGTGGCATTCCTGAACAACGGGGTGCCGTGGTGGTATTTTCACGGCCATGGCGGCCAGTGGGACGGCCAGCGCCTCCCCTTGCTGGACCCAGATGACGTCATCTGGAACGCGATCGGCCCGCGCCGCACCGTCGGCGGCATCGCCTGGCCCGCCAGCTCGGTGCCGGAGCCCGGGGTGATCCACGTCATGAAGCCGAAATCCCGCGCCACCGTGCTGGGCGCCCCCGATGGGGTGACCACGCCGGGCATCCTGGCGCTGGAACAGGCGTTCATCACCGCCGGCCTGCCGGTGGTGGTCGAAACCCAGATCCGCGACCGCATTTGGGAGAAGATCGCCTTCAACCTCAGCGCCGGCCCCATGTGCGTGCTGACGGAGACGCCCGTGCGCGCCACGCATGAGGAGGAGGTGCTGATCGCCGCCTCCCACCGGTTGGTCGATGAAGCCAAGGCGCTGATCAAGGCGCTGGGCCGCAATGCGGTGGTCGACATGGATACGATCCTGTCCATCAACATGTCGCTCGGCCACCGCCCCAGCATCCTGCAGGATCTGATGGCGCGCCGCCCGATGGAGGTGAACGCGCTGTACAACGTGCCCCTGCAACTGGCCAAGCTGACGGGCACGCCCATGCCGACGCTAGAATTCCTGGCCGCCCTGATCCGCGTGCGGGTGAAGGGCTTATTTGGGTGACCCCGACCCGGCGCGGCTTCCTGGCCGGCAGCGCCGCCCTGCCCTTCCTGGTTCGCCCAGCACGGGCGCAGGCGCGGGCAGGGTATCTGCGCTACGGCCTGTCCGCCTTCCCGCCGAACCTGCTGCCCTGGGAAAGCACCGGCGCCTCCGCCGGCACGGTGAAGCTGCTGATCGGCCGCAGCCTCGTCGCCTACGACAAGACCGGCAACCTGCAGGGCGAACTGGCGACGAGCTGGTCGCTCGACGATGATGGCGCCTGGGTCTTCAAGCTCCGCCGGGACGCCAAATTCCATAACGGCGAACCTGTTACGGCGGACGACGTCCGCTGGTCGGTGGAACAGATCGCCGGCGACAAGTCCACCGCCTACATGCGCGCCCAATTCCGCAGCCTGGCCCGGATCGAAACGCCAGATTCCACCACAATCCGCTTCGTCACCAAGCAAAAGCTCGCGACCCTGCCGTCCTGGTTCGCCAACTACAACATGGCAATCTGCTGGAAAGGCTCGGACCCGAAATCCCCGATCGGCTGCGGC
Source organism: Acidisphaera sp. L21 (assembly GCF_009765685.1). GTDB lineage: Bacteria > Pseudomonadota > Alphaproteobacteria > Acetobacterales > Acetobacteraceae > LMUY01. Next base: position 9,776 of record NZ_LMUY01000155.1, on the reverse strand, counting down.
CCCTTTCGCCTCGCCGCCCAGGAACGCGGCACGTCCGTCACGATCGAGGCCTCCCCCAACGACTACAAGCCCGGCCTGCCCAAGCTCAAGGGCATCACCTTCCTCGCCTACCCCGACGAAAGCCTGCGCACCGCTGCCCTGCAATCCGGCGACCTCGAAATGATCGAATACGTCCCCTGGCAATCCATGGCCACGATCGAGGCCGACCCCCGCCTGCGCCTGGACGAGGTGCCCGGCGCCGCGTTCATGGACGTCCTGTTCAATGGCACCCGCCCGCCCTTCAACGACGCCCGGGTGCGCCAGGCGGTGGCCCACGCCGTCAAGCGCGAGGACATCGTCCAAGCCGCCTTCTTCGGCCGCGGCAAAACGTTGGAAGGCCTGCCGATCGACGCAGGTACACCCTATTACGACGACGCCCTGGCGCATGGCTGGAACTACGACCCGGCCCGGTCCAAGGCCCTCCTCACCGCCGCCGGCTACCCCGACGGCTTCCAGACCACCCTGCTGGCGACGGCCCAATACAACATGCACAAGGATACCGCCGTGATCGTCCAGCAATACCTCGCCGCCATCGGCATCCAGGCCGAGCTGAAGCTGCCCGATTGGTCCACCCGCGTCAGCCTCGGCTCCCGCGGCCAATACGACATGGCCATCCACGGCGTCGCCGCCGACAACAACGACCCGGACGGCCTGACGGTGGTTTTGGACACCTCCCTCTCCCCCTCCCACGGCCGCTCCTTCGGCGTGCAGGCCCCCCGCACCATCGAGGCCCTGGCCCGCGGCCGCGCCGAATTCGACCCGGCCAAACGCATCGCCATCTACAAGGACATGCAGCGCGCAGCGCTCGAGGAAGTCCCCCTCGTCGGCCTCGCCTGGCGCAGCCAGGGCTATGGCATGGACCGCCGCGTCACCGGCTTCACCAACCTGCCCGGCGCGCTCAGCACCTCCTCCGGCATCACCCTCGAATACACCGACTTCACCTAACCAGGAGCCACCACCATGGCCAACGCCACCACGCCGAAAGTCCACATGGGCACCCTCACCGGCGATGAGGGCCGCGCCATCTACGCCAAGAATCCAGTCATCCTCCTCCCCATGGGCAGCCAGGAGGACCAAGGCCCCCACGCCCCAATGGGCGACTACCTGCTGGCCGAAAAGATCGCCGAACTCGCCGCCCTGCGCGCCACCGAACTGGGCACCCCCACCCTGGTCGCCCCGGTCGTGCCCTTCGGCGGCGCGGACTTCTTCGGCGCAATGATCGGCGGCATCGCCGTATCCGAAGCCACCCTCACCAGCATGCTGCGCGACATGTTCGCCTCCCTCGACCGCCACGGCCTCACCCGGCTCATCGTCATCAACGGCCATGGCGGCAATGTCGGCCCCATCCAGGTCGCCACCCGTGAAATCCACCGCGCCACCGGCATGCTCATCCCCAGCCTCTACCTCTGGCGCATCGGCTACGGCCTGCTCCCCGGCATCATCGGCGCCGAGATGGCGAAGGCCGTCTCCGGCCACGGCGCCGACCCGCTCACCAGCGTCGGCCTCCACCTCTTCCCCGAGCTGCTCCGCCAGGACATGATCCCCGCCCCCAACCCCCTCAAGCGCGAGCCGATCCTCGACCTGCCCTACACCGCCCTGGGCTCCGCCAGTTTCGAGGGCGCGGAGATCGGCCTGCCCACCGAATACGATGAGATCTATACCAAGGGCGTCGGCGGCGGCGACCCGAACCTCAGCTCCGCCGAAACCGGCGCCGCCCTGGTGGAAAAGCTGGTCGGCATCTGCGCCCGCTTCGCCGTCCATTTCGCCGCCCGCGCCCCCAAACCCACCGCCTCTTGACCCCGCACCCCGCCCTTCTACGCTCGCATTGATCTCCAGGCGGACGGTGCGATGACATTGGCGATGAGCTGGGACGAGTGGACCAACCAGGACGCCGTCGGGCTCGCCGACCTGGTCCGCGCCGGCCAGGTCACCGCCGCCGAACTCGCCGCCCAGGCCGCCGCCGGCATCGCCAAGACCAACCCGGCCCTCAGCGCCGTGGTGGAAGTCTTCGACGACGTCGTGGCCGACCCCCTGAAGGACGGCATGGACCCCGGCGGCACTTTCGCCGGGGTTCCCTACCTCATGAAGGATCTCGGCCCCACCCTGAAGGGCCGCCTCCAGGAAATGGGCTCCCTCCTCATGCGCGGCAACCGCGCCCCGGCCGACAGCTACCTCGCCGGCCGCATCCGCCAGGCCGGCCTCAACATCATCGGCCGCACCACCACCCCCGAATTCGGCGTCTGCAGCTCTGCTGAGAACCCGGCGGTCTACGTCACCCGCAACCCGTGGGACCTCGACTACACCACCTGCGGCTCCTCCGCCGGCACCGGCGCCATGGTCGCCGCCGGCGCCCTCCCCATCTCCCACGCCACCGACGGCGGCGGCTCCATCCGCATTCCCGCCGGCGTCAACGGCAATATCGGCCTCAAAGTCTCCCGCGGCGTCTTCTCCATCGCCCCCGGCCTGTCGGACCTTTCCGGCCTGGTCTCCATCCAGGGCTGCCATACCCGCACGATCCGGGACACCGCCGCCTTCGTGGATGCCTGCCGCGGCGGCGCCCCCGGCGAGTTCATGCCATTCTGGACCCCCACCAAACCCTACACCGACCTCATCAAGACCGACCCGGCCCGCCTCCGCATCGCCCTCTCCCACGAATGGGGCGACTACCGCGCCACCCCCCACCTGGTCGCCGAACTCGAACGCGTCGGCCGCTTCCTCGAAGACCTCGGACACGACGTGGACTGGGCCCTCCCCGCCATCGACTTCCGCGCCGCCTTCGCTGCCCAAACCACCTGCTACATCAGCAATTTCGCCCAAACCATCGCCAACCTGCTCATCCAGCTCGGCCTCGACCATCCCCCCGCCGACCTCATCGAGCCGATCAACATCAAGATCTGGGAGGCCGGCCTACACACCAGCTATAGCGAGCGTGCGAAGATGCAGGCGGTCTTCAACACCACCTCCCGCGGCTTCGGCGCCTTCTTCGAGGACTGGGACATCATCCTCACCCCCATCACCGCCCTGCCCACGCCGCGCATCGGCACCACGGAATACCTCACCACCAGCGACAATCCCTCCGTGCTCGACTGGTTCGGCAATCTCTGGCGCAATTTCGCCTACACCCCGCTGTCCAATCTCTGCGGCATCCCCGCGATCTCGCTCCCCATGGCGACACAGGAAAACGGCCTCCCCCTGGGCATCCAGGCCCAGGCGCGCCAGGCCAATGACGGCCTCCTGCTGCAACTCGCCGCCCAGATCGAGCGTGCGATCAGTGGTAAATGGAACGCCGGCCGCCGACCCGGCGTGCATGTCACGAACTAGCGGATTTGCTGCACGATGAGGATCGTCGGACGGCTAAAAATGCTCGCCAAAACAAAGAGCTAGAGGAAATTTCGTGCATCTGTCAGCACGGAATTTGCTCGAGCCCGGCAGGACCCGTCAATCCGGGTGCTCCCGCCCCGGCGAAGCCCGCGACACCGCATCGCGCCCAACCGCATCGCGCCCGACTGCATCGCGCCCGACTGCATCGCGCCCGACCACATCGTGCGCCGGCATCGTCCGGCCGCGCCGCAGCGCGACCGGTCGCGCCACCGGCGGCTCGGCCAACATCGCCGCCGCATCCAGGCCGAGATCGCGGCAAATCTCGCGAATGATCGCCTCGACCGGCCGCCCCTCGATATCATCCAACCTGTCCAGCGAGTCCAACCGTTCCTGCCACGCCTCGGTGAGCCGTTCGGCATCCCCACCATCCGCGGTGGCGCCGGTCACGCAGCGTCGCGCAATCGCATCGCTCACAACCCGCACGATCTGCCGCCGCGTCATCGCCTGCCGGTCATCGGCACGGATGGGCCGCGCCCACCCCCGATCCAGCCGCTCGGCCAGCATGATCGTCCGCCGGATCGCCCGCGATACCTGGCTGAACGCCGCCGCAACGATCGCGACCCGGCGCACTGAATCCCGCCGCGCGTCCGCAGCCGCGCTGGCGGCCTCGTCTGCGGCGATCGCTTCGGCCAGGCTGGTCGCCAGCGGCAATGCGCCCTGCGCCACCTGCGCCATCGCCCCATCCGCGATCGCCGTCTCTGCCTCGGCCGCACGCCCGACCATCAGGGCCACGGTCGTCCCAACCTGCACCAACGCCGCCAAAGCCTCGCGGTATGCCGCGGGGCTTTGGGCAGTCTCATCGGATGGGGTGGCGTTCGTGCGCATGGATCATCGGCAAGGACCACACGGCCCGCCCGAGTTTCAAGCAATGGATACGCCGCCGCTCATGAAACCAGTGTGCGGCGTCGCCTGGACACCGCACAGTCAGCGTCAGAGACCGCATGGAGATCCGGGAAATCGCCCACAAGGGATGACGGCGGTTCATCGAAGCCGACGACCCAAGCGGACGACAGCCCAGCGTCATCGCCGTTCAGGCGCGCCCCGATTAACCACGAACGGTCAAAACCCGCCCCTCGTGGAGCGGGAGTAAGGCCTCAGGCCGCCTTGGCCGCTGCCCGCGCCGCCATCTTCTCTTCCTCGGTCCAGACCTTCTTGGGCTCGCGCGCTTTCTGTGGCGCGATTTGCTTGACCGGCCCGCCGCCCAGCACGGGCGGCCGCATCGTGGAGTGCCGGGCCGCCTCGGAATGCCATTCGTGGTCGTCCTGGACGGTCAGCGCCCGACCGATCTCCCGCTCCACATCACGCAGCCACGCCCGCTGCTCGGCATCGCACAGCGTGACGGCGAAGCCGCTGCGCCCGGCCCGCCCAGTGCGGCCAATGCGATGCACGTAGCTCTCCGGCAGGCTCGGCAGGTCGTGGTTGAACACGTGCGTGACGGTGTCGACGTCGATCCCGCGCGCCGCGATATCCGTCGCCACGAGAACCTGCACGGTGCCGGCGCGAAAGGCGTCCAGCGCCCGCTCCCGCTGGCCCTGCGACTTGTTGCCGTGCAACGCCTCGGCCGTGATCCCTGCCTCGGTGATGAAGGCGCAGACGTCGTTGGCAATGTTCTTCTGCAGCGTGAACACCACGGCCTGCCCAATCCCCGGCTTGCGCAACTGCGCCAGCAGCGCCGCCTTCTTGTCGGCAGCATCCAGAAACATGACCGATTGTTCGATCCGGTCGACCGTGGTGGAGGGCGGGGCGATCTCCACCCTCGCCGGATCACGCAGCAGGCTCTCGGCCAACGCGGCGATGGATTTCGGCATCGTTGCCGAGAACAACAGCGTATGCCGGTCCTTCGGCAGCGTCGCGACGATGCGCTCGATCGGCTTGGCGAAGCCCATGTCGAGCATCTGGTCCGCCTCATCCAGCACCAGCGCCTCCAACTGCGACAGGTCGCACAGCCCCTGG
>NZ_LMUY01000155.1:0-4359 GCF_009765685.1 Acidisphaera sp. L21 | reverse complement strand
TTGATCAGGTCCAACAAACGCCCCGGCGCGGCCACGATGACGTCGAGGCCGGCCTTCAGCGCATTGACCTGGTGGAACTGGCTGACGCCGCCGAAGATCGTCGTCACCCGCGGTTTCAGATGGCGTCCAAAGCTCTCGAACGCGTCGGCGATCTGCGACACCAACTCACGTGTCGGCGCCAGAACCAGCACGCGCGCACCGCCCTTGGGGGCCGGCCGCGGCGCTGCTGCCATCCGGTGCAGCAGCGGCAGCGCGAAGGCGGCGGTCTTGCCCGTCCCCGTCTGCGCCATGCCCAACAAATCGCGCCCCTCCAGCAGCATCGGGATCGATTGCGCCTGGATCGGGGTCGGGCTGGCATACCCTTCCTCGGCAAGTGCGCGCAGCAGGCTTGGTGCGAGGGAGAGATCGGCGAAAGTCATGGCCATGGTCAAGCGGCGCCTCCGGCGCTGGGTAGGGCTGCGCCTCATCGGGCATCGCTGGTTCGGAGCACGGGCTTTTATGAGCGATGCTGCACTGCGTCAATCTCGACGGCGGGGCCGGCGCGGCGTCTTCCGCCCACTCGCGCCTAGTCTTGACCGCTACGCCTTTGCCGGAGCGATCTTGGGCCAAGAAAGCTGGTTCTGCGGCAATCGGCCGCTCGGGTCGTAGACATCCACCTTGTGCGGCAGATCTGGCCCCCAACGCCAAAGTACGAGATTGACGTTCGCGTCGCTCGCTCCCGCGACGAAACTGCGAACCAGCATGCCGCTCCCGCCATCCGCCTTCAGGCGATCGACGACGCCCCAGGATGGCGCTTCACGTCCTGCAAGCTGAAATGTGAGCCAACTGCAAGCAAGGTCCGCTAAATCCACGCTCTCAGCGCTTCGCGCCGCATCGTCCCGCAGGTCGACGACATCCTCGCAATCGACTTCATACTCGCACATGGTCAGCGGCTGCAGTCTGTTGGTGAAGCCCTGTGTGCATTCGCCAAACGACGTCATCACGTCGAGCGACAGGTAGAGTGTCGCCTCACCCTTCCGATTGAAGCGCCCGCCGGTTGACGCGGCGCCTGCGCCGGACAGGGGGGTGAAAGACCACCCCGGATCGTGGCCGCGATAGCAACGTCCCGCAAATCTCAAGCAAAGCCGCCCAGTGCGACGTGATCCAGATACTCTCGGACCGCATGCGCACGGCCATCTTTGACCAGCGCCTCGGGCGTTCGGCCGTCGAGCGCCGGAATCGGCTGAGACCGATACCACGCCATGGCTTGGGCCTCCCCCCCGGCCCAATCGAGCACACGGCTGATGATCTCCAGCATCTCGGTAACGCGGGACTGGGCCTTGGGCGCGGTGCGCCGGTCCGCCTTGGTCACCGAGGCAAGGCCCAGCCCGGCAGTCTGCGCGAGCTGTCCCTTCGACATTCGAAACGCATCCGCGACCCGAGCCACATCGACAATGCCCGCCTGGGTCATGAAGCTCGCGACGAAGCTCGTCCCCCCGCCACGTCGGCGCGCACCCGCAGCAGCCTTGGCAGCATCCACGTCAGTTTGACTCATGCCCAGAATTCCGTCCCAACATAAGCCATAATATGGGACGAACACCCCGATCCGCAAGCATCCTGTTGGGCGGTATCAAGCCACGGGGTGACCCACTATCGCGCCAACTCCGTCCCAACCCCCTGCCGCAGCGCCTCGCGATACACCAACTCCGCCACCGCCAAATCCGCGATCGCGAACCCCCGGAAGCAGAACATCACCCGCCCCCCGTCTCGCACCCGGCCCTCGGCCGCCAGCCCCGCCAAATCGACCTGGTATGGCTGCCGTCCGACGCCCGGAAACCGATCCGACTGCGCCAGCGAGTCCGTCGCCAGCACATCGAACTCATCGATCCCGCTATCCAACCAGCTTCGCCCGATATCGACGGACGCAACGAACGCATCCGGCTTCAACCACCGCGGATCCAGAAACGGCGTGAACCCGACCGAGGCCGGCACCGTCGTCACCACGATATCGCTCTGCCGCAGCACCGCTTCCGCCGAACCGGTCGTCTCCCCTGCCAAACCCTGCGCCAACCCCACCAGCGCCTCCGCCGAAGCCGCACTGCGGCGGCACGCCACAACCCGGCGCAACCCCGGATACAGCGCCCGAAACGCCGCCAGATGCGCCCGCGCCTGCGCCCCACACCCGACGAAGCCCAACGTCTCCGGCGTCGCCGGCCCCAGGAACGAACTCGCCGCCGCCGACATCGCCGCCGTGCGCAGCAATGTCACCAGATCGCCATCCATCAGCGCCAGCAGCGCCCCGGTCGTGTAGTCGTTCAGGCAGATCACCGCCTGCACGCTGGGAACGTCCGGCCCCGCCTCCGCCCCTGGCGTGCCCAGCCACTTCACCCCCGCGATCGCCTGCTCCGGCGCCGCAGCCACCATCGCCTGAAACGCGTGACCCGGCGCGATCACCAGCGCCGCCTTTGGCAGCGCCGCACTGCGCCCCGTCGCGATGGCGCCAAACCCTGCAATCACCGCCGCCCGTGCCGCCGCCGGGTCAATCGCGACCCGCGCCACGTCCTGCCGCGATAGATACAGAAACCCCGCCGGGTTCAGCCCCATTTGACGTTCAGCGGCATCACCATGCCGCGCCGCACGCCCGTCAGCCCCTTGCGATACCCCGTCTCGGTAAAATACTGCCCCAGCGGCACGTAGGGCAGGTCCTGGAAGAACTGCTCCTGGATCGCCGCACCCAGTGTCTTCTCGGCCGCCGCGTCCGCCACGTCGAACCAAGACTCCCGCAGCGCCTCCAGCTTCGGTGCCTCCGGCCAGCCGAACCACGCATCCGCTCCGTTCGCGCGCAGCAGCAGATTGCCCGCCGGCGTATTGAACTCGTTGCTGGTGAACAGCGCGATCAGCACGTTCCAACCGCCCTTGTCCGGCGCCGCCTTATTGGCCCGGCGTTGCAGCAACGTGCCCCAATCCGAGTTTGCATCCGTCACGTCGAACCCGACCTTCTGCAGCAGGTCCACCCCCACCGCCATCAGCGCGTTCTGGTTGCCAACGTCCGTGGCGTGCAGCGCCACCACCTTCGCCCCCGTCTTCCCCGTCGCCTGCAACGCGGCACGCGCGGCCGCCACATCCCGCGGCGACGTCAGCGCGTCCAACCCGGCGCTCGACGCCAGGGGGCTGTCCACCGGGAAACACCCCACGCCCGCCCGCCACAATGTCGGATCGTCGCCATTCGCCGCGGACATGAAATCTGACTGCTGCACCGCCTTCAGCAGCGAGCGCCGCACCGCCGGGTCATCGAACGGCGGATACAGCGTGTTGAACCGCAGGCTGGCATAGATCCCCGCATCCAGCCGCTCCAGCACCACATCCTTTGCCTTCAATAAAACCGGGCGCAGATCGGGCGACGTCGTCTCCCACCAATCCACCTCCCCAGCCTGCAGCGCGCCGGACGCGGTGGACGCATCCGGGATGATCTTCCATTCCAGCCGCTCGAAATACGCCAGCTTCGGCCCCGCCGTCAGGCTCGGCGTCCCACCCGGCGTCGGCACGTATTTGTCGAACTTCTGATAGATCGCCTGCGATCCCGACACCCATTCCGCCTTCACGAACCGATACGGCCCGGACCCCAACACCTCCGAAAACGGCTTGGCCGGATCGACCGCGGCAAACCGCTCCGGATAGATGAAGCACGGGTACGACGTCGCCTTGCCCAGCGCGTCCAGCATCGGCCCGAACGGCCGGTTCAGCCGCATCTCGAACCGCCGGTCGTCCAGCACGCGGATCTCGTCCAGCCGCTTCGCCAGCGTCTGCCCATACGTATCCTTCGGCATCCACCGCTTGATCGACGCCACCGCGTCCACCGCCCGGATCTTCTCGCCGTCATGGAAAACCGGCCCGTCCCGCAGCGTGAAGGTCCAACGCTTGCCGCCATCCTCCACCACATGCCCCTCCGCCAATTGCGGCGAGGGCGCGAAATGCTCGTCCACCCCGTACAGCGTGTCCCAGCACAGATGGCCATGGTTGCGCGTCGGGTAGGCGGTGGTCGCCAGCGGGTCCAGGATGGTCAGGTCCGCCTGCGGCACGAACCGCAGCGTGTGCGCGTCGGCCGCGCGGGCGATCGCCGGCCGGGCCAGCGCCGCCGCAGTGGCTCCCGCGGCAAACTGGCGACGCGTAATGGGACGAAACGCGGGCATGGGCATCCTCCGGTCCGGCAGCGAGACGCCTAGCGTTAGCCGAGCCGGCAGGCCCTTGCCAGGGGGCGCCCCGCGGCGAATGCTGGCGCCGCCGAGCAAAGGAGCGCACGCCATGGACCCCGAGGATTGGGCCAGCTTACGAGCGCTAGGCCATCGCATGCTGGACGACATGATCGACTACACGGCCGGC
>NZ_LMUY01000119.1:404-6073 GCF_009765685.1 Acidisphaera sp. L21 | reverse complement strand
CGGCGCAAAGGTGTAGTTCGTGGCCAGGCCTGCTTCGTTGGTCAGGGCAACACTGGCCGCCGCCGTATTGTCGAACGGCTCGGTCAGGCTGAGTTGACCACCTTCGGACCGGATGATGGCCTGGTTGGAGAACGAGGCAGCGTAGACGCTGATGCCGCTGGCGCCGAGGTCGATCGTGCCCTGGTTGGTGATGGCGCTCCCACCATCCGACACCGCGCCGCCCTGCGCGGTCACCGTGATGCCAGCCGGAATGATGAGGGTTGGGGCGGCGGGCGTGGGAGACCCCGATACCGGGATCCCGGAGACATTCAGCGAACCCGAGACGATGACGTTTTCCGGCAGGCTATAGGTTGTCGCCGCCGACTCGATGGTTACGAAATTCCCAATTGTGAGCGTGCCCGGCGTCGTGCCCATAGCGTCTGCATACACCGCCGTGCTGCCCGTAAAAATGACGCCCGACAGCGTGACATTGCCAAGGATGGCAACATTATTCAGCACCGGCTCCGTCTCCGGCCCGTGGGAGACGTTGTATTCCGTCAGGATCAGGTTGCTGCCGGGCAGAATCGCCCCACCGCTCAACGTGCCGCCATAGATGTCGAGCGTGCCCAGCCCAGGGGACAATAGGCCGGTAAGATCCAATTCGCCGGCAATCTGCAGCGTAGTGCCTGCGGAGCCGAGTGTGACGTTTTGCGAGGCGTAGGTTTCACCGGAGGCAAGCGTCACGATGCCCGGGCTTGCCAGCGTAATCGTGGCATCCGTCGCGTCGCCCGTCACCGCATCGTTGGGCGGGCTCCCCGTGCTCCAATCCGCGCCGATCGACCAATCGCCCGAGCCGCTGATCCAATTATCGGTGACGGTCGTGTTCGTTCCACTTGTTCTCTTCGTGAGTCCCGGGCATGGGCATGGCCGACGGCCGAGTTCGTGCAAGCGGCCGCACGATTGAGGGATTTTAACCGTCTGTCGTCATGCAAATGGATGACAAACCGCCGATGCTTCGTCGCCGTGGCAGTCAAGCCACGGCGCACCCAGGCAGCTACTTCCGTATTCGGAACGAGATATCGCGATGGTGATTGAACCACCCGCCCGTGGCGGATGAAGCCTACTCCGCGCCGGGAAACATCGCCTGCGTGATGGGATAACGCCGCAACCGGTCCAGCCAAAACGACGCCGGGTCACCGCCTGGCGCGGCGGGTGGCGCCATCTGCGTCCACTCGCGACAATCGATCATCACCCATTCGCTCGCGGTTGACGGCGATGGCCGCTGCGGTTCGCACCGTCCGGTGCGGGCGAAGGTGACCGCGGCCTGACGATCTGCGGCACTTGGGCGACGGGTGACGTTCTGCCACCGTTCCCACCTGGTGTAGCCAAGCTCCCGCGTGAAATACATCCGCTCCATATTACTGGCGGCATCGATGGTATGGCCGCCGTAATGCTCGGTGATCAGCGTGGACAGCACCGCATGCCCCTGCCTGCCGCCGCTGCTGGTGCGAAAATCGACCGGCTGCACGTCCCATTGGGTAAAGGCATATCCCATGCGCCCCGGGCACGCCGCCGGGTTGCGCGTGATCCGGGCAACCATGTCGCCAGCCGGCTGGGTGGCGAAACGGCGATCCACGATGACCCAGGCATTCATCGCCTGGCAATTGGGGCCCAGAAAGAACTGTAGCCCGGCGCCGCCATCCTCTGTCAGCCCCATCGACACGGACGTATCGCTGAAGACCGCCACCTGTCCGCCATCCCCCAGGTCGAACTGACCGAACTTACGCCGGTCGTCGCCGAAATCGGTGGTCTGCAGCACCGCCAGGCCCGAACTGGTCCGCACCGGAAAGGAATCGCTCTGCTGGTAGCCACCAGGGTAACGCGCCCGGTCCTCCGCCCCCGGCCAGTCGCGCTTGCGGTAGGGCAACGCCTCCCCGACGCGCAGCTTGCGGGTCCGGACGCAGCGCGGCGTCCCCCCCAGCGGGCTGGTCCCGGATATCGCATGGTCCCGCGCGTCGACGCAGACGGATTCGACCAGATAGTTCCACGCCTGCGCCCAACCCGCCGGCGGTAAGTCCGCCGGCTGGGCCGCGGCCGGCATCGCACCGACGAGAAACGCCGCCAGCACCCGGCCGCGCCATGCACTCATGTCAGCGTCTCCAGCGCGTAGGTCAGCACGGCCAGCACCTCCCACCCATACGCGATCCCGCGCAACGTGCGCCCCGCCATAGAGTCCACGCGCGTCTTGAACGGCCTTCCCTGCAGCGCCTCGTAGAAGCGCCGGGCGGGGGCATTATCCTCCACCACCCACAACCCCGCGGCGGTCAGCCCACGCGCCGCCAGCGCCTTGGCGGCATGCGCCATCAGCCGGCGCCCGATGCCCCGGCGTTGCGCACGGGCCAGCACATAGATGTCGTAGACCTCACCCATCTGCGGCAGCGCCGGGCCATGCCCCTCGCCGGACGCGACGAAGCCGACGATGGCGGTATCCAGCAGGGCCAGCGTCACGTCGGTGCCGACCGAGGGCGCCGCGCGCCAGGTATCGGCCAGTGCCGTCAGATCGACCGCGGCGAAGAAGCTCTCGGGCATCTGCGCGGCGTAGGTTTCCCGCAGCGCCTGCAAGTGCATGGCAGCCAGCTCGGCCGCATCGTCGATCGCCAGGGGTCGGTATGTGACCGTCGTCATCGAACCTCCGGCTACCGGGGCACTTGGCGCGCCAATGTATGACCATAGGGCGATGCGGGTGCAAGCCGTGCTAGCGTCACCCCCGACAAGCCGACGCTGGAGCACCTGGTATGACCGAAGCCCCCCTTCCCCCGCATGGCGTCCCCTGGCCCGGCACGACACCCGAACACGCCGGCTTCGATGCCGGCCGGCTGGCCGCGGCAATCGCCTTCGCGCAGCAGAACGAAAGCCCCTGGCAGCGGGACCTGCAGGCGCAGTTGGAGGCGGGCAATTTCGAGCCGCCGCCGGATAACGAGATCATCGGCCCAGTCGCTCCGCGCGGTGGCCCCAACGGGCTGCTGCTGCGCCACGGCAAGCTGGTCGCCAGCTGGGGCGACACCCGCCAGGTCGACATGACGTTCAGCGTCGCCAAAAGCTACCTGTCAATCCTCGCCGGCATCGCCGTGTCCGACGGGTTGATTCCGAACCTGGACGCGCCGATTCGCGACACCGTCGACGATGGCGGGTTCGACAGCGAGCAGAACTCGCCGATCACCTGGCGCCAGATGCTGCAGTTGACCTCGGAATGGGAGGGCAGCCTGTTCGGCAAGTCCGAACAGATCGACCGGAACCGCAGCCTGTCCAGCGAGGCCACTGGCCGCCCGGCTGGTGCCAAAGGCGCTGCCCGGCCACTGCAAGCGCCGGGTAGCTTTTGGGAGTACAACGACGTACGGGTGAACCGGCTCAGCCTGGCGCTGCTGCGTCGCTTCGGTCGCGCCCTGCCCCAAATCTTCGCCGAACGGATCATGCAGCCGCTGGGCGCATCGTCGGATTGGCGATGGGAGGGCTATCGCACCTCCTTCGTCGATGTCGGCGGCAAGCAGGTCCAATCCGTATCCGGCGGTGGCCATTGGGGCGGTGGCGCCTTCATCCACGCGGAAGACCAGGCGCGCATCGGCCTGATGATGCTGCATGGCGGCCTGTGGGGCGGCCAGCGCATCCTGCCTGCGGAGTGGGTTGCTGACTCCGTCAGCCCCTGCCCGCTCAACCCGCGTTACGGCCTGTTCTGGTGGCTCAACAGCGACGGCACTTATCAACCCGCCGCCCCCCGTAACAACTTCTTCGCCATCGGCGCCGGTGGCAACGTGACCTGGATCGACCCGGAACACGACTTGGTCGCTGTATTGCGCTGGATCGACAGCTCCAAGCTGAACGCCTGGATCGGCCAGATCCTGGGCGCCCTGCAACCCTAAAAGCTACGTGTAGCAACATGCAGCATTCGCGGCGACACTGAGCGCCCGAGCGCGAATCCTTGGCTGACGCTGCACCGTCGGCGGGGTTGGAGCAGGTTCCGCAAGGGATGTGTTGTCGGGCGCCTGACGACCGCAGCTTGGTTAATCTCCTCGAAACTTAGCCTTAGTTAATCTGCACTCGTCGCATTAAGGCGCCGTGCATGCAGGTTAGAAAACAACTCTTGGCCTGCATTGGCGTCGTCGGCCTTCTGGCGACGATCAGTGCCAGCTGGCGGTCGACGGAATCCTTCGACGACCAGACCAACGTGTCCAGATCCATCCACGCCGCCAACGGTCTACAGGCTACTATGCGGTTGAGCGAACGTATTTCAGACGAGCGAAGTAAGCTCGATACGCTCTTCAGCAACCCGGCCGCCGCCACGGTGGACACGCTCCAGCCGCTCCGAACCGCGCAGGCAGCGGCCGAAAGCGCCATGGCGGCCGTCGAGCCCATCGCCGGCAAGTTACTGCCCGATATCACCCGCATGATGGATCGCCTGAAACGGAGCGCCGACACAGCCGTTGATGCCCTCGCCATACCCGCGCCGGCCCGATCCTATGACCCAAACCGCGACTTCGTGCTGGCGGTGGACAATATACAGCAACTGCTGTCGGAACTGATCGATCAGTATGAGCTCGCAGTCGGCCGCAACACGCCCGAATTTGGCCAACTCGTGCGTCTTGCCCATCTATCGCAGCAACTTCGCGAGGCAACCGGTCTCCGCTCTGCCCTGCTCTCCCCAGCCCTCTCCGACAACGCCGCGCGCCTGCAGATGCGGGATATGGATGAATTGAGCGGGCAAATCGCCGTGCTATGGCGTCGAATTAAGCTCGACGTGCAGATGGTCAGCCCGCCCCTGCCCCAGATCCTGGAAGCCCGCGACGTTATGGCGCGCACCATTATGGGTGAAGGTGAGGTGCGATACCGCAGCCTGATCACCGCCATCGGCCAGGGGCAGCCGTTCGAGATGACCCCGGCACAGTTTCGGGCCTGGACCACACCGATGCTCGCCAACTCGCTTCTGCTGCGGAATGCCGTGCTCCAGGACCTAACCGCGAAATTCGCTTTGGCCGACCGTCGCGCGACGGCGAAACTGGTCATCGCCATCATCGTGACGGTGCTGGCGATTTTTGCCTCGCTGGGTGCATCCTGGCAGATCATCCGGCGGATCACCCGGCCGTTATCGCGCCTCACCTCCGTCGTCACCGGAATTGCGGAGGGCGACCTGCTGGTCCTGGTGCCCGGCATCGGGCGGGAAGACGAGATTGGCGAAATGGCCACCGCCATTCTGGTCCTGCGCGATCGGGCATCTGAGGCCGCGCTGATGCAGCAAACCGCCGCAGCCGGACAACAGGCCAAGCTTGCCGCAGCCCACATCTTGACCACCGCAGCGATGGCGTTCGAACAGGCCAGCAGCCGGCAACTGATCCAGGTGCAAAACAGCGAGGAGACGCTGAAGCGAACCGCCCAGTCGCTCGATACCGCCAGCCAGATCACCGTTTCCGAAACCGAAAGCGCGGCCGACGGCGTCGCTCAGGCGGTGGCGAATGTCGAAGAATTGGCCAAGGTCGTACAGAAGGTCGCGGACACGGTGCATGTCGTATCCGACCGTATGACCGATGCGGTTACAGCCGTGGGCGGCGCCAGCAAGGAGGCGGATGCCGCCCTGATACAAATCGCCGACCTGGCCACCGTCGCCAGCCAGGTGAGCGCCGTGGTCGACTCGATCACCG
>NZ_LMUY01000119.1:0-341 GCF_009765685.1 Acidisphaera sp. L21 | reverse complement strand
AAGCCGCACGAGCCGGCGCCGCTGGCAAAGGCTTTGCCGTAGTCGCCGCCGAAGTGAAGAGCCTCGCGGCCCAAACCGCGCGGGCCACTGAGGAGGTTGCCGGCCATATCACTGCCATCCAACGCGCCAGCAATCGCGTCACTACCGGCATTGGCATCCTGGCCGCCCAAGTGGGGGCCGTGTCGCGGGCGGCGGACGATGTCTCCGCTGCAGTGGAATCGCAGCGCCAGGCCACGGAGGAAATTGCCAACGCCGCCGCCATTGCCTCGCGCGGGGCGGAGCAGGCTCATTCCAAGGTGACGGGTGCCGCCGGGCGAACCCAGGACGCACGGCGTATGGCA
>NZ_LMUY01000159.1:577-2452 GCF_009765685.1 Acidisphaera sp. L21 | reverse complement strand
ATCCGACACTGCGGGTATTAAAGGTCAGGCTAAAAACGCTCTAACGTATGACCCGGCCCATGGCGTATGGTTGGCTGATAGGCCGAGGAAAATCACCGATACCGCCTAGGGATGACGCTGCAGGTTCAGCGGACCGTCCTGCGCCGCCCCCTCTGGAAGGTGACCTGCCAGCTGGCGACCTCAGTAGGTCCTTATTCTTCCGCCGCTGCGCCTGCGACGGCGCCCCGTAGCTCCGCCTCTAGCTGGGCTACCTTCAGCTCCGCGGCTTCGCATCGCCGCTTCCAGTCGTCAGAGGTGGTTTGCAACTGAGACAGCGCCAGGCGCAGCTCGGTGCTCTCTACGGCTAGGATAGGCTCAGGCGTGAGATCGGTCACGGCCGCTTCTCCGCATCAGTTGCCATCATCCGTTGCTTCCCATAGCCGCATCCAGCACCTTCTAAGCCGCCCGGATCTCCCGTTCCGCCACGCCAACGCTCTCTATCACCAGTTCGTACTTGCGCTTCCAGCCAGCGACCTCGGCCTGGAGGCGATTGATCTCGTTCGCCATCTGGCTGGGGGTAAGGGGTGGGTTGGTCATGGTAAGAGGGTAGCGGCGGGTTTTGTTGAGAGTCGATCCCCCAGAATGGGTTTCTGGGCTGGCACAGCCATTTATTGGGTGATGCAGTTCGTCGTGCTGCCATAGCTTTGGCAGTGCGTGATCAGCGTCCGTTGTGGCTTGATGTAGACCGGGTGGTAAGACGCTGCGGCGGCGCCTCCATAGTCGCCGCTCACCCCGCCTTAACCCGGCAGAGGCACAAGTCTCCGGAACACCGCCACTCTGGAGAAAATTCCCGGCATGAAACACATCCTGGCTGCTGTCGTGGCTTTGGCTACTGTCGCGACGATCGTCGTCCCCGGGGAGGCGGAAGCCGAGGTCAGTTCCGATGGCGCGCACCTCCTCGCACTGGAATCCGTTCGGATTGGCGTTGGGATGTGCCAGATCAGGCTGACGCCAGACATGCAGGGCCGCCTGGACTCCAGTATCGCCGCGTTCGCTGGGAGCCAGCACGACTTTGATGCGAAGGCCTACAAGCAGCAGATCAACCGAATCACCGCCGACATGGCCTCTTCCCAGGCGCAGGTCTGCTCGACCCTGCGGGATCAGGGTGTCGAACGAATCTACGCGACAGCTCTCGACGTCGACTAAACCGCGCTGCAGTTTTCGCCCGTAAAGAAACCTTAAGCTGCTTTCGCCACGATACTGTTATGTATCGGGCCATGCTCCTCATCGCGTTTGCCGTTGAGACCTGGGCAGCGCTAGTCAGCTGACGACGCGGCACTGATGCATGCGCAACTCATCAGGTCCGAGCGTCGCCGTGGTCGACTTGACGATAAGTCGGGACAATCACGTCGTGGTAGAAGAACGGTCCGCTGCAACCGGCCAACGCCACCGTAAGCACTATCAAAACCGTGATCCGTCGCATTCAGGTTCTATCGTTCACGAGCAGATCGAATTCAACCTGCGAAAACTCCACCATCAACTGAGCCGTGGCAGCATCGGGGTGCGAACGTCGGGCATATCTAATCCTGACTTCGACCTCGTCCAAGATCGCCTTGTCACCATGCCTAGAACGTCTGCGTGCCAGCAGGTCTTCGGCCTCCGGTAATGGGATCTCCAGGTTGCGCCTGGCAGGTTCGGCCTCGGTCATTGACTGCTCTCCGCTGCCCTTGTCGGTCGCTGTCGGCCGATTGGCCAGCGTAGCATGCAAGGGGCCGGTTTAGCCCGGAAAACGAGGCGGCAGATGCTCCCAATCTCGGTTTGGACTGGCGCGGGCGGCTTATGGCGGTTCGATTGGGGCTCATCTCAACCATGGCGTCATGGAACCTCGGGAGCGCA
>NZ_LMUY01000159.1:181-567 GCF_009765685.1 Acidisphaera sp. L21 | reverse complement strand
GATGCTCCCAATCTCGGTTTGGACTGGCGCGGGCGGCTTATGGCAATTCGATTGGGGCTCATCTCAACCATGGCGTCATGGAACCTCGGAGGCGCGACGCGGTTAATCGTGGCAGCGGCTCTGTCGTTTATCACGAAAAGCGTGAATACGCGGCCCGTGCGATAGCGCAGGCATTTGTCGCTCGTCCGACGCGGAGTGGCTGTCGATGCTTCCAGAATATGCCCGTGAAATCCGAACAAAGTTCATCAGCATTCAGTCCGGGTTGCTTCAAGACGCCACCCTCCTCAGGCAAAGCGATTTCGCTGACGCAGTCCAGCGGGCGGGCAACCTCGTGGCTATTGCACGTGAAATCATCTCTCTGCCCGTGCAAGAGCTATTGCTCTGGC
>NZ_LMUY01000159.1:0-171 GCF_009765685.1 Acidisphaera sp. L21 | reverse complement strand
GGGTTGCTTCAAGACGCCACCCTCCTCAGGCAAAGCGATTTCGCCGACGCAGTCCAGCGGGCGAGCAACCTCGTGGCTATTGCACGTGAAATCATCTCACTGCCCGTGCAAGAGCTATTGCTCTGGTTACCACGCGATAGAACATGGATGCCGGCGTCCGGGCCGTTTGCC
>NZ_LMUY01000157.1 GCF_009765685.1 Acidisphaera sp. L21 | reverse complement strand
CTGGTTGGCCCGCGCCAAGGCGAGCCGGGCGTCAGTCAGGTCACATTCCACAAGTTGCGACTTCTGGAGCGAGGCGTCATCCAGCGACGCCCGCTTGAGGTCGTTGCGGATCAGGCTAGCCTGGGTAAGGGTTGCCCCTTCTAGGCAGACCCCCTCGAGGGCGCTGAGCGCCAAGCGCAGACGATCCCCGGCTATCCGCGCTAGGTTGGCGCCAGGCAGCTTGCACCGCAGCAGGGAGGCGCTGCTCAGATCCGCTTGGCATAGATCGGCGCCCGCTGCCGCGCAGTCAGTGAGGCGCGCGCCTGTCCAGTTCGTGCCAGCGGCGGTCGTGTCACCGAGGTCCGTCTTATCCAACCGGGTCCCGCTGAAATCCGCGCCGCGTAGGTCCGCCCCGCGTAGGTCGCACGCCATGAGCCGACTGCCTGTGAAAGCGACACCCGCCAGCGGCAGGCCGCGCAGGTCAAGCCCGTCCAGCAATACGCCCGCCAGCCCGGCATGCTGGGCCAGTCGGAGGCTTACCCCGGCCAGGTCCAGCGGCCTGGGAGGCGGCAGCGTCACGGTGGAAAACCCGCCGCCTGAGCAAGGAAGCTGCCGCGGAACGATGCCCCCTCCAGCACCGCGTCCAGCAGGCCAGCGGCATATAGGTTAGAGGATTCCACGACCGCGTCCGTCAGGTCGGCCCGTCCGAGGGAAGCGCGGAGCAGATTGGCGTTGGTCAGCCGGGCGCCCGCGAGCTGCGCGTCATCCAGGTTCGCGGATTGCAAGTGGGCGCGGTCGAGGTTGGCGCCGCGCAGGTCTGCCTCTGGGAACAGCGCCTCCGTTAGCACCGCGCGGCTGAAATCAGCGCCCC
>NZ_LMUY01000021.1 GCF_009765685.1 Acidisphaera sp. L21 | reverse complement strand
GGTGACCCTGGGCGCCCTGCCCGTGACCGCAACCGGCGTGCTGCCCGGCGTGCTGACCCGGCTGCGCATTCAGCACCCTGGCCTCACCGTGCGCCTGCAGCAGGGCCGAACGGAGGATCTACTGCCAGCCCTTGCCATCGGCGAGATCGACCTCATCGTCGGCCGCCTCTACCAGCCCGCCGTGCCGGATGGGTTCGACCGCCACCCGCTATGGGCCGAACCCATCTCCGTCCTGGCCCGCACCGGTCACCCCCTGTTCGAGCAGCCCCAGGCCACGATCGAGGCCTTGCGGCAATACGAATTGGTCCTGCCTACCGTCACCCAGCGCGTCGGGCAGGAAATCGAGCATCTGCTTGCGTTGCTGAAGCTGGGGCCCGATATGCCGCTGCGCTCCAGTTCCTACGGCTTCATCCGGGAAATGCTGCTCAGCACCGACCTCATCTCGGTCATGCCGCGGCTGATGATGGTGGGGGACCTGCTACGCGGCACGCTGCGGGTGGTCACGCTGCCAATCGATGCCCCCCCTCGCCCGGCCGGCCTCATCCTAGACCCGTCCCGCCCCCTCTCCGCCGCCGCACGCGGCTTCGTCGCCTGTCTCACCGTCTATATCCAGGAACTGACGCAACGCGGATTGGCTCCTATAACCCCCGGTTATATCGATGGCGCGCAAAGCAATACGACGCTCCCGTCGCTGCCGGACTAAACTGCACGCATCTGAGGGGGAGTCGATCGTGGCAAGTGGCAAGACAGGCCTGGTGGTCAGCGCCCATTCTGCGGATTTCGTGTGGCGCGCCGGCGGGGCCATCGCCCTGCACGCTGCGGCCGGCGTGGCGATGACGGTCATCTGCCTTTCCTACGGCGAGCGCGGCGAATCCGCCAAACTCTGGCGCCAACCCGGCATGACGTTGGACCGCGTCAAATCCGAACGCCAGAAGGAGGCGGAGGCCGCGGCCGCCGTGCTAGGCGTTGCCGACATCCAGTTCTGGGATCTGGGCGACTACCCGATTACGCTGGACGAGGCCGCGCTGTTCCGCTTGGTTGACGTCTACCGCGCCATCCATCCCGCCTTCATGCTCACACATTCCAGCCGCGATCTTTATAACCACGACCACCCGGCGGTGACCGATTTCGCCCAGCACGCCCGCATCGTGGCCCAGGCGCATGGCCACAAGCCGGAGCAGAAGGTGATTGGGGCGCCCCCAGTGTTCCTGTTCGAGCCACACCAGCCGGAGCAGTGCGATTGGAAGCCGGACGTGCTGCTGGACATCACCAGCGTGTGGGACAAGAAGCGCGCCGCCATCGAATGCATGGCCGGGCAGGAGCATCTGTGGGAGTACTACACCCGCGTGGGCCTGCAGCGTGGCGCCCAGGCCGCCCGTAACTCCGACAAGAAGATCACCTACGGCGAGGGCTACCAGTCTGTCTTCCCGCACGTGGTGGAGACTCTGGGATGAGCGTCGTCATCACCAACCCACCGCGCGTGCCCGGCGCCACATTGGAGGCCTATAGCGGCATCGGCGTCGCCACCGCGCACGAGGCGCAGGGCCGCACTGGATTGCTGGCCAGCACCATGCGGCCGATCTATGCCGGTGCGAAGGCCATCGGCACTGCCGTCACCGTGTCGCTGCCGCCCTGCGACAATTGGATGGTCCACGTTGCGGCCGAGCAGTGTAAGCCCGGCGACATCCTGGTGGTGTCCCCTACCTCCCCCTCCGACGCCGGGTATTTCGGGGAATTGCTGGCCAGTTCGCTGATCAGCCGAGGTGTAGTGGGCCTGGTGATCGAGGCCGGGTGCCGTGACGTGGCCGAACTGACGAAGATGGGTTTCCCCGTCTGGTCCCGCGCGGTGTCGGCCCAGGGCACGGTGAAGGAGACGCTCGGCTCGGTGAACGTGCCGCTGGTATGTGCCGGGCAACTGATCCAGCCCGGCGACCTCATCCTGGCCGACGATGACGGCGTGGTCGTCATTCCGCGCCTGAGGGCCGACGCCGTGCTGGTGCTGAGCCGGCAACGCGAGGTCAAGGAGGAAGGCGTGCGCGCCCGGCTGCAGACCGGTGAATTGGGCCTGGACATCTACGGCATGCGCGAGGCGCTGGCCAAGAAGGGGCTGGTCTACCGCGACGCGGGGCCGGGCTGAGCCGGCCGATGCTGACCGCGGCGATTGGCCGGTATCCCCACACCACGGCCCTGCTAGACGGAAAAGTGGGGGACCCAAGGTTGGACCTACGCTTTGCCGACGTAAAGCCGATCAGCCGCGCCTTCGCCCCAATGGTGCGCGACCTACGTTACGATGTTTCGGAGATGGCGATCGCGACGTTCTTGCAGGCGAAAGCATACGGCAAGGACATCGTGCTGCTGCCAATCGTGCTGGCCGCCCGGTTCCAGGAGGCGGCTTTGCTGTGCCTTGCCAGCAGCGCCATCCGCGGCCCGGCGGATCTGGCAGGCAAGCGAATCGGCGTGCGGGCCTACAGCCAGACCACCGGCGTTTGGCTGCGCGGGGTTCTGCACGACCAGCATGGCATCAGCCCCGAGCAAATCCGCTGGATCACCTTTGAAGACGCCCACGTCGCTGAATATCGCGACCCACCCTGGGCCGAGCGTGCGCCAATTGGTGCCGAATTGCTGGGCCTGCTGCATGCCGGCGACGTGGACGCCATCGTGGTCGGCAACGAGGTACCGGATGATCCGGCGTTCCGCACCGTCTTTCCCGACCCGGCCGCCGCCGGCACCGCGTTCTGGAACCTGCATCATCTGATCCCGGTGAACCACCTGGTGACGATCCGCGGTGCAACCCTGCGCAAACAGCCGAATTTAGCAGCGCAATTGATCGACCTATTCGGCAATTCCAAAGCCGCCAGCGCGAATGCCCCGCCCGAACTACTGATCGGCCGCGCCACCTTGCAGCCCGCCATAGAACTCGCGGTGCGCTACACGTCGGAGCAGGGTTTGCTGCCGGGTCCCTTCACCGCGGACGAGGTATGGGCGGGCCTGCCGTCCGACATTTCCTAGCTGCGCGGCATCCACGGTCGCAGCGCAAAGGACAATATCGCCGTCACCCCCATCACCCCGGCAATCGCCAGCATACCCGCATCGAACGAGCCCGTCGTCTCCCTCAGCCAACCCATCACGTAGGGGCCGACGAAGCCGCCAAATGCGCCGATGGAGTTGATGAATGCCAATCCGCCTGCCGCCGCCGCGCCAGTCAGGAACGTCGAAGGGATGGCGAAGAACATCGTGCGCGCGGCGGTGGTGCCAGTCAGCGCGACCGTCAGCCCCACCACCAGCGCAGGCACCAGCAAGCCATAGACGACCGAAAACACCAGCCCAGCCACAGCAACGATACAGCCAAGCCCAAGATTCAGCAGCTTGCCACCCGCCCGGTCTGTCCGCCACGCCCACACCATCATGCCGATAGTGGCGAACAGATACGGAATTGCCGACAGGAACCCGACGGCGAGGTTGGAGACGTGCTGTTCCTTCAAAATCAACGGCAGCCACACGCCCATGCCGAACGACCCGATGGTGAGCCCAAAGGTTACGACCGTCAGAACCCATACGCGGATGTCGCCGATTGCAGCCCGCATGGTGGTCTTCGCCCGGTGCCGTGGTTCGGCCGCCAGCATCGCCGCCAGCGCCTCCCGCTCCGCCGGGTTCAGCCAGGGCGCATCCGCCGGGCCATCCGCCAAATAGGCCAGCACAACGAAGCCGATGATGCAGGCGGGCAAACCCTCCACCAGGAACAGCCATTGCCAGCCGGCAAACCCCAGAAACCCCTGCATTTGCAGTAGCAGCCCCGACACCGGGCCGCCGATGAGCGAGGACACCGGCATCGCGAGCATAAACCACGCTGTCATGCGCGTGCGGTATTCAGCGGGAAACCACAGCGCCAAATAGAAGATGACACCCGGGAAAAATCCTGCCTCCGCCACGCCCAGGACGAACCGGATGATGTAGAAACTGTTCGGCCCAGTTGCGAAGGCATTGGCCGCCGCGGCAAGCCCCCACGAGATCATGATGCGGGCGATCCAGCGCCGGGCGCCGAACCGATACAGCGCCAGGCTGCTCGGCACCTCGAATGCGCAGTAGCCGAAGAACAGGATGCCGGCGCCCCAGCCGAATTGCGCCGCCGTCAGCCCGAGATCGTGGTTCATCGTCAGCGCCGCTATGCCAACGCTGGTGCGATCCAGGTAGTTGAAGAAATACGCCGCCGAGAATCGGCAGCAGCCGCCAGGCGGTTTTGCGCAAGGCCGATCGGCTGGCATCGTCACTCATGGCGCTACACGCGGAACCGGGCAATGGCATCCGGATCGAAACTGAACCCCCAACCCGGGCGGTCCGGCACGATGGCATGGCCCTTCGCGTCCAGCGTCACTGGCTCGCGATAAAGCGGGCTGAACCACGGCATGTGCTCCAGGACCATCCCGTTGGGGATGGCGGCCATCAGCGGCAGGCTCATCTCGGTAAACAGATGCGACGAAATGGGTATGCCAAATCCCTCGGCCATGTGGGCCACCTTCATGAACTCGGTCGGGCCGCCCATGCGTTGCAGATCGGGCATCAGGATATCGGCGGATTGCAGCCGCAGCATCTCCATCATGCCGAGCCTGGTGTATTCATTCTCTCCGCTTGCAATCGGCGTGGCCAGGGCGGCGGCCACCGCTGCTTCTGCCGCGTGGTCGTGATACGGCACCGGTTCCTCGATCCAGGCGAGTTCGAATGCCTCCAACGCGCGGCCGAGATGAATGGCGCGGGCCGCTGTCAGTTGTTGGTTGGCATCGGCCATCAACGTAACGCCGGGCCCCACGGCGTCCCGCACAGCTCGGACGCGCGCAACGTCCTCCGCCGTGCTCGGTTTGCCCAGCGACATCTTCAGCGCGCGGAAACCTCGGGCGAGAATGGCGGATGCTTCCGTCTGCAACCCGTCGATCGATGCGGATAGGCGCAGGCCGCCACTGGCATAGACCGGCACGGATTGCCGGCACGCACCCAACAGGCGGGCGACGTTTACCCCCGCCTTCTTCGCGCGTAGATCCATGATGGCCATATCCAGCGGCGCCAGTCCCAACACCGCAATGCCGCGATGGCCGAAAAACCCCATCCCATTCCAAGCCGCCTGCCAGAAGCCGCCGCCAAATTCCGGCTCCGATCCCAGGACCAACGGCTCGTAACTACGAATCGCCGCCAGCAGCACGTCGCTGCGCCGCCCATTCACGGTAAATGCCAAGCCCTCCCCCACCATCCCGACATCTGTCTCCAGGTGCACCAGGATGCAGCCCGCATGCTCGATGACGCCGAGGCTACTGGGAATTGGGGTTGGCAGGGGAACATGGACAATATCCGTGCGCAGCCCGGTGATCTTCATTCCACCATGTCAGCCTAATCGACCCGTGGTGAGTCAAGTGAGCACCTCCGTATGACAGATGAATCGCTTGCATGTCCCGGCATCGGTCCTATCCTTCGCCCATAAATATTGGGAGCCAAGGGTGCGGGTCGATTTCTTTGGGTTGCAGGCGTTCGTCAGCATCGCAGCGCGTGGCAGCTTCCAGGCCGCTGCGACCAGCCTGAACCTGTCACAAACTGCGCTCAGTCATCGGATGCGCAAGTTCGAGAACGATCTGGGCGTCAAACTCATGATCCGCTCCACGCCGCAAGTGACGTTGACCGCGGCGGGTATGGATTTGCTGCCGAAGGCGCGGCAGATCATGGACGATCTGCAGACCTCGCTGGATGCCGTGCGCAAACAGGGCAGTGTCAAGCAGCAGCAACTCGCCCTGGGCTGCCTGCCGACTTTGGCCAGCCACTATCTGCCGCCAATCTTGCACGAATTTGCGCTGCAGCACCCCAACATCACCGTCCGCATCTACGACAATTCGGCGACGGAGATCGTGGAACGTGTAGCCGCCGGCGATGCAGAGTTCGGCATTACCATCCTGGCCGCCAACCGTCCCGACATGGAGGCGCGGCCGCTGATGAAGGAGCCGTTCGTGCTTGTCGCGCCGGCAAGCCATGCCATCGCAGCGCAACAATCAGTGGATTGGTCGGATCTGGCAGGTCTGCCGCTCATCCGAATCAGCTCGCAGGCAGGCAACCGCTTGTTGATCGACAACGCGCTTGGGTCACGACGCGAATCCCTGGTTTGGCAATACGAGGTGCAGCATGTTTCCACGGCGATCAACATGGTGGCGGCGCAGAATGGCTTCACCGTCGTGCCAAGCCTGCTGATCGACGCAATGGGCACACCGGGTATCGTTGCACGCCCGTTGCGTAACCCGGGCATCAGCCGCGTCGTTGGGCTAGTATTCAAACGCGGCGGCGTTCTGTCGCCGGCAGCGCAGGATTTGATCGCGCTGATCGAAAAAGGTCGCCGCCAGTCCCGCCCCGCATCACGGCAGCGCATCGCGGCGACTGCGTGATGAACAATATTCATGTCTGGTTCGATAGAAGTCACTTGTCCCTCGCTTAGCCACGGTGGACTCTTGTTCCAATGCTGGGTTCGACCCGGCGCGGGAGAAACGACGTGGCGCTACTGAGTCCACCGCCAGATCCGAACACCAAGACGCCCCGGCTGAAATGCCCACCCGGCGCGATCGACGCGCATTTCCATCTGTTTGGCCCGGCGTCGCAATATCCGCTTGATCCGACATCGTTCTACGAGATCGCCGACGCCCTGCCGGAAACGCTGATCGCACTGCACAAGACTATCGGCATCTCGGGCG
Source organism: Acidisphaera sp. L21 (assembly GCF_009765685.1). Lineage (GTDB taxonomy): Bacteria > Pseudomonadota > Alphaproteobacteria > Acetobacterales > Acetobacteraceae > LMUY01. Next base: position 4,142 of record NZ_LMUY01000021.1, on the reverse strand, counting down.
GTGTTCTGGTCAGCGGCGGCGGCTACGGCCGCAATGCCCGCCACATGTTGGACACGATGGGCCGCTTTCCTGGCTACTTCCGTGGCGTCGCCGTGCCGCCGGATCATCTGCCGGAGGCCGAAATCAACGACATGCATCGCCAGGGCGTCCGTGGCGTCCGCTTTTCCAGCCATCAGCGTGGCAAGCATCTGGCGCCCATTTTACCGGATCTCGCGGCCGCAATCTTCGAGCATGGCTGGCATGTGCAATTCTACGCGCATACCGGTGGGTTGGCGGAAAGCGTCGACAAATTGCTGGCCTTGCCCAACACCATCGTGATCGACCATTTCGGCACGCTAGTGCCGGAGGCCGGGCTGAACCAGCCCGTCTTCCAAGCCATGTTGCGCATGCTGGACACCGGCCGCGTCTACGTGAAACTGTCCGGCCCTATGCGGTGTTCCACTATGGACCCGCCCTACCCCGACATGACGCAATACGCCCACGCACTGGTTGCGCATGCGCCGGAGCGGCTGGTCTGGGGCACAGACTGGCCGCACCCAAACCTGAACGAACAGAAGATGCCGAATGACGGCGATCTGTTGGACCTGCTGCTGGATTGGGTGCCGGACGAGGCCACCCGCAACCGCATCCTAGTCGACAACCCACGCACGCTGTACGACTTCGGCCCCGTCACGTGAACCACCCAGACGTTAGCGCGGTTGAGAAAAAGCTCGTCTACCGGGCGGCCTGGCGCATTTTGCCGTTCATGATGATCTGCTACCTCGTGTCGTATATCGACCGGGTGAATATCGGCTTCGCCACGTTCCAGATGGACCAGACCATCCATTTGACACCGGAAACCTTCGGCCTAGGCGGCGGGCTATATTTCATATCCTACGTGTTGTTCGAAGTCCCCTCCAACGTCCTCATCACCCGGTTCGGCGTCCGGTTGTTCTTGACCCGCATCATGGTGACCTGGGGACTAATCACGTGTGCGATGGCATTGGTACAGGGAACTTGGTCCTTTCTAAGCCTGCGCCTATTGCTGGGTGCAGCGGAGGCCGGGTTGTTCCCCGGCGTGATCCTGTATCTTACCTTCTGGTTCCCGCGGTCGTTTCGCGCCTCGTTCATCGGTTGGTTCGCATTGGCGATTCCGCTATCCGGTGTCGTTGGCTCACCCATTTCGGCCGCGCTGTTGCAAATGGACAAGATCCTTGGTTTCGCCGGCTGGCAATGGTTGTTTGTGCTCGAGGGTATTCCCGCCGTATTGCTGGGAATCGTCTGCTATTTCTTCGTCGCCGACGGCCCCGCCAACGCACGATGGCTGACGGCGGAGGAGCGATCGATCTACACTGCCATGCTGCAACGCGACGAACCGCTGCGACATGCCGTTGGCGCGAAACATGCCTCGCTATGGCGGATCCTGATCAACCCGACCGTGCTTGGGCTCGCCGTCGTGTTGTCCGCATCCTCGGCAATTTCCAACACCTATGCCGTCTGGTCGCCGCGGTTCATCAAGTCATTTGGCATGGCGGACACATCCATCGGCTGGCTGAACGCCCTGCCCTATTTGTTCGGCGCCGCGGCATTGTTATTGACGGCCTATTCGTCCGACCGGTTTCGGGAACGCGTGTGGCATGCAGCGCTTCCGCTTTATGCCTCAGCCGTGTGTACCGTACTCATGTTGGTGTCCGGCGAATTCATCTTCGCCTATCTGATGATAGGGTGTTCGATCATGGGCATCTATGCCGGCAAGTCTCCGACCTGGGCCGTCGCCACAGAATGGCTGCCTGCGGATATGAAGGCGGTCGGCATTGCGCAGGTGAATGCCGTCAGCAGCCTCATCTCGTTCTTCCCGATCTACATCGTGGGAATGATCCGCGGCGCTGGTGGCAGCTTTGCGCTGGCCTTCCTGCCGATGGCGTTGATCTCGGCTGCCGGCGCCAGCATTCTGCTGTATATGAACCATACGCGCAGCCGCGCTGGCACCGGTGTGGCGGCCACCCGCCCGGCCTAGGCCAGGCGATACTGCGCGACGATCGCCTGGTCTGGATCGCATCCCAGGCCCGGCCCAGTTGGCACGGCGATCCGCCCGTCCTTCAGCGCGATCGACTGACCGAGCGGGCTCGCGCCCAAATCGGCGAACGAATACTCGATCATCGTTTCCGCCACGAAGGTGGCGACGATATGCACGCTGGCTAACAAGCCCGGCCCAAAATACGGACAGTGCGGCACCAACGGCACGCCATGCTTCGCCGCGATCGCCACGATCTTCATGAATTCGGAAATCCCGCCAATCTTGGTGACACTCGGCTGCGCCACGTCGACCGCGCCGGCAGCGAACATCTGCTCGAAGTTCATCGCGCTCATTGCATTCTCGCCGGCGGAGATCGGCATGCCCGCACCACGCCGCACCGCGGCAAGGCCGGCGAAATCCTCCGGCGGCCAAACCGGCTCCTCAAACCACATCAGATCGAATGGCCGCAGATCGGTCGCGATTTCAAGCGCCTGTGCCACAGTCCAGGGACAATTCACGTCCATCATCAGCCCAACATTCGGGCCGATCGCCTCACGCGCAGCGGCGACATTCTGCACCGTCACTTCATGCAGCTTGATGGCGCGAAACCCGCGCCCCGCCGCCTTGGCGGAATTGGCAGCAACCAGCGCTGTGTCGCCATACCGCATCAGGCTGGCATAGGCCGGCAGATCGCAATGTTTGGCGCCGCCGAGCAACGCAGATACGGGTTGGCCCGCAGTCTTGCCCGCGATATCCCACAACGCGATGTCCAGCCCGGACAAGGCAAACGTTACGGCGCCGGTGCGGCCCAGCAAATGCAATTGTCGCTGCAGGCTCAGCATCAGTCCGGCGATATCCGCCTCATCTTTCCCCACCGCCAACGGCGCCACCAGATTGACCAATGCCGCCCGCGTTGCCGGCCAGATCGCGTAGCCAAATGCTTCGCCCCAACCGACAATCCCAGCCTCGGTTTCTACCCGGATCAGCAGGATTTCCATCTGCCGCGGATGCCCGGCAAATAGCGGCTTTGGCCCAAACATCTCGTAGGGCAAGCTCAGCGGAATGGCTTCGACACTGCGGATGGTCATCTTCGGCAAAACTCCCGTGCAAACCATTGGCGTCGCCGCATGCTACAAGCTATTTGTCGGGAGCGACATCTCTTCGGGCGTTGGAATCACCTCATGAAGATCATCGAGATTCGCGGCTATCACGTCGCATTCAAACTCGCCGAACCGATCGCCAATTCCATCGTCGTGATGCGCAGCCGCGAGGCGCTGCTCGTTGAAGTGGTGACCGATACCGGGATCACCGGCTGGGGCGAAACCGGCGCCTCGCCCCATGCGGCGGCAGCGTTCATTCGTGCAAAACTCGCCCGCCTCCTTCTCGGGCAAGACCCGGCGGCAACCGGTCGCTTGTTTCACAGCATGGCCGCCACTGTGGGATATGACCGCCGCGGCGCCGCGATGATGGCGATCTCCGCCCTGGACATGGCGCTGCACGATGCCGCCGCGCGTGCGCAGAACGTCCCGGTTTCGGCACTACTAGGCGGTGCGTTGCGGCAGCAGATGTTCGCCTATGCGAGCGGCCCGTTCATGCAGGAGGGTTCCGACCCCTACCGGGATTTCCCCGCAGAGACCGAGGCGCTGTTGCAAGCGGGCTACCGTGCCTTCAAGCCACGCAGCGGCAATGATCCTCGCACGGACGCGGCCGCCATCCTCGCCATGCGCCGGCAGATCGGCGATGCGGCCGCGCTGATGATCGATATCAACCAGGGCTACACCGCGCGTGCCGCAATCGAGGCCGCGAGGCGGATGGAGGCGGCCGGGCTGCTCTGGATCGAAGAGCCCGTGCAGCCAGAGGACATTGCCGGCTACCAAACCGTCTCAGCCGCGGTCGGTGTCGCCATTTCGGGCGGGGAAGCCCTGGGCAGCCTGGCCGCGTTCCGGGATTTCATCACGGCCCGCACCTTCTCGATCGTGCAGCCGGATTTGGCGGTATGCGGCGGCTTCACTGGAATGCGCCGGGTTGCCGCCTTGGCCGACGCGTTCGACATGCCGGTGATGCCGCATGTTTTCGGGACCGTGGTGAACTACTACGCCTCTCTGCAGATGGGCGCGGTGCTCACCAGCCGCCGAGGCGGCGGGCT
>NZ_LMUY01000156.1:164-320 GCF_009765685.1 Acidisphaera sp. L21 | reverse complement strand
TCTTCCTCCATTTCGGATGTCAGGCCCTGCATGGCTTCGCACGTTTTCGCACGAGCCGGCTTGTTGATGATCTCGAACACCTGGGTTAGCCGCTCAACCTGGTGGGCGCTCTCCTCAGCGTGCTTCGTGAAAGCGTCTTTCAAACCGGGCGCCTTT
>NZ_LMUY01000156.1:0-154 GCF_009765685.1 Acidisphaera sp. L21 | reverse complement strand
TTCTCGGTCATTGCTTTTCTCCAGAGTGACCATCGAGATGATGGATATGGCCAGACAACGACAGTGAGGGCTCTCAGCCTTTGACGCTGGACCTCAAATTTCCGCGGGGTCAGTTCGGTCGGTGTAGCGCACGGCGACTATCTTATGATGCTAT
>NZ_LMUY01000108.1 GCF_009765685.1 Acidisphaera sp. L21 | reverse complement strand
TCGCAAGCAATTTCTTGATTCCGGTCAAGCCGAGCACGCTCTAAAACACCAAAACTCGAACAAATCTTTCCTTGCAACTATTATAGGTGAAATTCGACTATACTAATCATATTGCGCCTCTACATGCAGAACGGAGCCGACGCGCTCTGGCGTCAGGCTCATGATCTGCCGCGGCACGATTGCCTTGCGCAGCTGGTGGCCCAGGTGCTTCTCGTGCGCGACCCGCAACGCCGAGGCGGCTATCTTGGCGATTTTGCCGGCGTTCCTGACCACCGGCGATGCCATCAAGCCGGTTAGGCCGAACAGTGGGCTTGAAATGTCGACGCCAGCCCGTGGTAGCTGAGCCCCTGCGCGAGGCGGCGCGCCACGATCCGCACGCGGCCGTTCTGCAGATTCCGGGGTGATCGCGCTCACCATTCCGAGATGATGGCGCCCACCATTCCGGGATGATGCCGCCCACCATTCCGGGATGATGCCGCCCGTGGTGAAGGGACGGCAGGGCATTCGTTGGCCCGATAAGGTCGCTTCATTTTGGAGGGACCTATGCCAACGGAGAGGATTGCGATGCGCCGAGTGCGCGAGATGTTGAGATTGCGGTTGGACGCCGGCTTGGCGACGCAAGATGTGGCGCGTCGGGCGGGGGTGGCGCCCTCGACCCTGCGGGAGATGTTTCGCCGGTTTGGGCGTTCCGGTCTGACGTGGCCATTGCCTCTGGACCTGAGCGACACTGATCTTGAAGCCCGGCTTTACGGTCCAGCGGGCACCAAGCAGGGGCATCGGCGAAGGGCTGAGCCTGACTGGGCTGCGGTGAGCCGCGAGCTGAAGCGCAAGCACGTCAGTTTGCAGGTTCTTTGGGGCGAGTACATCGAGGTCAATCCAGAGGGTTATCGTTACAGCCGCTGTTGTGAGCTTTATGCCGCCTGGGAACAGCGCCTTCCCGTTACGATGCGGCAAACGCATCTGGGCGGCGATAAGCTGTTTGTCGATTACGCGGGTGACACCGTTCCGGTGATCATCGATCGGCACAGCGGTCATATTCAGGCTGCCCATATCTTCGTGGCAGTGATGGGCGGATCAAGTCTGAGATTTGCCTATGCGAGCTGGACCGAGACGCTGCCGGACTGGATTGACGCCCATGTCCAAGCCTTCACTTATTTCGGCGGTGCGGCTCGGTTATTAGTCCCGGACAATGCAAAAGTCGCAGTGATCAAGGCTTGCCTCTATGAGCCACAGACGAACCGCACCTATGTCGACATGGCGACGCACTATGGAACGGCTTTATTGCCAGCGCGCCCGCATCGGCCGCGCGATAAAGCAAAAGTAGAGGCTGCAGTCAGAATCGTCGAGCGTTGGCTACTGGGACGAATGCGTCATCGCCGTTTTTATAGTCTAGCCGACGTCAACGCCGCTATTGCCGAACTCCTGGTCCATCTCAATGATCACCGCGTGCTGCGTCACATCAACCGTAAGCGTCAGCTGGGCGACGCCTTCCGGAGGGCGGGTTGATCTTCGATACTGTCTCCTATGGAACAGTCTGTTGCGATGCAGGTGGGTGAACAGTCGAACGAGCGCTCGAACGAGGCTCGTTCGAGCGCTCGTTCGGAGCAAATCGACATGCGAGTCAGGCCGGTGGAGCGGCCCCCATTTCGACCGGACACCTGGCGCAACCATGAGGACCTAGGCTTACGCCTAGGCATGCGCCTATGCCCAATGATCCCACGCGGGTTGAAATCATCACCGGACACGAACGCCGCCGCCGTTATACTGCCAATGAGAAGCTCGCTTTGGTCGACGCCACCATGCAGCCTGGGATGACGGTCTCGGCCGTCGCCCGTCTGCACGGCGTCTCGCCAAGCCTGCTGTTCAAATGGAGGCAACTCATGTCCCAGGGCGGTCAGGTCGCCGTCAAAGCCGATGAAGATGTCGTCGCAGCCAGCAAAGCCCGCGATCTGGAACTGCGCGTCCGTGAGCTGGAACGCCTGCTCGGCCGTAAGACCATGGAAGTCGAGGTGCTCAAGGAAGCGCTCGCCGCCGCTCGGGAAAAAAAGCTCGTCTGGCAGTTGCCGTCGCCGCCACGGGACGCTTCCCGGTGAAGGTTGTGGCCGACACGCTCGGCATCGCCCGGTCTCATCTCGTCAAGCAGCTTTCTGGCGGCGCCAAACCCCGCGGCCGCTATCAACGGCAAGGCGATGACGAACTGCTGGCTGCCATCCGCCAATTGACTGATGCTCGCCCGACTTACGGCTATCGGCGGATCACGGCGCTCTTGAACCGCGCTCGCCGCGCATCCGGCGCCGAGCCGATCAACCATAAACGCGTCTTTCGCCTCATGACGCAGGGCCATTTGCTGCTCCAACCGCATGTCGGCCATCGGCCGATCCGCGCGCATGAAGGCCGCGTCATTGCCTTGGCATCCAATCAGCGCTGGTCTTCCGACGGCTTGGAGATCAGCTGCTGGAATGGCGAGGTCGTGCGCCTCGTGTTCGCCATCGACACCTGCGACCGAGAAATCATCGCTTGGCAGGCCAGCACCGGCGGCATCAGCGGCGAGATGGTGCGCGACCTCATGCTGGCCTGCGTCGAACGGCGGTTCAACGCCCTCCGGGCACCGCAGCCTGTTCAATGGCTGGCGGATAACGGCTCCGCCTATGCCGCCCGTGAGACACTGGAATTCGCCGTCGCGTTGGCCCTGGTGCCTTGCTTCACGCCCGTCCGCAGTCCGGAAAGCAACGGGGTCAGCGAGGCCTTCGTGAAGACCCTCAAACGTGACTACGCCCGCATCCAACCTCGTCCGGATGCTCTCACTGTTCTGCAACAGCTGCCGAGATGGATCAACGATTACAACGAAAATCACCCACACCGCGGCTTGCGCATGCGCTCACCTCGTGAGTTCATTCGCTGCCAATCGCAACCTGCCTCGTGTCCTGTTTAACGGGGGCAACTCCAGCCGGAACGGCATCGCCGGTGGTCACCTGAAGAGCGCCTTCGGATTGTTAAGGAGACGCTTCTGCCTGGTGCGGTGATCTCTGCTGTTGCCAACCGACACGGTATAGGGACTGGATTGCTTTACACTTGGCGCAAGGAGCTGCTGACGACGGCGGTCAGTGGCTTCGTTCCGGTTGAAGTGTCAGCACCGGCGTCTGCGATTGCTCCTGCCTATTGTTCCGCGTCAGCCGCGACGAACATCTCGCCGAAGCAGGCCAGACAGTCCAGTGGTCGGATTGAGATTGAATTCCCTCACGGCGTTCGCGTCCGTCTGGATGGTGGTGTTGATGAGGCAGTGTTGCGCTGCGTGCTTTCGGCGTTGGATGCTGAGTGATGCTGCCGGCGGGAGAGGTGCGTATTTATCTGGCCTGCGGTGTGACGGATATGAGAAAGGGCTTCCATTCTCTGGCAGCTCAGGTTCAGACGTCGTTGCTCCATGACCCGTGTAGCGGTGCACTGTATATTTTCCGTGGTCGGCGTGGCGATTTGATAAAGATCCTGTTCTGGGACCGGCAGGGTATGTGCTTATATATCAAGAAAGCCGACCGTGGCCGGTTTGTTTGGCCGCAGGCCAAAGAAGGGGTCGTATCGATGACAATGGCTCAAATGTCTATGCTGTTGGAATCGATTGACTGGCGTGCAACTGCCTGGACAGCCAGGCCGGAACTGGTGGTTTGAACTGAGGTTTTAGCGCAGAGACTGCGATGAGGCTGGTACGGCAGGTGTGGATCAGTTAGAGTTCGGCATGGCGCCACCGCTATCGCCCGAGCAGCAAATTGCTGAACTTCGCCAAGCCCTGGCAGAGCGGGATGCTGTGATTGCCACGCATAGTGCTGAGGCCGCCATCGTCCAAGCCAGGCTGACGACGGCCTTGCTGGAAATCGAGCACATCAAGGTTCAGTTGGCGTCGCTGCGTCGTCAACGCTACGGGCAGTCCTCTGAGAGGCTCGACAGCGATATTGCCCAGCTTGAAATGCGCCTTGAGGATTTCGAGGAGACCTTCGGTGAACAGGCGGCGGCGAACCCCAAGCTACAGGAGCCCGACACCAGGCCCCAGGCCCCATCGCCCTGCAGACCGACGGGACGCAAACCCCTGCCGGCGCACTTGCCCCGGGAGATTGTGGTGCACGCCCCGCAGATTGCTTGCAGTTGCGGTAGCTGTGACCCGGTTCGGCTGAGCAAACTGGGCGAAACCGTCACCGAGGTGCTGGAAAAGATCCCTGCCAAGCTCAAGGTGATCCAGCATATCCGGCCCAAATATGTCTGCCGCTTGTGCGAGACGATCTTCCAGGCGCCTGCACCTGATTTGCCCATTGAGAAGGGGCGGCCCGGACCCGGATTGCTGGCGCATATCGCCATCTCGAAATACTGCGATGGTATCCCGCTCTACCGTCATGCTGTGATCCTTGCCCGGGAGGGGGTGAACATCGATCGCGCCACGATGGCGGTGTGGATGGGACATGTGGCTTGGTGGGTGACGCCCCTGGTTGACTTGATCGGGCGTACCATCATGGCCCAATCGGTGATCTGGACCGACGACACGCCAATCCGCACTTTGGCTCCGGGGACTGGCAAGACCCAGTTGTCCCGGTTCTGGTGTTACGCCGTTGACCCCAGGCCCTACAAAGGCTCGGGCCACCCGGCGGTGCTCTATCGCTATAGCCCCGATCGCAAAGGCGGAGTGGGCAAAGGTTCCACCGGCGGTAGCCGGTGGAATGCCCACGGAGGTGAGCGGCCTCGC
>NZ_LMUY01000126.1 GCF_009765685.1 Acidisphaera sp. L21 | reverse complement strand
CGGGAGACCAGCGTGGTCTGGGCGGCCCTAATTGGCCGAATGTTCCTGCAGGAGAAGCTCTCCGCCCGCCGTATTGCGTCCTGCGGCGCCATCGCAGCCGGAGCGGCTTGCCTGGCCTTGTGAAAGCCTATGCCCAGTGGCCGACGGCTTCGACGATCCAGTAACATACGGCGGCGACGGCGGCCGACGCCGGAAGGGTTATGCCCCAAGCGACCACGATGCCGCGCACGATGCGCCATCTTACCGCACTGGGACGGCGCGCGGCTCCGACGCCGACGATTGAACCGGTGATGGTGTGGGTCGTCGAGACGGGGATGCCCAGCCACGTCGCGCTGAACAGCGCCACGGCGCCGCCGGTCTCGGCGCAGAAGCCCTGCATCGGCGTCAAGTGGGTGATTTTGGAGCCGACTGTCTTCACGATGCGCCAGCCGCCGTCAACGTGCCCAACGCCATGGCGCTCTGGCAACTCAGCACGACC
>NZ_LMUY01000020.1:130880-155879 GCF_009765685.1 Acidisphaera sp. L21 | reverse complement strand
CTACGCTCGAAGGTGCCAAGCAGGTCATCGCCCAGGGCCCGGTCGCCTCGCAGGAGGTGATCAAGATGTTCGGCACCAATGGCGGCGGCTTTTTCAACGCCAACTCCGCGCATCCGTTCGAAAACCCGACCGGGTTGACCAACCTGATCCAGATGCTGCTGATCTTCGCGATCGGCGCGGCGCTGACCAACGTGTTCGGCCGCATGGTCGGTGACCAGCGCCAGGGCTGGGCGATCTTCGCGGTTATGGGCATCCTATTCCTGGTCGGCGTGTTCGTGACCTACCCGGTGGAGGCCGGTGGTAACCCAGCCTTTGCCGCCATGCACGTCGACAGTGCTGCCAGCGCCTTGCAGACGGGCGGCAACATGGAGGGCAAGGAGGTCCGGTTCGGCATCGCCAACTCGGCGCTGTTCACCACCGTCACCACCGATGCGTCCTGCGGTGCGGTCAACACCATGCATGACAGCCTGCTGCCGCTGGCGGGCATGATCCCGATGGTCAACATCATGTTGGGCGAGATCATCTTCGGCGGCGTCGGGTCGGGGCTGTACGGCATGCTGGCCTTCGCCATCCTCGCGGTGTTCGTGGCCGGGCTGATGGTCGGGCGAACCCCGGAATACCTGGGCAAGAAGATCGAGGCCAAGGAGGTGAAGATGTCCATGCTGGCCATCCTGATCCTGCCGCTCTCGATCCTCGGCTTCACCGCCCTGGCGGTGGTGATCCCGGCAGGAACCGGCGCGCTGGCCAATGCCGGGCCGCACGGCTTCAGCGAGGCGCTGTATGCCTACACCTCGGCGACGGGGAATAATGGCAGCGCCTTCGCCGGGTTGAGCGCCAACGTGCCGTTCTGGAACATCACGCTGGGCATTGCGTGCCTGGTGGGGCGGTTCCTGTTCATCATTCCGGTGATGGCGGTGGCCGGCTCGTTGGCGGCCAAGAAGATCGTGCCGGTGTCGGCCGGGACGTTCCCGACGCATGGCGGGCTGTTCGTCGGCCTGGTCATCGGCACGATCCTCATCGTCGGCGGATTGACCTTCTTCCCGGCACTGGCGCTCGGCCCCGTGGTCGAACACTTCGCCATGCTCGCCAGCAACACATTCTGATCCGATCCCAGGAAATATGAAAATGGATACCACCAGCAAACAACGCGGCAGCGTCGCCGCGATGCTCGACCCGGCGATCCTCGCTCCCGCTATCGGCGACACGTTCCGCAAGCTCGATCCCCGTGTGATGTGGCGCAACCCGGTGATGTTCGTGGTCGAGGTCGTGGCGACCTTGACGACGGTGCTGTTCCTTCGCGACCTGGTCACGGGGGGCAGCAATCTCGGCTTCACCTTCCAGATCGTGCTGTGGCTGTGGATCACCGTGCTGTTCGCCAACTTCGCCGAAGCCGTCGCCGAGGGGCGCGGCAAGGCGCAGGCGGCGACGCTGCGCCGCGCCCGCACCGAGACGATGGCCAAGCTGCTGCGCGACGGCAGCAAGCAGTGGACCGAGGTGGCCGCCGCCTCGCTCAAGGTCGGTGACCTGGTGTTGGTCGAGATCAACGACTTGATCCCGAGCGACGGCGAAGTCATCGAGGGCATCGCCTCCGTCGACGAGTCGGCGATCACCGGCGAGTCGGCCCCCGTCATTCGCGAGAGCGGCGGTGACCGCTCGGCGGTGACGGGTGGCACGCGGGTGCTGTCCGACCAGATCGTGGTCCAGATCACCGCGGCGCAGGGTTCGACCTTCATCGATCGCATGATCGCGCTGGTCGAAGGTGCGACCCGGCAGAAGACGCCGAACGAGATCGCGCTGAACATCCTGCTCGTCGGCCTGACCATCATCTTCGTGTTCGCCACCGCGACCATCCCGTCCTTCGCGTCCTACGCCGGTGGATCGATCCCGGTCGTCATCCTGGTGGCGCTGTTCGTCACCCTGATCCCGACCACGATCGGCGCGCTGCTTTCCGCCATCGGCATTGCCGGCATGGACCGGCTGATCCGCTTCAACGTGCTGGCCAAGTCCGGCCGCGCGGTGGAGGCCGCGGGCGACGTCGATACGCTGCTGCTGGACAAGACCGGCACGATCACGCTGGGCAACCGCCAGGCCGCCGAATTCATCCCGGTGTCCGGCGTCAGCGAGCAGGAGTTGGCCGATGCCGCGCAGTTGTCGTCCTTGTCGGACGAGACGCCGGAAGGCCGGTCCATCGTGGTGCTGGCGAAGGAGAAATATGGCATTCGTGGTCGCGAAATGGCGCCGCTGGGCGCCAGCTTCATCCCGTTCACCGCGCAGACGAGGATGAGCGGCATCGATGTCGATGGTTCTTCGATCCGCAAGGGTGCGGTGGAATCCATTCTGGCCTACGCCCAGGGACCGCGCCAGCTTCCGGCGAGCCTGCGCGTGGCTGGTGGCGTTGCCGAAGCCGTTCGTCCGGCCGGCGCCGATGCCGTCGCACGGGACCTGACGGAGAAGGCGGAGCGCGTCTCGAAGGCTGGCGGCACGCCGCTGGCCGTCGCCAAGGATGGCCGCCTGCTGGGCATCATCTACCTGAAGGACATCGTGAAGGGCGGCATCAAGGAGCGGTTTGCCGAACTGCGCCAGATGGGCATCCGCACCGTCATGATCACCGGCGACAATCCGCTGACCGCAGCCGCGATCGCAGCCGAGGCAGGCGTGGACGACTTCCTGGCGCAGGCCACGCCCGAGGATAAGCTCAAACTCATCCGCGACGAGCAGGCCAAGGGCAAACTGGTCGCCATGTGCGGCGACGGCACCAACGACGCCCCGGCATTGGCGCAGGCAGATGTCGGTGTCGCGATGAACACGGGCACCATGGCCGCCCGCGAGGCCGGGAACATGGTCGACCTGGATAGCGACCCGACCAAGCTCATCGAGATCGTCGGCATCGGCAAACAATTGTTGATGACGCGCGGTGCGCTCACCACCTTCTCCATCGCCAACGACGTGGCCAAGTATTTCGCCATCATTCCGGCGATGTTCCTGGTGTTTTATCCGCAACTCGCCGCCCTGAACGTGATGCGCCTGGGGTCGCCGCAAAGCGCCATTCTGTCGGCGATCATCTTCAACGCGCTGATCATCATCGCGCTGATCCCGCTGGCGCTGCGCGGTGTCGCCTACCGTCCGGTCGGCGCGGCCTCCGTGCTGCGGCGTAACCTGCTGGTCTATGGCCTCGGCGGCATCCTGGTGCCGTTCGTCGGCATCAAGCTCATCGATATGCTCATCACCACCATCGGCCTCGCTTGAGGCTTAGGGAACACCATCATGCTCAAGCAAATTCGCCCCGCCATCATGCTGCTCGTCGCCATGACGGTCATCACCGGGCTGGCCTATCCGTTGGCAATGACCGGGATCGCCGAGACCATCTTCCCGCACCAGGCCAACGGGAGCCTGATCGAGCGGGACGGCAAGGTCATCGGCTCCTCGCTGATCGGCCAGAACTTCGCGGGCGAGACCTACTTCCACGGCCGCCCGTCCGCCACCACCGACACCGACCCGGCGGACGCCACCAAGACGATCGCGGCACCCTACAACGCACAGAACTCCGGCGGCTCGAACGCCGGGCCGACATCGAAGGCGCTGATGGACCGGGTGAAAAGTGATGCCGACAAGCTGACGGCGGAGAACCCGTCGGCACCCGTGCCCGTCGATTTGGTGACGACCTCCGCCAGCGGGCTGGATCCGGACATCACCCCGGCCTCGGCGCTGTTCCAGGTGGCCCGGGTCGCCAAGGCGCGTCATGTGCCGGAGGATCGTGTTCGCCAGCTTGTCAGCGAACACACCGAAGGCCGCCTGTTCGGTGTCATCGGCGAAAGCCACGTCAACGTGCTCGGCCTGAACCTGGCCCTGGACGCGCTCGGCAAGAGCTGATGCCTAAGGCTGACCAGGATGAGGAACAAGCGGGTGCGCCCGGCGACATCCGGCGCACCCGGCGGGTTTGGCGGACCAGCCTGGTTGCCGACACCGATGTCGCCATAGGCCGCCTGCTCGGGCGCGATCTGCGACCGGAAGGCTTCGGCGTCGACGTCGAATACACCGCACAGGCGGTTCTGGATCGCGTGGCCGGGGACTGCCCGGATACGGTCATCCTCGGCAGCGATCTGCCGGACATGACGGCGCTCGACCTGGTGGGCCGGCTGAATGCCACGCCGGGGCCGCCGCTGCTGGTGCTGGTGGAAGCCCGCGGCGCCAACATCGTTCAGGTGCTGGATGCGGGTGCCGATGACTGCATGTGCAAACCGATTCTGGTGGGTGAATTGGCGGCCCGCCTGCGCAAGCTGGTACGGCGTCATCTGCAGGACCAGGGGATGCCGACGGTGATACGCACCGCCACGCTGGAACTGGACTGCGTGCTGTGGCGCGCCCGGGTGCGCGGCGTGGCAGTGCGCCTCAGCGTCAAGGAACAGGCCGCATTGCGGATGCTGGTCGAGGATATCGGCAACGTGGTCAGCAACCGGGATTTGCTGGCGCGGCTGTGGGGATCCCCGAACCTGGCGCCGAGGGGGCGGATCGGGGCGGTGATCCACACGCTGCGCCGCAAGCTGGACCTGGCGTTCGAGGGGGCGCACGGGCTACTGGCCGTGCCCCAGGTCGGGTATAGGCTGGTCGTCTCTGGTCCCATAGCCCAGGTGGAAGGGCAGCAGCGGAAGTGAACGATCGTGATGGCCGCCCCTCGCCGGACGCCCTGCTGAACGCGCTGCCGCGGGAGGGGCGCGGGCGGCTGAAGATCTTCCTGGGCGCCGCCCCCGGCGTTGGCAAGACGTTCGAGATGCTGACGGTGGCCCAGGCCCGGCGGCGTGAGGGGCTGGATGTCGTCATCGGCCTGGTAGAAACGCATGGCCGCAAGGAGACGCTGGCCCTGGTGAACGGCCTGGAGATGGTCGCGCGCCGGGCGGTCGAGTATCGCGGCCACACCGTGGAAGAGATGGACCTCGACGCCATTCTGGCCCGGCATCCGAAATTGGTCCTGGTCGACGAACTGGCGCACACCAACGCGCCGGGCAGCCGGCACCCCAAGCGCTATCTGGATGTCGAGGAGTTGCTGGCCGCGGGCATCGATGTGTTCACCACGCTGAACATCCAGCACGTCGAATCATTGAACGACGTGGTCGCTGGGATCACCCGCATCCGGGTGCGCGAGACGGTGCCCGATTCCATCATCGACCGCGCCGACGACATCGAGATCATCGATTTGACGCCGCAGGACCTGATCCAGCGGCTGAAGGACGGCAAGATCTACATCGCCCACCAGGCGGCGCGCGCGGTGAAGCACTACTTCCTGCCCGGCAACCTGGCGGCGCTGCGGGAACTGGCCCTGCGGCGGACGGCGCAGCGGGTGGACGACCAGATGGTCGACTACATGCGCAGCAACTCGATCAGCGGCCCCTGGGGCGCCAGCGACCGGGTTCTGGTGCATGTCGATGGCGGGCCCGGCAGCGTCGCGCTGGTGCGCCACGCCAGGCGTATCGCGGACGGGCTGCGTGGCCCATGGACGGCAATCCATGTCGAGGGCGGCGGCTGGCGCGAACAGGCGCGACAGACCGGCACCGCCGAGGCCATGCGCCTGGCCGAGCGCCTGGGCGGCGAGACGGTGACCATGCCCGGCGCGGATGCCGCCACCGCGGTGGTCGAATACGCCCGCACCAACAATTTCACCCACATCATCGTGGCGCCGTCCCGCCGGGCGCATTGGACGGAGATCTTCCTGGGGTCGATGGCCCAGCGCGTCATCGCAAAGGCCGGGTCGATCCACGTGCACGTCCTGGCGGGGGACCATTCATCGGAGAAGCCCGAGTCCAGCAGCATCAGCCTGCGGCCCCCGACACTGGGCGCGTGGGGCGGCAGCTTCCTGTCGGTTGCCGTCGCCTTGGGCGTGGCGATGATGATGCACCGGGTGCTGGGCGTGACGAGCGTGGCGCTGGTCCTGCTGATGGGCGTGCTGGCCAGCGCCGTCGCCTTCGGGTTGGCGGCGTCGCTGGTGGCCTGCCTGCTGAGCGTGGCGGCCTATAATTTCTTCTTCCTGCCGCCGCTCTACACCTTCACCATCTCGGACCCCGAGAACGTGGTGACCTTGTCGGTGTTCGCGGTCGTGGCGGTGGTGGCGAGCAACCTGACCGCACGCATGCGGGTGCAGACCGTCACGGCACAAGGCCGGGCCAAGACGAACGAGGAGCTGTACCAGTTCAGCCGGAAGCTGGCGGGGGCTGTCTCGCTGGATGACGTGCTGTGGGCGACGGTGCATCAGGTGGCGCTGATGCTGAAGGTGCGTGTCGTCATGCTGCTGCCCGGCGAGAACGGATTGGCGGTGCAGGCCGGCTTCCCGCCGGACGACATGCTGGACGAGGCGGATCTGGCCGCCGCGAAATGGGCCTGGCAACACAACCTTCCCGCCGGGCGGGGCGCCGACACGTTGCCGGGTGCCAAGCGGTTGTTCCTGCCGATGCAGACGGGGCGCGGCCCCACCGGCGTGTTCGGGATCGACCGGGACGAGCCGGGCCCGTTGCTGAGTCCGGATGGCCAACGGCTGCTGAACTCGCTGTCCGACCAGGCCGCGCTCGCCATCGAGCGGGTCAACCTCGTGCGGGACGTCGACCAGGCGAAGCTGCAGGCCGAGACGGACCGCCTCCGCTCGGCGTTGCTGACGTCGATCTCGCATGATCTGCGGACACCGTTGGCGTCCATCCTGGGTGCCGCCACCAGCCTGATGAGCCAGCATGGCGAGTTGGACGAGGTGGGGCGGACCACCATGCTGCGGACCATCCGGGAGGAGGCGGAGCGGCTGAACCGCTTCATCGGCAACCTGTTGGACATGACCCGGCTGGAGGCGGGGTCGCTGTCGTTCAAGGGGGGGCTGGCGGACCTGTCGGACGTCGTGGGGGCAGTGTTGCGCCGGGCGCGGCGGATCCTGTCGGTGTATCAGGTCAAGGTCGAGTTGGCGCCGGGGCTGCCGATGTTGAATTTCGACATGGTGCTGTTCGAACAGGTGCTGTTCAACCTGCTGGACAATGCCGCCAAATACTCCATCGCCGGGTCGACGATCCAGCTGCGCGCCACCCGGCATGGCGACCGGGTTTGGATCGAGCTGCTGGACGAGGGCGACGGCATTCCGGCCGAGGACCTGGAGCGCATCTTCGACAAGTTCTACCGGGTGCGCAGCGCGGACCGTCAGCGCGCGGGCACCGGGCTGGGCCTGGCGATCTGCCGCGGGTTCGTGGAGGCCATGGGCGGCACGATCACCGCCGCCAACCGGGCCGACCGCACTGGCGCGATCTTCACGATCGACCTGCCCGTGCCGGCCCAGATGTCGCTTGAAGAGGAGGACGCGCCATGATCGTGAACGCCAACCCGTTGCGCGTCCTGGTGGTGGATGACGAACCGGCGATCCTGCGCTTCTTGCGGGCCGGCTTATCCGCGCAGGGATTCACCGTTTCGGAGGCGCAGACGGGCCGGGCCGCGCTGAGCGCGATGGCGGCGGGGGCGGCCGACCTCACCGTTCTGGATTTGGGGCTTCCCGACATGGACGGGCTGGATGTCATCCGGGAGATCCGTGCCAAGGGAGCGCCGATCCCGATCATCGTGCTGTCCAGCCGGGACGACGAGGGCAGCAAGGTGGCGGCGCTGGACCTGGGGGCCGACGATTTTGTCACCAAGCCGTTCGGCATCGACGAGCTGTTTGCCCGCATCCGGGCGGCCCAGCGCCACCGCCTGCAGCAAACCGGCGAGCGGCCGGTGTTTCGCAGTGGGGACCTCGTGGTCGACCTGGTGCGGCGGATCGTCACCGTGCGGGGCGAGGAGATCAAATTCTCCAAACGCGAATACGAGTTGCTGCGCCTGTTCGTCGCCCATGCGGGTAAAGTGCTGACCCATCGTCATATCCTGCAGGAGATCTGGGGCAGCGACACCGACGTGCAGTACCTCCGCATCTACGTTCGCGCGCTGCGACAGAAGATCGAACCGGACCCTGAGCAGCCAGTCCATATCCTGACGGAGACGGGCGTCGGCTACCGCCTGCGATCGGCTGACTGAGATGCCGAACACCCAACAACACGGTAACGCAATGCGACTGACAGACATCATCAAGCCTGACCGCATCCTTCTTGGGCTGCGAGCCGCGGATAAGGCACAGGCGCTGGCCGAGATTGCGAAACGCGCGAGCGCGCATCTGCCGATTGAGGCATCGACCATCCTGACGGCGCTGTCAGCACGGGAAAAATTGGGATCGACCGGATTCGGCCGCGGGTTCGCGCTGCCGCACGTCCGCATTCAAGGTTTGGAGAAGCTGTTCGGCCTGTTGGTCCGGCTAGCCAAGCCGATCGAATACGAGGCGATCGATGGCAAGTCCGTCGACATCCTGTTCCTGCTGCTGATCCCGGTCGACAAGGGCAATGACCATGTTGCCGCACTTGCCGCGGTGTCGCGGGCCATGCGCGACGAGACAACCCTGGCCGCAGTCCGCAAGGCGGGGAGTGCCGCATTGCTGTTCGACGATCTGGCGGCCACGGAGGCCTAGCCAGCCGATGCCCGGGACCTGCATCTGGTGCTGGGGCCTACGGTTCCTTGATCCCGGTGTTCGGGCCTTCGCGTTTACGGTCGGGTGAGCTAGCGAGGGGTGCCCGCACCCTGCCCCGGCGACGACTCAGGCGCCATTGAGGAAACCAAGCAGGTCGCCGCGAAATCGGGCGGCGACTTCCAGGTGTGGGACGTGGCCGACACTGGGATAGGTCACGAGCCGGCCTCGAGGGATGCAGCTCACCATCGTCTTCGCCGCATCGGGAATGCGTGGCATGCGGGCCCGTTGGTCTGGCGTGGCGTAGCCGGATAGCGGGGCGGATTGATCGGCCTCGCCCGCGACCAGCAGCACGGGGGGCTTGAGCGTGCCGTACAGGTCCACGACTGGCCCGCGATAGATCATCTGGTAGGTCAACGCGGACGCCAGCGCAAACCGCTCGAACTCCGCGGAGAGGGCGATCCGCATGCGCCAGGTGACGAACGGCTCGTACTGCGCAGGCGGCAGGATGGGAAAGTAGTGCGCGATGAAGTTGCGATAGGTCTGCGCGGTGTAATTCCGTTCGGCCGCCACCAGGGTCTCGGTCGCCTGCGGTTCGATGAAGGCACGGTAGTCGACCAGCCCGATCGGATCCTCCAGCACGAGCTTATCCACGCGGTCGGGGAAGATGCTTGTTAGGCGCACCGCCAGCATGCCGCCGGTGGAATGGCCGAAGACGGTGATGCGGTTCAGCCCCAGCGAGTCCGCGAGCGCCATGGTGTTGGCGGCCAGCATCTCGAACGTATACTCGGTGTCCGGCTTGGCAGATTTGTTGAAGCCGATCTGGTCCGGCACCACCACCCGGTACCCGGCGCCACGCAACCACTCGATGGGCCCAGCCCAGTAGGAGCTATCGAAGTTCTTGCCGTGCAGCAGGAAGACCGTCCGGTCGTTTGCTGCGATGGTGGGTGCGAAGTCCATATAGGCCATTCGCACTGGCCCGGCACCTGCATGAACCGGCAGGAAGTGCACCGGGCCGGGATAGGGATAACCCTCCAGCGCGATGCCGAGCGCGGTGTCGGTGCTGGCGTCGGCCGCCGTTGCGGCTTGGGCGGGCTTTGGTAGCCCGAATGTGGTCGTGGCCGCGCCGACCAAGGCGGCGACCGACAACGAGACCATCCGGCGGCGTTTGGCCGGTATTTCGTCGAGCCACATGTGACCAGGATACCCCTCAGCGTACGGAACCGTGTGCAGCACCATCCCTCGTCGCACAATTGGTGGCCGATACACTAAACCGTCACTTCAGCTTGGTCAGGCGCGTCCTTGCTTCCTGCAGGATGGCAGCCGAGAGGTCGGGGTCGGTGACGATGCGTGACATCGTGACGGCGCCGATCATCGCCGATAGCGCGAAAATAGCGCGGGCCCTCGCCACCTCGGGGCTTGCCCGGCGGATTTGCGAGGCGATCAACTCGACGAGTTCGACGAACCCATCGGACGCCGCGGCGCGGGTGTCGCCATCCGCGCGGGCGAGTTCGATGCCCAGCCCAACCAGCGGGCAACCCTCCAACGGATTGTTGCGATCCTGCGAGAGGAAGGTCTCGACAATCACCTCCAATCCCGTCTGGTCCTCGGCCGGGCGGGACGCCGTCTGCGTCAGCGTGACGGCCGAGGACATCGCCTCCGCACAAGCTTCGGCGACCAACTGGTCCTTCGAGTCGAAATGCCGGTAGAACCCGCCCTGGGTTAGCCCGGCGGCCGCCATGATCTCGGCCAGGCCGG
Organism: Acidisphaera sp. L21; assembly: GCF_009765685.1. GTDB lineage: Bacteria > Pseudomonadota > Alphaproteobacteria > Acetobacterales > Acetobacteraceae > LMUY01. The sequence goes on along the minus strand of NZ_LMUY01000020.1, from coordinate 145,615 downwards.
TGGCATGGATACCGTTGCGTCGGAACTCGGCGGCGGCCGTCTTGACGATGCGGCGGCGCGTTTCGGCCGTTTCGGCCCGGGACTTCTTCACTGGACGTCGTTCTCGGGCACGTGGCCCTCGCTGCTTCAAACTCGGTTTGAGTGTAACCACCCTCTATCGCATTGCAAGGCGCGGCTGATTTGCAGGCTGAACGCAGCTGCAGCACGGATGCATCTTGAAAGTTTAGAGGCCACACGACATCTAACCAATCACGATAGATGTCGATCGGACGCTATATGACCAAGATTTCTGGGCCGAACACCGCCAGGCTGTGGATCGGCGCTGCGGTGGCGACCGTCGCCCTGGGTGGCGGGTGGCTGGTGTATTCGGGACACGATAGCCAAGCGGCGGAGCGGAGCGGGCCGCCACCGCCGCAAGTCGTCGTCAGCAAGCCGCTGCAGCAGGCGGTGGATACCAGGCTGGGGTTTCTGGGCCAGTTCTCCGCCGTCGATCAGGTGGAGTTGCGGGCGCAGGTTGGCGGCACGCTGACGGACATTCATTTCAAGGACGGCAACATCGTGCAAAAGGGCGATTTGCTGTTTGTCATCGATCCCGTTCCCTACGAGATCCGCCTGGCCCAGGCGACCGCGCAACTCGAAAGCGCCACGGCTCGGCTGGACCTTGGCAACCGGGAATTGGTGCGTGCGCAGGCGCTGAAGAGCAGCGATGCCGGCACCACGCAGAATGTCGATCAACGCCAATCCGACCGCCGGGCGGCGCAGGGTGCGGTGGACCAGGCCAAGGCGGAAATTCGCGATGCACAATTCGACCTGGGCCACTGCCGCGTCACCGCGCCGTTCACCGGGCGTATCGGCACTCATCTCGTCTCGCTCGGCAATCTGGTCGCTGGCAGCCGGGCTGCGGCCAGCCCGACGACGCTGTTGGCAACCATCGTTTCGGTCGATCCGATCTATCTGAACTTCGACATGAGCGAGTCCGACTACCTCGCCTTCTCCCGCGAGCATGCAAAACAAAAGGGCGTTCTTGCGGATAAGATCGAGATCGCGCTGGGTGATGAGGCGGAATTTACCCGGCAAGGCACGCTCGATTTCGTGGACAACGTGATCGATCGAGCAAGCGGCACGCTGCATGCTCGCGCGACCGTGGCAAACCCCGATCTGCTGATAACGCCGGGTGAATTCGCCCGTGTGCGCCTGGTGCTGGGCGCACCGGTCGCCTCGCTTCTGGTGCCCGACACGGCGGTTCTGCCCGACCAGTCCGAGCACATGGTGCTGACGGTGGCGGCCGATGGGACGGTGGTGCCGAAGCAGGTGCGGACCGGCGATCTTCGGGGCGGCCTTCGGGTGATCCGGTCGGGCCTGGCGCCGGGCGACAAGGTGATCATCGAAGGCATTCCCTATGCCACGCCAGGCGCGAAGGTCACGCCGCAGGACGGCACCATCACGCTCGCTGACGCACATAGCAAGAATTGAGTCGGGACCATGCGCCTCAGCCATTTTTTCATCGATCGCCCCCGTTTTGCGACCGTGCTCAGCATTTTCGTGACCCTGCTCGGGCTGGGTGCGCTGGCGATCCTGCCGGTGGCGCAATATCCGGAGATCGTGCCGCCGACGGTGCAGATCACCACCTCCTATCCCGGCGCGTCCGCGGACACGGTCGCCCGCACCGTGGCCACGCCGTTGGAACAGCAGATCAACGGCGTCGAAAACATGCTGTACCTCAGCAGCCAGTCGACAGGCGATGGCAGTCTGACCATCACCGTCACGTTCCGGATCGGCACGGATTTGAACGTGGCGCAGATGCTGACGCAGAACCGGGTGCAGGATGCCCTGCCCCGCCTGCCGGACGACGTGCAGCGACTTGGCGTGCAGGTTCGCAAGGCGACGCCCAGCATTCTTCTGGCCGTGCATCTCTATTCGCCGGATAAGTCGCGGGATACGCTGTATTTGTCCAACTACGCGACGCTGCACATCAAGGACGCCCTTGCGCGCCTGCAGGGCGTGGGTGACGTGCAATTTCAGGGCGCCCGGGAATATGCGATGCGGATCTGGCTGGATCCGGACAAGGCGGCGATCCATGACATCAATGCCAGTGAGGTGCTCGCCGCATTGCGGGCGCAGAACCTGCAAGTGTCCGCCGGCATTCTGAACCAGCCGCCAACGCCGGGTGATGAGGCGTACCAGATCAACATCGAAGCGTTGGGCCGGCTGACGTCGCCCGACCAGTTCGCCGATGTCATCGTGAAGACGGACGGGCTGGGTCGTGTGACGCGCGTTCGTGATATCGGGCGTGTCGAGATCGGTGCGGCGAATTACGGCAGCACGACGTTCATGGACCGCAGCAACGCATCGACATTGCTGATCTATGCCGAGCCCGGCGCCAACTCACTGGCGGTCGAGCACGCCGTGCTGGCGAAGGTGGACGAGCTGAAGGCGGATTTCCCCGCCGGCGTCAGCTCCATCATCATCTACGATCCGACCACTTTCATTTCCAAATCCGTTGACGAGGTGATCGTCACGATCGCCATTGCCATCCTGCTGGTCGTCGGCGTGGTGTTCGTGTTCCTGCAGAGCTGGCGGGCGACGATCATCCCGGTCATTGCGATCCCGGTGTCACTGGTCGGCACCTTCATCATCCTGGCCATGTTCGGCATCTCGCTCAACAACCTGTCCCTGTTCGGCCTGGTGCTGGCGGTTGGCATCGTGGTCGATGACGCCATCGTCGTGGTGGAAAACGTCGAGCGCAACATGCGCGCCGGGATGGGGCCGAAGGAGGCGGCGCACCGGACGATGGACGAGGTCGGCGGTGCGCTGATTTCCATCGCGCTGACGCTGTGCGCGGTGTTCGTGCCCTCCGCCTTTCTGTCAGGGATTTCCGGGCTGTTCTTCCGCCAATTCGCGGTGACGATCTCTGCCTCGACGGTGATTTCCTGCTTCGTCTCGCTGACGCTCAGCCCGGCACTCTGCGCCGTCCTGTTCAAGGCACATGACAATCACGCCGGCACCCATGCTGGCCCGGTGCAACGCGTGCTGCTGGGGTCGTTCGACCGGTTCAACCGTGGCTTCGACCGCCTGTCCAACGCCTATGGCAGCCTGACCCGGCGCTTGGTTCGCAGCATCGCCATCGTGCTGGTGGTGTATGCCGGGCTCATCGGGGTGGCCGCGCTGGAATTCGCGACCACGCCGACCGGTTTCATTCCGGAGCAGGATCAGGGCTATTTGATCTCGATCGTGCAGTTGCCGCCGGGTGCGACGCTGGACCGGACCGAGGCCGTGGTTCGCCGCGGCATCGACATCATTCTGGGCACGAAGGGTATCGAGCACGTGGCGCCATTTGCCGGCCTGGACGCAACGACCTCGACCGTGGCGTCCAACTCCGGGACGATCTTTTCCGGCCTGCCGTCGCTCTACAATCATTCCTTGCCCGGCGTGAACGCGAATACCGTGCTGGCCGATCTGCGCAAACGGCTGTCGGTCATCAAGGACGCGTTCGTGCTGACCATTCCGCCACCGCCGGTACAGGGGCTCGGCAGCGCCGGCGGTTTCAAGATGATGCTGGAGGACCGGTCGGGCCTGGGCTACGGCGCGCTCGTCAAGGCGTCGCGGGACCTGGTGGCGGCGGCGAACAAGGATCCGCATTTCGCCGGCGTGTTCACGCTGTTCAACGCCGGGTCGCCGTCGGTCTATGCCGATATCGACCGGCTGAAGGCGGAAAAGGTCGGGCTGACGCCGACCGACGTGTTCTCGACCCTGCAGGTCTATCTTGGATCGCAATACGTCAACGATTTCAACTACCTCGGCCGCAGCTACGAGGTCGTGGTGCAGGGCGATGGTGCGTTCCGGCGCACGCCGCAAGACATCTCGCGATTGAAGGCCCGCAACATCGCGGGGGAGATGGTGCCGATCGGCACGGTCGCGCGGCTTAGGGATAACACAATTCCCTACCGGGTGCCGCGCTACAATCTGTATCCCGCGGCCGAGGTCCAGGGCGTGGCGGCCCCGGGCGTGGCCACCGGGCCGGCGTTGCACCGGATGGAGGAACTGGCCCAGCAGGTGCTGCCGAAAGGCATCGGCTTCGAATGGACCGACCTCGCCTACCAGCAGCAACAGCAGGGTACACCGACCTTGCTCGTCTTCGGCGCCTCCGCCCTGTTCGTTTTCCTGGTTCTGGTGGCGCAGTATGAGAGTTGGAAATTGCCGCTGGCCATTGTGCTGATCGTGCCGATGTGCTTGCTCGCCTCGGTCACCGGGCTGTTCTTCCGGGGCATGCCGATCGACATCCTGGCGCAGATCGGGTTCGTGGTGCTGGTGGGCCTGGCGGCGAAGAACGCCATCCTGATCGTGGAGTTCGCCCGCCAGAACCAGGACGAGGATGGCGCCAGCGCAGCAGAGGCGGCGGTCCATGCGGCCCGCACCCGGCTGCGCCCGATCCTGATGACGTCATTCGCCTTCATCCTGGGCGTGGTGCCGCTTGCGGTGGCAACGGGCGCCGGGGCGGAGATGCGGCAATCGCTGGGCACGGCGGTGCTGTTCGGTATGCTGGGCGTCACGTGTTTCGGCCTGCTGTTCACCCCCGCGTTCTACACGCTCATCCGTGGGCTTGGCCGGAAGCACGCAGCATGAAGGCCGCCGGTTTGATCGTCATAGCCGCCCTCGCCGGGTGCAGCGTCGGCCCGGATTATACGGCGCCCGCGACAAGCTTCCTGCCGTTCCACAATCTTGCCGCGGTGGTTGCGCGCAAAACGCCGGTACCGGCGCCAGCGCTCGATCGTTGGTGGACGGGCTTCAACGATCCGCTGCTGGTGGGCGTCGTGCAACGTACGCTCGACCAGAACCTCGATCTTGCGGCGTCGCTGGCCCGTGTGCGGCAGGCGCGCGCGGTGGCCGCGTCGGCGGGGGCGCAGTTACTGCCCACCGTCGATCTGGATGCGTCGGCGACGTTTGAGCACCAAAGCCTGGAAAGTCCGTTCGGTGCGCTCGGCCGGACCTTTCCCGGCTATCACCGCGACCAGCGCGAATACACGGTCGGGCCGGCGGCGAGCTGGGAGATCGACCTGTTCGGCGGGCTGCGGCGCACCGCCGCGGCGGCGCGGGAGGAGGCACAAGCGGCGGAAGCCAGTCAGGCCGGCACGCGCATCACCGTCGCGGCCGATGCCGCCGATGCCTATCTGCAGATCCGCGGCTACCAGGCCCGGCTTGCCGTTGCACAGCAGCAGATCGACACCGATGCGCATCTGTTGACGCTGGTGCAGGCACGGCACCAGGCCGGGCAAGCCGATGGCCGCGAAATCGCCCAGGCCGAGGCGCTGCTGCGGCAGGCGCGGGCCTCGGTGCCGCCGTTGCGCATCCGCCTGGAGGCGCAGCTGAACCGGCTGGACGTGCTGATGGGGGTGCAGCCGGGCACCTACGCGCAGGAGCTTGGGCGCCCGGCGGACATTCCCGCCATTCCCGCGATCGGCCGCAACGATCAGCCGCTCGACGTGCTGCGGCGGCGGCCCGACATCATCGCCGCCGAACGGCGCCTGGCTGCGTCGAACGAGCGCATCGGGGCGGCGATTTCGGATTACTATCCGAAAATATCGCTATCGGGCGCGCTCGGCTTCGACAGCCTGAGCATCAATCATCTGCTCAGCGCAAAGGCGTTCCAGCCGATCGGCACCGGTGCGTTGAGTTGGCGGCTGTTCGATTTCGGCAAGGTCGACGCGGAGGTCGCGCAGGCACGGGGCGCACAGGCCGAGGCATTGGCGCAATACCGGCAGGCGGCGCTGAAGGCGGCGGAGGACGTGGAGAACGCGCTGATCGCTCTGTCGCAGACAGAGGTGCATATGGCGGAGCTGCAGGGCGAAGTCGACTCGCTGACGCGGGTGCGCAGCTTGTCTCAAAAGGCCTATCAGGCTGGGTCGATCACGCTCACCGACGTGCTGGATGCTGACCGGCAGCTTCTGACCGCGCGGGACGAGTTGGACGCGAACCGGGCGGCGGCGGCGCAGGCGGCAGTTGGCATTTTCCGCGCGCTGGGCGGCGGCTGGGACGTGCCCGGCGGTTCGTTCGTTGCCGACCGGCGCTGACACAAGGCGGCGATCGCCAGCTTGCAACCGCGGCGAGGCGGCGGCAGGCTATGGGCGCCGGGTAGAATTCCGGCAGGGAGCGACGCTGTGACAAATCCACTCATAGCCCTGGCGAACGAAGCCGCGACTTGGCAGAGCCGCCCGATGTCGGACACGACGCGCCACCATGCAAGGCGGGCGCTGGTCGACTGGTTCGCGGCCCTGCTGCCCGGCTGTCTACGGCCGCCGGCGACCCTGCTGGCGAAGGCACTGGCGGCGGAGCGGGGCACCGGGCGGGCGATCTGCTACGTGGATGGCCGCGCCTCGCCACTGCGTCATGCGGCGCTGATCAACGCCGCCGCCAGTCACACGATCGAGTTTGACGACATCCATCGTGACTCCGGCTATCACCCGGGATCGCCTGTCATCAGCGCGGCGCTGGCGGCGGCACAGTCGCGGGATGCCAGCCTGGACACCCTGCTACGGGCCATGGTCGCAGGCTACGACGTGTCGTCCCGCATTGGGTTGGCGGTGCAGCCGAGCCATTATCGCATGTGGCACATCACGGGCACCGTGGGGACGTTTGGCGCCGCCGTTGCCACGGCGCACGTGCTCGGGTGCGGTCCGACGGAAATGGCGCATGCGATCGCGACGGCGGCCACCATGGCGGGCGGGCTGCAACAGGCATTTCGTGGTGACGGGATGAGCAAGCCGATGCATCCCGGACACGCCGCGGACGCCGGGACATTGGCCGCGCTTGCTGCGTCCGCCGGGGTGACGGGTGCGCTGGACGTGCTGGACGGCCCGGTGGGGTTCGCCGCGGCGACGAGCGAGGATCGTGGCAAGTGGGACCTCGCCCTGGAGGGGCTGGGCGTCGTGCAGCCGATCGAGGCGATCACGTTCAAGAATCATGGATGCTGCGGCCACATCTTCGCCGCGCTGGACGCGATTTCCGCCCTGAAGCTCGAGCATCGGTTTACCGCCGACGACGTCGAGTCCATCCATGTCGAGGGCTACGCGGCCACCAAGGATATTTGCGACCGGCCGGTGGCGACCACCGAACAGGAGGCGCGCTTCAGCGTGCAATATTGCACTGCCGCCCTGCTGTTGTTGGGTGGCGTCCGCATTGCGGCGTTCACGCCCGAGCACCTGGCCGACCCGGCGATCCGCCGGCAGATGGCCAAGGTGACGGTGGCGATGGCGCCTGACCTGGCCGCCAGCTACCCGTCCCGCCGGGCTGCGCGCGTTGCCATCCGGCTGGCCGACGGCCGGCAGCTCGACCGGTATCAGCCGACACGCAAGGGTGACCCGGACGCGCCGCTGTCGGACGCGGAATTGTCGGAGAAGTTCCTGGAACTGACCACGCCGGTGATAGGCGCCCGTGCGCACGATCTGCTCGATACGCTTTGGACCGGCGACACCCTACCGGGTGCCATTCCCCTCACACCGATGGCGCTTGCCGGCTGAGGCGGGGTGTGCCGTCTGGTTCATGTGGCCGCGCGGGTCGGTGGGATCATAGCCGCTTGACGAACACCCAGTAGGTGTCGTCGGCAACGGCCTGCTTCATGTGCACCTTCACGCGCGTCGGGTTCATCTTGTAGTCGAAGGTGTAATCGAAGATCGCATTTAACTTGCCCGACTTCACCCCGGCGTCGAACACCCCGCGGAAGGCAGGCTTGTTGCAGCACGGAGCGATTTCGTCGAAGAAGTTGCGGCCTATCACCGCATCCTTGCGACGACCAGTAATCGAGCTCTCGGTGGCATTGTAACCCAGGACCGTTCCGGCGGCGTTCAACTGGATCGCGCCGAACGCCAGGCGATCAATCGCGGCCGGCGTCATCAGCGCGAGATCATTTTCGACATCATCCTGCCCGAACTCGATCCGCGTCATAAGGTCCATTGTATCACCACCAGCTATTTAGCTAACTAATGATTGGTGATTCCAATGAACGAATGCTGAAGATCATTCTGGCGAACCCCTAAGCTTCCAGACGAGAATTCCACCGACGCCAGGCTGGGCATCGTATCTTTTGATAGACGTATCACGTTTGCGTGTTTATTAAGACGCCAGATCTATCACCGCCAGTCTTCGAACCGTTGTTTGAACATAATACATCCGGCGACAGACAAAATTAGTCTGGTGTCGAGGGACCGCGAAACGTGAGCATCGGGGCATTGGAAGCAGCGCTATTGGCGAACGCGACTGCTTCTCTTGCGGTTGTCAGCGAAAAGCTTTTCTACAGGCTTGACCAGCTGGACCGGGTTCTTATTGAACAAGTCAAAATTCCAATGTCCGAGGTTGCCCTTGGTAATGGTGTGGTGAGGCGCTTCTTCCGCGGCCTTGTTCAAACCACGCAACAACCGATTACGTTTACGTATTTTGTGTTGGCAGGGGAGCGTCGTGTGCGGATAGAGCTTGCCGCACTTTGGGACCTTCGCATGGACGATGACGGGCCAAGATCCTTTCGACTGGCGAGTTTGGTCGCGCCGGACCCTGCATCGCCACCGATCATTTTGTCATAGCTTGCTGATTGCCGGCTTGGGTTACAGCAAGTCCAGCACCGGCTTGCCGACCATGCGACGTTCCTCCAACGCTTCGTGCGCCTCCTCCACCCCGTCCAGGCGATAACGTCCAGCGATCCCGATGGAAAGCGAACCGCTGGCCAACCCGCTGAAGATATCGGCGGCGCGGCGGCGAATGGTGGCGGCGTCGGGCAGATGGTCGGCGAGGCGCGGCCGAGTGAGGAAGAGCGAACCCGCCTCCCCCAGTTCGATCGGGTTCAGGTCGGTGACAGCGGCGCCGACCGTGCCGAAGCTGACCACCAGGCCGCGTTTGCGGGTGGCGCGGAAGCTGTCGCGCAATGTGGGGCGGCCGATGGGGTCGAACACGACATCCACCCCGCTGCCATCCGTCCGGTCCCGCACGGCGTCGGCGAAACCACCATCGGCGTACAGCATCGCCTCCGTCGCACCACGGGCGCGGGCGATTTCCGCCTTGGCGGCGGTGCTGGTGGTGGCGAATACGGTGGCGCCCAGCGAGCTGGCGATCTGCACCAGCAACTGGCCGATCCCGCCGGAAGCCGCGTGCACCAAGCATGTCACGCCGGGCCCGAGCCGGCCGACGTCATGGGCCAGGTAGTGCGCGGTGAGACCGTGGAACATGGATGCGGCGGCCAGATCCAACGGCACGTCACCGGGCACAGGGACGACCTGCCACGCAGGCACGGCAGCATATTCCGCGTAGCTGCCCCAGTGCAGGCAGTATGCGACGCGGTCCCCCAATGCGAAGCCGTCGACGCCGGCACCTAACGCGGCAATTTCTCCAGCGCCCTCCACCCCCAACGTGGTGGGAAGGCGCACCGGATAGGTGACGGAGCCGGCGTATTTTCCCTGGCGCGTGTGGATGTCCATGAAGTTGATGCCGGCATGCGCCAGCCGGATCAGCACGTCACCCGGCCCCGGGGCCGGGATGGGGAGGTCGCGACGTATCAGGACCTCGGGGCCGCCGTAGCGGTCGATCTGGATGGCTTTCATGCGCGGCTTCCCCCTTCGGTTGCCGGCGGTATTGGCCTAAACGAGGGAGGGCGTCCAATATATTGATTATCGCATTATCATACGGAAAGGCTATCGATGGAATTGCGCCATTTGCGATATTTCCGGATGGCGGCGGAGGAGTTGAACATCACCCGCGCTGCGGCCCGGCTGGGCATCGCGCAACCGCCGCTGACCCAGCAGATCAAGGCGCTGGAGGCGGAGTTGGGGGTGGCGCTGTTCGCCCGCATCGGCCGCCGGGTCGAATTGACGCAGGCAGGCGCGCTGTTCCTTGGCGAAACGCGCGCAATACTGGCGCGGGTGGAGAACGCAACAACCCTGGCCCGGCAGGCGGGACGAGGCGATCTCGGCCGGTTGCGGGTGGGGTTCACCGGATCCGCCGCGTTCAATCCGGTGGTGACGGCGATCCTGCGCCGGTATCGCACCACCTGGCCCGGCGTCGAACTGGTGGTGGCGGAAAACCGCACCAGCCACCTGCTGGAGGCGCTGGAAGATGGGCGGTTGGACGCGGCGATCCTACGCCCGCCGGTGCCGGGTGGGCGCGACCTTGCGGTGCATAAGCTGTGTGCTGAGCGGATGGTGGTGGCGGTGCCAGTCGACCACAAGCTGGCGCGCGAATCGGGCGTGACATTGTCGGCGTTACGGCAGGAGGCATTCATCCTATACCCCCGCGCGACCGGCGTTGGCCTGTCGGAGAAGATCGTTGCGGCCTGCCGTCGAGCGGGGTTCGACCCACTGGTCGCGCAGGAGAGTCCCCAGATGATTTCGACCATCAATTTGGTCGCCGCTGCGATCGGCATCGCGATCGTGCCGGAGTGCATGCAGCATCTGCGTCCGGATGGCGTGCGGTTCTTGCGGTTGAGCGCCCCCGCGATCCATGCCGAGTCGGTGATGGTGCGCCGGGCAAAGGACGAAGCACCGACGGTATCGAACCTCGTCGCCGCGGTGGCTTTCACAATGGATTAACCATTATGCCGTCACCATGCAGGCGAGATTGGAAGAGACGCCATGCTGATACGCGCCCTGGTGACCCTGTTGTTAATCGGCGCCGTGTCGATGCCGGCCGATGCGGACCAGGGGAAAGTATCGGACTGGCTGGTTCGGGGCCATGATGAACTGGTCGATACCGTATCGGCGGCGCGGCTCGCGATGCTGTGCCAGCGCTGGCCGCTGAAGCCCGATCGCGCCACGTTCATCCGCGCCATGCGAGACCGGACCGGAGTGCTTGCCCCGGCCGATCGGGACTTCGTTGCCCAGGCAATCAGTGATGGCGAGGCGCAGGCCACGTCCGGTTATGTCATCGCCACGCGATCGGTCTGCATGAGTATCGCACCCACCCAGTTGGCCGCGGCAGCCGCCTATGTAACCGGCCGTGCCGGTTTGCGGAGCCTGGTGCACGACCACTGACGGGTACGTGCTAGCGGGACGGGTCGGTGGCGGCGTCCTGCGAGACCAAATTCATCATCCGGCTCAGCAGATCGTTGCGTTGGAAAGGCTTGCGGAGGATCGCAACGTCTGCCGGCAACAGGTCCAATCCCTCCAAACCGGCGAAACCCGTGATGATCAGTGCGGGCAGGGTCGGTTGCCGACGACGCATCTGCAGCACCAGATTGGCGCCGTTCATGCCGGGCATTGCGTAATCCGTCACCAGCGCATCGAACGGCGGATCCTGGTCGAGCCTGCTGAGTGCCTCGTCACCCCCTGACGCGAAGGTGACGTGGAAGCCGGCTTTACGCAGGAACGCCGCGGTGACGTGGCCGACGTCGAGATCGTCGTCGACGACCAGGACGCGCCCCACCCCGCGCAGCATCTGTTGCTGCTCGACAACCAGGACTGGAAGCGCGGCCTGCAATGCGATCGGCAGCCACAGTTCGACCCGCGTGCCCTGGTCTGGCGCGCTTTGGATCCGAAGCTCACCACCGCTTTGCCGGGCGAAGCCTTGGACCATGGAGAGGCCCAGGCCCGAGCCTGCGAGGCCTTTCGTGCTGAAGAACGGCTCGCAAGCATGGGCCAGGACATCTGGTGTCATCCCCGCGCCGGTATCGGCCACGGCGATTGCGACGTGGCTGCCGTGTTGATGCGCCGAGATTTGCAGCGTGCCATGCCCCTGCATCGCATCGCGGGCATTGAGCGAAAGGTTGAGTAGTGCGGATTCCAGATGGGCTGCGTCCGCCAAGATGGGGGGCAAGCCCGGCGCGAACTCAATCCCGACTAGCACATCGACGCCCAATGTGCGCTCCAGCGTGCTGACGAGGTGGTCCAGCAGAGGCGGCAGATCCAGTTCGACGGGTTGCAGGACCTGCTGGCGTGAGAAGGACAGCAAATGGCTCGTGAGGCGCGCGCCACGTTGGATCGCGTGCAACGTCAGTTCAAGATTGAGCCGTGTATCCGGCCGATCGTGCAGGTCATCGATCGCGAGTTCCAGGCCCCCCAAGATCGTCTGCAGGACGTTGTTGAAATCATGTGCGACCCCGGCCGTGAGTCGCCCGACGGCCTCGATCCGTTGGCTTTGCCGCATGCGTTCCTCGGCACGCACCCGTTCGGTGATGTCGAACGAGATGCCTGCCATACGATGCTCGGCCTCGGTGGCGGATCCCATGACACGGGCGTACATTTGCACCCACGCCATCGAGCCGTTTGGGCGCACCACCCGGCACTCCACGTCACAATCGGCGCCACTGGCGATCGACTGGTCGATCGCTGCGATCACTCGCTCCCTGTCATCGGGATGGATCGCCGCCTGCAATTCTTGGAAGGTGAAATCCCGGGCGCGGTCGAGGCCGAAATTGTCTTTGCACACCGCGGAGGCCTCGACATCGCCCGACCGGACATCGAGTTCCCACACGCCGAGCCGCCCGGCCTCGGTCGCAAAGAGGAACCGGGCTTCACTGGCCTTCTTGACCTGCTGCGCCTCGAGCGAGGCCTCGAGCCGGTCGTTGGAGCGCCGGAGGGAGACCTCGGTGCGCTCCCGCACCTGAATAGCGGCTTCGAGGCGTTGTAGATGGCGCAGGCTGCGAACGATGACTTCGATGACGCCGTTGCGGAGTGTTTCGACGATGGAGAGTTCCCAATCGGCCCATGGCTTCGCGGCGCCCTTTGTCACCTTGATCCATCGCTCGAGAGATTGGCGCGGAAGGCGGTCCTGATCATCCCGCACGCCCTTGTCAGGATCGTCGCCCCACGCGACTTCGCGCAATTCCTCCGGCCGGAACCAGAGCAGCATATCCTGACGATCGGGCGCCAGGAAAACCGCGAGAACACCACTCGCGATCTTGATATAAGGCGTCCACGCCGGGTAGCTGGCAGCGAGATTGTCGGTTTGGAATAGCGTGCCGGTCGCCCGTTGCCGCAGCCACGTCGCGAGCGCCAGAATATCCGGTTCCGGCGCGATCTGGCCTAGGCACGACAGGTGGCCACCGTAGAGCACGGCGGCGGCCGTCGCGTTGAAAAGACTGCGAATGGTGACCGTGCCCGTCGTGAGACTGGGGATGACGACCTCCGCCTCCGAGAACTGCCTGAGCAAGGCTGCAAGCGCGCGCGTATCCCGGCGCCTTACATGGTCGGCGGTCATTCGCTCGGCCTGGCCTATCCGGAGTGCGAACGGTTCCGTCAGGGCCATGGCCGCCGCCTGTTGGCTGGTGGAGACGGCGTGCGGCTGGCGATGATGGCAGACCACCAAACCCCACAGCTTGGCCTCCGACATGATCGAAAGTGACATCGAACCGTTGATCCCGACATCACGATGATATTGCAGGTGCACGGGCGCGAAACTACGAAGCCGTGCAAAGGATAGGTCGATGTCCCTCGATTGCGGCTGATCTCGCAGCCAGTTCGGATCGAGGTCGATGGGAACGGGGACAGCATCGCGGTTGGGAACGGATCGGCAAAGATTGCGGGTGTAAAGTTCGCGCGCCTGGGCAGAGATGTCCGAGGCCGGGAAACACAGTCCACGCAGCGACTGCGCCCAGTCGTCGCATTTATCCTCGGCGACTGACAGGCCGTTCCAGGCTTGATCGAACCGGTAGATCAGGACACGCTCATACCCGGTAAGGCTTCTCATGGCCTGGATCGTTATGCGGGATAGCTCGTCGAGGTTGTTCCGCGCCTGTCGCAGATCCGCGATCGTTTCGCGAAGATGGCGCATGCGCGACCGCTCCTCCGCATAGGGCGGTCCTATCGTGGCATCGATCTCGACCAGAATGAGGCGACCGTTATAATGCACATCCAGGTCCACGGACAGCCGACCCGGCAGGTCTTCCGTCGTCGATTGCCACGGCGCCGCGCCGCGCAATCGGCCGGTCGAGAAACGGGCCCGTAGTTCGGCAGCGAACGCATCGCCAAACAGACTTCGTGCATCATGGCCGGCGAGCCAAGCCGCCGTGGTGTCAGCGCCCAACCAGTCACCAGCGTTTCGGCTGGCCGCAACCAGTGCGTCCGCGCGGGTGGGGTCGAAGCCCAACAAGACCCCATGCGGTTGAATGGACTGCGGCACATGGATCGGATCACGAGCACAATTATCACGCATGTTGGCCGCACCCGACCGGCCCCATGCGCATCAAGGATTCATGCCTACGGTAAACCCGGGTTTGGTGGGGACAAGCGCTGTATGACGAGGGGCAGCGGCCTTCATGTAGACCATAGAGGATGACGATGCCTTACAAGACTCGACATAAGAGGGCGTCCCTACGACACGTCGCTGCGCTACGATGTCAATCATGTGCCGGTCTATCTGCGAAGAATCGGAAACTACCTACAGGATGCGCGCAAGATATCTGTTGGAGAGACTGACCCTCAATGCTGGGACCATTCGCTTGGCACAACAATGTTTGCGGTGCGTAAGATGTGGCTCGTGAGTAGTTTTTAGTCCGGAACAGTCGGGGCGGCTGAGTAGTTTCCGATACTACTGAGTATGAAGGGCTCGTAATAGCGTTTGTTCACGCAACGAGCCGAGAGTTTGGTTGGTCAACAGGATCATCCGATGAGCCGACACGCCGATCAATAGTACATTTGGAGAATAGCATCATGTCCGGATCTATCGCCACCCAGATTGCGGCGCTTCAGCTTACCATTGCGAACCTGGAAGTGCAGATCGGCGCGACCACGAGCCCGACTGACCTGCTCGCGCTGAACGCGCAA
>NZ_LMUY01000020.1:58777-130739 GCF_009765685.1 Acidisphaera sp. L21 | reverse complement strand
TCTGCTTCGCAGCCGGCACCCGGATCCTGACTGAACGCGGGGAGATCGCGGTCGAAGCGTTGAAGATCGGGGATATGGTCGTGACGCCGCGGGCCAAGAACGATGACGCGATGCCCATCCGGTGGATCGGACGCCAGCATTACGAGGGCCAGCGCGCTTTGTTCGAACAGCCAGTCCTGGTTCGAGCCGACGCATTCGGGCCGGGCCAGCCGCACCGGGACCTGATGGTGTCCGGCGACCATTGTTTGTTCATCGATGGCCACCTGATCCCTGCCAAGCTGCTAGTGAACGGCGCCACGATCGTCGCCCAGGCCGGCCATCAGCAGATCGACTACTTCAACGTCGAACTCGACGATCATACGATCCTGCTGGCCGAGGGGTTGGAGAGCGAAAGCTACCTCGATTGCGGCAACCGCATGCGATTTGATAATTGTGACGAGGCCAATGAGTGGGTCAAGACACGCGGATACCGCGATAGCAGTGTCTGGAATGACGGAACTGCCTTCGCGACGCCGCTGTGGACTGGACCGGTGCTGGAGGCCATCCGCGCCCGGCTTGCCGCCAAGGCGGCCGAAGTGCCGGGTTCGCTGTTCACCGCTCCCCCGCTGGCGATTGCATCCTAGCCGGGCCACTGGTTGCTGACGATACGCCCGGGATGTGCCACGGCCAGCGAATGGGCCGTGGACCATCTCGGCGGAGATCGCTGCACCGCTTACGAACGATCGGAAGCCCAACGGCCATGGACCCGCGTCTGTCAGACCTTGAGGCCGGGTCGCCGGAGTGACTGATTTCAGATCGCAAGACGGCCTGATTGTCGGCGGGACGCATTTCATCGCGTTCGTCGCAGCACGCTTGGCCGCGCTGCCATCACCGTTTCCAGATCTCGTCGTATTCAGCCTTTCACTTCCCGGGATAGCCGCGTTCCGGCAGACCTACGGGAACGAGGCCGCGGACGAAATACTGCAATGGACCTACCGCATGGCGCGTCGCTTCGCGCCCGACGCGGTGCTTGGCGAATTGGCGGATGACAGCTTCTCCATACTGCATGAATTCGACCAGGCCTGGGTGAGCGTGCCGGATATTGCCGCCGAGTTACGTGAGGCGATTTCGGGCCACGACGCTGGCCGCCGGCTGGCGCTGATCGCGCCGCCCAGCATTGGCGCCGCGGTTCATCATGGCCCGGCATCGCGCGGTGCGGCGCTAGAGCTTGCAACCGAACTGCACCGCCGGGCCAAACTGGCGGCCCAACTGGTGCCGGTTCACGGGCAAGACGGCTTCCTCCTATACTCGCCTGCCGAAGATGAACGTGTCCGCAGCAGCACCGTGCTGAGCCAATCACTGCGCCAGGCCGTGGCAAATCACGAGTTCCGGCTGCATTATCAGCCTCTGGTCGATCTGCGCAATTTGGAGATGGTTGGGTTGGAGGCGCTGGTCCGGTGGGACCAACCGGGCAGCGGATTGCGTCAGCCTGCCAGCTTTATCTCAGAAGCCGAAACGACTGGATTGATCGTCCAAATTGGCGCGCAAGTGATCAATGTCGCGATGCAACAGGTGGATGATTGGATTGGCGCTGGCTGGGCGCCACCCCGCGTCGCGGTCAATATCTCTGCAATTCAGCTGCAAGATCCGGATCTGCGAAGCGTCATTTTCGGTGCGATCGCCCTTGGCCAGGTGAAGCCGGAGAATTTGGAGCTGGAGTTAACCGAACGGACTTTGATCACGTGGTCGAATGCGGCGAGGCTGTTGCTGGATGAGTTGCGCGAGATGGGTGTGACGGTCGCGTTGGACGATTTCGGGACCGGCTATTCGTCGCTGCAATATCTGAAGGAGTTGCCGATTTCGAAGCTGAAGATCGACGCCTCCTTCGTGCGCCGCATTGCCAGCGACCGTCGGGACGCGGCGCTGGTGAAAGTCATCGTCGGCCTGGGCGAAGCATTCGGCATCGACGTCATCGCCGAAGGGATCGAGGAAGTCGCCCAGGCCGAGATCCTGCTGGAATGTGGTTGCACGATTGGCCAGGGCTATTTATTCAGCCGGCCGCGACCGGCGCAGCAGATTCCGGCGCTGCAACTCGCGCTGCGGCAGCGGCATCAGGAAAAACCGAGCTGTCAGCACCCGTAGCAACTGAAAGCGCATGATTCTGCCCCATTGTCGCGAGAGAGGCCTGGTTTGAGCATTATCAGGCCTCCAAACCACATCTTGCTGCTCGACGATAATGCCATGCTTCGCGAAGTGTTGACCCGGCAAATTTCCAAAAGTGGTATGATCGTGTGCGTTAGTGCTGACTCCCGGCACGCCATCGGTATCATCCAATCCGCCGCGCCGATCGACCTGCTAATCACCGACTACAGCATGCCCGGCATGCCCGGCGACGAGTTGATCGCCGCCGCCCACGCAATCCGACCCAACCTGCCCGTCATTCTGTTGACGGGCCATCCCTATGAAGCGGCAGAGTTCGTGCGGCATTACAACGGACCTGGCAACATCCGCGTGACAAGCAAGCCGGCAAGCGGACGGGATATACTGGACGCAATCGGGCTGCTGCTGACACCGGTTCGGGCCGACCCGACCGCGAACGTCAACCGTGAACCATTATAAGGTCAGACGATAACGGCATGAACGCCACGACCCATTCAGCGCTCGATCACCTGGTCGCACTCATCGCTTTGGTCTGCGAAGTGCCCGGTGTGATTCTCGTTCGTGTGGATGGGCTACACCGGCGCGTCAGTTCAAGCTTCGGCATCAGTACGGAGGCGGTGTTGGACGCAAACCGGCTGTACGGACCTATGGCTGGCGAGTGCCACGAGATAATTGTGCTCGACACGCTGCTTGACGCAAGGTTCGTGCACGGATCGGCAACCCCTGCCCGGCCCGTCATGCGGTTCTATGTTGGCGTTCCCGTCACAGCGAGCGATGGTGGTCATGTCGGCACGATCTGTGTCCTGGATGTGAAGCCCCGCGCAGAATTTGTGACGACTGCCATCGTCACGTTGCGGGCCTTTGCGGTGCTGGCGGCAGATCTGTTGCGACCCTGCGCCACGGCTGGTTTGCTGTCGGGTCCAAACGGCGATGACGAGGTGCAACTGCTGAATTCCGCCCTGCAGCACGCGAGCGATGGGATTATGATAACGGGGCTAAACCCCAGCGATCCGTCGGGGCGCCAGATCGTATACGTGAACGATAGCTTCTGCCGCCTGACCGGCTATGCGCCGCAGGATCTGGTGGGTGAGTCGCCGAATATCCTGAAGGGCGCGGCGACGGATATGGATGTGCTGATGCGGTTCCGCAAAGACCAACAGGCCGGTATCGACACATCGGCGACGTTGATGAATTACCGCAAAGACGGCTCGGAATTATATCTGGAAACCAGGCTGGCGCCGATCAAGAACGCGCAGGGGATCGTCACGCACTACGTCGGCGTGCATCGCGAAGTCGGCGACCGATTGGCGGATCAGCATGGCAGGAAGGAGTTGTATGACGCATTTCACTTGCTGTTCGATAATAATCCATTGCCGATGTGGGTATTCGATCCAGTCACACTGCGCTTTCTGATCGTGAACAATGCCGCCGTTGCGTTCTACGGCTGGTCCCGGGCCGAGTTCCTGTGCATGACATTGCGCGATATTCGGCCGGTAGAGGAGTTGGAAGCGCTTGAACGGGCGATGAGGCCGGCGAGCAATGTGGCGCCGGGCCAGAGGGTCTGGACCCATAAGCGGGCGGACGGATCGATCCTTCGCGTAGGCGGGGCCACTCAGGTATTTACCATGGCTGGCGTCAGCTCACAGTTAGGCGTGGTGTGGGATCTGACCGAGGTGCAAGGCGCACGAGATGAGATTGGACGCCAGCACGAGCAGCTCAAGCAAGTCGTTGTGCAATTGCATGCGCGCACCGAGGAGCTGAGCAATGCGCACCGGCTGGCGAAGCTGGGAACATGGTGGATTTCTGCGGATCTATCGCAGATGACATGGTCGGACGAGATTTATACACTGCTTGGCCGCGAGCGGGGCGAGTTTGCACCGTCCTATGAGAACGCAACGGCCGTCATGCATGACGATGACCGAGAGCTGTTTCGATCGATGACCCAGCCGAGCAGCGTTTATAGCGGGACACGCCGGGTAGAGGCGAGAGTGGTTCGGCGTGATGGACGAATACGTCACGTGACGATCGAGTCGTTTCGCGCCCAGCCTGATTTCGGGCAGCAGCATGAAGCCGGGTTTGTTGGCTACATCCAGGATGTGACAGAGCGCCGAGAGACGGAGCAGGCGCTGATGCGAGCGGAAAAACTGGCAATACTAGGCCATTTGACAGGGGGTATCGCCCACGACTTCAACAACCTGCTGACCGTCGTCACGCTCAACCTGGAAGAAGTCATAGAGACGCTGCCCGACACGCATGCGCTACAGGATGTTCTCGTGCCGGCGCTACACGCAGCACAGCGCAGTGCGCAGCTTACCAACCAGATGCTGGCCTATGCGCGGCAGGCGCCGTTATCCCCCAAAGCGGTGAGTCTGGCGAACTTCCTCACCACATTTCGGCCTGCTGCCGCACGTGCGCTGGGGGGGCAGTTTGATCTGACGATTGTGGCGGGAGATGAGCCTTGTATGGCGCTGGTCGATCCGGCGCAGCTTCAGGTGGCAGTGTTGAATATCGTCCTGAACGCTCGGGACGCGATGCCGGAAGGGGGACAGATTACGGTCGAGGCAGCCGCCGTGCAATTTCCGGCGGCCGAGTTTGCAGTCGAGGACGTCGCCCCTGGGACCTATGCGATGATCGCCGTCATCGATTCCGGACCCGGCATTGCGGCGACGACGCTGCCGCATATTTTTGAGCCGTTCTTCACGACCAAGGCCAAAGGGGTCGGCAGCGGTCTCGGCTTGAGCATGGTGGATGGGTTCGTGCGGCAATCAGGTGGCCACATCATTATCCAGAGCGTTGTCGGTGGCGGGACCACGATGCGACTGTTCCTGCCGACGACGACCGCGCAAAATAGCGAATTGGACCTGAAGCAAATCAGCACTGTGCGTCGCCGGGCGTTGTTGGTGGAAGACCAGCCCGCCGTGTTGGCGACGGTATCGCGGATGTTCGCCCAGCTTGGCTATGACGTGTGCGGGGTCGATACGGCGGCACACGCGCTGGCCGAGTTGGACCAAACGCTGGATTTTGCCGTGCTATTTACCGACATCGTCTTGCCGGGTGACATAAATGGGGTCGAACTGTCCAAGATCGTCAGCCGGCGCGCGCCGAATATCCAGATCCTGCTTACATCCGGCTTCAGCAATCACGATCTATCCAAATCGGGCGTCGATGGGTCTGAAGTGTTGATCAAGCCGTACCGCCGGCAGGATCTGCTTGACCGCCTCAATCGGATCGGGACGACGAAGTAGCAGCTAGCTTTACGCCTCTGGGTCCCGGGTGCCCGGAGCTAGGATGGACTCCGCGTCCGTCAATTGCGCGGCCAATGCCAATCTGGCTAGGGCCGGCAGCGATGTGGCACCGGTCTTTCGCATGACAGACGCGCGATGATTCTCAACTGTGCGTTGACTGATGCCGAGATCGGCCGCGATGTTCTTGCTGGGGTGGCCGGCTAGCACCAGTTTCATGATCTGCTGCTGCCGCGATGTGAGTGCTGCAAGTTGGTTGAGCGCCGCCTCCCGCAGAGCTGGTGATTTGCTTGGCTCGCCGGGCACATTCACTGCCCGCCGAATGCTTGCCAGCAACTCCTTCCGATCGATCGGGCGTTGAATAAAGTCGGTGGCGCCGGTCCGGACTGCCCGAGCGGCGGTTGCGATGTCACCCCGGGCGGTGATCATGACCGTTGGAACACGATGCCCGGCGGCGCGCAGAGTGCTCAGTAGTTCGATGCCATCCATGGCCGGGAGATCAGCATCGATGAGAAGGCAGGCGCGGTCACCAGGGTTATACGCATCGAGGAAGGATTTGCTGCCGCTAAACTCGAGGACGATCCTGTCGTCGTCTTTCAGGATCTCGATGATTGTGGCGCGCACATGCTCATCGTCTTCCACGACATAGATGGTCGGTGACCCGACTGTTGCCGCCGAGTTGACAGGTTTCGCGACAATCGGCTTCGCCGTGGCGAGCAGCCGATTGATCGTCTCGGTCAACTCGCTCTGCTTGATCGGTTTGGCGAGAAGTAGGCAGCCGTGACAGGTGACTTCCCGTGAGGTTTCTGGTGAAAATTCGCTGGTCAGGATCACCACGGGGACATTCGAGCCGATCATCTGACGGATTCGGGCAGCGAGTCGAACGCCTGTTGGACCGAACGGGGTGTTGCAGTCCAAAATGACCAGATCGGGCGTGGCGCGCGCCAGCAGATCAAACGCAATGAGGCTATCCGCCGCGACGGCCACGAAACGACCTGGTCCCCGCAGCCAACGCGCCAGGGGCTCCCGCAGTTTGTGATCGTCGACGACGATGATGATAGATCCAGGCTGATGGTGTGTTGGCTCGACAGCATCGATGCTTGGGATGGGCCGCTCCTCATGGAGGTCGCCGGTGTCGTGGATCGGGATTGCAATCGAAACTCTCGACCCACGTCTGCCTCTGCTGCAGACCCCAACTTGATGGGCGAGAAGATCGCCGAAACGGCGGACATTGGCGAGCCCGAGCCCGGGGCCAGTGTTCCAGACCGCGACATCGGCCTGGTTGTCCTGGTCCGCGATGACGCTCATCTGCGGCCCGGACAAACCGGGTCCCGTGTCCCATATCTGGACGCTGAGCATCGGGCCCTGCCGGCGACATCCCAGTATGACTTTCCCCGCCTTGGTATGTTTGATCGCGTTTGATAGAAGGATCCGGATCATCGGCTGGAGCAATCGCGCGTCACTGACAACCTGCAGCCCGCACGGCAGAACGCTCAGCAGCAAGCCTTTAGTCCGGGCCAGGTGGGTGAACTCGTCGCGGAGATGTATCAGGAGATCATCGATAGGGAATGGGGCCAACGCCACCGTCTCAATCCCTGCCTCGATGCCGCTGACGTGTAGAAGCGAGTTCAACATGCGCGACATGGAGTCGACGGTAGCATCAAGCCGGGTGAGCCATTCCTGTGCGCTGTCGTCATCAACGGTACGGGCGAGAAGGCCTTGCAGCAACGTCAATATCTGCATGGGTTGGCGCAGTTCACGGAATGCCGCGGCCAGGAAGTGTGACCTTGCGGCATGGGCGATGTCGGCGCGCCGAGTGGCTTGCCCTGACGCCGCTGCGAGGATCTTGCTTGTCGTGATGTCCGTAAATGTCATGACGACGCCTTCGACCTGCCCGGCTTCGCTGCGATAGGGCAAGATGCACCGGCGAAACCAATGACCTGTCGCGGTTTGAATGTCCCGCTCGGACGGGACGCGATGCTGCAGCACCTGATGAACATCCCTCTCCAAGGTGCTGTCGGGTGCCAAGGCAGCGAGGTCAGATAATGGACGCCCGATGTCGCCGGAGGTGACTGCGAACAGGGATTTCGTGGCCGGGGTGAAAAAGAGGATCGCGAGATGCGTATCCAGCACCAAGATGGCAATGCCGGTGCTATAGAGGACGTTCCTCAAATCGTCCGATACAACGGCGCGAGTGCGGAGTTCTTGTTTGATCGACAGATTGCTCGCAAGGAGCTCCTGGTTCAGAAGATCGGTCTGAGCGTTGAGGGATAGCAGTTCCCTGTGATCCGATTCCTGCTCCTCATTGACGAGGAGCGCTTCCTCATTGATGACAGTCTGCTCTTCGGTCAACAGTTCAAGATCGGAAATCCTGTCCTGCAACTCGGTACGGCTTGCAGTCAACTCCGCAAGTTCGAACGCCTGCCGATCGCCGACAGAACGCTGCTCGATCGGTGTGTCGTGCAGCGGCTTTTCGACGAAGCAGACCAGCAACAGGCCCTCCTCGACGTCGAGAATGGGGTGGACCTCCAGATTGAACTGGATCAGGACACCGCTGGTTCTCGTCTGGCAGAGAACGACGACCTTCGCCATGGTCTGCCGCGCGGTTTTCATCGCGAGGTGCAATTTGAGACGGAGCCCAGGGCGCACCATGGTCAGCAGATCGGAACTTGACTGCCCCGGCGGAAGGCGAAGGTATCGGTCGGTCGCACCGATAACGAAAAGACTTTCGTTGGCAGCATTGACGAGAACAGAGGCTGGCGCATAGGCCTTGATGACCGCCCGGCGGCCGAGTTCGGAAAGTGTTATCGAGCGCGTCGCGCGTGACATCATCTGGATTGGGCGGATGCGCACAGAGTCGCCGGGCAAGCGGTTTGCACTACGGGCCAGATTATCCTGCTGGGAAGACGACCCGTGCTCGGCCTGGCGATAGATTCCAGATGCTTTCGAAATGGCGACGAACTCGACCGGCTCGACGGAGAATGTCCAGGGAGACCCGAGCAATAAGACACCTTGTTTGCTCAATGAGGATTGGAACAGTGAGAGGAGCTTCTCTTGTATGGCTGGTTTCAGATAGTTCGGCTGGACTCGGTAGGAAATGAGGTCGAAGCGGGAGAACGCCGAATCCTGCTGGACGTCTTGGGTCGCAAACACGATCGCCGACCGCAATTCCGCAGTGGCGCGCCAGCCAGTGGCTTCCTGGGAAAAGAAACGCGCCAGACGTTCCACCCCGACATGGTCCGCGATATCATTTGGATATAGACCGTCGCGGGCGAATGTGATGGCGCGCACGTCGGAATCATCGGCGAAAACCTGCAGCCTTATTGTCCGTCCAGCAGACGCGATCTGCTCAAGAACGAGGATTGCCAGCGAATACGCGTCTTCACCCGTACGACATCCGGCAACCCGCATGCGGAGCGGCCGATCCCCGGAGTGATCCTGGATCAGCCCGGGAATGGCCATCCTGGCAAGTCCATCGAGGACAAGTGGGTCCCGAAAGAAGGGCGTCTCGTCAACCAGAAGATCGTTGACGAGACGATCCAGCTCGCGTTTGTCATCATGCAGGATCTGCAAATATTGCCGGGTTTCCTCGACCGGGATCCGCGTGAGCGCCATTCGGTGTTGGAGCCGCCGATCGAGGGCGCCTGGGTCGTATGAACCAAAATCATGAGCCGTCTGCGCTCGCAGCAACTCTATGACGTCCTCGCGGAATGGCAGAGACAATGCAACCGGGTGTTCTGGTGGCCCACCGTCGTCCCCTGGGTGCTTGAAGAAGTCGCTCAGTGCGCCGGCGATGTGGGACGCGGGCAGTATCGCGCTGACGCCGCCGGTGTGGATCGCGCCGAGGGGTGTCTCGTCATGGTGGGCGTCCTCCGGATCCTGCACCACCACGAATCCACCGGCACGGCGCAGTGACGCGAGGCCGGCAAAACCATCGACACCGGTTCCTGATAGAATCACGCAAGCAGCGGCCGCGCCATACGAACGCGATAGCGAGTCAAGTAGGGTGTCGAATGGTCGAGCGGGCACGGGGCCGATCTGTGGCATCAACAGACGCAACCGACCGCCCGAGACGGTTGGGTAACTTGTCGGCGAGACGAAATAGAGATGCTCTGATTCAAGCACGACGCCGTCCGTAGCATCGGCGACGATCATCCGTGTGTGACGGGCCAGGACATCAGCCGTGAGAGCGTCGCCGTCGGAAACGCGCCGGTGGACAAGGATGAATGCCAATCCGGTGTGTGGTGGCATCTCTTCCAGAAGTCGGATGCTGGCGTCCAACCCACTATCCGCAACGCTTATGCCGACGACGCCAATTGGCGGTGCCCGATCATCGCGTGTTGCCGCATCTGGTCGAAGTTCTTCGAGGCGCTGACTTGTTCCGACAGCTGGCGTTGTCGAATATTCCGACATCGAGCTTTCTCGTTGGAATTTATCTACCGCCATTGTCTCGACTATAACGGCATTAACAATACGGCACCACTGTTAGGTGGCAATACTATTGGATATAAGTAGGAAACACTATTCTGCAGTTCGATACGTGCTAAATCACGAAATATTATTGTCTATAAGACGTTGGGGTGCGGAAAATAGGGTGACCAAGCTGCGACGCCCTTGTCGTTCTGTGCGCACATGGAGGAGCTGCGGTTTATGATCTGCGATCGGGCTGACTTTTGGTCGATCCGGGGAGATCTGCCGTGAGTCGCAATAGGTAACCCCTGCCCCGGATAGATTCGATCAAGCTGATTCCGTCGGGGTCCGGATGCAGTTTCTGACGCAAATTGAGGATGAGCTGATCCACGCTCCGATCGTCCGGTTGCCATGGCCGGCGCAATGCACCGGTCGAAAGGTCATGCCGGCTCACCACCTGGCCGCGGGCTAAAGACAGTGCTTCCAACACATCAAACTCTGCGGCAGTGAGGGTGATACGTGCCCCATCCGGGCCGTGCACGGTACGGCGATGGCTGTCGAGGTGCAGACCACCGGTGGACGCCGGGCTGGAAACGGGCGCAGGCAAGCGTCGCATGGGCGTGCGACGGTGGACCGCTCGCATACGGGCGATTAATTCCCGCATATTTGGTGGTTTTGAGACGTAATCGTCCGCGCCGAGTTCCAATGCGACGACCCGATCGGCTTCCTCGGTCGAGCCCGAAACGACGATGACGCCGCAATCCGCCTGCTCGACCAGCCATTTGATGAGCACGATGCCGTTCGTGTCCGGCAGGCTCATGTCGAGCAAGACGATTTGGGGCTTGATTGCCCGTTTCAGCGTCATGGCTTCCAGGCCGGTCGACGCCCAGGACATTTGCATTCCACTCCGCTCGATTGCCCGGCGAAGCGATTCAGCCACCGCTGGATCGTCTTCGATCAACAGGATATCGGTGAGCGTTGAGCCATCTGTTTCTATTTGAGTAAGCTCGGTCATACCCGGCTCCTGACAAAACGCTCTACGTATTGACCGAAAGTCTGGTCAATACGTTTAGACTAACGTGTCAGGAAATAAATAGACATGTCAAAATGAATTATCGCGACGCGACAAATCCGGATTTTGATGGGCGCCAGTTGCGGCTAGCACTCTCATCAGTGATAACCTCGTCAATATTGGCGAGCGGGCCGTCAAACCAATTTGGGCTTGATCTCCCGCAGGGCGATCCGGCTTAAAAGAATTAACGCTGCGGAGTAATAGGGTTCATCTCCGGAGATCGCTGGCAAATCTGCTTGGCGTTCTACCTGGTGGCCGCAACCGCTCAGCCGGGCAATCGCCATGACGCCTTTGGAGATCGGGTATGGGGCGCATGAACCCGTATCCAGATCGATCCAGGCAGGCGCCCGAGATGGGGTTGCACCCCAGAAGTTGACAAAACTCTGCAATGCTTGGGGATCGCCCCGGCTCCAGGCAACGAATAGGGGCACGCGCACCGCGTCGAAGGAGAAGCGGGGTGGGTGACCGCTGTCGATGGAAAGCGCGCCGTTGGCGGCCGAGACGCGCAGCCAATCCGGTGGAAGCTGCCATTTGCCGAACCGGGCGTACTGACGCAGCTGATCGCCGTCGCGGAACAGCGCTTCCCATAGCGGCGAGGGATACGCCTCTTGAAGTTCCGCCAGGAGAGGCTGCACATAGTACGATAGATTCACGACCGTATAGTCGGATTTCACGAACCCGTCCGCCGCCGGCAGTAGGACGGTCTTGCCGCCGACCTCGCGCACGAGCAAGCGCAGGATGTCGCCCGCGATTTTCTGTGCGGCATCCAGATACTCGGGCGACTTCCACCGGGCGCTGGCTCGCAGCAAGGCTCCAGCTATGTAGATATCGCCGTCGGTCGCATTGTTCATGTCTGGGACCGGATTGCTGCTGCCGGGGAGGTAGCGCCAGGCGGATAGCGCGTCCGACGGGCGGCTGAGTGTGGCTTTCGTCCAGGTCCAAATGCGGTCGAAACTTGGACGGTCGTCAAACGACGCGGCGAACAGCATTCCCAACCCTTGCGACTCGGTGTGGGATTCGCCCTGATTGAAAGTGTCGATAACACGACCGTCCGGGCGGATGAACCTGGCGCGGAACGCCTTCCAGTCAACGAGTTCGACGTGGGTAGCCAACGTGGCAGACACGCTGTTGCTGCCGAGGTCGGCTTCTGTCGGCAGAGCCGGAGCCGCTGTGGCCGGAACCGGCTTGGCCGGGAGCATGCCGAAGCGAGCGCCTGCGATGAGGGCGGCACCACCGAGGGCGGCACCAAGGACAAAGCGCCGGCCCGTGTTGCGTTGTGGTGCGGTTGCTTCAGCCGGCCGGCTCGCATGGTCGATCGCGGCAATCGTATTTTGGAAAATCATTGCTCTGCGCCTCCGTGGAAGCACAAAACACAAGCATGTCTAAACGGGACGATGCTGTCAGACGTTGGCGTTTATTGTCGGCAGAGCTTTGTATATTGCAGCTTCTGGGAAGTTCGGGCTGAAGTCGTTGTCATATGGCTGCGTTTGTTAGGGTATCGTTCGTTAAACCTAACATTCCCTGGCGTCGCGCGACAACTGACTACACGACGATGGCTCGCACCACATGGAAGCTTATTTGACGTTTGTCTCCGTTGTAGACTTCTTTGTCTGGACACCATACTTCGCTATCAAATTCTACATGCGCCGCCTCCGCTTCGGCCTGGATATCGATTACGGTGTCGCCGGGTGGCAACATTCCCTCGAACACGGTTGTCTGGCCTATGCGGATAAGTGTCGCCAGGCCCTTTGCCGGACGAAAGCTCCGCAGGATCAGTCGGATTCCTCCGGTGTCTGGCGCAAAGGGGATCTCGAGCCAACCATGGCCGGAGAAAACGAGATATTCCGCATCCGGCGTGAAGCCTTGGCTGTCCCAGTATTCGGCCATCTCGGTTGCCAGGATCTGGCTCAAGTCCGACATTTGCGCGACGAGTGTGTACCCAATTTCCTCGTCGGAGCCTCGGTCTGCGATGCATTTCATGCCGGCCCGGCGGAAGACCTCCCGGATGAAGTCGAGCGACCAGCCGCTTTCGAACCATCCGAATTTGCGGACGCAATATACCGAAATCGGGTCAAGCCGGATGCCCCAATGGCGCCACCAGAGCTTGTTGATCGGCTCCCCGGTCAGCACGATCTTGCCACCCGGCGCCAACATCTTACGGAATTTCTCGATAACGTCCCATGGTTTGAGCGCATGGTGAAGACACTCGTAAAATAGCACCATGTCGTAGGTTTCGGGCGCATCGAAATCATCGAAGCTGGACGTCGTGGCGGTGATAGCCCGGCGACCGAGTTCCGCCCGCTGGTTTACCAGGTTGACAAACAGGGGGTTGATGTCGACCGCCGTGACCTTCAGGCCGAGATAGGCGCCGATTTCGGACGATAATCCCCAGCCACACCCGAGGTCGAGTAGCCGACCGTCGCGCGGCAGTTTGGCCAGGCGAAATGCCCGCGAAAGCCGCTCGGTATGGACGGCGAGGGCTGATGGATCGGCATGATCATACGGATTGACCGCCGCCACATGGCGCGAGACGTCGAACGGCGTGTGCTCGTTGGTTGCCTGGTTGAAGCTGCGGCCGGCGATCTCCTCGTAGAGCGCCAGCTGGGCTTGGACGTAGGTTTCTCCGTAGGGATCGATGGTTTGATCGACGGTGACGCCGGGTCGGTATTCGAAGCGTGACCAGTACACAGCGCACGCCGGGCTGCCGGGGCCACCGAAGGCGTCACTTTGGGCGACGAAGGCGTCCAGATGCTCCGCGGTGATGAGCATCTTGGAGGCAGGCTTGTCGATCACGCTCATCTCATTCACTCAGCCATCTCCCGCGACCGGCCTGGCTAGGCCGGAATGCTGCATCGTTCGATCATTCTGAGGCGGCCGGCCGTGTCGGATCTTTGCATGACCGCGAATGATTTCACGCCGATCCCGATGCGCCGGGCTTCGCCTGCGACGTGGCTGCTGAGGTCGATCAACCGGTCGACCTGTAGCATCAATACGATGGCGCGGTCGGCGCCGATGGATGCCATGACGGCGACGAATGGCAGCAAGAGGCGGAATTGCCGCATCTCACCAGCCTCCAAAACCGTGCTTACCAGGCGGTGGGATCCGATCTTGACCGACAGCACGACGGTTTCGGGCGGGCATTGCACTTCGAGGTAGAGCAGGAGATCGGATGTCGATCCACCCAACTCCGGCACGTGGAAGGCAAGCGAGGCGTTGAGCATCGATGTCCATGTGCCCCAGTTCTCCATCCGCCCCCAGCCGAGCTCATGCCGCAGCATTTCCGCCACGGCGGACCGACGGTCGGCGGCGCGTAAATCATAGTTCAGGCGTAGGGGGTAGATTTCGCCAAAGGCCACAGGGGCGAACATTCGCTGCGGGTCGGCCGCGCCGGATAGTTGGGCAGCGACGCCCGAGACCAGGCCCGAGAGGACGTCCTGCCATGTGCGCGGATGATATTCGGCGAGGATGAGCGCCTCCCGCGACGCCCGGTAAGGATCGTCGGACATCAACCTCCAAGCCGTCTCCGCGACGGCTTTGACCGAGTCCGCGGGACAATAATCCGCGAATTTGCCGCCGGCTTCGGGCAGGGAGGAATGGCTCAAGGTGACGCAGGCCTTGCCGTAGCAAAGGCTTTCGGTGATTGGCAGGCCCCAGCCCTCGTAGGTCGAGGAGTAGATTGTAAACAGGCAATTCGAATATAGGCTGCTGAGCTCGCCATCCGAAACCTTCGACAGGAGGATGACCTTGTCCGCGACGTCGGGATGCGCGTTCAAGAAGGCTTGGGTTTGATCGAACTGCCATCCGGCC
Organism: Acidisphaera sp. L21; assembly: GCF_009765685.1. GTDB lineage: Bacteria > Pseudomonadota > Alphaproteobacteria > Acetobacterales > Acetobacteraceae > LMUY01. Next base: position 116,069 of record NZ_LMUY01000020.1, on the reverse strand, counting down.
TTTCCGACGCAGACCAGGGACGGGATGGCGTCCGCACCCTCTTGCGCGATCAAGCGGGCCCAGGCTTGAAGGACCACGAGGTGGTTCTTGCGGGCCTCCAGCGTGGCGACGAATAGAACGAAACGACCGGCCACCCGCAGCCGTTCCAGAATGCTTCGATGCTCGGTCACGGAGAGGCCGAGTTGCACTGCGCTGAAATCGGCATCGAGCGCCATGACGACCGGTTCTCGTGCCACGGGGCGGACGGCGAGCGCCGCCTTGATGACGTCCCGCCGGGTCGAACACGAGATGACCGCCACGGCGTCGGCATGCATGAGCGCACCGCCGAGCCATTGAGCGCATTCGGAGGGCATTTTCGCCGGCAAGAACTCCGGCGTGATGAGCGGAACCAGGTCGTAGATGACGGGGACGTAACGGATGCCGAAGACGTTCTTCGCGTGGCGAAGGTAGAGCATGTAGTCGATGTTCCACCATGGCGCGAGGTTCACTAGAACCCCGCCGCGTACCATCTGCATCGGCGGCGCATCATCGACCGTGGTGAGGAAGCGGTTGATGGCCGCAAGCCAAACCGTTTCGGGCTGGTCCCCTGCCCTACCGGCAAGTTCGCAAACCTGGCGAAGCGCATCCGGGTTTACTTCGATCCACGCGCTGACCGACGGAGAGTAGGTGCACAGCTGCAGGGGGATTGATCCCCGCCAGTCCTTCACCGCCTTCAGGAGCTCAATCTCGACGCGCTGGATGCCCGTCGGATACCGGCCAGTGCGGAAATATGCGACCAGGTCGGAGAAGTCCAGGTAGAAGGCCGGGACCTGATCGCCGAGGCCGGCCATTGATCGGGCGTCCGCTTCTGGGACTTGCCGGTGAGTGATCCGGAATGGAGGAGGCTGATGGGAGCCAGGGGCCGCGGCCTTTGTGATGAAGTCTTGGGCATTGGGATCGTGCGAACCATGCTCGATGGCGGATTGATAATGGGCCAGGGCGTGGGGGAGGTTTCCGCTGACCTTGTAGAAATGCCCGAGCTGCACGAGGAGATCGGCGTCATGCGGGGTGAGCGTCAGCGCCTTCAAATAGGCCCGCTCCGCATCGGGGAAATCACCGGCTTCTTTGAGGGCGTGGCCCAGTTGAACGAGGATGCCGGCGTCATCGGGCTTGACCTGCAAGGCCTCGCCGTAATGTTCGGCAGCCTTGTACCACAGGGCAAGATCGCGGGCGGCATTGCCCGACCGGACCCTCGATGCAAACCTGCTTTTCCGGCCCGGCAGATGGAAGCTGATCGTTAGCTCTGGCATGGGAGAATGCCTCGTGAGGGTTCAGGCATCTTCAAGCGTCATCAGCGCGCATTCGAGGATGGCGAGCCGGGCGTCGTCATCCTCGACGGCGCAGGCCATGAACATCTCGACACCGATGCCGACCTGTCGCGTGTTCGCTGGATCGTATTTCGCCATGGACACCAGCTGGTCCACTTGCAGCAGGATAACGATCGGTCGCTCGCCTGTGGATGGGCCGGCGAGCGGGGCCTGGGAGAGATCGAGCCGGACGATACGCGCCTCGCCGGGCCGTAGGGTTAGCCGGGCGGATAAGGTGCCTGCCAGGGATAGTGTTAGCGACGTCTTCTCCGGCGGGGCGCGTAGCTTCAGGAAGACCACGTGGTCGGTATCGGCCACCGGTGGCAGTTGGAAGGCCAGCCGGGCGCGACGGTCCTTCGACCATGCCGTTGCTGCATCGACACCGTACCAGCCACCGCCCGCGCGAAGCATCTCGGCGATGGCGGCGCCTCGGTCGAGCCGGCGGAAGAATGGCTGGTTTCCTATACGGTAGATGGTTGCCGGGACGATCGGGGCTGCCAAGATGGCGGGCACGGCAGGGGTCGGGAAATGGCTGATGGTCGCGAGCACAAGCGTTTGCAGGGCCGTCTGCCAGTCTTGGGATTGACGCTGCGTTGCAATCAGGTGTTCGCGGCTTTCACGATAGGAGCGATCGAAGATCAGCCGTTCGGCCTGCGACGTCAGGCTTTTGACGGAATCGCCCTCGTAATAATCGGCAAACTGGCCGCCGGCTTCGGGTAGGGAGGAGTGATCGGCGGTGAGGCACGCTTTGCCGTGATGAAGGCTCTCCGTCACGGGCAGCCCCCAGCCCTCGTAGAGCGAGGCGTAGAGGGTGAATTGGCATTCTGCATAAAGCGTTGCCAATTCGGCGTCGGAGATCCCGGATAGGATCATCACCTTGCCATCGAGCTCCGGATGGGCCTCGAGGTAGCTTTGGGCGCGTTCGAATTTCCAGCCCCGCTTACCGACGCAAACCAGCACTGGCACGTCCGAGCGGTCGTGGCTTGCCAGTAGTTTTACCCAGGCCTGGAAGACGAGATAGTGGTTCTTGCGCGCCTCCATCGTGCCGACGAAGAGGACGAAGTCGGTATTTGCCAGACCAAGCCGTTCACGGGTTTGCGCGGTGTGGGCGCCACCATGGCCCTGGCGCGGCGCGCTGGGTGCCGCGTCGAGCGGCATGGCGATGGGGTCATGGGATAGCGGCCGGATCTGGGCCGCGGCCTTGACCAGGTCGTTCCTGGTGGAACTGGACGTCACCGCGAAGAGATCGCCGTGTAGGATCGCGCTGCTGAGCCAGGCGTTAAATGCCGCGGTCACACCGTGATCGACATATTCCGGCGTCATCAATGGAATGAGGTCATGGACGAATGGGACGTAGCGGAGGCCGAAGCGCGCCTTCATGGTCCGGATCGCGGCCATGTAGTTCTCGATGCCCCAGGACGTGCCGAGGTTGATCAAGGCAGCGCCGACGGGAAAGACGCAGGCTGCGCGGGTGTCGAGCGCGGTGAAGAACCGGGCCAGTGCTTCCTGCCAATCCGGGTCGGCGACATTGCCGCGCTGGGCGCCTAGATCGAGCAGAGCCAGAAGTTCGTCCGGATTGACGTCCACCCAGCCCCGCTTTTGATCGGCATAGGCGCAGGCGCGGATCGGGACTGGGCTATCCCATAGGAGGGAGGCCCGAAACAGTTCGATCTGGACGCGCTGTATTCCTGTTGGCGTCCGGTTCGACCGGCAATGATCGAGCAGATCGGTGTATTCGAAGTAGATTGCGGGGATTGCGGTGCTGGCACTCTGCCGGGCCGGGTCCGCCGCCCGGCAATGAACGGATTGGGCGATATAGCGCAGTGCGTGCTCGTCCTGGGACCCGGCGGTCACGGCGCGCTGGTAGTAATCCAGCGCCTTTGGCGTCGCGTCCCGAAGGGCGTGGAAGTGGCCGAGCTGAACCAGCAGGCCCACATCGCCGGGATTGAGGCTATGCGCCTTCAAATAGGCCGCCCCGGCCTGGGAGAAGCTGCCATGCTCCTTGTAGGCGTGGCCTAACTGTTCCCAGATGCCGGCGACGCCGGGCTGGATGCCGACGGCCAGTTCGTAGTAGTGAGCCGCCTCCATCCATTGACCGACGTCGCGGCTTGCATCGCCGAGCGTGACGAGATGGTTGAACCCGGGGGAGGGGTCGGCCCGATCGCGGACATCATCCTGCAGCATGGACATGATTGCGACCCTAGGCCGCGGCGACGAGGTTGCTGGACATCTTGATACTCCGTTCGATGATCCTGAGCCTTGCAGCGGTGTCACCGGTTCGGCAGAGCGCGAAGGATTGGAACCCGACGCCGAGCCGTCGCGTGTCCGCGATATCGACAGGCGCAACCAGGTCGTCGATATCGAGATGGACGATCATCGGGCCGCCATCCTGGTGGTTCGACGCGATCTTGAACGGGATTTGGAGCCGTATCGCGAGGCTTTCATCGGGGTCGATCGTCACAAGCTGGGTTTGACCGGCGACTTTGACGGTGACCGCGACGCGGCTATTCGGTGCACAGAGCTTGAGGTAGAGGATGAGGTCATCGGCCGGGCCCTCCAGCGGCGGGAGCCGGAATGCCAGCTTTGCGTATTTCTTGTTCGCCCAGACCCCCCATGATTCGAGGGGGTGCCAGGTTCCATCATAGCGGAGCATTTCTGCGATCGCACCTTCCTTATCGGGGCGGCGGGCGCGGTGATCTTGGCCGATGTCATAGATTTCGCCGAACGATATCGGGGCCACCAATGGCTCGGCATGAACCAAGCCCACGCAATGGGTCTCAATACCGTCGACCAGGCCGGCCAGGACGTCATGCCAGGGGCGCGGCCGGAACTCGGCGACGATCTGGTGTTCACGCGCCTGCCGGTAGTCATGGTCGAAAAGCAGTCGCTCGGCGTGCTGCACGAAGCTTTTGACTGAATTTGCCTCGAAGTAGTCGGCGAACACGCCGCCGGCTTCGGGAAGGGATGAGTGATCCGCCGAGAGACAGACCTTGCCATGGCAGAGGCTTTCCGTGACCGGCAGTCCCCAGCCCTCGTAGGTCGACGCGAAGGCCGTGAACAAGCAATCGGCGTAAAGCGCATTCAGCTCAACGTCCGATAGGCCGGAGAGCATGATGACCTTGTCTTGCAATTCGGGATGCGACCGCAGGAAGTTCTGGCCGAATTCGAAGCCGTGGCCGATCTTGCCGACGCAGACCAGGGTGGGCATGGCGGCGGCACCATGCAGTTCGATCAGCTTGGCCCAAGCCTGGAAGATGAGCATCTGGTTCTTGCGTATTTCCAATGTGCCGACGACCAGCACGTAGAAGCCGTTTCGTAAGCCGAAGCCGTCCAGTAGGCCGGCACGGTCGGCAGTTCCGGCGGCGCCGTCCTGCATGCCGAATTCGGCGTCGAGCGGAACGATGATCGGTTGACGGGTGAGATGCTTGATGCCGTCGGCCGCTTTGATGACGTCCTGTTGGGTCGATTTCGAGATGGCCAGGATGAGGTCGGCATGGCTGAACACGCTGTTGATCCAGTAGCCAAATGCCGCCACCAGGTCCTGCCCGCAATATTCTGGCGTGATCATGGGGATGAGATCGTAGATCAACGGAATATACCGAATGCCGTAGCGTGACTTCGCTTCCCGGATCAGCGGCATGTAATCTGCTGCCCACCAAGACGCACCGACGTTCACCAGGGCCGATCCCTCGGGCATGATGCACGCGGAACGCTGGTCGATACGGCGCAAGAAGCCGTTGAAGGTTTCCTGCCATTCGTCGTCGAGATGGCTGCCGGGCGTCGAGGCAAGCCGGCAGAGTTTGCTGAAGCCGATCGTGTCGATGTCTACCCAGAATCCGGCCCGTGCGGAGTAGGTGCAGCCGCAGATCGGCGTCGGGCTGTTCCATTCCAGCGATGCCTTGAAGAACTCGATCTGGACACGCTGGATTCCCGTCGGAAACCGGTTGTGCCGAAAATATTCGACCAGGTCGCTATAGTCGAAATAGACCGCCGGGAGCGCACGGCTTCGGATGAAATTCACAGGTCAATGCCTTCGCTAATATACCGTTCGGGCTGATCGACATCGACGGTGATATCGATGAATTTTGCCCGAAATCCGATGTCACAGAAGACCCGGAATTCGACATCCAACGCGGCGGCGTCGATCGAAAACTCGAGACGGATACGATGGTGATTGCAAGCTTCGTGGCCGAAATCGACGGCGCGAGACGCGATAGGATCCAAGCCACCATTCATCGCAACTTCGAACCGGGCAGATCCGCTCAGTCCGGAGAGCTTGTCGAAGGCGAATTCGACGGTGTACTGGCCCGGCGACAATCGCATATAGGGGCCGGATACCCCGTAACCCTCGGAAATGCCATTGAACCAACGCGACTTGCCTTGCATGAGGCCGACGACGCTGAAGAGCAGCGGGCTATCGGCGGCAAAGACCATCGGCCATTGCCGGCCGAAGGAGGATGGTTGCTGATGGATACCTTCGATCATGCCGAATAATTGGCCCGAGACCACATTCCAGTCGTGTTCGCGCAGCCATTGCTCGGCGGCGGCCACGACAGACAAACGCTTGGCGTCGTTGTCGAGGAGGCCCGTGATAGCGTCGCCGAGGCTACTGGCCGTGGTGGCGTCGACCCGGTGCACCGACCCGCCCAGATCGTCGAATATCGGGCTCATGGAAACAGCGACGGGAACGCCGCTTGCCAACGCCAGACGCACTGCGCCGCTGGCAGATTCGGGGGTGGCGCCGTATGGCATGACGATCAGGTCGCATCCGGCAAGCAGGGCGATCGCGTCGGTGTCGGCCAGGTAGTCCTGTTCCCATTCGATCGACTCATAGATCGCAAGCTGCCGTGCCAGAGTTTGACAGGTGCTGCGTTCGATGGCGGAAAGTGGGCTGGGGTATTCCGCATTCACCAGTCGGAGAGTTGCGCTTGGCCATGTCTCCAGGATCTGGGCGAATGCTGCGATCAGGGTCGCGATGCCCTTATGCGGCAGGAAAAAACCGTAGCAGCCGATGATTGGGCTGGCAGTGAGATTTCGCGTCGGGCGCCGAGCGGTTATATCCGTCACGCCCGCCCCGTGGGGGATGAGTGCCACGTTCTGGATAATGCCGAACCGGCGGAGCGTTTCGAGGTCATGCAGGGAATGCACGACGACCCGTTCGACCGCCGCGAGGCCGAGGAGAACGGAGGCCCGCAGGGCGGTTTCGATCAGCGCAATGCTGGCCGTCGAGTGCAGGGTGACGACCGTCTTAATGCAGATAACCCGCGTAAGATCGATGATTTCCACGAGGTCCAGCCAGGAAATAAGGCCAGGCTGGTGCTGAATGACCAGCATTTGTGGCTCGGAGCGCAAGAGCTCGCCGGAAATCTGTCTTGCGATTGAACCGGAGGCGACGTGCCAGGCGGGAACGACACGTCCGCCATGGATCTTCGGGATAGAGGGCATGAAGCCAGTTCTGATATCGCAGAGCACTATGAGCTCTGGCACTTTTGCCAGCCCGCGAAGCGGGCGATGATCGAGGAGAAATCTCGAATACTCTGCGATGCCGCACCTGATCCCCCAACTTGAAAGCCACGCAATACGAGCAGCCGGCGTGGATCGTGTCTGGATAAGACCGGCACACGCATCGATCGTTCGTTCCGCCCAAGCCCGCGTGTCGAATTGGCGGCGCGCAATCGCCCGTGCCGCCGAACTGCGCTCAAGCGCCTGCGATCCGCCTGCCAAATGGTCGTCGAGCGCTTCGCGCAGTGCCAGCGTCAGATCACCGAGGCTTGGCTCGACCCAGAACGAGTGGGCACTGGTGACGTGGCTGCGCGACGGGCGGAAGGTGAAATCGAGAAGCCGGGCGGATCGTGCGTCGACGAAATCCATGTGTCCGCCGTGACCGGTAACGATCAATGGCAGATTTGCGGCCATTGCCTCGGCGGCGACCATGTTGAACCCCTCGCCTCGCGTTGGGAGCACCATGCAGTCGGCGTCACGATAGAGATCGGCGAGCTGGAACGCAGACAACTCCTCGTTGATCAGTTCGATCGGTGCAAGAGTGTCGTCGCTGAGTGACAGGGTTGCGATCTGTTCCGCCGTTTGATTGTGCTCGTTGTGGAATCCCTTGATGACCAGCCGCACAGGGTCGGCACTGGTGAAGGCCCGTGCCCAGGCTGCGAGCAGCAGGTCCACGCCTTTGCGCGGGAAGCAGGACGAGATGTGCAGGAAGACCATCGGCGCCCGGGGAGTGATGCCGTGCGCGGCATTGGCCAGGCGTTCATCCCCAATCCGCAGAAAGGCACCCAATTCGATGGCAAGGCCGGTGATCCGGAGTGGAACGCGCAGGCCGGAATCGACCAGCGCCTTTGCCACCATGGCCGATGCAGCCATCACGCCGGTGAATTTGTTGAGGCTGCGGATGAGGTTTGCGGGGATCAGGCTTTCTTCCCAGGCGAAGAGGGCGATCGCGAAGTCATGGTCGATCGTCGGTAGCCAGGGCGGGTAATGCTGGCTGATGACGATCCTCGGGATGCCCAGGCGACCCGGGCGCTTGAACAATTCGTCCATCAAGGCAGCATCGTTGGCCGGGATCGTGCCGAGTGTGGTGAGCGGTTCGAATTGCACGGGCAGCACGCCGACCCGGCCGGGCAAATGCTGCTCGATCGAGGAGGCGAGAAGCCGGTTTATGGCCGATAGGCTATAGCTGCCGGAGAAATGCCCGGCGACCAGGAAGCTGGCTTTGGCGACGATGGCAGCATGCTCGGTTGGCGTCGCCGGCAGCGCTAGCCCGCATTGGCCGAGCGCATTCCAGATCAGGCTCTCGGGACGCACCGCCGGGTCGATGATAAAATTGTCCTGTTGTGCCTGCGCCAGATCGTCGATGCCTTGGGGGCTGCAGGCGAAATGGTGCAGCAGCAGCGCGATCTCCGCAGCGTTCGGCGTGGTGTCGGCAGCGGATTGGGGCAGGCCGGCGGGCTGCAGAAGGAACGTGATGGACGGAACGGGACGCGCCAGCACCGCCAGACCAGCCTCCACCGCTTCGAGCAGGAAGTCCGGGAACGACGCCGGGTCTTCCAGGAAAAGACCTAGGTTCGCGTTGACGAGACAGGTTTCCCGGTGGGCGGCATCAAGGCTGCCGGTGACGGTGACGCTTTCGGTCAGCCCGTGCGTCGTGATCCGCTGCTGCAGATCCTTGGCGGCCTTTGGCTCCAGCGTTCGTCCCAGGAGGACGAGTTTGGCGGGCTGTTGCCAGAGATGCAGGAAATCGGCGAACGCATCGATGATCAGGCAGATCTGTCGGGCCGACGTGACGTCGCCGGGCACAAGTATGGTGAATGGCGATGCCTCGGCTGGCATGGCCGTCCGTGTGGCGCGAAGTTGCGTGCGCAGTGGCCAGGTGGCGGCGACCGGAAATCCGGCGGTGCGCAGTCGCAATGTCGCCAGCAGATCGCACCCGATGGCGGCGGCGACGAGCGGCTTGAGAAAGCGGAGAGCCGATGTGCAGTCGAGCGATGCAGAAGAGTGGTAGAACAGGATGATCGGGGCGGAGAGGGTCGCCAGAACGGCCAGGTTCTCCACCGGCTCCGACCCGGCGACGTGAGCGATGACCACGCCATCGTTGTGGGTCGGTACTACGCCCGGCGCGTGACGTAACACGGATTGAGATAGGGATTGGCTGGCATTGGCATGGATGATGCGCGTTTCGACGAAGCTGCTTTTGAGGTAGTCCTCGAGTGATGACACGCTCGTTTCAATGCGAGCGGAGCGATGGGTGAAGTAGAGTTGGTCGACAGCGTATCGCTTCTGAGGTCGAGTCATCGATGACATTGCTGCGCTCCTCAGGTCATGGAGGCTTTCTCAAACAATCACATTATACTTTGGGCGCAAGCCATTTACCCCGGGCCAAACTAATGGAACAAGGCTTTATCTCTACTTTCCGGCAAGAGTAGATAAAAGCTGTGTAATTGCTAATTACACCAACCATATTAATCGTTATCTAAACAATACGTCGCGCAAACGCTCTTTCTCAGCTTCGGAAACTACCTACAAACAGGCGGCTGAAATTCGGGAAATACTCATGAGTCTCGGCGCGCGTGGCGGAAGGCGGGAAGAATTTGTTACCCGGCGTTACCAGCGCAACGCAGCGGCGTGGGCCCGATGTGGGTGCCCATGCTTTCTTCATCACGGCGGCGAGATTTGCTCTGGCGGTGCATCAGCCGCTGCTACGCGATTTGGATCATGCCATTTTGCCGGGCGCAGCACCCCGGCGGCGATTGGCAGGCGTTGCAGACGCTTGAGTGACTCAGAAGCCGTAAAGGGCGGCGGGATTGTCGACCAGAATGCGGTTGCGCGTGGGCTCATCGCCGGCCCAGACCGGCAGCAGGTCCAGCAAGACGGCGTCGTCGGGCTTGTGGCGCTCGGTGATGTGGGGCCAGTCGCTGCCCCAGACCAGGCGCTCGGGCGCCGCGGCAACGAAGGCCTGGGCGATACGGGTGGCATCGGCGTAGCCAGGCGCGCCGATTTCGGTGTTCAGGTAGGCGCCCGAGAGTTTCAGCCAGGTTTGCCCGCGCTCCAGCAGCCCGGCAATGATGCGGAAGGCGGGGTGGGCTGGGCCCTGGCCGGGTGGCAAGCGGCCCATGTGGTCGATGACGATCGGGCATGGCAGGCGGGCGATGAGGGCGGCGGCGTCGACGAGTTGGTCGCCCGACATGTGCAGTTGCACGTGCCAGCCGAGCGGCGCGATACGCCGGGCCAGCGGCTCGATCATGGCGACCGTGGTGACGGTGTCGGCGGGGTTCCACAGGCTGAAGCGTAGGCCGCGCACACCGCCGGCATTCAGCCGGGCCAATTCGGCGTCCGATACGTCGGGGTGCACCACGGCGATGCCCACGGCGTCGCCGGCGAATTGGGCAATCGCGTCCAGCAGGCAGGTGTTGTCGGTGCGATAGTGTTTTGCCTGCACGATCACGCCGCGCTTCGTGCCGATGCGGCGCTGCAGGCTGCGGTAGGCGGGTACGTCCATGCCGGGCGGCGTGGTGGCCTCCGGCGTGGGGAAGCTGGCATCCAGGATGTGGAAATGCGCGTCGCAGGCGTTTGCCGGGGCGGGGGACTGGGGCGGCTGGGAGCCGGAGGAGTTGGGGACCATGCTACGCGCCCTTCGTGGTGACGCCGCAAAGGATTGCGGCGTCGGCGAGGGCGTCGACCTGGGCGCCGGTGATGCCGATTTCGGCCAGAAGCTCGCGGTTGTGCTGGCCGAGTTCGGGCGCCGGGGTGCGGATGGAGCCCGGCGTGCCCAGCAGCCGCGGCACGACGTGATGCATGGGGAGTTGGCCCATGTCGGGATCGGGGTAATCGGCGACCAGTTCGCGGTCGATCACGTGCGGGTCTTGCAGGATCTGCGCGGTGTCGTAGATCGGTCCGATGGTGACCTCGGCCGCCTCGAAGAAGGCAACGTTCTCGTCCTGGGTGCGCTGGGCGATGAAGTCGCCGATGATGGCGTCCAGCGCCGCGACGTTCTTCAGGCGGTCGGCGTTGGTGCGGAAGCGGGGGTCGTCCACCAGGTCGGGACGACCGATGGAGCGGAACAGGCGTTCGGCCATTTTCTGGATCGAGCCGGAGAGGCCGACATAGGCGCCGTCCTTGCAGATGTAGGCGTTGCGTGGGGCGGAGTTGGTGGAGCGGCTGCCGGTGCGGGGTTTGATCTTGCCGCTGAGCCGGTAATTGGCGGCCTGCGGGCTGAGGATGGAAAAGAGCGGGTCCAGCAAGGGAAGGTCGATGACCTGACCCTGGCCGCCATTCATTTCGACCTCGCGCAGCGCGATCATGGCGGCGGAGGCGCCGTAGAGGCCGGCGATACCATCGGCGAGATACATGGGCGGCAGCACGGGTTCGCGGTCGGCGAAGCCGTTGATGGCGGCGAAACCGGACACACCTTCGATGACCGTGCCGAAGCCGGGGCGCTGCGAGTACGGGCCGGTCTGGCCCCAGCCGGAGATGCGGATGATGACGAGCGCCGGGTTGATGGCCAGGAGGACGTCCGGGCCGAGGCCCATCTTCTCCAGGACGCCGGGTCGAAAGCTTTCGATGAAGATCTTGGCCGAGGGGACCAGCTTGCGGATGATCTCGATTGCCTTGGGGTCGCGTAGGTTGAGGCAGAGGCTTTTCTTGTTGCGGGCGTAGATTTTCCAATGCGTGCCGACGCCCTCGGTCTTCCAGGCTCGCAGTGTGTCGCCTTCGGGTGGTTCGACCTTGATCACTTCGGCGCCGAAATCGCCGAGCACCTGGGTGAGCGCGTTGCCGGCGAAGAGACGGGAGAGGTCCAGGATGCGCACGCCGTCCAGCGCGCCGCGGCGGCCGGGTTCGTAGTCGCGTTTGTGCAGTTCGGTCATCCTGCGGTCACCACCATGCGGGGGAACAAGCCGGTGATGCTGTCCTGGTGGTCCAGATCCCAGGCGTAGCCGAGGAAATCGTGGATCTGCTGCTCCGGCCAGAATGCCTTCACGTTGCGGCGGAATTTGGCTTCGACGTCATCGCGGGTCATGGGCCGGCCGCCGAAGCCGGGGAGGTCGTCCACCTGTTCGGCCAGCACGCGCCCGTCGTCCAGCGTCACCGTGACGCGGGTCGGGAGCTTCTGCGGATAGATCTTGGTCAAGGCAGGGTCTTCCTCGACCGTCAGTTTGGCCAGCAGGGCGAGAACCTTGGGGTCGTTCAGGGCCTGGGGCGAGTAGCTGGCACTGGTGATCTCGCGGTCCAGCAGGGACCGGGCGACGGCGTAGGGTAGGCTGTGATCCGCGGTTTCGCTGGTTTTCGGCGCCCATTTCTCCGGCGAGTCGGCCGAGTATTGTTTGCCCACGAGGGTGGTTCCGACGACGATGGATTTCACCTTCGCCAGGTCCGGCACGGATGCGCCGATTTTTGCGGCGGCGACGATGGCGGTTTGGAGCAGGGCTTGCGCGGGATACAGTTTCACCGCGCATTCGGTGATCTTAAAGGTCCCTCCCCGGCCGCCAAATTGGCCGACATCCAGGGTGAATGGACCGGAGACATCGGCGAAGAACCCGGCCTTGCCCTCGAACACCGGTGCCGGGCCGGTGATCCCGCCGCGCGCGAGTTGGGCGGCGAACACTGCGCTGCGGCCGGAATCGGCATCCGCCAGGCCCTTCCAGTTGGAAATGACGCCGAGGCGGGTTTGGTTGAACGCGAGGTGCCCGGCGAAGGACAGATTAACCGCCTGCGCCAACTGCGCTGGCGTCAGGTGCATCAGCTTGCCGGCGGCCAGGGATGCGGCGGGCAGGCTGTAATTGGGATGGTCCCAGCCGTGGATGGTGATCTGCGCGGCGTCGAGCAGGCGGCAATTGATTTCGTAGGCCAATACCATCGCCAGGATGAGGTCTTGGCCGGACCGGCCCTCTGACTCCGCCACGGCCAGGCAGGGGGTGATGTTGTCGCTGGGGTGGCCGACTTCGCGCCCGGCGTAGACGTCGTTCAGGTCGAAATTGCGCACCGCGGCGCCGTTGGCGAAGCTGGCCCAGTCCATGGCAGTGCGGCGAGTGGTGCCCATCACGGTGGATTTGCCCTCGGACGTGGCGAGGGCAATGTCGCGGATCGCCCGAACCGGGGGCTCGTTGAAGGCGCCGATGCCGCAGCCGATCGCGTCGATGAAGTGGGCTTTTGCGAGTTCCACGATGGCGGGGCCGAGGTCGCTGTAGTGGAGCGCGTCGGCGTAGGCGGCCAGGTGCTCGGCGATGGTGCCGGGTGCGGCGGTTTGGGCGAAGGCGGGGAGGGCCGCGGTGCCGGCGAGCGCGGCCAACAGAGTGCGGCGTGGCAGGAGCGGTGTCATGGCGGGTTTCCCAATGTTTCTTGGTCCGATGTTCCTGGCTCAGACCAGGAGAAGCAGGGCGGCGCCGTAGACGATGCCGGCGACCAGGAAGGTCACCACGGTGAAGCCGAGCACGCGTTGGATGCCGATGCCGGCGATGGCGACCACGGGCAGCGCCCAGAATGGCTGCAGCATGTTGGCGACTTCCTCGCCCATCGCCACGCCCATGGTGGTGGCGGGGATGGAGGCGTGCAGGGCGAGGGCTGCGGGGATGGTGAACGGCCCCTGCACCGCCCAGTGGCCGCCGCCGCTGGGGACGACGAAGGTGATGCAGAGCGAGGCGATGTAGCCGAGGAATGGCAGGGTGTGCGCCGAGGCCATCGCCGCGACGGAACGGGATATTTGTTCGGCCAGTCCCGTGGCCGTCATGATGCCCATGATGCCGCCGTAGATCGGGTATTGCAGCATCATCGCGCCGGTTTGGCGGGCCGCGTTCTTCACCGCGTTGACGTAGTTCACCGGGGAGCCGTGCAGCGCCAGGCCGGCGATGAGGAAGATGAAGATGACCGTGTTGATGTCGAGCGATGCGGTGCCGGTCCACCAGCCCATGCCGAGGACGCCGAGCCCGGCGGCAACCAGGAGGAGGCTACCGACGGGCGATTGTTCCATTTTGCGGGCGAAAGGCAGGTCGGACCAGGGAATATGCGGCGGCGCGGGTTCGTCCGGTGGGGGCGTGAAGACCTGCATCTCGTCGTCGCGGGGGCGAATGAGCATGAACACGAACGGCATCACCACGACGATGATGAGCGTCGGGACCAGGTTGAGCGTGGTGAAGATCGAGTCGCTGAAGGGCAGGATGTGCCCGGTGATCTTCTCGACGATGTTCAGCGGGCTGCCGTGCGAGGCCTGGGAGAGCGGGATGGAGCCGGAGGGGCCGCTGCCCCAGATGACCCAGCCGGAATAGGCCGCGGCGACGAGCCAGGCGAAGTCCACACGCACCTGGCGCGCGATTTCCCGCGCCAGGACGGCGCCGATGACCAGGCCGAAGCCCCAGTTGAGCCAGGAGGCGCAGGCGGCGACCAGGAAGGTCATCGCGACGGCCTGGTTGGGCGTCTTCACGTACGACACCATCGCGCGCAGCAGGCGCTGGATGATGGGGGCATGGGCGAGCACGTGGCCGGTGACCAGGACCAGGATCATCTGGAACGCGAAGCCGAGGATGCCGAAGATGCCGCCATACCAAGATGACAGAATGACCGGCAGCGTGCCGTGCGGGGCGAAGATCATCGCGACCACGGCGACCAGCGCGGTGAGGCCGATGGCCAGCACGAACGCGTCCGGCATCAGCCGTTCGAACACGTAGGTGGACATGGCGCTGAAGCCGCGGGAGGTGCGGGGCGGCGCTACTTGCTGGTCCATTATGTGGCTCCCCGGCAGGCGTTTCCCCGGTTTGGCATGATGTTCCTCACGATCTTCGTTTGATGGCGATTGGTGGGATTAGGCCCCCACTCCGAGGCTTTCCGCCAGGGCGACGACGGCGCGCGCGCTTGCGAGAAAGGGGGCGTCGATCATCTGGCCGTCGACGAGGTAGGCGCCGATGCCCTTTGCCTCCGCGTCGTGCGCCGCGGCGATGATGCGGCGGGCGCGTTCGATTTCCGGCGCCGTGGGCATGAAGGCGGCGTTGGCGATGGCGATCTGCGTCGGGTGGATGCAGCTTTTGCCGGCGAAACCGTGGCGGCGGGCGGCCTCGCACTCCTCGCGATAACCGTCGGGGTTTTTCACGACGGCATAGGCGCCGTCATAGGCGGCGACCCCGGCCTCGGCGGCAGCGAGGCGGATGGCGATGCGGATATGCGCGAGTGCTGCCGGGTCGTGGCGGTCGATGCCGGTCGGCTCGAACAAATCGGCGTATCCGATCTGCAGGCCGGCGACCCGGGGGTGGGCGGCGGCGAGTTCGGCGGCCTTGCGCAAGCCCATCGGGGTTTCGATGTTGACGAGCAAGCGGATGCGTTGCGCCGGGTCGATGCGGTCCAGCAGGGCGGCGGCCTGGGTGACGGCGGCCGCGTCCTCCACCATGGGCAGGTTTATGAGGTCGAGGCGTGGGGTGGCCACGGCCGCCATGTCGTCGGCGAAATGCGGCGTTCCGACCGCGTTGACGCGCACCACGATGAGCTTACCGGGTGCGACTGCGCCATCCTGCAGGAAGTGGGACAGCGCGGCGCGGGCTTCTGCCTTGCGGCCGGGCGCGACGGCGTCCTCCAGGTCGAAGGACAAGGCGTCGGCGGCCGAGGCGGCGGCCTTGGCGAACAACTCGGGGCGCGACCCCGGGACAAACAACTTGCTGCGCATCAGCATCGCTCTGGAATTCTTCCCATGGCTGGTCTTGTTGTTGTCCGGACAGGATATCCGGTCCTTGTTTGTGTCCCAAATCCAATGGGGCGTAAAATGCATAAATGGCAAGAGTTGATGACAAAAGCGCATGAAACTGCCGATGGACGGCATCCATGCCTTCGTGGAGATCGCTGAATTCGGCACGTTCAGCCGGGCCGCCGAGAAGCTGGGGATCACGCAGACGGCGTTGACCCGGCGTATCCAGCGGCTGGAGGCGTTCATCGGCGTGAAGCTGCTGGACCGCACGACGCGGGCGACGCAGCTGACGCATGTGGGGCGGGAATTCCTGCCGCTGGCGGCGCGGCTGGTGGTGGATTTGACCTACGGGCTGGATCGGCTGCGTGCGACGGCCCGGCTGGCGGTGGGCGAGGTTACCGTGGCGACCCTGCAATCGGTGGCGTTCCACCAACTGCCGCAGGTGTTGCGGATCTATGCGCAGGCCTATCCCGACAACCGGGTGCAGGTGCTGGAACGCTCGGGCGGGATGGTGACGGAGGCGGTGCGGCAGAACCAGGCGGATTTCGGCATTCACATCCAGCAGGAGCCGCAATCGGATCTGGTGGAGGATCTGCTGATGCGGGACCCGTTCGTGCTGGTATGCAGCCGGGACCACGCGCTGGCGACGGCCAGCACGCTCGCCTGGCCGGATCTGGTGGGCGTCGACCTGATTACGCTGGGTGGGGCGAGCGGGAACCGCCGGATCGTGGAGGCGCAGCTGGCGCGCGCCGGGTTGGAGACGCGCGGGCGCTTCGTGGTGGAAACGACGCCGACGGCGGTAGCGCTGGCGGCGGCCGGGGTGGGCGCGGCGATTCTGCCGGCGACGATGAAGGCGACCCGCGTGGCGACGGGGCTGGTGGAGATCCCGATCGTGGACCCGGTGATCCATCGGTCCATCGGGCTGGTGCGGCGGCGCAACCAGACGCTGACGCCGCCGGCCGCGGCACTCTACGCCCTGCTGGCCACGCGGCTGTCGACGGTGGACGCGGCGAGAGAGTGACCTAGCCCAATGACCTAGCCCAGGGACCTAGCCCAAGAAGAAGATATGGCCCCAATTCGGCTCTAGCGTCAGCGTGAGGCGGAAGTTCGCGACGGTCACCGACGTGGCAGCCAACAGATCGGCCCAGGCGCCATTCGCCGGGAATTGCAGTTCCACCGGCTGCGCCTGGTCGGAGAAGTTCAGGGCGATGATGAAACGCTCGAGCGTGCCGGCCGTGCCGGTGCCCCAGCGGTGGAACACGACGACCTGCTGCGCCACATCAACGCCGAAGCCGTCCGCGTCGCGTTGCGGCTGGTTCCAGGTCGGCGGGTAGAAGTTTTGCGACCGTAGCGCGGGATGCGCCTTGCGGATCTGGAATAGCTGCGTGTAGAGCGCGAGGAGTGGCGCGCCGTAGCCGTCCGTGACCTCCGCCCACCGCAGCGGACGCGGACGGATGCGGCGGCCGGTCCCGTGGTCGTCCTCGGGTATCCAGTGATCCTCGGCGAATTCCTGACCGTTGGCGATGAGCGGTGCGGCTGAACTGGTAAACAGCGCGATGGCATGCGGTTGCGTCCGATACCACCGGAACGCGCCCTCGCTGAATTTCGCGCCGGCCTGCCAGGCGACGGCCGAGTGGTCGTGATTGCTGAGATAGCTGGTCGCGATCTTGCCGGGGCCGTTGACGTATTGCGAGTTGTTGAGCGCCGCCAGATAGACGGGATTGATGGCGCCGTTATAGAGCTGAAAGAAGCATTCGCCGTAAAGCTGATTGTCCCAATAGCTGGTGGCGTCCGAACTGTTGACCAGCGCGGCGGCGCTCAAATCCAAATGTTCCAGGGTCATGGAGAAGTTGGATTGCCCGTTCGCGGTCACGTAGGACTGGATGTCGGACAGCAATTGGGGAATGCCGCGCGGATTGCCGGCGACATAGTAGTTCACTGTGTTGTCGAACCGAATGCCGTCGATCCCGAATTGGCTGATCCAGTAGAGGCACACGTCGCGGATGAAGGCCTGCGTGCAGTCGTTGTTGAAGTCGAGGTCTTGCAGGCCAGGAAACGTGCCGCCGAAAGGGCCTGCGGTGTAGGGGCAGTCCGCGTCGTTCCGGTAAAGCTGCTTATAAGGAAAATCCTCACTGCAGTGGTTGAACACACCGTCCATGATGACATGGATATTGGCCTTGTGGCACTCGTCGATCAGCTGCTTGAGCAGGGATAGCTTTTCATTTGGCCGGGCAAGGTCGTTGGCGTAGGCGTATTCGACGGCGAAATACTGGAACGGCGCGTAGCCCCAATCGTAGTCTTTGTTGTGCCAGGCTGTCCAAGGCATGAACAGGATCGCCTCGACCCCGAGAGCGACCAGGTATTGCAGCTTGTCGCGCACGGCATCGAAC
The DNA here is from genome assembly GCF_009765685.1 of Acidisphaera sp. L21. Lineage (GTDB taxonomy): Bacteria > Pseudomonadota > Alphaproteobacteria > Acetobacterales > Acetobacteraceae > LMUY01. Next base: position 98,163 of record NZ_LMUY01000020.1, on the reverse strand, counting down.
GGTGCGCGCAGGCCGCGATATTCGTCGGTGAAGTCGCCGGGGTGCATCTCGTAGACCACCAGGTCGCGCAAGGGCTTGCGCAGCGGCAGCGGCGAGACCGTGTTATCCGACGCACGGCTGCCGCCGATGACGACGCCCGCGTTCTGGCTGTCGGTGCCGCTGTAACGCGCATAGGGGTCGGTGACCTTGCGCACCGTGCCATCGGTGAAGGTGACCTGGTATTTGTATTGATAGAAACCGCTGGGGATCGGCGTGGCGGAGACGAATTCCCAGAAATCCCCCTCCGCCTGCGTGGTCTTGGTGAGGGCGAACCCATTGGCAAAGTCCCAGACAACTCCGCCGAGTTGGGGCTGGAAATCGCCCGCGGCGCGGATCTCGGTGATGTTGGGGTCAAAACCGGCAGGGAAGAACAGGCGGAACTTGATCCTGCCGGATGCCTCGTCGCCATCGGACTGCGTGGCGCCGAGCGCCTGGGTTACGTGGAACAACGGAGGCAACATCATCCGATCGCCCTCGGCCGTCAGGGTCCTGAGGCCATGATGGTGAGGGTTTTCGGATTTCGTTGCAAGTTACGATTGATCGGTGGCCGGTAAGGTCATCCCCAAAGTTGGCTGAGCCGCCCGGCCTCGTCGGTGTCGATGATCGGGGCGAGGGCCTTGGCGATGGCCAGCAGGCGGGAGTCGGACATGCGGGGGCCGACCAGGGTGACGCCGACTGGCAGGTTCTTGGGGCCGCGGCCGGAAGGGATGCCGACATTCGGGCCGTGCAGCAGCGTCCACATCGAGTTGAAGATCGCGTTGCCGGTGGTGTGCAGGCCCTCGGGCGCCTCGCCGGGGGAGCTGGGGGTGAGCACGACGTCGAGCGCGGGGCCGAACAGGGCGTCGAACTCGACCCGGCAGCGGTCGGCCAGAGCGTAACCCTGCAGCCATTGTTCGGGTGTGCTGCCGGTGCTGTTTTCGACGCGGTCGCGCAGGGGCTGGGCCAGTTTTTCGTAGGCGTTGACGTATTCGGGCAGGAAGGAGGCAGCGCCCTCCCCGGCCATGATGGCGGCGTGGGCGGCGTGCATGCGGGTAAAGGGTTCGGGCAGCACCAACTCTTCGATGATGGCGCCGGCGGCGGAGAGTTTGGCGGCGGCGCTGTCCAGGGCGGCGACACCGCCGGGTTCGATGGCATGCCAGACGGGGCTGCGGCACAGGCCGATCCGCAGGCCGCGCACGGTGATGGGGGTCGTGTCCTCTGCGATGCGGAAGACGATGCCGACGAGGATGAGGTCGTCCACGCTGCGGCCGTACCAGCCGATGGTGTCGAGCGTCATGGACGACATGCGCACGCCTTCGCGGCTGACCCGGCCCCAGGTCGGCTTGTGGCCGTAGATGCCGTTGAACGAGGCGGGGCGGATGTGGGAGCCGCCGGTCTGCGTGCCGAAGGCCAATGGCACCTGGTAGTCGCCGACTGCGGCGCCGGAGCCGGAGGACGAGCCGCCGGGTGTGTGCGCCGGGTTGTACGGGTTGGTGGACAGGGCCTTGCGGCCGCTGGAGGCGAATTCGACTGTGTCGGTCTTGCCCAGGATGAGGGCACCGGAGCCGCGCACGACGCCCACGCAGGCGGCATCGCGGCCGATCTTGAGCTGGTCGTAGATCGGCGAGTTCTGCGTGGTGGGGTAGTCGAACGTGTCGATCACGTCCTTCACGCCCCAGGGCAAGCCGTGCAGTGCGCCGGTGGGCGGGAGTTTGTCCAGGGCGCGGGCGCGGGCGATGACATAATCGGGGTCGAGCGACAGCCAGGCCTTCACCACCGGGTCGCGCGCGGCGATGCGGGCGAGGCAGGCGCGGACCAATTCCTCGCAGGAGAGTTGCTTGGTCTTCAGCAACGCGGCGGCTTGCGAGGCGGAGAAGGTCGCCGGGTCGGCTGACATGCGGGATGGTGAGTAGTTCATGGCCGCAGCTCCTACGGTGAGACGGTGATGGGGGTGAGGTCCTGGTACCAACTCTGCGCCTGCACGAAGCCGTGCAGTTTGGGCGACAGAGCGCGCGGGTTCAGGTCGTGGGCGACCCAGATCATCACCGCTTCCTCGTTCATGTAGTCGTGCAATTGCTTGATGAGCGTGGCGCGCTTGGCGTCGTCGAATTCGCCGAGCACCTGCTCGATCAGGGTGTCCATCTTCGGGTTGGAGTAATGGCCCCAATTGCCGCCGACGGGCGACCATTGCGGGGTCCAAACGTGGCGGATAAGGCCCATGAACGCGTCCGGCAGGCTGCGGCTGACGTTGATGCCGGCGTATTGCGGGAATTTCTCCGGACCCTGGCGGGAGACGTCCAGCAGGGCGTTCCAGTCCATCACGGTGATGGTAGTCTTGAAGCCGACGGCGTCCAGATTGCTTTTCACCAGCTCGTTCATCGGCAGTGGCTGCATCTGGCCGGAGCCGCTGCTGGAGATGGCGAAGTTGATGGCGCAGGGGTAGCAGCCGGCCTCCTTCAGCAGCTTGGTCGCCATGGCCGGGTCGTATTCGTATTTGATCGGGTTGCCGTAGAACGGGTGGCCCGGCGGGGCGGTGGAGTAGCCGGCGATGGCGGTGCCGCCCATCAGGTCCACCATGTCGGCGCGGTTGATGGCGTAGTTGGCGGCGCGGCGGATGCGGATGTCGTTGAACGGCTTCTTGGTGAAGTCGAGCTGGTAGCCCCAGTTATGCGGATAGATGAGGGTGATGACGTTCATGCCGGCGCTTTTGAGCCGCGGGATGGCGTCGGGCGGGGGCGCTTCGGCAAAGTTCACCTGGCCGCTGAGCAGGGCGGCGACGCGGGTGCCGGGTTCGGCCATCGGCAGCAGCACCAGGCGGTCGTGCTTGGGGATGCGGGCCTTGTTCCAGTAATCCTTGTTGGCAACCAGTTCGAGGCGTTCGTGCGGGACGATCTTGTCGAACTTGTAGGGGCCGGTGCCGGCGGGATTGGCGGCGTAGGCGGCGGGGCTGTAGTTCGTCTCCTTCACCCGGCATGGGCTGACCATGAACATCGTGGCGATTTCGTAGGGAAACAGGCTGTCCTTGATTTTCATGTCGAAGGCGACGTGGTGATCGTCCAGCTTGGAATATTTTTCGAGGTTGGTGAGGCTGGTGCGGGCCAGGGCGAATTGCAGCGGGTCGAATTGCGGGATTTTCGGGTTGGTGAGGCGGTCGAAATTCCACACCACGGCATCGGGGTCGAAGCCGCAGCCGTCGTGGAACTTCACGCCCTCGCGGATGGTGAAGACCCAGCGCTTCGGGTTGGCGGGATCGATTTCCCATTTGGTGGCGAGGCCGGGCACGATGTCGGCCGGTTTGTCGCTGTGGGACAAATCCCAGCCGACGAGCGCGTCGTAGAGCGAATAGCCGACGAAGCGGATGCCCTCCGAGCCTTGGTCGGGGATGCCGTTGGTGATGGGGATGTCGCCGGCGGTCATGGCGACGGTGACGACGGCCTCCGCCCGCGCGGTTGCGATGCCCAGGGCAAGGGCGCCGGCGGCGGCGAGAACTCGTAATGCGAACATGACGGACGGCTCCCAGCATGGCCGCGCCCGGTTTGGGGTCGCAGCGCTCTGTCGATCGGTTGCGGTTCCTGCCCTGTTGTCCGGACAAGCAATTTTGGGGCCAGGAATGATGCGGTGCCGAGATTAGACTTGGCAGGGGACGCCCAACCGGGAATGCTGGCGGCATGAGCGATACGATCTTTGCCCCGGACTTCGTCGAGCGCCCGTTCTGGTGGGAGGCGGCGCCGCCGACCCGGCGATCCGACGCGATTCCGGCCGAGGCGGATGTTGCGGTGATTGGCGGCGGGATTGCGGGGTTGTCGACGGCGTTGGAGTTGGCGCGCGGTGGGTTGCGCCCAGTGGTGCTGGACCGGGAGCCGATCGGGTGGGGTGCGTCGTCCCGCAATGGCGGCGCGCTGGCGGGGGCGTCCGGGCTGGGGCGGTCCCGCAGCAATTTGCAGGAGGCGGTGGACCCCGAGATCCTTGCCGCGATGGTGGAGGAAGGCGAGCAATCCTTCGACGATTTCGAGCAGCTGATCGAGCGTGAGGGTCTGGATTGCGATTATCGGCGGACGGGGCGGTTTACCGGGGCGCACTCCGCCAAGGCGATGCAAACGCTGGCGGTTCGGGGCGACATGCTGAACCGGGCGCGGCCCGGGGAGGCGCAGTTGGTGCCGCGCGGGGACGTCGGCAGTGAGTTGGCGACCGAGCGTTATTACGGGGGTTTGCTGGTGCAGCGCGCCGGGTCGCTGCATCCCGGCAAATACGTGCAGGAACTGGCGCGCGTGGCCGAGGAGGCTGGGGCCTCGCTGCACGGGGGCGTGTCGGTGGATGGGTATGGTGCCGAGGGCAGTGGATTCCGGGTTCGCACCTCCGCTGGGGAGATCAAGGCTGGGGCGCTGATGGTGGCGACCAATGGCTATACTGGCGGGGTGACGCCGTGGCAGCAGCGGCGGCTGATCCCGGTGGGCAGCTATATGATTGCGACCGAGGTGTTGGGGCGGGAGCGGGTGGCGCAGTTGCTGCCGAAGCTGCGGGTGTATGGCGATACGAAGAAGGTGTTGTACTATTTCCGGCCCTCGCCTGCTGGCGACCGGATTTTGTTCGGGGGTCGGGCGAGTTTCGTGGATAGCGATGTACGGCGGGCGGGGGCGCGGCTGCACCGGTTTCTGCTGCATCTGATTCCGGCGCTGGCTGGTACGCGGATTACCCATGCCTGGAAGGGCAATGTCGCGTTCTCGTTCGACTTTCTACCGCATGTGGGGGTCCAGGATGGGGTGCATTACGCGCTGGGTTGCAATGGCAGCGGGGTGGTGACGATGACGCATTTGGGGCGGCAGGCGGCGCGGCAGATTCTGGGGCGGGGTAATCGTCCGTCCGCGTTCTCCCGCCTGCCCTTTCCGACGATGCGGGGGTATCGCGGGAATCCTTGGTTCATGCCTGTCGTTGGTGGGTTGTACAGGTTGCGTGATCGCTTGGATGGGTGGCGCGAGCCGGGTTGGCCATAAATATCGAATAAGGAAGCACCTCATGACGAAGCCGATCGTGACTGGACGCCGGGCCGTGATTGCGGGGGCGTTGGCGACGCCGTTCATCTGGCGGCCGGCGCGGGCGGCGCAGCAATTGGTGATCCGCACGACCGGCGGCGTGTACGACGACATCATGCGGCGTAGCGTCTATGACGGGTTTACCAAGGCGACGGGGATCGAGGTCGTTACCGCCGCGGCGACCATGAGCAAGCTGATCGCGATGTATAAGGCGGGCGGGGCCGAGTTCGACATCATCGACACCGGGGATAGCGGGCTGCTGAATTTGGAGCGGCTGGGGGCGCTGCTGCCGATCGATTATGCGTCGTGGAAATACGGCAATCCGGACGAGATCATCAAGGAGTTGAAATTCCCGTATCGGGTTGGCAGCTATGTCTATGCGACCGTCAGTACTTACAACAAGCAGGCGTTTCCGGATAAGCATCCGTCCAACTGGGCGGAATTTTGGGACATCAAAGCATTTCCCGGGCCACGCAGCCTGCCGGATATGGGCAGCGGGCAGCCGCCACTGGAATTGGCGTTGATTGCCGATGGCGTGGCGCCGGACAAATTATACCCGATCGACCTGGATCGCGCGTTCAAATCGCTGACGCGCATTCGGCCGGCGGTGCCGAAATTCTGGGATACGGGGGCGCTGTCGGCGCAGATGCTGTCGGACAAGGAAGTGGTGTTGAGCGCCGTGTGGAATGGCCGGGTGCAGACGCTGATCGACAAGGGCGCGCCGCTGGCAATCGAGTGGAACCAGAACATGATCCAGGTTCAGGCCTATGGCGTGCCCAAACTGTCCAGCAACCCGAAAGGCGCCCAATTGTTCGTGGATTATGCCAGCCAGGCATCCGCGCAGGTGGGGTATGCGAAGGAATTGCGCTACGGCCCGTCCAACACCAAGGCGTACGCGATGCTGCCGCAGGATTTGTTGGACATCATGCCGGGTGGACCGAAATACCGCGATCTGGGGTTCTACCAGAAGATCGATTGGTGGGAGGATAACCGTGATCGGGTGACCAAGGCCTGGTCCAACTGGGTTCTGGGATGACCGCAGGCGCGGTGGCGCTGGAACGGGTCAGCAAGCGGTTTGGCGGGGTGGCGGCGGTGGAGGATTTGTCCATCGCGGTCGCGCCGGGTGAGTTTTTTACGATCCTGGGGCCGTCGGGCAGCGGGAAGAGCACGACGCTGTCGATGATCGCCGGGTTCGAGGTGCCGGATAGCGGGCGCATTCTGCTGGGTGGGCAGGACATGACGCGAGCGGCGCCGCGGGCGCGTGGCTTGGGGATGGTGTTCCAGAATTACGCTATCTTCCCGCATCTGGACGTGTTCGAGAACGTGGCGTTTCCGCTGCGCGCGCGGGGGCAGAAAGATGTTACGGCGCGGGTGATGGAGGCGCTGGCGACGGTGCGGCTGCAGGGGATGGAGCGGCGGTATGGCCGCCAACTCTCGGGCGGGCAGCAGCAGCGCGTGGCGTTGGCGCGGGCGATCGTGGCACGGTCCGCCATCGTGCTGATGGACGAGCCGCTGGGGGCGCTGGACAAGAATCTGCGGTATCACATGCAGACCGAGATCGCGGATATTCAGCGCCGGCTGGGGATGACGGTGATCTTCGTCACCCACGACCAGGAGGAAGCGATGAATTTGTCCGACCGCATCGCCATCATGGAAGGCGGCCGGATGATCCAGGCGGGGGCGCCGCGGGAGGTTTACGAGCGGCCGGTGAATGCGTTCGTGGCGCGGTTCCTGGGGGAGTCGAATTTGATCGCCGGGGTGGCGGAGGGCGCAGCGTTGCGGCGGGCGGATGGCACGTATCTGGCTGCCGCGAATGTGGGGACGCCGGGGGCGGCGAGCCTGTTTGTGCGGCCCGAGAAAGTTCGCCTGGGCGCGGGTAGCGAGAATAGTTTGAGCGGGCGGGTGTTGCGCAGCTCGTTCCTGGGAACGCTGATCCGCACGGAAATCGACGTGGGTGGCGACCAGGTGATGACCGTGGACGCCACCAACGGGCCCGGCATGCAGGCGTTGGTGCCGGGTGCGGCGGCCATCGTGAGTTGGGCCGCGGCGGATAGCCGGCTGCTGGCTGCCTGATGCCACTGCCGCGGTTGCTGGCGTGGCTGCTGCTGCTGCCGAGCGCGCTGTTGTTGGGGCTGGTGTTCCTGCTGCCGCTAGGATGGTTTCTGGGGAACGCATTGGGGGAATTGGGCTCGGGCAGTGAGATCCTGTCGGAGGCGCTGGCCATTGCCGGGTCGCGGGCGATGCAGCGGTCGATGCTGGTGACGGGGGAGATCTCGTTGGCGACGACGTTGTGTTGCCTGGCGATCGGGTATCCGCTGGCGTTCGCGTTGACGCGAGCGAAGGGGCTGATGTTTCGGCTGGTGATCGCCAGTGTGCTGCTGCCGTATTTCACCAGCGTCATCGTGCGCACCTATGCCTGGATGGTGCTGCTGGGGCGGACGGGGGTGGTGAACAATGCGCTGCAGGCCATTGGGGTGACGCAGGGGCCGTTGTCGCTGTTGTATAATCGCGGCTCGGTCATATTAGGCATGACCTACGTGCTGCTGCCCTATATGGTGCTGACGCTGTTTAGTGCCATGCGCAGTGTGGATATGCGGCTGCTGCAGGCCGCGGCGGGGATGGGGGCGTCGGGCGCGCGGATCTTCCTGCGCGTGTTCCTGCCGTTGACACTGCATGGGGTGATCGCCGGGTCGCTGCTGGTGTTCATCCTGGCGATCGGCTTCTTCATCACCCCGGCGCTGATGGGCGCGCCGGAGGACATGATGGTTGGTATGCTGATCGAACGGCAGGTGGAACAGGCGAATAACTGGCCGGTCGCGGCCGTGATGTCGCTGGTGCTGCTGGCGGTGACGATGGTGGTGTACGCGGTGTACAGTCGGTTCGCCGACATCCGCCGGGCCAACCCGGCGTGAGGCGGGTTGGGTGGGCGGCGGTTTGCTTGCTGTGCCTGTTGTTGTTGGGGCCGATTGCGGTGGTGGTGATCGCCTCGTTCAGCGGGGATGCGTATCTCAGTTTTCCGCCGCAGAGTTTGTCGTTGCGGTGGTACGTGCGGTTCTTTGGCGATGGGCGGTGGCGGTCGGCGCTGTATAACTCGCTGGAGGTGGCCAGCATGTGCGCGGTGTTGGCGACCGGCACGGGGTTCCTGGCGGCGTATGCGTTCGTGCGGGGGCGATTTGCGGCGCGGTCGGTGCTGATGTCGCTGACGCTGATCCCGTTGATCGTGCCGAGCATCGTGACGGCGATCGCGATCTATTTTCTATCGGTGCGGCTGGGGCTGATCGGTAACCGGGTTTGGCTGGCGGTGACCCATGCGGTGATTGCGCTGCCGGTGGTGCTGATCATGACGCAATCGGCGCTGCATGCCGTCGACCCGGCGTTGGAGCGGGCGGCGATGGTGCATGGCTGTAGCCGGTGGGGCGTGTTCCGGCGGGTGGTGATCCCGCTGGCGGCGCCGGGCATCGTGTCGGCGGCGCTGTTCGCGTTCCTGGCCTCGTTCGACGAGTTGGTGATTGCGCTGTTCGTGTCGGGGATCCAGGGGCAGACGCTGCCGGTGCGGATTTGGAACAGCCTGACGCTGGAGTTGGAGCCGACCATCGCTGCCGTGAGCACGCTGCTGATCGCGGTGACGGTGGTGGTGTTGCTGCTGGATGTCTGGCTGCGGTCCTCGGTGGCGCGGCGGCGGCAGGCCAAGGAGGGCCAACTTGTTGCGATGACGGGGCATGATATGGTCGGCCAGCCATCGGGAGGCGCAGAATGATGAAACGACGCAGTTTCTTGGTGGCGAGCGCGGGGCTGTTGGCGGCCCCTGCCCTGGCGCAGGATACGAGGGCGAGCACGCTGCGCTTCGTGCCGCAGGCCAACCTCACGTCGCTGGACCCGATCTGGACCACTGCGACGGTGACCGGCAATCACGGCTACTACGTGTTCGACACGCTGTATTCGACCAATCGGCTCGGGCAGCCTTTGCCGCAGATGGCAGAAGGGCATGAGGTGTCGGCCGATGGGACATTGTGGCGCATCCGCCTGCGCCCCGGTTTGAAGTTCCACGACAACGAACCGGTGCGGGCCGCCGATTGCGTGCAGAGCTTGAAGCGCTGGGCGGCGCGTGACCCATTCGGCCAGTTGCTCGCCGCCGTGGTGGAGGAGTGGCGGGTCGTCGATGACGGCAGCTTCGAAATTCAGCTCAAGCGGCCGTTCCCGCTGCTGCTGGCGGCGATCGGCAAGCCGGAGAACGCGGCGTTCATCATGCCGGAGCGCCTGGCCAAGACCGACCCGAACAAGCAGATCGGCGAAATGGTCGGCTCCGGGCCGTACCGTTTCGTGGCCAGCGAATACAATTCCGGCAGCAAGGTCGTTTACGAGAAATTCGCCGGCTACGTGCCGCGGCCGGAGCCCGCCGATTATGCCACGGGCGGCAAGATCGCCAATTTCCAGCGCGTCGAATGGGTGATCATTCCCGACGCCGCCACCGCCTCCGCCGCACTGATCAATGGCGAGGTGGATTGGTGGGAGCGCCCGCAGGTCGATCTGCTGCCGATGCTGGCACGCAGCCCGAACGTGCGGTTGCAGGTGCTGGACAAGACGGGGCGGCTATCCCTGGCGCGGTTTAACTGCCTGCAGGCGCCGTTCGATGACGTGAAGCTGCGCCGGGCCGCCTGCGTGACCGTCATCCAGGAAAACTACATGCGCGCTGCCGAGGGCGACGACACCAGCGCCTGGACCGAGACGCGCAGCCTGTGGCCGAAATACACCCCATACTATGCCGACAATGCCGACCTGATGCCCGGCGACATCGCCCGCGCCCGCGCCATGCTGAAGGAAGCCGGGTATGGCGGGCAGCGCGTCGTCATCATCAATCCGACCGACTTCCCCGATATCGGCGCGCTTGGCCAGGTGACGGCGGATGCACTGAAGCAGGCGGGCATGAATGTCGACCTGAACGAGAGCGATTGGGGCACGGTGATCCAACGCCGCAATTCCCGCGAACCCGTGGAGAAGGGCGGCTGGAGCATCTTCCACACCACCGGCGGTGCCACCACCTACGGCAACCCGGCGATGTCCCCGTTGATCCGCGGACAAGGGGCGGCGGGGTGGTTCGGCTGGTGGAAGAACGACCGGGCGGAGGCACTGACCGACACATGGCTGTACGCGCCGGACGAGGCGACGCAGAAGAAAGCGGCGGCCGAACTCGGCCGGCTGGGGCTGGAGCAAGCGCCGACCCTGCCGCTCGGCCAATTCACCCTTCGCACCGCGGTCCGGCGTTCCGTCACCGGATTGGTGGAAGGATTGGCGCCCTACCCCTGGGGCGCGCGCCGCGTTTGAGGCTGGACCTACGACGCCGCCTTCTCGATGTTCCAGAACACCGTGACCAGCGATGGCGGGTGGACGAAGCCGGTGATGTTGTTGCGCCAGGCGTAGAGTTGTGCGCGCTGGCCGAGCATGATGGCGGGCATGACCTCCCACAGTCGGGCGCTGAGCTTTTCCAGCACGGCGCGCTGCTTGTCCAGGTCGGGTTCGTGGATCCATTCGTCGCGAAGCTTGGCGGCTTCCTCGTCGCAGGTCCAACCGGCGAAGTTGCGGGCGCCGCAGGTGGTGTCGGCGATGGAGTTGCTGAGCGGGGAGAACGTGCCGCTGCCGGAAACGCTGGTGATGAAGATGTTCCAGCCGCCATGGTCCGGCTCGGCCTTGTTGTTGCGCCGGGTCATGAAGGTGCCCCAGTCGCTCTCGATCGTGTCGACGTTGAGGCCGATCTGCTTGAGGTTATCGGCGGCGAAATCGCCGGCCATGCCGACGAACAGGGTTTCGTGGGAGTTGATCAGCGTCACCTTCTCGCCCTTGTAGCCGGCGTCGGCCAGCAATTGCTTGGCGCGGGCGAAATCCTGGTGGGCGTAGGGGGCGGACCCGGTGGTGATGCCGTTGGGGCTGCCGCAGACGAAGAAGGAAAGGCAGGGCTGGCCCCAATCGGGCTTCACGAAGGAGACGGCCATGTAGTCGGGTTGGTTGATGGCGAGCATCAACGCTTGGCGCGCCTTGGGGTTGTTGAACGGCGGGAATAGCGCATTCGGGCGCATGAAGAAGGTGTTGTAGGTGTCGGACAGGCGGCCGACGGTGATGCCGCGGCGTTTGGACAGCACCTCCGCCTGGTCGAACGCGAGCGCGTCGATGAAGTCGATTTCGCCGGTTTGCAGGGCGGAGGATTTGACCGAGGCGTCGGGCATGACGTGAAAGACGATCTTGTCCAGCTTCGGGATCTTGCCACCGGCCAGGCCGTCCGGCGGCTCGGCCCGGGGGACGTAGCCGGCGAATTTGGCGTAGACGAATTTGTCGCCGGGCACCCATTCATCGGGCAGGAAACGGAACGGGCCGGAGCCGATGATCGCTGTATTGCGGGTGAAGACGCCGCCCGTCGCCTCCTTTTCCCGCATGATGACGGCGAGGCCGCTGCCACTATTGGCCAGCGCCTGCTCGACCGGGAAGGGGCGCTTCATGTGGATGATAAAGGTACGCTCGTTCACCGCCTCCATGCTGGCGACGTCGATGGCCAGGGTGCGGCCGACGATGTCCAACGTCATCCAGCGCTTGAGCGAGGCGATGACGTCCTTCGTGGTGACGGGCGTGTTGTCCTGGAATAGCAGGCCGGGGCGCAGCGTCATCGTGTAGGTGAGTTTGTCGGGGGCGACAATTTCCTCACCGACCATTTGCGGGCGGATGGTGAGTTTTTCGGTCTGCGCGAACAGCGTGTCGTAGACCAGCATGCCGTGAATGTAGGTGCCGGTGGCAGCCGGGCCCATCGGGTCCAGCCCGGTGAGGTCGGCGGAGGCGGCGATCTGCAGCACGGACTCCGCCCGCGCCGGGAGGGCCAGTAGCAGCAATAGGGCGAACCAACGCATCATCAGGCCTCCGTGGCGGCGTACCGGCTGGTCGGCGGCGGCAGACCGAGGTTTTCGCGCAATGTCCGGCCCTCATAGGCCGTACGGAACGCACCACGGCGTTGCAATTCCGGGACCACTTCGGTGACGAAATCCTCGGCTCCGCCGGGGAGATGGGCGGGGATGATGTTGAAGCCGTCGGCCGCCTTCGCCTCGACCCATTCCTGCATGGTGTCGGCGATTTGGCCCGGGGTGCCGATGACGCTGCGGTGGCCGCGGCCGACGCTGGCCTGCATGTAGAGTTGGCGGATGGTGAGGTTGTCGCGGCGCGCCAGGTCCAGCAGCACCTTGGCCCGGCTGCGCAGTTCCGGGTCCTTCGGTTCCGGCACGGGGCCATCCAGATCGTATTCGGACAGGTCACCCATCGGGCCGTAGAGGTTCTGTAGGCCAACCAGCGGGTGGGTCAGGTTTTGCAGATGGGCGAATTTATCCTCCGCCTCGGCCTGGGTGCGGCCGATGACGGGTAATAGGCCGGGCAGGATCAGCAAGTCGGCGGCGGCGCGGCCGTGGCGTTCGAGCCTGCCTTTGACGGAGGCATAATAAGCCTGCGCGGGTTGCAGATCGATCATGGCGGTGAAGACGATATCGGCGCTGGCGGCGGCGATGTCCTGGCCCTGTTCGGAGGTGCCGGCCTGGACGATGATCGGGCGGCCCTGGATACTACGCGCGACCGTCAGCGGGCCGCGGACCTGGAAGTGGTCGCCCTTATGCGCCAATTCGTGCATGCGGTCCGGGTGGAAGAACAGGCCGGTTGCCTTGTCATGCGCGAAGGCGTCGGCGTCCCAGCTATCCCACAGGCCCTTCACCACCTCCACGAACTCGGACGCGCGGTCGTAGCGGGCGTCGTAGTCCAGGTGCTCTTCGCGGTTGAAGTTGCGCGCCTCCGCCTGGGACCAGGAGGTGACGACGTTCCAACCGGCGCGGCCGCGGCTGATGTGGTCCAGCGAGGCGAATTTGCGAGCGACGTGGTAGGGTTCGTTGTACGTGGTGCTGGCGGTGGCGACCAGGCCGACATGCCGGGTCATCATCGCCACGGCGGAGAGTAGGGTTAGTGGTTCCAGTTCCACGTTCTGGTTGGAACGGCTGAGCGAACCCGGCGGCTCGTCGCGTTGACGCAGGGCGACGCCGTCGGCCAGGAAGACCATGTCCAGCAGGCCGCGCTCGGCGATTTGCGCCACGCGGACGTAGTGGTCGATGTCCATGGCGCCGGCGGCGGGGACGTCTTCGTGGCGCCAGGCGCCGGCGTGGTAGCCGAGTTGGCGGATCGACAGGCCGAGCTTCATCATCCGGCGTAGTCGGAGCCTTCGCGGTCCAGAACCCGGCGCCAGGCGTTTAGGTGTAGCCTTGCGTCGATGCGATCGCCCCAGGGGCCGTGCCAGTGGCGCCGGGCAGAGTCGGGCAGGACATGGATGGGGCGGCCGGTGGACATGGCGGTGACCTGGTACATCGCGGTGCGCTCGGCGATGAAGCATTCGTCGAAGGCGTCGGCGATGGTGGGTCCGACGACGGTGACGCCGTGCCCGCGCATGATCATGACCGTCTTGCCGGGGCCGAGCAGGCCGGCGATGCGCTCGCCCTCCTCGCTGGCATGGGCGGGGGCGTCACCCGCCGGGTCGTAGATGGTGCGGTCGTTCAGCAGCAGGTTGTTGTGGTGGGAGAGCGTCATTTCGGATTGCAGCAGGGAGAGCGCGGTGAGGTTCGGGGGGTGGATGTGGACCACGCAGGCGGCGTCCGGGTGTTTCATGTGGATGGGCACGTGGATGTTGAAGGCGACCAGGCGGAGTTCGCCGTCGCCCTGCAGCACCTTGCCCTGCAGGTCGCAGATGATGAGGTCGGAGGCGCGGAGTTCCTGGAACAAATAGCCGCGCGGGTTGATGAGGAAGCGTGGCGGCCCCTCACCCGGCAGCATGACGCTGATGTGGTTGCCGATCTGCTCGTTCCAATCGTGCTTGGCGAACACGCGGAACACCGCGGCCAGGTCGCAGCGGAGTTGCCACTCCCGCTCCTCCGCTTCGGTCCGGGTTAGCCCTTCGATGGCTGTGCTCATGAGAGTTCTCGCTTCAATAGGATGGGGCTAATCGACCAGGAGCGCCATGCCGTCGCGCTGTGGGTCGGCGCCGCCTTGGGGGACGCCGTTCTCGACGCGGATGCCGTGCAGGGCGGCGAAGGCGTAGCTTTGCCAGGAGCGTTTGATGTCGTAGCCGTCGGCAGCCAGTTCGTCGGTGACCCGGCGCAGCACGCGGTTCGACACGTCGATCGAGTCGGATACGGCGACGATGCGGGGGGCGGCCACGGCCTCCAGCATGCCCATGTCGAAATCGATGACGTTCATGATGCCCTGCGCCACGGCGGGGGCGATGTAGCTGCCGCCGGGTGCGCCAAGGACGATGAAGGGCTTGTCGTCGCGGAACACGATGGTGGGGGCGGCCGAACTCGCGCGACGCTTGCCCGGCGCGATGGAGCCGGCGCGGCCGGGGCGTGGGTCGAACCGGCTCATCGTGCCGTTCCACATGAAGCCCATGCCGTCGGTGATGGCGCCGGAGGGGCTGCCCAGGGTGTGGGTGAGTGCCACCGCATTGCCGTGCTTGTCGGTGACGGAGATGTGGGTGGTTTCGCGTTGGGAGCGGTCGAGGCGCTTGACGGTGGCGCGTTCGCCGCGGCGGATCGAAGCGGCCAATTCGCCGGCGTAGTCGCGAGAGGTGAGCTTGGCGACGGGCACATCGACATAGGCCGGATCGCCCATAAAGCGATCCTTGTCGATGGTCATCCGCTTCATCGCCTCGGCGAGGGTCCGGATGTGCTCGGTGCTGCCGTGGCCCATGGCGCGAAGGTCGAAATGGTCCAGGATCTGCAGCAATTGCAGCATCAGCATGCCGCTGGCGGGGGGCGGCGTGGTGGCGACGCGGTGGCCGCGGTAGGTGCCCCAGACCGGTTGCACGACGGAGAGTTCGTAGGCTGCGAAATCCGCCGCGGTGAGCAAGCCGCCGTTCTTTTGGAAGTCGGCGCCGAATTCCTCCGCCAACTCGCCGTGGTAGAACAGCTCGGGGCCGCCCTGGGCCAGGCGCTGCAGCGTGGTGGCCATGTCGGGGTTGTGCAGGAGGTCGCCGGGCCGTTTTACCTGACCGTCGGGGCGGAAGTAGATGTCGCGCCCGGTGCGGCTCATGCGCAGCTTGTCCTGCGTGTTCACCTGGCCGCTGCCGCTTTGGTCCTGCGTCCACATCCAGTGCATGTGCGGGCGAACCATGACGCCGCGGTTGGCGAGCGTGATGGCGGGGGCCATGGCGTCGGCCCAGTCGAATGTGCCGTAGCGGCGCAGGGCCTCGGCATAGCCCTTGACGCTGCCGGGTGTGCAGGCGGCGAGGTAACCGGCCTCACTGATGCCGCCCTGCAGCAGGAAGGCGAAGCCGTCGCGGGATTGGCCGAGCAGCAGGTCGGTCCACATGTCGGGGCGGGCGGCGAGCGGGGCTTTGGCATAGAACTCCAGTACCTCGTGCACACCGCGTTGCGGCATGTAGACGTGCATGGAGCCGAAGCCGCCGATGCCGCACATTTGCGGGTCGGCCACGCCCTGCACGAAGGCGGCGGCGATGGCGGCATCGATGGCGTTGCCGCCGCGCGCGAGTACCTCCGCGCCGGCTTCTGCGGCTTCTGGCTGCGGGGCGACGATCATGCCGGGCATGGCGTTATCCCTTCCGCTTGGCGGCGAGGACTTCGGCCAGGAAGGATTCGACGTAGGGGAGCGCCTTCATGCGGTCATGCGCCATGCCGGGCACCAGGTCGAAGCGGACTTTCACGCCCGCCTGCTCGAACGATTTGGCCAGGGTGCGCAGGCGCTCTGGCCTTGTGGTGCCGGCGTCGTTGGCGCCCTCCATCCAGTAGGTGCCGCCGGGTTTGTGGGTGATCTCCCAGGTTTCGAGGTCGGCCTCGCCCACCACCATCTGCACGGGGACCCGGGCCAGGGCGGTTTGGTCGAACTTGATGCCGAAAGTCGCCTCGAGGTCACGGATGCCGACCCAATAGTTGCGGGTTTGGTCCAGCAGGGTGACGGAGCCGGAGGCGCCGATGCAGGCGGCCCATAGTTTTTCCGGGTGCAGGATGGCGAAGCGGTGGGTGAAGTGGCCGCCGCCGGAGAAGCCGAACATGGCAAATGTCGACCAATCCTGGCCGTATTTCTCCGCGACTTCGGCGACCATATCCAGCATCACCTGGTCGTAACGGATGTCGCCCTCGATCATGTATTTGTAGCCGCTGCGGGCACCGTCGCCGCGCACGCCCATCGGGAAGATCGGGCACAGGATGGCGACATCGTTCCAGCGGCCGAAGGCGGCGAAGCCGTCGCGGAACTCCAGGAACGAGGTGCGGCTGGTGCCGTGCACGGCGACCAGCAGGTCGACCTTGGTGCCCTTGCCCACGGCAGGGGGCACGTACAGGCAGTAGTGGAACCGTGGGTCGGCCTTGCTGGCGAACATCGCGGTGGCGCCGAGGTCGTAGATCGCTTTGGCGCGGTCGGCGGGCGCAATCTGGTTCATGGTGGGGTGCCTCGTTCTAGGTGTTCGGATTGGGTCAGGCGCGGCCGACGCCCATGGCCAGGGTATATTGGTCGGCCCGGGTCGCGTAGGTCAGCCCTTTGCGCGCCGCCAGGACCGACTTCTCGTGATGCAGCGGCAGGATGGCGGTGTCGTGGAAGGCCAGGCTGCACGCCTGGCCCAGCATCTGGTTACGCTTGTCGTCGTCCATGATCCCCAGTGCCTGCTTCAGCTTGGTGTCCAAGGCCGGGTTGGTATAGCGGCCTTCGTTGGCCTCGCCGAAGCCGGCAGACCGGTCCTGCGTCGCGACCAGGGAGGATAGCGGATTGGAGGTCTCGCCGGTGTTCACGCCCCAGCTCGACAGCATGACGCTGAAATTGTTGGTGCCGCTTTTGGAGGCGTAGACCGACCAGGGCATCACCTCGGCCCGGGTTTCGATGCCGATGCGGGAGAACATCTGCGCCACGGCCTGCACGATCTTGCCGTCGTTGATGTAGCGGTCGTTCGGGCCGTGCAGGGTAATGCCGAAGCCATTGGGGTAGCCGGCCTGGGCCAGCAGCGCCTTGGCCTTTTCCGGATCGTAGCGTGTGGGCTGCACGTCCGGCGCATTGCCGCGGCCACCTGGCGGCAGGAATTGGGAGGCGGCGACGGCGTTGCCCTGCATCACGCGGTCGACGATGGCCTGGCGGTTGATTGCCATGTCCAGCGCCTGGCGCACGCGCAGGTCCTTCAGCGGATTGCGGTCCAGCGGTTTGCCGTCGCGGCCGGTCACGTATTGGGCGATGTCGTTGTGCTGGTCCATGGCGAGATAGACCAGGCGGCTGGATACGCCGCTGATCAAGTTCAGCTTCGGGTCGGTCCGCACCCGCGCCTCCGCCTCGGTCGGCACTGCCTCGATAATGTCGCGGTCGCCCGACAGGAGGGAGGCGAGGCGTGCGCCGCGGTCGGTCGCGATCTGCAGGTGCACGGTGGCCCAGGGCTGCTTGGCGCCCCACCAGGCGTCGTTGCGCGTCAGGATAAGGTGGGAGCCGGGGACGTAGGTTTGGAACACGAACGGGCCGGTGCCGATGGCGGCGCGGCCGCTGTTGAAATCCTCGGTCGGGGCGTCCTTGAACTTGGCGGCGATGATGTGGATGCGGCTGAGCGAGTTCAGCAGCAGCGGGTCGGGGCGCGTCGTCTCGATCACCAGCGTGTGCGGATCGGGGGCGGTCATGGCCTTGATGCTGCGGGTGTAGGTGCGGAACGACGCCATGCTGGGCAGCGTCGTCGCCCGGTTCAGCGAGACGATGGCGTCCTGCGCTGTGAAGGGCGTGCCGTCGGTGAATGTCACGTTGGGACGCAGTGTCAGCTCCCAATGCGTGTCGTCGATCAGGCGCCAGGACTGCGCCAGGCCGGGCGTGGAGCGGGATGTTTCGTCGTTGGTGATGAGCGCATCGAAGATGTGGTTGGCCATGGCGTTGTTCGGCGCGTTGCTCTGCAGATGCGGGTCCAGTGTGGTGAAGGGCGCGGCCATGCCGATCTTCAGCGTGTTGCCCGGCGTGCCGGCAGCGTCGGCGGCATGGCCGTGGCCGGGCAGCCCCGCGATGGCGGCGCCGAACGCGCCCCCCAAAAGGGTTCGGCGGGTTGGATGATGCATCATCGTGCCACTTCGTGGGTACGGGGTTGCTCTGGATGAACTCTACAGGCGACCAGCCGGCTTGCGAAGCGCTCCGCATCCAGGCGGCCGAGGCGGGCGATCAGGACCAGGCGCACCATCTCGCCGGTGGCGGTTTGGGGTGGCGCGGGGCCGATGGTGGCGCGTTCGCCGACATATTGGAACAGCATCGGTTGGCCGGGGTGGCTGGCGAATTGGACGAAGCCCTTGGCCCGGATCAGCCGGCCGGCCATGTGGCCGATGACCGTCTGAAACCGCCCGAGGTCGAGGGCGACGGGCGATGTCCAGGTCGTGGACTCGAAGCCCGGCGTGGAGAAGCGGGGGGCGGCCCGTGGCGCCGGCCAAGGCTGGTGCAGGGCGTTGTCGAACAGCAGATCCAGGGGGAATTGGCCGTGCTGGATGTCGAAGATGGCGTTGTCGGGCTTCAGCGATCGCAGACGTTCGCGCATGGCCGCGGGGTCCGCCAGGTCGGTCTTGTTCAGCGCCACAAAATCGGCGGCCTTGATTTGGGCCCGGCAGATCGGGTCGTCCAACAGCGCCGGGTCGTCGGTCAGGTGTTTTGCGTCGGCGAGGCACAGCACGGTGTCCAAGGCGGCCTCGCGCCAGATCACCGGGTCGAGGAGGGCGCGGACGATTTCCGCCGGGTCGGATATGCCGCTGGTCTCGATGACGATCGCGTCCGGGGCGGGTGTGCGGCGGAGGATCTTGCTGAGGGTTTGCAGCAGGTCGCCCTGCAGGCTGCAGCAGATGCAGCCGTTCTTCAGGCTGACGATGTCGTCGGCGACGCCGCCCAGCAATTCGGCATCGATGTCGATGGCGCCGAAATCGTTCACCACGGCGGCCAGGCGGCGGCCGGCGGCATGGGTCAGCAAATGGTTGATGAGCGTGGTCTTGCCGGCGCCGAGGAATCCGGTGACCAGTAGAATGGGAACGGGCAGGATCGGGGCGGGCACTGGCCTAGGCCGGCGTTACCGGACGGCGCACGGGGCGGCCGGGGCGGGCGGCCAGGTCCAGCACGCCGGCGGTGATGATGGGTTGGCCGTTGACCAGGACGTGGCGCATGCCGTCGGCCACGCGGTTCATCGCCTTGAAGTCGGCGCGGTCGGCCAGCGCTTCGTAGTCGAACACCACCAGGTCGGCGTCGCAACCGACTTGCACCCGGCCCTTCTTGCGGATGCCGGGCGTGCTGTCCTGCAGGATCTGCGCGGGGATGAGGGTGCATTTGCGCAGACCCTCCATCAGCGACACGGCCTGGCGTTCGCGCACCCAGCGGCTGAGGAAGCGGGTGAAGGTGCCGGAGGATCTTGGGTGGGACACGGCGTCGTCCGGAAGCGGCCAGGCATCGCCGTTATAGGTGACGCCGTCGCGGGTCCAGGGCACGGCGTCGGACGCGATGGCGCCGCCGGGGAACAGGACGGAGACGTCCAGCAGGTCGCGGTGGCGGGCGTTCACTTCGACGTCCAGGAAGTGGATGAGGACCAGGGCGCCGGGGTCTTCGGCCTGGGCGGCGAGGACGTCCGCGCGGTCGGCGAAGCGGTGGCCGGTGTTGACCATCTCGATCGCCTGATAGCCGGTGCCGAAGCGGATGGGGAAATCCGGGTCGGAGAAGAAGTTGGCGCCGACGACGGTGGAGCCGGTGCCGTAGGGGTAGGCCTCCACCGTGACCTTCAGGCCCTGGCGCTGCGCGGTTTGGACGAGCTGGGCGGCGCGCTCCACATCCGTGAGGCTGGTGCTGTTGAAGTGGCAGATGTGCATATGGGCGCCGGTGGAGCCGGCGTAGCCGATGAGACGGGTGTAGGCCTCGACCGAGCTACGGGGATCGACATTGGACATGTAGGCGACGTGGGTGAAGGTTGGGGCGTTGGCGTCGGCAGCCAGACTGCAGAGTTCGGACATTTCCTTCACCCCGGTGCCGGGGGCGTAGGCGTTGGGGAAGCCGATGCCGAGGCCGCCCTGCCCTAATCCGGTGCGGACACGGTCCAGGATGTCGGCCATTTCGCTGGAGTTCGCGACTTCGTTTACCCAACGCGGGTCGCGTGTGGCTTGGCCCATGCCCTCGATCGTCGGGTCGACCTGCTGGGCGGTCATGGCGGCGATGCGGGCGAAGACCCAGCCGGTGGAGGCGCCGTAGTTGAGCAGGCGGCCGGCATGGGCCTGTTCGTCATACCAGCGCGCGACGGGGAAGACGCCGAGTTCCAATTCCAGGGCGGTCGTGACGCCGTCGAAGGCCTGCATGCGGTCCGCCGGGATGGATTGGCCGTGGGCGTGCAGGTCGATGAAACCGGGCGCCACCACGAGGCCCGTGGCATCGATGGTGTGGGCGGCGGTGCCGAGGTTGGTGCCGATGGCGGCGATCCGGCCGGCGGTGATTGCCACGTCGGCAATGACATCGAAGCCGGTTTCCGGGTCCATCACGCGGCCGCCGTGAATGATGAGTTCGTATGCTTGCATCCCAGACCCCTACGTCGCCCGGTGCGTGTTGTCGTCCCTTCCCCGCTCCAGTTCAACGTTTTGCGTATATGTCATCAGCCGACAGCGAACGTAGGCTGCTGGGGCGGCGAGGCATAAACGAATGTTCATCGGCAGGCCACGTGGCGGCCGCGCGGTCCGCCCAAGAAACGGGCCCTCGATAATGAGGACATTCCTAATGAACACGATGATCCTGGCAGCCTTGGCCATTCTTGCGTTCGGCTTTGCCAGCACCGCCATGGCGGAGAGCGAGGGTTCGGGCGATCCATTCCCGGTGCGCACGACGCTGCAGACCGTTCGGATCGACGCCGCCGCCATCGACACTGGTGCCGAGCAGAATCCGGTGAGCAATAATTCGCTGGCGAACGAACCGGTTCCGCCGCGGATGTACGCTGCCATGCAGCCAGCCCCCGCCCGGCGACGCTAGGGCCGCGGGACCGGGGCAGGATGCTATTCCGCCGCTAGCCCGGTGTTGCTGAAATAGGCGTTGTCCGGCTTGGGCAAGCCCATATGGTCGCGCAAGGTCGGGCCGTCATATTCCTTGCGGAACAGGCCGCGGCGCTGCAGTTCCGGCACCACCAGATCGACCACATTGCGCAGGGCGACCGGCATGATGGGGTTCGAGATCATGAACCCGTCGCAGGCCTTTCCGGCGTACCAGTCCTCCAACGCGTCGGCGACTTGCGCCGGGTTGCCCTTGATGACCGGGCTGCCGAAACCGGGGACGACGCGCTGGTAGGTTTGCCGGATGGTCAGGTTCTCGCGCCGGGCCATTTTCAACACGAAGCTGCGCACGCTGCTGCCGCCGATGACGGTGTCGGGTACCTCGGGCAACGGGCCGTCAACCGGGAATTCGGTGAGGTCGCGGGTGACGATCTTGGACAGATAGGCGACGCCGAGGGCGGGTGAGATCAGTTCGTTCAGTTCGCCGTAGAGATCGTCGGCCTCGCCGCTGGTTTCGGCGACGAAGATGCTGACGCCGGGGATGAAGCGGAGGGTGTCGGGGTTGCGGCCGAGGCGGACCATGCGGGACTTGATGTCGGCGTAGTCGGCCTGGCACGATTCCTTCGAATCGCCGGCACCGAACATCGCGTCGGCCTGGCGGGCGGCCAAATCCTTGCCGCGGGCGGACTGCCCGGCCATGAACACAACGGGGTGGCCTTGCGGCGTGCGGGGCACGTTGAGCGGGCCGGCGACCCTGAAATATTTGCCCTGGTGGTTGAGTTTGCGGACGCGGGCCGGGTCCAGATACTGGCCGGCGCCTTGGTCCTGGACGAATGCGTCCTCGGCCCAGCTATCCCATAGGCCGCGCACGACCTCGATGAACTCCTCCGCCCGGCCGTAGCGGTCTTCGCGGCTGACGAATTCGGAATGGTTGAAGTTGAGCGCATCGCCTGGGTTGGAGGCGGTGACGAGGTTCCACCCGGCGCGGCCGTGGCTGATGTGGTCGAGGGAGGCGAAGCGGCGGGCGATGTGGAACGGCTCGTCGAAGGTGGTGGTGGCGGTGGAGACCAGGCCCAGGCGAGTGGTGTGAGTGGCCAGGGCGGTCATCAGCACGACCGGGTCGAACACGCCGGGGCGGGCGGAGGGATGGTTGGCGGCGAACAGGGCCGGTTTGTCCATGTCGCGCACGCCGTTGCCGTCGGCGAGGAACACGCCGTCGAACTTACCGCGCTCGGCCAGCTTGGCGACTTCGATCGCCTGGTCCAGGTTCATGACCGTGTTGGCGTAGGCTGCGGGATGCCGCCAGCCGCCCAAATGTGCGCCACCCAGGTTTGGTATGGTAAACAGGCTCATCATGGCTTGGGACTCCGATCGGGTCGTGCGCATTCCCTGTTCTAGCAAAGTTTGGTCCAACCCGGGTGGGCTGGGCCGGTGATGGCGCATTCACATGTGGCGATCGGCGTGGTGGCGTGGATTGCCGCGGCGCCGCTGCTGCATTTGCCGGCGGCCGATCCGCTGCTGTTGGGGCTGGCGATGGCGGGGGCGTTGCTGCCGGATGTGGACCACCCGCAATCCTGGGTGGGGCGGCGGGTGCGGCCGATTTCGACCGGGGTCGCGGCGGTTTTGGGCCATCGGGGCGTCACCCACTCCGCCCTGGCAGTGGTGGGGCTGGTGTGGGCGCTGGCGCATGCGGGGGTTCGGCAGCCGGCGGCCAGCGCGTTGGCGGTGGGGTATTTGTCGCATCTGGCGGCGGATATGCTGACGCCGGCGGGGCTGCGGCTGGCATGGCCGGCGCGGTGGCATTGGGGGCTGCCAATCTGCCCCACAGGGTCGCTGCGGGAGCGGGTGTTGGTGATCCCGCTAGCCTGCCTGCTGGGCTGGTGGCTGCTGTCGCATGGGCGGTGGCGCTGACCGATCGTCGTTGCCGGGTCCGCTGCGACCTCGTAGCGTCCATCTGACACACGGCCAGCATAAGGCCGGTGTTGGGGGGGACATGCCATGCTGACGATGCGTCGACGGCTGCTGCAGACCGCTTTGGCCGCGAGTGCGGTGCCATTGGTGGGGGCGCGGGCGCAGGGAGCCAAACCCACCATCAAGATCGGGGTGCTGACCGATTTGTCCGGCCCGTATCGCGACAGCGCCGGGCCGACGAGCGTGGCCTGCACCCAGCAGGCGGTGCAGGAGGCGATGGCGGCCGCGCCGGGGCTGAACGTGGAGGTGGTGCAGGGCGACCATCTGAACAAGCCGGATGTGGCGCTGACCATCGGGCGGCGGTGGTTCGATCAGGAGGGGGTGGACGTCATCACCAACTGCAACAACAGCGCCATTGCCCTGGCGATCGGTGGTCTCGCAAGGGAGCGCAACAAGGTGCATTTGAACACTGGCGCGGCAACGGTGGATTTGACCGGGCCGAATTGCAGCCCGAATTTGGTGCATTGGACCTACGACACCTGGGAGATCGCCCATTCCACCGGCGTCGCCACGGTGAAATCCGGCGGCGGCAAGTGGTTCCTGGTGGCCGCGGATTATGCGTTCGGCCACGCCATGCAGTCGGACCTGACGCGGTGGGTGAAGTCCGCGGGCGGGGACGTGTTGGGCACGGTGTTCTATCCGTTTCCCGGGACGGCAGATTTCTCGTCCTACATGGTGCAGGCGCAGGCGAGCGGGGCCAACATCGTGGGCTTCCTGAATGCCGGGGCCGACTTCATTAATTGCGTGAAGCAAGCGCATGAGTTCGGGCTGCTGCCCCCCGCGGTGCGGCTGGCGGGGACGGCGGTGTTCCTGACCGACATCCACTCACTAGGGCTGACCACGGCGCAGGGGCTGACCTATACCGAGTGTTTCTATTGGGACCGGGATGACCGGACGCGCGCGTTCACCGAGCGGGTGAAGAAACGGTCGCCGAACAACTACCCGAACCAGATCCATGCCGGCGATTACGCGGCGACGCTGCATTACCTGAAGGTGGTCAACCAGATTGGGGTCACTAAGGCCAAAACGTCCGGTGTGGAGGCGGTGCAGGCGATGAAGGCGATGCCGACGGACGACGATGCCTACGGGCCGGGCACGGTGCGGGTGGATGGTCGGCATATTCACCCGGCGTTCCTGATGCAGGTGAAGACGCCGGCGGAAAGCCGTGGAGAGTGGGATCTGCTGAAGATCATCCAGACGACCCCGACGGATGAAGCCTTTCGACCGCTGAATGAGGGCAAGTGCCCGTTGGTGCAGACCTAGCCTTGGGGACCGATGATAACGGTACGCTTGGCCGTGCCCGATGCGAAGGGTACGGCCGGGCGATGCCGGTAGTACGGGGAGCCGGAGTCGCACCGATGATTCCGGTATGCGACTCCGGCGTTAAACCGATGAGAGAGGTACTATACCTAAGGCTCTCTTCCGTTAGAGAGTCCTGAGGGGGAGCCTTGGTCGATCGCTTTCAGCGGTGACGGCATATCATCGGTCAACTTGCACATTCGGCAGCTTGAAACGGGATATTGTGAAAGTCATTGGGGATCGCCTCTTCTTGTGATAGCGCAGGGAAAAGGCTCGCATGATGCGAGTCGGAATGGATCGACAGCACGTGCCAAGACCCCCGATCGGCCAACAGGTTCACGCTGCCCTGGTGACGCAGGGGCACCAGGCGGCCATCGATTTGGCGGTGGGCGCCGGGCAGCCGGATTTGTTCGAGCGTGTGCGGGCGGTGGCGCATGAGGAGCCGGCGCCGAGTTTCCTCCATTCCGCGTTGTGCGCCATGTCGCTGCCAGTGCGGCGGCCGGTGGATGACCAGCAGCCGATCATTCGCCAGGACGGCCAGTACACGCTGGTGATCACGCCCAAGGCGACAGTGCAGATGGTCGATGGGCAGCAGGCATTGCAGGTGCTGGGGGTGCCGTATGGGTCCCTGCCCCGGCTGGTCCTGATCCACATCATGACCGAGGCAGTTCGCAGCAAGTCGCGCCATGTGATGCTGGGACATTCGTTCACCGACTGGATGCGACGGATGGGGTTCAAGACGATCAGCTATGGGCCGCGGGGGTCGGCCACGCTGATTCGCCAGCAACTGGACCGGCTGCTCGCCTGCGAATGGATGATCCGGTGGGACAAAGAGGACGCGCAGGGCAATACCGAGTTCGCGGTGCGCGAGATCAAGTTGGCGAACGAGTATACCGGCACGGATGGCAAGGGTGGGGCGTTCCGGCGGGAGATTTTTCTGACGGAGGGGTTCTTCGAGCATTTGCGCAAGCATGCCGTGCCGCTGAACGAGCATGCGATCCGCCAGTTGCGGGATTCGGCGACGGCGTTGGACCTGTATACTTGGCTGGCGTATCGGCTGCCGCGGATTACGCCGGGTCGGCCGGCGACGCTGAATTGGCAGCAATTGGCAGTGCATTTCGGCAATGAGGGCACGCATATCCGCAAGTTTCGCCAGACGGTGCGGGATGCCTGGGAGCGGCATGTGTCGGCGGTGTATCCGGAGGCGCGGGCGGATTTCGACACGACGATCATCCGTCTGCACGCCTCCCCTGCCCCGTTGCAGCGCAAGCTGGTGCCGGGTGCGCATCTGGCGATGGTGCCGCCCTCCCCGCCTGCTGTATTTGTCGAGCCAGACGCGGGTACACGGTTCTTTGCCGCGTTGTCGGTCGCGCTCGGGCCCGTGGATTTCCGCGCCTGGTTCCGTGATGCCAAGTTGGAGGCGGTGGAGCCAGGCTGGCAGTTGGTGGTGCCGACGGCGTTCAAAGCGGACTGGATCCGTGGGCGTTACCCGGTGGCGTTGGAGGCGGGCCGGGTGGCCGCCGGGCTGGACCAGGTGCCGGAGATCGTCGTTCGTCGCGCCTGAGGGTTGCCCCCTTCCCCTGATTTCCTGGCTTCGGAGCATGTCCTTTGGACCCGACCACCGAAACGATTGCCGACCTGTATAGCCGTTCGCTGGATATCCTTGCCTCGCTGCGGGCACGGGGTGATGCGGCGGGAACGACGGAGCGCCAGGCGCCGCGGTTTTCGATCACGCGCACGGCGGAACTGGTGGGGCGAAGCGGCGCCGCCATTCGCGAGGCGGAGAAGGACGGGCGGCTGCCGACGGTGGAACGGACGGCGTCGGGCCGCCGGGTGGGCTACACGCTGGCGGAGATCAACCAGATGCGGGCGGTGTTCGGCACGCGGCCGTGGCGGGCGCCGGGTGATCCGGTGTCGATCATCGCGGTGCAGAACTTCAAGGGCGGCGTGGGAAAGTCGACCGTATCGACGCATCTGGCGCAATACCTGGCGATCAAGGGGTATCGGGTTTGCCTGATCGACTGCGACAGCCAGGGGTCGTCGACGACGATGTTCGGGTATGTGCCGGATCTGGATATCACCGAGGATGACACGCTGTATCCGTTCATCCGGAATGCGGAGATGTCGAGCCTGGCGTATGCGGTGCGGGCAACGCACTGGGATGGGCTGTACTTGGTGCCGGCCAATTTGAAGCTCTACTCGGCGGAGTATGAGCTGGCGGCGCGGATCGCGCGCGCGGATCGCAAGCTGCTGAACCGGTTGTCGGAGGGCATTGCCTCGATCGAGGAGCATTTCGACGTCATCATCCTGGACCCGCCGCCGGCGCTGGGGACGATCTCGTTGTCGGTGATGCGGGCGGCGAATGCGCTGTTGGTGCCGATCCCGCCGACGGTGGTGGATTTCACCTCGACCACGACATTTCTCGCCATGCTGTACGAGACGATGGGCGTGCTGGAGGAGCAGGGGATGCCGATCAACCTCACCTGGATGCGGATGCTGGCGACGCGGGCAGACGAGCAGAAATCCATGCAACGGGAGTTGCTGGGCGTGATGCGCAACCTGTTCGGCGACACGCTGCTGCGCACGGTGCTGAAGGATAGTGCGGAGATCGACAATGCATCGGCCAGGTTGATGACGGTGTATGAGTTGGAAGGGCCGGTGACATCGCGCGAGACCTACCAGCGCGGGCTCACCTACCTGAATGCGGCCAATGCCGAGGTGGAAACGCTGATCCGGCTGACCTGGCCGAGCCACGCGGAGCGATTGCGGTCGGATGGGGTGATCTAGGCGGGTTGCAGGTCTGCAACTTTGCTTCAAGTCGCTGTAATTGCGGGGGAAACTGGCATGGCATCGGGTAATAAGGGGTTTGCGGACCTGGTGTCGGGCGGGATGGCTCGGCCGGCGGCGCGGTTGCCGCCGCGCACCGGCATCTTGGGTGCGCGGGAGAACCGGTTGGCGGAGATTGCCTCGGGCGCCGCGGTGGCCCGGGTGCACGAGTCGATCGACCCGGCGCGGTGCCGGATTTGGGACGGGCATAACCGGGATTATGCCGCGCTGAGCGAGACGGTTTGCGCCGATCTGATCGAGAGTTTTCGCGCGCAGGGACGCCAGGAAGTGCCGGCGATCGTTCGCCGGGTAAGTGGTGATCCGGCGCACGAGTTCGAGGTGATTTGCGGCGCGCGGCGGCATTGGACTGTGTCCTGGCTGCGCGCGAATACCTACCCGGATTTCAAGTTCCTGATCGAGCCGCGGGAATTGACCGACGAGGAGGCGTTTCGCCTTGCCGATCTGGAGAACCGCAGCCGCAAGGATCTGTCGGATTACGAGCGTGCCACCGACTACGCCCGGGCGATCGAGCGGTATTACGGCGGCAGCCAGCAGAAGATGGTGGAGCGGTTGGACGTCAGCAAAAGCTGGCTGAGCCGGTATTTGGAGTTGGCGCGGTTGCCGGATCAGGTGATCCGCAGTTTCGGGTCGCCGCACCAGATCGGGATTAGCCACGCGGCCGCGCTGGCGCCGTTGCTGCGGGCGCCGAAAACGCGGGAGCGGGTTTTGGCCGAGGCGGAGTTGCTGGCCCGAGACGGGCGGGGGGGTGCGCCGGCGGCGGTGGTGCGACGGTTGGTTGGGGCGGCGGCGGGCAAGCCGGCCAAGCGGCGCGCCAAGGAGGTCGAGGTGAGGGATGCGGCGGGCGCGGTGGTCGCAAAGGCGCTGCGCAGTTCGGGGGGCGCGCTTAGCATCACGGTGCCGGGATTTGGCGTCCGGGCACGGCCGGACGTGTTGGCGGCGTTGGCCGAGTTGCTGGAGAAAATTGGCTAGGCAGGACCGATGATAAGGGTACGGTCGGTTACCTTGCGTTAGCCTCGTCCGCCCCAGTCATTTCGCTGGAGCGGAGGCTTTTGGCTCAGGCGACGGCGGAGAGTTTGGTGCGGCTTTTCATCAGTGGCTGGATGTATTGGCCGAACTGTTCCATCCCGATGATGAAGTCGTCGAACGTGAGCATGATGCCCTTGAGGCCGGGGATTTCGGCGACCTGGTCCAGCATGGCGGCCACGCTGGCGTAGGAGCCGATGAGCTTCAGCATCCCGGTTGGTTGCGGGGTTTTCTGGTTCGCCGTCATGCGCGCGACGGTGGAGTTGGCGGGGGCGTTCACGTCTGCGGTTGCCTGGGTGTATTGCCAGGCGAGCGCTTCCAGGTCGGTGCCGTCCTTGTAACGATCCCATTTGGCGAAGGCGGCTTCGTCGGTTACGTCCGCGATCACCATCATCAGGGCAAAGGCCCCGACGTCGCGGCCGGTCTTGGCGACGGCGGTCATCAGGCGACCGACGGGTTCGGTGACGCGCTCCGGCTCGTTTAGGCCGCCGGAGCCGACGAAGTTGTAGTCGCAATGCTCGGCCACGAAGCGCATGCCGCGGTCGCTGGAGTTGGCGCCGACGATTTCGACCCGCTGGGAAGGTTGCGGGCTGAGGCGGCAGTCGTCCATCTGGAAGAATTCGCCTTTGAAGTCGGAGCGCCCCGTGTCCATCAGGTCGCGCATGATTGTGACGTATTCGGACACGTAGTCGTAGCGGCGGGCGAAGTGTTGCTCGCCAGGCCAAAGGCCCATTTGCTGGTATTCCTTGGGCTGCCAGCCGGTGACGATGTTCACGCCGATGCGGCCCGGCGCGATGGAGTCGATGGTGCTGGCCATGCGGGCGGTGAGCGCGGGCGGCATGGTGAGCACGGCGACGCTGGCGAAGAGTTGGATGCGGTGGGTGACGGCGGCGATGCCGGCCATGAGGGTGAAGGCTTCGAGGTTATGGTCCCAATACTCACTGGGGCCGCCAAAGCCGCGCAGCTTGATCATGGCGAGGGCGAAATCCATCCCATAATGCTCCGCCCGCTGCACGACGGTGCGGTTGAGGTCGAAGCTGGGCATGGTCTTGGGAGAGGTGGTGGAGATCAGCCAGCCGCGGCTGCCGATGGGGATGAACACGCCGATCTTGATCATGTCTGGTCCGGTCCTTCCTGCTGCGGGGTGAGTATAGGCACAGGTGCTGCGATGCAGCACAGCCGTTGCCTTGCAGTATGGGCCGTTTTGTTGACAAGGCCTGGGGGCGCCGGTCCTATGGATGGGGTGTTCGAGGGGAAAACGGCATGGCCAGCGGTCTACGCAAAGGTCTCACCAGCTACGGCGATGCAGGGTTTTCGCTGTTCCTGCGCAAGGCGTTCATCAAGGCCGCCGGGTATTCGGATGATGCGCTGGACCGGCCGATCATCGGGATTACCGACACCGCGAGCGACTTCAATCCGTGCCATGGTAACGCGCCGCAATTGATCGAGGCGGTGCGGCGCGGGGTGATGCTGGCGGGCGGCTTGCCGATGAACTTCCCGACCATTTCCATCCATGAATCCTTCGCGCACCCGACCAGCATGTACCTGCGCAATTTGATGGCGATGGACACCGAGGAGATGGTTCGCGCGCAGCCGATGGATGCGGTGGTGCTGTTGGGCGGCTGCGACAAGACGCTGCCGGCGCAGATCATGGGCGCGGCGTCGGCGGGAATCCCGGCGATCGTGCTGCCGGTGGGACCGATGGTGGTGGGGCATCACCGGGGCGAGGTGCTGGGCGCGTGTACGGATTGCCGGCGCATGTGGGGCCAGCACCGCGCAGGCAAGATCGATGAGGCGGAGATCGAGATCATCAGCGGCCGGCTGGCGCCTTCGGTGGGGACCTGCATGGTGATGGGTACTGCCTCCACCATGGCGTGCATGATCGAGGCGATGGGGTTGTCGCTGCCGATGAGTGCGGCGATCCCCGCGCCGCATGCGGAGCGGCTGCGGTGCGGCGAGGCATCCGGCAAGGCGGCGGTGGCGATGGCGACACGGCATGGCCCGGCGCCACGCTCGCTGATAACGGCGGCGTCGTTGCGCAATGCCATGGTGGTGTTGCAGGCGATTGGCGGGTCGACCAATGGGCTGGTGCATCTGGCGGCGATTGCCGGGCGGGTCGGGATCAAGCTGGATCTGGCCGCGTTCGACCAGATCGGGCGCGAGGTGCCGGTGCTGGTGGATCTGAAGCCGTCCGGCGATCACTACATGGAGCATCTGCACCATGCCGGCGGCGTGCCGCGGCTGCTGCAGGAATTGGCGCCGTTCCTGGATTTGGATGCGCCAACCGTGATTGGCGGCACGCTGCGCGACTATGCGGATGCGGCGGAGGATGTGCCGGGGCAGACGGTGATCCGGTCGCGCAACGCGCCGTTGAAATCGACCGGCGGGATGGCGGTGCTGCATGGCAATTTGGCGCCGGGCGGGGCGGTGATCAAGCACGCGGCGGCGACGGCGGGGTTGTTGCAGCACACCGGGCGGGCCGTGGTGTTCGACAGTGTGGAGGACATGACCAACCGCATCGACGACCCGGAGCTGGACGTGGCGGCGGAGGATGTTCTGGTGCTGCTGAACGCCGGGCCGAAGGGGGCGCCGGGCATGCCGGAGGCGGGGTATCTGCCGATCCCGCGCAAGCTGGCACAGGCCGGGGTGAAGGACATGGTGCGCATTTCGGATGCTCGGATGTCGGGCACGGCGTTCGGCACGATCGTGCTGCACATCACGCCGGAATCCGCCGTCGGTGGGCCGCTGGGGCTGGTGCGGACGGGGGATATGATCAAGCTGGATGTGGAGGGACGGCGGATCGATTTGTTGGTCGATGCGGCGGAGTTGGCGTTGCGGACGCCGATCGAGGCGCGCAAGGCGCCGAAGCGGGGCTATGCCAAGCTATTCCACGACACTGTCACGCAAGCCGACCAGGGATGTGACTTCGACTTCTTGATCGGCGAGGCGGAGGAGGAAGAGGCGTGAGCATCGGCTTCATCGGCCTGGGCGTCATGGGCGAGCCGATGTGCCGTAACCTGGCGACCAAGCAGGCCGAGCCGGTGTTTGCGTTCGACCAATCATCTGCGCCGTTGCAACGGTTGGCGGCGCATGGCGTGACGGCGGCGGAGAGTTTGGCGGCTTTGGCGGCGGCGTGCGACGTGATCTTCATGGCGCTGCCGAGTGGCAAGCATGTGCAGGCGGTGTGTGCGGATCTGCTGGCCCATGCGCGGGCCGGGCAAACGCTGGTGGACCTGGGCACCTCGCCGGTGGCGTTGTCGCGGGAACTGGCGGTGGCGTTTGCGGCGAAGGGCGTGGCGTATGCTGATTCGCCGATCGCCCGCACCCGGCAGGCGGCGGAGGCGGGGACGCTCAGCATCATGGTCGGGGCCGACCCGGCGTTGTTCGAGGCGATCCGGCCATTGCTGGCCTGCATGGCGTCCGACATCACGCATTGCGGGGCGGTGGGGAGCGGGCAGATCGCGAAGATCATGAACAACATGGTGCTGATCCAGACCGTCATCGCGCTGTCCGAGGCGGTCGCGGTGGCGGAGCGGGCGGGGATGGATGGCAGGGTGCTGCTGGAAACGCTGTCCAAAGGGTCTGCCGACAGCTTCGCACTGCGCAATCACGGGCTGAAGGCGATCATCCCAGGCGCGTTTCCGGAACGGGCGTTTTCGACCGACTACGCGCGGAAGGATTTGCTGTATGCGCTGGAGTTGGCGCGCGACGCCGGGTTGACGCTGCGGGGCGCGGAACTGGCGGATGGGCTGCTGCAGGAGGCCATCGGCGCCGGGTATGGCGCGCAATATTGGCCGGTGGTCAGCAAGGTCATTGCCAAAGGCCAATCCTAAGCCGTGCCGACGTTCGATGTGCTGGTGGTTGGCGGCGGGGCGGCTGGGATTGGGGCCGCGGTTGGGGCGGCGCAGGCCGGCGCGCGGGTTGGGCTGATCGAGGCCGCGGGCTGCCTGGGTGGCGCCGGCACGATGCGCAACGTGCTGACCTATTGCGGCCTCTATACGCTGGGTGAGGCGCCGCAGCAGGCGGTGGGCGGGGTTGCCGACCTGGTGCTGGCGAAATTGCGCGGGATGGGAGCGGTGACGCCGCCGCAGCGGCATCGCGGCGTGTTTCTGGTGTTCGACCCGGAGGGGGCCAAGCGGGCCTATGACGAAGTGTGCGCGGAAGCGGGGGTCGAGGTGCTGTTGCACGCCTTCGTGTCGGGCGCGGAGCGGGAGGGTGGCGTGCTGCGGCGGGTCCGGTTTACCGACCATGGCGGCGATCACGTGGTGGCAGCGGCGGCGTTCGTCGATGCCAGTGGCGATTGTGACCTGGCCTGGCATGCTGGGGCCGCGACACGGTATGGCAATGGTGGGGCGGTGAATTTGGGCACGCTGGGCACGCGGTTCGGCGGGGTGGCGCCGGATGCGGATGTGTCGGCGGCTGCCGTCAGCCAGGCGATCGAGGCGGCGAAGCTGGCGGGGGCGGCGGTGACGAAAACCCGCAGCGTCATCACGCGGCTGCCGATGTCGGGGGATGTGGTCGCCTACCTGGCCTCGGCCGATTACGACCCGCGCGACGCGGCCAGCATGGCGCGGGCGGAGCGGGAGGGCCGGCGGCAGGCCTGGATCTATCTGGACATTCTGCGCGGGCTGAAGGGGTGGGAGCGCGCGTATCTCGCCTCCACCGGTCCGCAATTCGGCACGCGGGAGAGCCGGCACATCGACAGCAAGGGGCAGTTGCGCTGGGCGGATGTGATGGCGGGAAAGCGGGCGGAGGATTGCATCGGGCTGGGCGCGTGGGGGGTGGAGTGGCATGACCGGACGAGCTTCGAGAGTTCGTTCGCGTATCCGCCGGGTAAGGGCGCCTATGATATTCCGCTGTCGTGCCTGATGTCGGTGGATACGCCCAATCTGTTCGCGGCCGGGCGCACGGCGGATGCGGACCGGGAGGCGGGGGCGTCGCTGCGGGTGATGGGCACGGCGTTTGCCACCGGGCAGGCGGCGGGGGTGGCGGCGGCCTGCCATGCCCGGGCGGGCGAAGGCTGGGGGGGCGAGGCTCGCGCGGCGGCGGTGCGGGCGATTTTGCGGGGGCAGGGTGCCATCCTAGATCCCGCCGCCATGCCGCCGCCGGTGTCGTTCGCATGAGGCACCGAGCCACGTAGCGGGTTATTCCAATCATCATGCAACCCGGCTGAAACTGCCCCCATCCCGTCACGTTCGGGGACGCAAGAAGCCACGTCGGATCGGTCGCTTCCAGTGGATTTCCAGATAGGGGCGAGGGATGGGCGTTTCGACGCGATGTCGTAGATGGGCTTGGCGCGCGCTGGTTGGCGCGAGTCCCATACTGCTGACGGCCTGCGGAGGCGTGCTGGACCCGAAGGGACCAATTGGCACCGCGGAACGGACGATCCTGATCGACTCGCTGGCCATCATGCTGGCGATCGTCGTTCCGACGTTGCTTGCCACGATGGGCGTCGCCTGGTGGTTCCGAACGTCGAACACGCGGGCGCGCTACCTGCCGACATGGGCGTATTCCGGGCAGTTGGAGCTGATCGTTTGGGCGATCCCGCTGTTGACGATCATGTTGCTGGGCGGTGTCGCCTGGGTCGCGTCGCATGAGTTGGACCCGGCGCAGAAATTGGCCTCGGACAAGCCTGCCCTCGAGATCCAGGCGGTGTCGTTGGATTGGAAATGGCTGTTCATCTACCCGGACCAGCATATCGCCAGCGTCAATCAATTGGTGGTGCCGGCCGGGGCGCCGGTGCATTTCGCATTGACGTCGGGCAGCGTGATGAACGCGTTCTTCGTGCCGCAACTGGGCAGCATGATCTACACCATGAACGGCATGACGACGCAGTTGAACCTGCAGGCGGATGCACCGGGTCATTTCGCTGGAATGTCGTCGCATTACAGCGGTGACGGTTTTTCCGACATGCATTTTGAAATGCGCGCGGTGCCGGCGGCGGAGTTCCAAAGCTGGGTCGACGCCACGCGCAGGACTGGGCCGGTGCTGGACGCGGCAGGATATGCCGACCTTGCGAAACAAAGCACCAACGTAAAGCCTTCGCTGTATCGGGATATCGATCCGGCGCTGTTCCACAAGATCGTGTCGCAGGAACTGCCACCGGGGCCCGGACCAAGGGCGGAGCAATAGCATGTTCGGAAAACTAAGCTGGGCTGCCGTTCCACTGGACCAGCCGATCCCAATGATCGCCTCGGGCGTGGTGGCGCTGGGGATTTTCGGGGT
Organism: Acidisphaera sp. L21; assembly: GCF_009765685.1. Classification (GTDB taxonomy): domain Bacteria; phylum Pseudomonadota; class Alphaproteobacteria; order Acetobacterales; family Acetobacteraceae; genus LMUY01. Next base: position 63,728 of record NZ_LMUY01000020.1, on the reverse strand, counting down.
CATGGCCCTCGTGGTGCTAAAGGGATGGCTGCCGTATCTGTGGCGGGAGTGGATCACCAGCGTCGATCACAAGCGGATCGGCGTGATGTACACTTTGCTGGCGATGGTGATGCTGTTGCGCGGGTTCTCCGATGCGATCCTGATGCGGTCGCAGCAGGCGCTGGCGTTTCAATCGCCGGGTTATTTGCCGCCGGAGCATTACGACCAGATCTTCTCCGCGCATGGCACGCTGATGATCTTCTTTGTCGCCATGCCGTTCGTGATCGGGCTGATGAATTTCGTCGTGCCGCTGCAGCTTGGCGCGCGGGATGTGGCGTTTCCGACACTGAACTCCGTGAGTTTCTGGCTGACGGCGACTGGGGCGTTGCTGGTGAATATTTCGCTGGTGGTGGGGGAATTCGCGCGCACGGGGTGGTTGCCGTATCCGCCACTGTCGGAGATCGCGTATTCGCCCGGCGTTGGCGTCGACTATTATCTGTGGGCGTTGCAGATCTCCGGTGTCGGCACGTTGCTGTCGGGCGTTAACCTGGTGACGACGGTGCTGAAGATCCATGCGCCGGGCATGACGTATATGCGCATGCCGATGTTCTGCTGGACAACGCTGGCGTCCAATCTGCTGATCGTGGCGGCGTTCCCGATTTTGACGGCGACGCTGGCGATGCTGTTGCTGGACCGGTATCTGGGGTTCCACTTCTTCACCAACGAGGCCGGTGGGAACGTGATGATGTTCATGAACCTGATCTGGGCCTGGGGCCATCCGGAGGTCTACATCCTTATTTTGCCGGCATTCGGCATTTTCTCCGAAATCATCCCGACCTTCTCCGGCAAGCCGCTGTTCGGATATCGTTCGATGGTGGCGGCGACGATGGTGATCTGCATTCTGGCATTCATGGTGTGGCTGCACCACTTCTTCACCATGGGCGCCGGGGCGGATGTGAACGGGATCTTCGCGGTGACGACGATGATCATCGCCGTGCCGACAGGGGTGAAGGTGTTCAATTGGTTGTTCACGATGTTCGGCGGCCGGATCGTGTATTCGGTGCCGATGTTGTGGTCGCTGGGGTTCATCGTCACCTTCGTGATCGGCGGGATGACGGGCGTGCTACTGGCGGTGCCTCCGGCGGATTTCGTGCTGCATAACAGCCTGTTCCTGGTGGCGCATTTCCACAACGTCATCATCGGCGGCGTGCTGTTCGGGTCGTTCGCGGGATATACGTACTGGTTCCCGAAGGCGTTCGGCTTTCGCCTGCATGACCGGCTGGGCCGGGCAGCGTTCTGGTTCTGGATCGTCGGGTTCTATCTGGCCTTCATGCCGCTCTATGTGTTGGGGCTGATGGGGATGACCCGGCGGATGCAGCATTACGACGTGCCGGAATGGCATCCGTGGCTGATCGCTGCGGCAGCCGGGGCGGCGCTGATCCTATGCGGCATCATGCTGCAAGTCGCTCAGCTCGTGGTCAGCATCCGGCATCGTGAGTCGTTGCGGGACGAGACGGGCGATCCGTGGAACGGCCGTTCGCTGGAATGGGCGACGTCGTCGCCACCGCCGGCGTTCAACTTCGCCATTCTGCCGAATGTAGAGGGCGAGGACGCGTATTGGGGCATCAAGCAGCACGCGCGTGATCAGGCGCATTCGAACGAGGAGCCGGAGTACGAGGATATCGAGATGCCGGCCAATACGCCGACCGGCGTGATCTGTGCGTTCTTCGCCACCTTCATGGGCTTCGCGCTGATCTGGCATATCTGGTGGCTGGTCATCGTGGGCGGGATCGGCGCCTATGCCACCTTCGTGGTGTTCGCCTGGCGGAACGAGACCGAATACAAAATCGACGCGGATGAGGTGGCGAAGATCGATCGCGCTCATCGCAGGGCGATACGGGCCCATTCAGATGCCGCGTTGGCCTCGTCATGAGCGGGCATCACTCGACCGCCGGGATGGATCCGAACCATATTGGGCACGCCGGGGGAAGTGGGCCGCCGAGCCATGCGGCGCGTGCGGCAGGGTCCAAGCGGGTTATCGCCGGGTATGGGTTCTGGATCTTCCTGCTGAGCGATATCATCATGTTTGCGGCGTTCTTCGCCAGCTACGCGGTGCTGACGGACGCCACGGCGAAGGGGCCGAGCGGGCGCGATCTGTTCGACCTGCATGGCGTGGCATGGGAGACGGCGTGCCTGCTGTTGTCCAGCTTCACCTCCGGCATTGCCACGATCGGCGTTTGGGCGCGGCGGAAATCCTGGTTCTATGGCGGGATGGCGGTGACCTTCGTGTTGGGCGCCACGTTCCTGGGGCTGGAGCTGCGGGAGTTCACGTCGCTGGTGGCGCGGGACGCCGGGCCGAGCCGGAGTGCATTCCTGTCCGCATTCTTCACGCTGGTTGGCTGCCATGGGCTGCACGTGACCGCCGGGCTGCTGTGGCTGCTGACGATGATGGCGCAGGTTTGGGCCAAGGGCTTCCGGCCGGACATTCTGAGGCGGGTCCTATGCTTCAGCCTGTTCTGGCATGCGTTGGATATCGTGTGGGTGGCGTTGTTCTCGGTCGTGTATCTGATGGGAGCCGGTCGATGAGTGAGCATGCGCGTCAAGCCGATATCGCGCCGGGTGACGAGCCGATCGATGACCGGGAGATTGCCAAGGGGGTTCGCGGCTATCTGATCGGGTTGGGCCTTGCGACGCTGCTGACCGTCGTGTCGTTCGTCGTGGCCGGCACGGGCTGGGTTTGGGCGCCCAGCATTCCGATCGCGCTGGCGGTGCTGGCCGTGGCGCAGATGGGCGTTCATTTGGTGTTTTTCCTGCACATCACGACTGGGCCGGACAATGTCAACAACGTGATGGCGCTGGCGTTCGGCGTGTTGATCGTGTTCCTGGTGATCGCCGGGTCGCTGTGGATCGTGTCGCATCTGAACCAGAACATGCTGCCGATGGATCAGATCATGCAGATGCAGCGATAAGGTCCAGCACGGCCCGGGCGGCGGCCAGGATGGCGGTGACGATGAGGAGGGCGAGTGCCACCATGCGGTAGCGCTGGTCCGAACTGCCCCGGTACATCCGGGCGCCGAGCCATGACCCAGCCCAGACGGCGGGGAAACCGGCCAGGGCCATGATCGCGATCGGCCAGCCGAGCATGCCCAGGGTGGCGAGCGGGATGAGCGCGAAGATCGAGGTCGCCAGGAAGAACACGATCATGGATGCTCGGGCCACGCCGGTGGTGATTGGCGAGGCGAGGTAGAATGCGATGACCGGCGGACCCGGCATTCCGGCCAGGCCGTTGAACAGGCCGGACACAATGCCGAACGGGAGGATGCCGCGGCCCGCCACCAGGCCGACCCGGGTGCCGCGGGCCAGCACCAGGACTGCCAGCAGCACGATGGCGGCGATGCACAACCGGACGGGGGAGGCGGGCAAATGGGCTAGGCTCCACACGCCCAGCGGCGTTGCCACCGCGGCGCCCAGGGCCAGCCAGCCGACCGAGCGCCAGTCGCAGATGCGGACCGCCGGGACGAACCCGTTCACGCTGACCAGCAATTGCAGGACCAGCACGATGGGCACGGCTTGGGCGGGTGGCACGATGAGGCTCAGCAGGGGGACGGCGGCGATGCTGAAGCCGAAGCCGGTGAAGCCGCGAATGAGGGCGGCGATGAAGACGAAGGCCAGGCCGAGGGCGAGGAGGCCGGGGCTGGGAAGGCTGCCGGTCATGAGTGGCGCGAGCGGGCGGGGCGCGACATGCGGGGTTCTCTCGGGCGACACTGATCGTCCTGCATCCGCCAAATCGGCCTTGGCGACAATGGGCCGGTCAGCCGTCCAGCCGGCCGCCGGAGTCCGCTTCGCCTGCCCGCCAATACCCGGCGGCGCGCACCTGGCTGCGGGCGAGCCCGGCCTGCTCCACCAGGTAGGTGCGAAGCTGGCGCATTACGCCGATTTCGCCGGCGAGCCAGGCGTAGGTGTCGTCCGGCGGCAGGGCCAGTGCGCGCAAGGCCTGTTCCAGCAGTGGTGAGGCTTCGGCGGGGGTTTCGCCGCGGTGCAGCCAGGTGATGCGGGCGTTGGCGGCGGTGGGGAGGTGACGTTCCTCCTCGCGGTCGGCGACCTCGATGAGGGCGTGGACGCGCTGGCCGGCTGGCATTTCCTCCAGGGCGCGGGCGATGGCGGGGAGGGCGGTTTCGTCACCGGCGAGCAGATAGGTGCCGAAGCCTTCGGGCGAGAGGATCGATCCCTTGGGGCCGCCGATGCCGATCCATTGGCCGGGGGCAGCCTGGGCCGCCCAACTGGCCGCCGGGCCGTCGCCGTGCAGGACGAATTCGATCGCGAGTTCCCGTGTTTCGGGGTCGAAGCGGCGGGGGGTGTAGTCGCGGACCGCGGGGCGGGTGGCGCCTTCGGCATAGACGGGGCCGTCGGGACCGAAAACCGGCAGGTCGGGCTTGTCCTGGCCAGGGGCGGGGAAGAACAGCTTGACGTGGTCGTCGGGGGCGAGGGTGGTGAAGCCGTCCAACTCCGCCCCGCCAAAGGTGATTCGGCGCATGCGGGGGGAGAGCTGTTCCACACGCACGACCTGCACCAGGCGGCGGCGTAGAGTGTGGCGGACGCGCAGGGGCACGCGGAGCGGGGTGTGCATGTTCATGCGTTGTCCTTCCGCTTCAGAATTTCGGCCGTCGCCTGGTCCAGGATCGCGGCGATGCGGCGTGCTTCGTCGGGGGTGCAATCCTGCTTGCGCATCAGCGCGTGCTTCAGGGCGTGGCGGGCCTGGTGCAGCTCGTCGGCGGCCTTGGGGTCGGCGCTGTCAACGCCGGCAAATGCCTCCCGCACCTGGCCCATGCGGGCGCCGATACGGGCGAGGGTTTCCAGGATCATCATGCCCTGCTCGCGATTGGCGTCGAAATGGGCGCGGCCGGCCTCGGTGATGGTGTAGAGCTTGCGGTTGCCGTCCTGGGTGACGGAGGCGTGGCCGATCTCCTCCAAA